>NZ_FOZL01000002.1:0-600000 GCF_900114625.1 Granulicella pectinivorans
CAAGCACCTCAGTAACCGGCCCGTCAGTCATGTGCGACTTCCCAAGACTAACCCCATCACAAAAACAACGCAACCCAAAAACTGTGGATTACGTGATCCCGCTCTAAACCCTCGCAAATCAATCTTTGCAACCTGACTCATTACGTTTCAAAGACTCGAGCTCCAACGCTCTACGCCCTACCGGTGGAGTGACGCAACGCTCCGGTACCGTCAGGTTCGGTAACAATGACAATCTGAATCCAGTCAGGAGGTCAGTGTTCCCTTCTTCCCCTGGAAGATCCGTTAGTGTCAATCGTAGACATCATGAATCAGTCCAAGGGAATCCTAATGGCATCTCCGCCGTAGCGAACTTCATGCGACGCGTGGTTGCCGCCCACCATACGCACGACGAAACTGCGCTCGCGGAGCATTCCCCGGAAGCTGCCTAAGCGCGCGCCGATATGAAGTTCGCGGGCCTTATCATCCCAACGAACAACGATCTTGCTGGACTGACCGGTCTCGTAATCATAGTTGCTCCCCTCATCATCGTAGAGAGTGAAGCTCCCATCTTGTCCGGGGTAGACCACCAACTCTATAGGACCGTCGCTATGCTGTTCTGAATACTGACTGACAGGACCAAGAGGAAGAATCGACCCTGCCCGCACGAAGAGAGGGATGATATCGACGGGCGCAGAGGAAGCAATCACCTGCGCACCGGGCAAGTGCTTCTCCGTCCAGAAGTTGTACCAACCGCCAACGGCTGAAGGCAAGTAGACACGCGCGCTCGTCACCGAGGCATCAGTAACAGGAGCAACCAGAAGGTCTTTGCCAAACATGAACTCGTATTTCTGTTGCAGAGCTTTTGGGTCGGAGGGGAAGTCCATCACCAGCGGACGCAGAAGCGTTGAACCGTGTGACGTAACCTGCGCAGCCTCGGAGTAGATATAGGGGATCATGCGCGAACGCAGTTCAAGATACTTTCGCCCAACCGTCTCGACCTTGGATCCATACAGCCATAGCTCGGTGGGTGTGAGCCAACCATGGACGCGCATCAATGGCGTAAAGGCGGAGAATTCCAACCACCGCATCAATCGCTCTTGGTAAGCGGGATCGCTAAACTGGGTTGTACCCGACCGGAAAAAGCCTCCTGTGTCACTTGTCCAGTAAGGGAGCCCCGAGGCGGAGTAACCAAGCCCAGCAACGATCTCACGACGCAGAGTTTCCCAATCATTGCCGACATCGCCCGACCAAACCGCGGATGCATAGCGTTGCTGCCCCAGGAAGGCGTTGCGTGTGAGCAGCATGACGCGCTTGCCGGGAACATCCTTGCGCAGTCCTTCGTACACGGTTCTATTGACCAAAAGTGGATAAAGAAGGCGCACGTCGTCTCCGGCACCGGTGAAGACCTTTCTTCCGTGAATGTCATCGTTCTCGGGTTCGGTCGCGTCGAGCCACCACGCATCGAAGCCAAACGGCACCATATGCGTGCTGAAGTCTTTCCAGTAGAGAGCACGGGCTTCCGGATTGAAGAAATCGACCCAGTCCGTGCCAGGCACGTAGAAGCCACGCGACTGAAACTCCTTGCCGATCTCGGTCTCCGCAGCGATCCTGGACCAGACGGAGATCATGATGTGTGCATGCAGATCGTGCACCGAGTTCACCATTCCGGCAGGATCAGGATAGTCGTTCTCGTCGAACTTCATCGCGTTCCAGCCGTACTTGCCCCAGTACATCCAGTCCTGAACGATGAGGTCGAGTGGAAGCTGCTTTTCTCTGAAGGTCTCGAGATTTTGCTGAAGCTCTTTCTGAGAAGAATAGCGAGCTCGGGACTGAATAAATCCGTACGCCCACTTTGGCATCAATGGAGCGGAACCCGTGACATCGCGATAGCGCCGGATGACGTCATCGGCCGAAGGACCTGCAAATACGACGTAGTCGATTGTATGACCAGAGAAAGATCGCCAAGTCGTCCGGTCAGCCGCAGGTCGGAAAAAGACCGTCGGCTGATCGTCGATATCACCTTCCAACCGAATGGAATGTTTGCCCGCTGCGAGCGTACTGAACCAGCTCGTTGTCGGAGGTAGCCAGAAGTTGGCGAAGTCCATCACGGGCTTGCCGTCGATCTCCACCTTATAACGTCGTTCCATCTTCCAGCCCGAGTCCAGCATCATGGCCTGTGCGCCGGCGACTGGGATTTCAAAATCGCCCCTGAACGACGCAGACTTCCGCACATCCGGTCCAGTGCTATTGCCTGCGAGCGACTGGTTGATCGTGTAGCTCGATGTTCCAGCCGGCATCAGGTGGATCGCGGTATCCGCTGGATTCAGATCCGTCCTTCCGTAGTTATGCCAGAGTAGGCCATAGCCCTTGTTGGACAGCAGGAAGGGGATGGAGATCTGGGTATTGACCTGGGTAAGCCTCCGCGGAAGGTCGCGCACATCGAGGAAGCCATCCTGAAACTGGCCGCCACCGAAGAGGGACTCGTCTTTCGCGGATACGAAGCTCTCCTGCAATGTGGGAAGTTCCTCCCCGGGATGAGAATCCGGCAGTTTGCGACCGTTGTCCTCCTCAGTGAGAAGCAGTTTGCCATGAGAGTCGGTAAAACTAAGCTTTCCGCTATGTCGGTTGACCCTTGCCGCGAGGTTGCCCGCAGTCACAACAATCGCCTCAGGAGTTTGCTTCACCTCAAAGCGTGGTGCAGGAAGATTCTGGAGGAGTAGCATTTCACCCGGACCTCCCGGCTCCGGCGGTGCGCCGACCTTAGAGATTCTCACCCGAATGACGCCCTCTTCTAAAGGGGAGATCTCTATGGTGTCACCGTTCACCGAAACCGTCACCATCGTCGCGGTTTTGGAATAAGCGGACTGCTGGGCATCTATACGCGCAAAGCTACTCAACTGAATAGCGAGCACGAACTGAATGGCGATGAGTCGAGGAAAAAGTCGCTCGACGTGGACGGGGAAATACGATCGGAGCATCAGAGCAACTCCCTAACCAAAAATTTGATCGCGCTCCATGCGCACAATCAGACTAACCGTGACTGCTCAATCGCATTCAGAGTGCCTCAACTCATCAACCGGTCGCGGAAACATGATCAGTTATAGGCGAAGGAGTATGTGAGTGGCGCTCCCCTCAATCGTGCAATCATCATACCTAATCATCCAAGCTTTGCGTCAACCCCTGTAAGAAGAAAAGCAACATGATGCAAATGGGATGGATTGCAAACAGTGCTATCAAGACCTGGCCGCATCGTGCACGCACGCTTCCCTGCGTGCACGGTTCTTGCTCCCCACTACGGTTGAACACGCGCCGCCCCCTCCCCGGCCTGCGTTCTCCAGAATAAGGACCGAGTCTGGCGCCGCGATGTAGAAATCTGGTCAACGCAGCAGACCCAATTTCAATGGTCCAGAAAGTGAAATCCAGCAAACGCAGGCAACGGCGAGCATTCAACCGAAAATGGTGCTATCAAACTAGCCAATCATCATACGAATTGCTTAGAATGTGCCACCTGGAGGCATCCATGCTCAGCCACGCCCACAACTTCGCTCAATATCTCTCGCCCAACGAGCTACCGAAAGCCTGCCGATCGCGTGGTATCGCCGCGGGGGTACTACTTCTATTGAGCATCGCGATCAACCATGCGGCTCTCGGGCAGACCAGAACGGAAGCTGCCTCCTCTATCGAAGCAAGAATCGACCAGTCGATAGCCGCCATGACTTTGGAGGAGAAGATATCGCTGATCTCCGGCGGGAGTGTGCTCGGATCGACCGCACTTCCTCGATTGGGCATCCCCGCGTTTCGAATGGGCGACGGGCCAATTGGCGCACATGACCCTTCGCCCTCGACTGCTTACGCGGCGGGCATCGCACTTGCAGCCACATGGGATCGCGACTTGGCAAACCATATCGGGACTCAGATTGGGCGGGACTCCCGTTCACGAGGAGCAGCCTTCCTATTGGGTCCGGGAATGAATATCTATCGCGCCCCCATGAACGGGCGCAACCACGAGTACTTCGGGGAAGATCCTTTCCTCGCCGGACAGATAGCTGTCCACTACGTCTACGGTCTGCAGTCGCAGAATGTCGCTGCGACAATCAAGCATTTCCTGGGTAACAACTCGGAGTTTGCGCGCTTTACGTCGGACACCGTGGTGAGCGAGCGTGCGTTACGAGAAATCTACCTGCCGGCATTTGAAGCGGCCGTGAAAGAGGGACACGCTGCAGCCATTATGGACTCGTATAACCGCGTGAACGGAACGTGGATGACGGAAAATGCACACATGAATCGCGAGGTCACAAAGGAGCAATGGCACTTCGATGGCCTGATCATGTCGGACTGGATTGCAACTCATGACGGTGCCGCTGCAGCCACGGGAGGCCTCGATCTGGAGATGCCGGCACCGCTCTACTTCAATCCGGAGACGCTTCTACCCGCTGTGAAGAGTGGCAGAGTGAAGGAGTCGGCGATCGACGACAAGGTGAGGCGGTTGTTGCGCGTGGCAGCGCGGTTCGGCTGGATTACCCCGACGGTCCAAGGCCCCGGCTGGATCAGCCACGATCCATTGGATGCCGACGTCCCCCGCTACAATCAGCAGGGCCGTGAGGTCGCGTTGCAGGGAGCACTTGAAAGTGCGACGCTACTGAAGAATGAGGGTGGTCTTCTTCCACTGGATCGGACGCGCGTCAATCGGATCGCCGTCATCGGGCCCAATGCCAATCCAGGTTATGCAACCGGTGGCGGAAGCGGGATGGTGCCTCCCTTCTTTATGACTGGGCCATTTAAGGGGATCAGCGACTATCTCGGCGTTGGTGGCAATGTGACGTATGCACAGGGGATCGACAAGCTCGACGTGTTGGCACAGGAGACCGGATTGACCGAGACGGTTCATGGAACAACGCAGGGAGTGCTGGCAGAGACGTTCTCGACTCCGGACTTTAGAGGCAAGCCAAGCGCGACACGGCATGAAACCTCGATCAATGGTGGCCCCTATGCGCAATTGCCTGCAAGCACATCAGACGAACCCAATATCGGTCTGAGCATAGGGGGCGCTAGCATGAAAGAGACCATGCGTAAGTCGATCGAAGAGACACTGCATGCCCCGATACAATACGTGCGATGGACAGGCTTCTATACAGCGAAGAACAGCGGCGAACACATCGCATTTGTGGAACACCCCGGTAAATATCGCTTACTGGTCGATGGCAAGACGTTGATCGATCATGCGGAGATCAATGCTCCCATGGTGGAGCAAGTGAGAACGCAGCTTGATGCCGGCGTTCATAAGGTCGTGCTTGAGGATCTGGGCGTGCCGAAGTTCGGCAACGCCATCACACGGCTTGGTATTGTGAAGGCGGACGCAGTGGTGCATCCTGCGGCCCTGGAGTTGGCCAAGCGAGCGGATGTCGTGGTGCTCTCGGTCGGGTTCGACATAGAGACCGAAGGCGAAGGAGCAGATCGTGAGTTCCAACTCCTACCCGGACAGAAAGAACTTATCGAGCAAATAGCGGCTGTCAATCCGCATACTGTTGTGGTTCTGAACGCGGGTGGAAGTGTGGATACGAAGCCCTGGCTGGATCGGGTGCCGGCGCTCCTCGACATCTGGTATCCAGGACAGGAGGGGGGCATCGCGCTCGGTAGAATTCTGTTTGGCGATGCCAACCCATCCGGACGCTTGCCGATCTCCTGGGAGCGCAGCCTGAAGGACAATCCCTCGGCGAATTACTACTACACGTCACCAGGCACTGACCGTATCTTTTACGGGGACGACATCTTCGTCGGCTATCGCGGCTATGAACACAACCACACACAGCCACTCTTCCCCTTCGGATTTGGACTGTCTTACACCAGGTTCCAATATTCGAAGCTCGAGATCCATCAAGACCCCGATGCAAAGTATGGACGATACACCGTGGGATTCGACGTCACGAACACCGGTAAACGCGAAGGTGCCGATGTCGCCCAAATCTATGTTTCGGAGGACCTACCGACCGTCCCACGCCCACCTCAGGAGCTGAAGGGTTTTGCACGTGTCGCACTTGCACCGGACGAGACAAAGCATGTGACGCTTGCGCTGGATCCCCGTTCCTTTGCCTGGTACGACGTCGCGTCGAAGGCTTGGCACATCGATGCCGGAACGTTCACGATACGCGTGAGCCGCTCCTCTATAGAACCGCAACTGGAGGGAAAGGTCTCGATCACGAAACCCCTCCTCATCCCGGTTGACTGAAATACAGATTGACCTACTGAACGGGTACCTGGATGGCAGCCTTGATTGCCTTGAACTCGTCGATGGTTTGCTGCGACGCGCTGCCGTCCTGATAGACCTCAAGATTGATGACGGGGACTGTCTTACGTGCGGTTGCCTGTCGGATGTAGTCGATGGCCTGGGCACTTGAATAGCGAGGCGCAGGAATGTCTGCGTCTTGCTTAATGTGACCCCAGTCTCCTCCCTCATTGGTCAGGGTCATGGTTGCCTGCAGACCCTTTTGCGGTCCACTCAGAAAGATGCCTGAGCCTCCGACCGGCAGTTCCGCATCATTTTCTGATGTGAGCCGGTCGGGGAAATCTCCTTCACCGCAGGCGTAGTCCTGAAGATCGGTGGCCTTTGGCAGAATCCAGGAGTTGTAACCAACGACCCGTCCGGGAAAGCCCGCCTTCGCCGCCTCCGTCATAGCCTTCCAAGGAGCCTGGAGCGTGTAATAGAAGGTTGTTCCATCGTCGAACCACCAGCCGGCAAGCTTCTCTCCATACCGAAGGCCGATCTCCCGGATCTGCTCTTCCCATTCCTTGAAGTAGGCGTCTTTGTCCATCGAGCGTGCATGGGTGCCGCTCCACCAATTATCTTCGCTGCGTCCTGCGTGGTAGTAGAGCATAAGCTTGATGTGGCGTTTGGTGAGAGCGTCGGCAAGTTCGGCGATGAGGTCGCGTTGGGTGGTGTGTCCGGGAGCGACGCGCTCCCATGATTTGATGGGCGCGGGGAAATAGTAAGTCGACCAACTGGTGGCGAAGACGATGAAACCTGCGCCAGTATTGGCAACCATGTCTGCAAAGGCATTTACGTCGAAGTCGCGTGTGGCTTCCTCGTAGGACTTCTTCGGGCCGGTGCGCGGAAAGGAGGCAGCCGTCCAGGTGAACATGAGTCCGTATTTGGCGTTGACCATCCACTTCGTGGACGCACGGAGCGTAGCGCCCTCAACTGACAAAGCGCTGGACACGGCGGGTTTTACGAGCTCCATGGAAAACAGAGACAGGTTGAATGCGTGTCCAGCGGGCTCCAGTGCGCGCAGGGTGATCTCACTCTCACCGGCAGGAAGTCGCAATGTGCCGGGGACTTCGTTCCGCATCCATAGATTAGTCGCCGAGGCCTTGCGGTAGCCAATCGTGTACGTAAGCTTGCCGAGCTTGCTGGCAAGCTCCACCTTCACCGGTCCCGGAGACGGTAGCTTGCAATCAATAAGGACCTGCCCGCAATTCTCTGTGAGAAGTGTCAACGAGTAGTTTCCCGTCTCTGGAACCCGCACCTTCCATGTCATCGAATCATCGTTACTGGTCCAGTTCCACACCCAAAAGCGAGCAGCCTGATCCGGCCATTGCACTTTGAGATGCCCCTTCAGACCAGCATCTGCAGCCATCAGGACATTCGTCTCCGACGGAACAATCGAGAGCACTTTCTGTGGCTCCGACGCAGGAGCATGGGCTTCCTGACTTGAAAGCCTCACGGGGAGGCTTGCGCATAAGAATGCTGCGAGCAATGCGAGGTTTTTTGCGAGAATGCGTTGGTTGCTTAATATGCCCTGACGAACTCGAACGAAATTACTTGGTGTCATGATCAATCCTCTCGGAGAACAGCGGCCGCAAGCTGGCTTTTCTGTTCAAAAAGGTATACATCATATGTTTCACCGAAGTACAGTCACATTGTTCGTGTTCACTCGAGCAGATGAAGCAACCTCGTCAGCCGGTGCGGAAGAGGTTATCGGAGATGCCACGGACACCCGGGTCAAGCGCAAAGAGAGCTCCTGCAAGCGATACATCACGGCTCCCTAGCGAGGCGGTCGTGACGAAGAGGGTACGCAAGTCGTCTCCGCCAAAGGCGCAACTGGTGATGTTGCTTACCGGCATCTCGATCACCCGATCTACAGTGCCCGCGGGATCGAAGCGCACCAAGCAGTTCCCGAAGTAGCGGCAATTCCAAACGCAGCCCTCCTCATCCATCGCCGACCCGTCCGGTATACCCCGACCGAAACCCTGAGTGAAGACACGCCGGCTAAAGACAGAACCACCCCGGTAGTCGTACGCGTAAAGAACATTGTCGATGGAGTCGCCGGTATACATAGTCTTGCGGTCCGGACTCCAGAGCATCGTGTTCGGGATGGCCCAGCCAGAACTGACGCGAGTCAAAGTCCCGGCGGGAGACACCCGGTAGAGCGAACCACTTCGATTTTCCGGTTTCTCCCAGTCGACATCGATTCCGGAGCCATCGGGGGCGACATTATTGCGCATTGTGCCGACCCAAAAGTTGCCGTCGGGATCCGCTGCCCCCTCATTGAGCCGATTGCCGAGTTTAGCGTCCTCTACCTCTAGGAACGGTGCTCTCTTGTCGGTCTCTACATCCCACAAGAGAAGCTGTAGCCCCGTCGCGACCAGCAGCCATCCCGAATTCGATGTGCGCACAAGAGCGCTGACCGGCGCGGGGAACTTCCATGTATCGACTCTTCCGCTGCGAAGGTCGAGACGACATACGCCCATCCCGTTGATATCTGTCCAATAAAGTTGCTGGCGCTCCGCCTCCCAGATGGGGCATTCGCCAACGAGGTTTCGTGTCGCCCCCACACATCGAACCAGACTCATGCCACCCTCCACCCCAGAAGAACAACATAGGTCCCCAAATGACAGGTATCGCAACGGGCTACTTGATCAGTTCTTTTCATCATATGTATCGATCTGTTTGGCCAGTCCAATGTACATGATGGCGTAGTCCCTTTCAAGAAATGGAGTTCCACGTGTTGACTTCATCGTAAGGGTAGGACCAAACGGACAGTAGTCCGATTCATCCTACCTTTATTGCGCATCCCCACGCCGCCCGGTTAGGTTACGGTCATCGCCATAGTTAAAGACCAGAGGCGCATAAGTAAATGGGGGGGGTACATGGGAAAAGCACCGCACGCGCAGTATATCTACCGATTTGGCTTGAACGTTCAGGACGGCAACGGCAGCATGAAGGCAGAGCTAGGTGGAAAAGGAGCGGCCCTCGCTGAGATGGCAGGAATGGGTGTTCCTGTCCCCCCGGGCTTTACGATCACGACAGCCGCATGCCGCTACTACATGAAGTATGGCGAAGCACCTCCATCGCTCAGGCATGAGCTGAAGGACGCCATGCAGTGGCTGGAACGGGAACATCAGAAGGGTTTCAACAACGCGCTGAATCCTTTACTCGTAAGCGTGCGTTCTGGCGCTGCCGTATCCATGCCCGGGATGATGGACACCATCCTCAACGTGGGCCTGAACCGTGACACGCTGGATGGCCTCGCGATGGTGAGCGGGACGCCCCGATTTGCATTCGATTCTTACAGGCGCCTGCTGCAGATGTTCGGCAGCGTGGTTCTAAGCGTGCCGAAGAAGCTCTTCGACTCGGCCTTGCAAAGCATACTCCGGGCTGCGCACGTCGTCTCTGAATCCGAACTCTCCGCCACGGACTTGAAAGCGCTTGCTTTCGAGTTCGAGGGGATTATTTTGAAATCGAGCGAAATTGCCTTTCCAGCGGATCCAGAAACGCAGTTAGACATGGCGATCAAGGCGGTATTTTCTTCCTGGCAGAACGAGCGAGCCCGCTACTATCGCCGACTGAACCATATAGCCGACGACTCCGGAACCGCCGTCACCATCCAGGCGATGGCGTTCGGCAACAGCGGCGCAACTTCGGGAACTGGAGTGGGCTTCACACGCAATCCCTCCACCGGAGAGGCGGCAATGTTTGGCGAGTTCCTCGCCGACGCGCAAGGGGAGGATATTGTCGCCGGGGTTCGCACACCGATTTCGATTGCCGAGCTCGATCGCATCATGCCGGACGTCTACCGGGAGCTTCGGACTATCACAGCGAGACTGGAACGGCACTACGGTGACGCGCAGGACTTCGAATTCACTGTAGAGCGCGCAAAGCTGTATCTCTTGCAGACGCGCAGCGCCAAACGCACCACGATGGCCGCCGTCCGGATTGCCGTTGAGATGGCAGAGGAGGGTCTCATCTCAAGACTTGATGCGATCAAGCGCATCGATACCTCCCGTATCAACGAAATTCTCTGCCCGCAGCTCGATACATCAGGAGGCCAGCATCATTGTGTGGCCCAGGGGCTCCCCGCTTCTCCTGGAGCTGCAGCGGGACGCATCGCACTCTCGGCAGACGCTGCCGTTGCTGCCGCAGCCAGCTTAGGCGATCCGATCATCCTCGTCTCTCAGGAAACTACAGCCGAGGACATCCACGGCATGGCGGCGTCGGTTGGGTTCCTCACCGCACATGGGGGTGCGACAAGCCATGCAGCGGTTGTGGCCCGAGGCATGGGCAAGTGTTGCATTACCGGGGCGAAGGACGTCCGTGTCGATGCGAGCAAGGGGACGCTGCACATCGGACCGTGCAGCTTCGCTGAGGGCGACTGGCTTACCTTGGATGGAGCAACGGGAAAAGTCTATGCGGGACGATTGCCGTTGCTTGCCTCCCAGGCCGACACCTCACATCTCAAGACACTTCGCACATGGGCCCTTGAGTTGAGTGCTGGCTCAGTGCGAGCCAATGCAGACACACCGGATGACGCTTGTGCGGCGTTTCAGGCTGGCGCGTCCGGCATCGGCCTGTGTCGCACGGAACATATGTTCTTCGCCCCAGACCGGTTGCATCATATGCGGACAATGATCCTGGCCAAAAACACGGCAGAGCGCGAGTGCGCGCTCGAGCAGTTGCTACCCATGCAGCAAGCAGACTTTGAACGGATATACCGCGCAATGCACGGTCTTCCTGTGACGATTCGACTGCTGGATCCACCTCTGCATGAGTTTCTACCAGCGGCAAAGGACGTGGCGCAGGATCTCGCCAGCGCCATCGCACGGCGTGACGATGAAGCTGCCGCGACCCTGGAAACGATGCAGGAGCGAGTAGCGGAGTTGACGGAGTCGAATCCAATGATGGGGCACCGCGGTTGCCGGCTCTCCGTCACCTTCCCAGAAATCCTTGTGATGCAGGTAACTGCCCTTTTGCAGGCCGTGCTCGCTATCAGCAAGGAAGGCTGCACCACGCATCCGGAAATTATGTTGCCGCTGGTTGCATGTGCCGAGGAGATCGCCTTCCTACGAGACTTGATTGACAAGACTGCAGAGAGTCTATTCAAGAATACCGGGCATCGATTGGAGTACTCGCTGGGTGCCATGATTGAGCTGCCGCGCGCGGCCATTTGCGCAGAGACGTTTGCACCGTATGTCGACTTCGTGTCATTCGGCACGAATGATCTGACCCAGATGACCTTCGGCTTTTCGCGCGACGACTCACGGCGCTTCCTCGATGTCTACCTTGAGAAAGGGATATTGTCAGACGATCCTTTTCTCACCATTGACCGGGTCGGCGTGGGTGGGCTCATCCAGATGGCGGTGAAGAAGTTGCGTGCGGCTAAACCCGGCATCAAGATCGGTGTATGTGGCGAACATGCCGGCGACCCGGCTTCCATCGCATTCTTTGTGTCGGCCGATGTGGACTATATCTCCTGTTCACCAGCAAGACTGTCGCTGGCACAATTTGCGATGGCACAGAATGCGTCGGATCCTGCCCAGGATATTGCCTCCCAATCCCATATCCCTGCGCTCGTATAGACGAGCGCAGGATAGTGAACGCCACGCCTCGCTGGTCAAGTCATCTGTTCGCGCTTCAGACCTCACACCTTAAAAGCGCGCCGCAATGCAGCCGTAATCGACGTACGGAACGACCTGGAGACTTGCGCATCGGGCACCGATAGGTCGAAGGCGTGATAGGCCCCCGGCACAACCAGCAACTCGGTCGGCACGGCAGCGTCGATTAGCCTTCGGGCATAGTCCACATCTTCGTCGACAAAGAGATCGATGGCGCCGACTCCGATGAACGCCGGCGGGAGTCCCCTCAGGTCCTCAACGCGCGCTGGCACCGCGCCGTACGGAAGCTTCTCCGAGCCCGCAGGAGAGCCCAATAGAGCGGCCCATCCATACCGGTTGCCAGCCGCACTCCATCCAATCTGCCCGATGTGCGGTGGTACCCCGCGGGTCGATCCGGTCCTATCGTCCAGCATGGGATAAATCAGCAACTGAAAAATGATCGGCACCTCGGCACGGTCGCGCGCGTGGATCGCCAGCGCAGCGGCATGCCCGCCGCCTGCACTTTCACCGGCGATCGCAATACGCTTGCGATCCGCTCCCATTTCTTCGGCGTGGTGGTAAACCCAGGACAGCGCCGCATAGTTATCGTTCAGTGATCCGGGGAATCTCGTCTGAGGAGCCAGACGGTAGTCCACTGATACCACAACGCATCCCGTGGGCTTCGCGTAGAGAAGCACGCCCGGGAGGAACGCCACAGCAGCTCCGACCACATAACCTCCACCATGCATGTGCAGGAGCACAGGCTTGTTCTTCTGTTCCGGGGCCGTGTCCGCAATAACGATCGACACATCGGGTATACCGGCTGGACCTGGAATCGACCGCCTCGAGATCTTCACACCTGGTACGGACGGCAACACCGCGCTAATCTGTGGGATCTGCTTTTGCGCATTCGCGACAATTTCGTCGTTCAAGATTCCCTGCGGCTGCCCCTTCACTGCCGCCAACAGTTCAGGATCGACCAGAGAATAAGGGTCCACGCTCTGTGCGGCAAGCTGCATACTCGCCGCAGTCTGTAAAGTCCGCCCATAGAGTCTCCACGATACTGCTTGATGGATGCTCGCCCCCAGACCGCAGACCGTAAAGTCCCTTCGATTCATCCCTGCACTCCTCTCTCATCGAACACTTTTCCAGACTGTGACACCGAGCCGATTGTGGAGCGTCCATCCAAATCATTTATCGCAGCAACAGAGTCTGCCTAAGCCGTATGTCCTGTGCGGATGAACCGATCATGATGTTCAGTTTTCCCGCCTCCATCTGCCAGTGTCCCTCCTTCCAGAACTTCACCTGCTCGAAGCCGATGGGGAAACGCACAGTCCGGCTCTCACCGGGGCGAACAGTGACCCGTGCGAAACCCTTGAGCATCTCAACTGGCTCCTTTAAAGAGGTGTAGTCCTGATGGACGTACATCTGTACGACCTCATCTCCACTGCGAGTTCCGGTATTTGTAATGCTCACCTCAACGTAAGAGACTTCTCCTTTCTTGATAGAGGAAGCGCTCGTGGTGACCTTGTCGTATCGGAAGGTGGTGTAGCTCAAGCCGTGCCCAAAGGGCCACAATACATTCGAATTGCCGAACGGATACGGAAAGTCCTGCTTGGCAGGATCGTAGAGGATCGGCCCAGTAAGAACGGGATGGTTGTAGTAGGAAGGACTCTGCCCCAGGCTCACCGGAAACGACACATTGAGCTTTCCGCTTGGATTGACGTCGCCAAACAACACCTGCGCAAGCGCCGTGCCATAGCTCTGGCCAAGGTACCAGCTTTCAATGACCGCAGGGACATGCTCATGGATCCAAGGTAGGGCAAACGGAGCACCATTATTTAACACCACGACCAATGGCTTTCCCGTCGCCTGAAGGGCCTCCACCAGTTCCTCCTGACGTCCTGGAAGTTCAAGACTGTCGCGGTCATGGTTTTCGCCCAACTGAGCGCGTGTATGGCCGACCACGGCAACGACGACATCCGCGTTCCGGGCAGCGGCGACCGCAGCTTGCATCTGCTCCTGTGTTCCTCCGGTGAGCGTGCATCCAGGCAAGAACGTCACGGAAGCGTCCGCACCCAACTCAGCCTGAATGCCCGCAACAGCATTGACGTAGAACTTAGGTTTGCCAGTCGAGTAACCTCCGAGATTGACCGCTTCCCCAAGCGGCCCTACAACCAGCACATGTTTCGTCTTCGTCTTGTCGAGCGGAAGGATGCCGTCTTGGTTCTTGAGCAACACCAACGCCTCCTGGGCGACGCGGAGGGCTAGCTTGTCATGCGCCGGGTCGTTCAGGATCGCTTCATAGCCTGGCTGGCGGCCATCAATCCGTGTCGTCTCCTTCCCCTCCGCCACCATCTGCGCAAAGACATCGTCATAGCCTCTGTGCTTCAGAGCAGCATCCTCGGCCGAATCCATAGACGGACTCTCAAACGGCTTCGCAAGTCCGAGCAACCGGATCTTTGCATGCAGCACACGGGAGGCCGCGGCGTTGATGGCACCAATGGAGACGGTGCCATCCTTGAGGGCCTTGCCGAAGTACTTGGCATAGACATGCTCCGAGACCGGGCCCCCCTCCAACTCCTGATCCACTCCTGCATTCAGGGCTCTTGCCGCTGCATCTGAAAACGAACGGGCATAGCCATGCCCGTCATATAGCTTGGGAATGTCTCCCATATCCGACACGGTGAACCCCTCGAAGCCCCATTCTTTGCGCAGCACATCCCGGAGCAACCATGCACTCGCATGACTGGGCACTCCATTGATGGCGTGATGCGCAGGCATAAGCGACTCCGCGTGCGCAACCATAACAGCAGCCTCGAAGGGAGGGAAATACACCTCACGGAGCGTACGTTCGGACGTCTCGAAGTCTTCACCGTTGGCACCGGCCCAGGGCTCACCGTCCGCGACAAAATGCTTCGGTGTGGCGAGGATGTGATTGACGTCCAAGCGAGTCGCACCCGTTCCTTGCAGGCCTTCGATGTACGCCACCCCCAACTGGGTGACCAGGTAGGGGTCCTCTCCATAAGATTCTTCCACACGCCCCCAGCGCGGATCCCTCGCCAGCCCAAGCATCGGCGCATAACCCTGATGGACGCCGAGGGCTCTCGCCTCCCTTGCCACAGCATCGCCCATCTCGCGGAGCAGCGCAGGATCCCATGTCGAACCCATTGCGATCGCCTGCGGAAAGGCGGTCGCGCCATCACTCACGACCCCATGCAACACCTCACCCCAGCGCAGATCCGGGATTCCCAGTCTAGGAACACCATTCGGAGGATTCTCTAGCAACTGCAGGATCTTCTCGTCCAGTGTCATCCGTGCGATCAATCCGCTCACAATGCGGTCAAGAGCTGCACCGCTTTTGCCCGGGGGGACCCGAGCGGCGACGACTGGCGCGGCAGGAGCCGCAGCCATCGTACGGATCACGCCAAGAGCAAGAGCGAACGTCAACGTGAAAACGGGCCTTCGCATTCCTCGATTGAATAGCGTCAAATCCAACTCCTTCGGTGCGTCAAGGAGAATAACATCATATCTATGATCTAATCTAGAATCGTTTTCTCTGTGATCGAGCCCCACAACTCATGACAACCTTTCAAGACTCCGTATCCGGGATTCCATGCAGACTTCAATCTCTCTCCTCCGCGCACTCAACGCAGCCCTCATCCGGAGGGAGGTGCGATTGGGTTTCGCCTTGCTTGATCGCGAAGCACAACAGTTTTGCCCGCTCCAACCCTTGGACGAGCACTCCGGAGCATGGCTGCTCTGCGTCGCCCAGTGGACCGATCTAGGGTACAGAAATATCGACTTCCTCTGCCGATTGGCTGAGCCGTTTACCAACTTTCCCCGCAGCCGCATGCGAGTCGGCGACCACCTCTGCCTTCGCATGGTAGAGGCATACATTGCGTTTCTCCACGAGGACTCGGTCAAAGCCTGCGAGATATTCGATCTTGTTCTCCGTGAGGGTCCAGGAATTCTAGAACCACACCTGCTCGTCGTGGCGCACTTCTGGAAATGCCGCGCCCATCGCCAACGTGGGCAATACGAAACTGCACTCCTTCACATCCAGAAGGCGAAGGCAATCTCTATCGACATGGAAGCGCCGCGGCTGGTAGCCGTGACCAATATTCATGAAAGCTGGCTGCTCTTCCAGCGGGGCCAAAGGAAGGAGGCGATGCGACTGCTCGATGAAGCTCAAGCCGAACTCAGTACCACTGGACATGTCTTGTCTTTAGGCAACATCGAATCCGCCCGAGGTCGATTCATCCGTCGAGGAGGAGAATACGCCAAAGCGTTGCAACACTTCGAAAGAGCGATCCATATCTATGGAGAACAGTTTCCGCAGCATCCAAACTTAGCACGCGCTCTCGTGAATGCCGCCTATGTGAAGCGACTCATCGCACTCGAACTGCCCAGCAAGTCAAGTCTCGGACGAGCAAAAGGATGCGACCACACTCGCTTCCTGCAAATTTGCCAGGATGCACTCGAGTTGCTGCGCCAGGCGGGAGATATCTACCTCCGAACTCAACACCAGACTGGTATAGGGTCCGTGCTGGTAAATACCGGCTATCTGCACCTTGATACTGGAGATATCGAGCGGGCGGCACAGGAGGCGGGAAAGGCCTTTGAGCTGGGAAGAGAGAAGCAGGACAACATCCTGATGGCACGCGCGAAGACACTACAGGCAACAATTCAAAACGACCGTGCCGAGGAACAACTGGGTGAATCCGAAGAAACTGCGGAAAACGCACAGCTTGCACGCGCATATAGCGAAGAGGCGGTATCGTTGGCCCGGTTGACCCAAAACAGCCGATTGCTGGCAGGAGCGTATGTTGTCAGCGGTGCCGTGGCGGCCAACGCATTCTTCCGCGACTGGCAGGCTGCGAAGCACTTTGCCGGGATGGCAACGGATCTGCTTTCGAAGGACGACATGGATCATCTTTCCAAGCAGCTTGGCACGCTAAAGTCGAAGATCCTTCAAGCCTCGGGGATCGATGAGATGCTGCGCTCATGGTCGGAAGGGATCATAGGGGACAAGAGCTTTCAGCAGGTTTCAAACGAGTTCGCCGAATTGGTAATTCCCAAGGTCTGGGAACGAGAGGGACGCAAGATAAGCCGCGTCGCAAGAGTGCTTGCGATGTCGCCCAAGAAAGTGAGACGCGTCTTGATAAATGCCCGTGGGATGAAGTCGGATTGAATTGGAAAGCAAACTTTGACAGACGCGCACCCAAAGATCTTCCTTGCGGCTTGGATAATAAGTAATATGTATACTTTGATGTCGCAGGGAACACACGCTACTTTGAATGAATTGCCGGTTCGACACAATGGCCCAGCAAGCGAAGCATGACGACAGGAAAACGGGATGACACAGGAAAAGAGGCAGTTTCGGTCAGCAGCGTGGTTCGGACGAAGCGACAAGGATGGTTTCATTCATAGAAGCTGGATGAAGAACCAAGGATTTCCACCCGACGTCTTCGACGGTCGCCCCGTGATCGGCATTTGCAATACCTGGTCGGAGTTGACTCCCTGCAATGCACATCTGCGGGCACTTGCGGAACGGGTGAAGCGAGGCATCTGGGAGATGGGCGGGCTACCCCTAGAGTTTCCGGTCATGTCCACCGGTGAAACCAATCTACGTCCCACAGCCATGCTCTACCGCAACCTTGTGAGCATGGATGTAGAAGAGAGCCTGCGCGCCAATCCCGTCGATGGCGTGGTGTTGATGTGCGGCTGCGACAAGACCACACCGGCTCTGCTGATGGGCGCGGCGAGCTGCGATCTTCCAGCCATCGTGGTCTCCGGCGGCCCAATGCTCAACGGAAAGTTCCATGGAAAAGACATCGGCTCCGGGACGGATCTATGGAGATTCAGCGAGGACGTAAAAGCAGGAAAAATGTCTCAACAAGAATTCGCCGAGGCTGAATCCTGCATGTCGCGTTCCGCCGGACATTGCATGACGATGGGTACAGCTTCCACCATGGCAGGCATGGCAGAAGCTTTGGGCATGACGCTCCCACACAATGCGGCCATTCCCGCTGTTGACTCACGCCGATCCGTCCTGGCTCATCTATCTGGACGCCGCATCGTGGAAATGGTGCATGAGAATCTCACCCCCTCACAGATCCTCAAGCGAGCAGCCTTTGAAAATGCAATTCGCATCAACGGTGCTCTCGGAGGCTCCACGAATGCCGTCATTCATCTTCTTGCCATTGCAGGACGTGTCGGAGTGCCACTTACACTCGATGACTGGGACCGTATCGGACGGGACACCCCTACCCTTGTCGACTTGATGCCATCAGGCCGCTTTCTCATGGAGGACTTTTACTATGCAGGTGGCTTGCCCGCCGTGGTTCGCTCACTGGCCGAGCACCAATTGCTTCATGCGGATGCTTTGACGGTCACGGGAAAGCCGATTATCGAGAACTGCAAAGATGCTCCAAACTGGAATCAGGAAGTCATCCGCACCTTCGACAATCCCCTCGTCAAGCAAGGCGGCGTGGCGGTGCTTCGTGGCAATCTGGCCCCCGATGGCGCAGTGCTGAAGCCATCCGCCGCCTCTGCCGAACTCATGCAACACCGTGGACCTGCGGTTGTATTCAGTTCCGTGGAACACTATCACGAACGAATCATGGACCCACAACTAGAAGTCGACGAGAATTCAGTGCTCGTTCTCCAAAACTGCGGCCCCAAAGGCTACCCAGGCATGCCTGAGGTTGGCAACATGGGTCTGCCCCCCAAACTGCTCGCTCGCGGCATCAAGGACATGGTGCGCATCTCAGATGCGCGCATGAGCGGCACAGCATACGGAACCGTAATTCTTCATGTGTGTCCGGAGGCAGCTTTGGGCGGTCCGTTGGCGTTGGTACGGGATGGAGACATGATTGAAGTCGATGTCAAGAAGCGCCGGCTGCACCTTGACGTTTCGGACGATGAACTCGCCCGTCGGCGTGAGGAGTGGGTTTCGCCATTGCCCGCGATGCAAGGTGGCTATCAGCAGATGTACATTCAACACGTGATGCAGGCCTGCGAAGGAGCCGACCTGGACTTCCTGGTGGGCTGTCGCGGAAATAAGGTTCCTCGCGAATCCCATTGAATCCTGGGGCCAGCTTTAGTCTAGATCCACCCACCATCGATAATGTAATTCTGGTTCGTCATCGCTTCGCTGTCATCGGCCGCCAAAAAGAGCACCAGCCTCGCGACTTCTTCAGGAAGAATATGCCGTTTGAGGCACTGACGACTCAGTATTTCCCGCTCGTAGTCCGGAGACATCCATAGGCGACGCTGCCGTTCTGTGAGAATGGCACCGGGCAGAACGCAGTTGACCCGAATGCGGTCTTCACCCAAATCGTGGGCGAGTGAGCGCGTCATCCCGACGATTGCTGCCTTTGCCGTCGTATAGACCGAGAGACTGGCAGACGGAATCATCCAGGCAATGGAACTCATATTGATGATGGCCCCCCCGCCCGCAGCTTTCATGCCTGGTGCCACGGCCTGTGCCGCAAAAAACTGGTGCTTTAAATTCACCGCGATCCGTTGGTCCCAATACTCCGGCGTCACCTCCTCAAATGTATGCCGGTCGTCACTACCAGCATTGTTCACCAGGACCGTCGGAGGGCCGCAAGAGCGCGTCACCGCAAGAACCGCGGCGCGCAAAGCCACGATGTCCGTGAGGTCGCAACATAGGAAAAGCGGAGGATACGCACAGCGGGTCGCCAAGTCTTCCACTAACTGCCTGGAGACCTGCTCAGCCACGTCCAGAAAAGCCACCCGCGCGCCCTGCATCGCAAACTGCTCAACCATTGCTGCACCAATTCCCGAGCCCCCTCCTGTGATCAATACAGAGCGCCCCTCGAGGCTTGGATAATTTGCGTATCGTTGCATCGCACACTTTCCTTGTTAGAACGTTGACTGGCTTTCGGCAACAACTCTTTGCGTTTGGATCCCTAAGCCATCGATGCCAAGGCGAATCGAATCACCGGCGCGAAGATACTTCGGTGGCTTTTGTCCAAGACCAACGCCCGGTGGGGTTCCCGTGGAGATGACGTCGCCCGGCTGAAGACTCATGAACCGGCTGAGATAACTTACGAGATGGGCGACGCCGAAGACCATAGTCTTCGTTGATCCGCGCTGATACTCGTGTCCATTCACTTCAAGCCATAGTGTCAGGTTCTGAGGATCGGGGACCTCGTCTGCTGTCACCAGCCATGGCCCGATCGGTCCAAAGGTATCGGCGCTCTTGCCCTTGGTCCATTGGCCTGTCCCTTCAATCTGGAACGCTCGCTCAGAGAGATCGTTCACCACGCAGTACCCTGCCACATAGCTCAGAGCCTCTTCCTCACTGACATACTTGGCAACCTTGCCAATGACGACGCCAAGTTCGACCTCCCAGTCTGTCTTTTCGGACCCTCGTGGGATGACCACATCGTCGTTCGCACCCATGATCGCCGAGGTGGCCTTCATGAAAACCACTGGTTCAGCCGGCACCACCATCCCAGACTCGGCGGCATGATCGGAGTAATTGAGGCCAATGCAAAGGAACTTGCCTACTCCCGCGACGCAGGGGCCAAAACGCGGTGCACCCGCCACCTTCGGCAAAAGCCGCAAGTCGAGTTGCCGGATGTGCTCCAGAACGGATGCAGAGAGCGTGCCACCATTGATATCGTCGACCACTGCCGACAAATCGCGCAAAGTTCCATCTTCCGCCAGCAGACCGGGCTTCTCGTCTCCCGGGTTTCCATATCGAACGAGCTTCATGTGCCTCCTGTAAGATCCTGTTTAGATAGCCCATCCGCCATCAATGATGTGTGTCTGTCCCGTCGTGAAGGAGGACTCATCCGATGCGAGATAGAGCGCTAAGTCCGCAATCTCCTCAGCCCGTCCAAGCCGCCCCATGGGTTGTCGCGCAAGAAACGCCACACGCGCCTTCTCCATGTCGCCCTGTGCCGCCATACGGTCATGCAGCGACGGCGTCTCAATCGTTCCAGGACAGATTGCGTTGCAACGAATTCCCTTACCCACGAAGTCGGCTGCAATTGACTTTGTCAGGCCGATGACCGCCGCTTTCGTTGTCCCATACACAAACCGGTTCGGTGCGCCCTTGATGCTGGATGCGACAGATGACATATTGAGGATGTTCCCAGTTCCTGCTGCGACCATGGCCGGTAAAAACGCACGGCATGTCCTGTACATCGATGTAACGTTGAGGTCAAACGAAAGCTCCCAATCCTGCTGCGTACAAGCGAAGATGTCTCCCTGATGAACGTACCCGACGCAATTAAACAGGACATCCACCGGGCCCAGTTCTTCGGCCAATGCCGAGATAGCCTCGCCATCTCGCACATTTAACGTTCGGTTTCTAATCGTTGGATGCTCCGCGCTGAGTTGCTCCAACGCTGCGCTGTTTACGTCCGTCGCCCAAACTGTCGCACCCTCCGCTGCAAAACGCAGCGCACATGCACGTCCGATCCCTTGTCCTGCCGCTGTCATCACGACTAATTTGCCCGCTAACCTGCCGCCCACATCCCCTCCTTGGGTGATCGCTACTGACGGACACCCGTTGCAGCCGTCCGCTTGTTCGATTTCTTGACCATCTTCTTTGGAAGCGACCTCTCGATATCCTCCGAAGTACGGTTTAGCACAATCTGCATGGCAACTTCAGCCGCATTCGGATTGCCATCGCGTATAGCCTCGAACACATCACGATGTCGGCGCAGAGACTTTTCAAAGGCCATCCGGTCGCGGTTGGTCAGTTTGAAGCTAGCGCGAAGTGCTTCTTGGATCAAAGCTCCGAAAGGACGCATGAAGGTGTTATGAGTGGCCTCAAGGATCGCAAGATGAAACTTCAGGTCAGACTCCACTGAAGACGCCGAGTCCTCTAAGGCCGCCTCCATTCCCTGCAAAGCCGATTCGATCTCTACCAGATTTTCCTGAGTGGCCCGCTCCGCCGCCAGCCTGGCCCCCGCGGGTTCGATGATGAGTCTTAGCTCCAACAAGTCCGGAATACCTACCGCAAACCCCTTGCCGGAAAAGAGCCAGTTGAGTACATCAGGGTCAAGTGCATTCCAATCGTGCTGAGGCCGAACACGGGTGCCGGTCTTGCGGCGCACCTCGACAAGACCCTTGGCAGCCAGCACCTTGACCGCCTCGCGCAGAGCGGTTCTGCTGACACCAAGCTGCATCCCAAAGTCCGCCTCGTTGGGTAGGACGGCGCCAGGCTTCAGTTTTCCTTTAAGGATCTGCAGGCCAATCTCACGGGCAACCTGCGTGTGAAGCGTTCGTTCGAACGCAGGAACGAGCAGCCCCTTACTCCCAGGTACAAGCTTATGCTTTGTCAACATTCGTTTCGAACTCCTTCCTTGGAAACCTTTGTTCCTACCTATGCTCGCAATTTTACGTTCTAATCCGGCAGTTCAAGCGTGCCGTGAATTGCGAATGTCTCGCGTAGCCCGGGCGTATGCTCTTCAGGCTGGCCGCTTCCTACAAATACGTGAAACGTACCAGCGGCAAGTATCCGCTTACCGTCGGGCTTAACCCAGCTCAAATCGCGTGGAGAGATCTCAAAGTGCAACTGGGTTCTCTCGCCAGGAGCCAGGGTCTTCCGCTGAAAACCACGCAGCGCAAGCCTCGGTGAACCCGGCTGATTCGGGAAGTCCAGATAGAGTTCGGCTACTTCGTCTCCCGCCACCTGGCTGGTATTTTCGACACTGACATCCACGCCAAGTGGCTTCCCTGCCTCTACGTCGTTCGACGAAAGTCGCATCCCTGAGTACCGGAACGTGGAATAGCTCAAACCAAACCCGAATGGATACAGAACGGGGCCTTTGTAATACCGGTAGGTCCGATTCTCCATGTCATAGTCTTCGAATGGAGGCAGGTCGCCAACACTTCGGTAGAACGTGACAGGCAGACGTCCCGCCGGGTTGTTTGCTCCTGAGAGTGTCCTGGCAATAGCGGTTCCGCCCTCTTCACCCGGATACCAGGCTTCGAGGATGGCGTTCGCATGTTGCGATGCCCAATTCACCGAGAGGGCGCTTCCGTTCATCAAGACCACGATGAGCGGCTTTCCGGCTGAACCCGCCGCCTCGATCAAGTCCTCCTCCGCCTGCGGCAAGTCCAGACTGGTTCGATCGCCTCCGCGAAAGCCGGGTGGAAGACCTTCGTTACTCATCTCCTCGCCTTCGATCTCCGCCGTGATCCCAACAGCGGCAACCACAATGTCCGCAGACTTTACGGCCGCCATTGCTTCCTGTAATGTTTCGCCCCCCATCCGCTTCCCTACCAGTTGCATCATGGAACTGAGTCGTCGGCCAAACTCCAACTTCGACGGTGACTGCAGCCGCAAATACTCCAGTTTGAAGGCATGGGGCTTCCCCTTCACCATGTGCAGCGTAAACGTGCGCGGCTGCCGTGACGCTCCGCCACTCTCCTTCCAGTCGTCGATACGTTGGATGCCGTCGATCCAAAGACGTACACCGCCCTCACCTTTCAACTCGAACTGATAGTCACCCGTATCCTGGCTGGTGAAGTTACCTGTCCAACGAGCCGCAAAACCCTGCGCCTCCGCCCAGGGCGGCAAACGATCTGCCAAAAAGCCGAAGGCGATACGCGCATCCGTGCGAAGCGTCTCAGGCTCTCCAGAGAGATCCCGATTGCGAAAGTACTCCGCTGTAAGCCCTGGTCTACCGTCCTTCGTCGTGAAGGCAACTTCCGGCACAATAAAGGGATTGCGAAGCAAGCTCGTACCCGGCACATAGGTCACCACCGCTTCCGGAAACTCCCTGCGAATACCATCGACCACCGTGGTCTGTCGCGAAGGAAGCCCGTTATAGTTACCCAACAGTGCAGCGACCGAATCCCCCAACGGTCCGATCACGGCGATCTTTTTCACCCCCTTCCTCAGAGGAAGCGTACCGTCGTTCTTCAGCAGGACCATGCTCTGCATCGCGACCTTCGTGGCTTCCTGGCGGTGGGGTTCACTGTCATTCTCGCTATAAGGAATGCCAGCATACGTCACCATGGATGGCGGATCGAACATACCTAGCCGAAACCGTGCCGAAAAAATGCGCTCCAGCGAATGGTCGACGTCCGCCTCCGATAAAGCACCGCTCTTGACTGCATCCAGATAGCCTTGCTGCTCACTCTCACTGAAATCGCAATCGAGATCCGTTCCGCGTCGCAGTGAAACCGATGCGGCCTGTTCGAGCGTCTTCACATACTTGTGTCCGCCGTACACATCCGTGATTGCACCGCAATCTGAAACGACGTATCCCTTAAATCCCCAACTTTTGCGCAACGAGTCCTGCAGCAAAAAGCTATTCGCACAGGCGGGTTCACCATTGATCGAGTTATAGGCACACATCACCGATCCCGCATGCGCTTCAGTGAGCGTGTAACGAAATGCCGGTAGATAGGTATCCTCCAAATCATGCCGGGACACGTGAATATCGATAGCATGACGAGTGGGCTCGGGCCCACTATGCACGGCGAAGTGCTTAGAGCTAGCCAACATCTTGAAGTAACGCGGATCGTCGCCTTGAAGTCCCGTGATGAAAGCGAAACCCATCTGACTCGTAAGAAATGGATCCTCCCCGTAAGTCTCCTGACCACGGCCCCAGCGAGGATCACGAAAGATGTTGATATTCGGCGACCAAACGGTCAATCCCTCGTTCTGCGCATGGACGTCGTGGCGCAATGCCTCATGGTACCGTGCGCGTCCTTCGGTGCTGATGGTATCGGCCATCCCATGTACCAACGTCGGGTTCCAACTCGCGGCACAACCGATCGCCTGCGGAAAGACCGTGGCGACACCATCCATACCGATTCCATGCAAGCCTTCTGTCCAATAGTTGTAAGACGGTACTTGAAGACGCGGAATGGCAGGCGCGACGCTTACCAATTGCGAGGTCTTTTCCTCCAGCGTCATCCGCGATATCAAGTCCCGCACCCGCTCATCCCTCGGAGCCGATACATCCAGGTAGAGCGGGACCGCGGCAACCACTTGCCGCAATGCAGGCAGGCCGACGGCTGGCGACTGGCCAGCAGCGACACCGGCCAAACAAGCAAATATCACGACGCCTGCGTTGACAGAGCTATTCCATACGGCCATCACAGCAACCTCTCGAGCAGTATTCCGTTATGACTTACTGACACCGCGCAGATACCGACTGAAGTGTCAATCCAGCACAGTTCGGACTCAACGCCGCGTCGCAATGCGTTCTCTCCATATGACCTGCATCTGTTGCGAACGATTGAAGAACCATCGGCAATCCAGTTCGGCATAATCCCTAAACATCGAAACCATATCATACTATCTAAAAACCACCACACTTTTACTCCGTACCGCTTCGAGAATGAGACCGATAAGAGGATTTGTTCACGCTCGATGATTCTGAGAGGCGGCAATCGGAGACCCGGGTTTAGCTGCTCGCAAAGGTAAACTGATAGCTCTCGCCCTTTCGTCCGTCAAGCTCAAAAGTCTCTCCATTGCCCGAAGGCATCGGAAGCGCAGACAAAAGATTGTCCTTTTTCTTCTTCAGCGTCACTAGCCGTTGTCCCTTAGGAGCACGAAACCGAAACGTTCCGTCCTGCAGCGGTTGGACGGTTGCTTTGGATGCTTTAGGTCCATTCCACTCGATCGAAGCCTCAAGCCCACCACGAGCGCGAAGCCCCTTCACCTTGCCTTGCTTCCAATCAGCCGGAATGGCAGGCAGAAGGGCGATTTCGTTGTTATGGCTCTGCATGAGCATCTCGGCTATGCCGCCCGGGGTCCCAAGATTTGCGTCAATCTGAAAGATGAATCCCGGCACCCCTTTGCTGACCGTCGTACCCGGCGCAAGATGCGTGTCGTTAACGTCATCGAATAGATTGCCGTTGAGGCTGTGATTGACCAGCGTCTTCAGCGAGTCCCATGCCATGTCTCCATCTTGCAGCCGAGCCCAGAGTGCGATGACCCACGCCCGCCCCCATCCGGTAAAGGCACCCTGCTCTTTGAACGCGAACTCCAACCTGCGTTCCAGCGACTTGCGGGCAGCCACCGCCAGATCCGGCGTACTCCGCGGTGTGATCTGCTCCCCTGGATAAAGCGGATACAGATGCGACAAATGTCGCATCCCCGGGTACTTCTCCTCGAAGTCGATCGACCACTCCTGCAACTGCCCAAAGCGCCCGATCTTGTAAGGCGGGAGTCTTTGGGTCAACGCAACCATACGCCCCCGAAATTCAGTATCGACGCCGAGGAGCTTCGCCGCCTCCGTGCAGTTCAAAAAGATCTCACGAATCAGAGCAATGTCCATCGTCGCACCCGCGCTGACGTTCGCCATTTGCCCATTTGGCGCCACGAAGATGTTTTCCGGCGAAACAGAAGGACAGGTCGTCAGGCCACCTTCCCCATCGTCGATCAACCAACCGGCGCAGAACTCCGCCGCGCCTCGCATGACGGGGTATGCAACATCTCGCAAGTATGGCTTATCGCCGGTGAACCGGTAATGCTCCCACAGATGCGCGCACAACCAAACCCCTGCCATGGGCCAGTTCGCCCAGGTAGGCATTGCCCAGGACTCGGCGTTCCCCGCTGGTGCAGACTGCCTCCATAGATCGACATTGTGGTGCGCGCACCAGCCCGGCGTGCCATAGTTCACCTCTGCAGTCTTGGCTCCATTCACACTCAGGTCCCCTACCATAGCAATCAGCGGCAGATGGCACTCGGACAAATTGCACGTCTCCGCCGCCCAATAGTTCATCTCGACATTGATATTCGTGGTCCAGTTACTACTCCATGGCGGCCGGACGTCTGCATTCCATAGTCCCTGCAAGTTGGCCGGCTGGCTCCCTGGCCGCGAGCTGGAGATCAGAAGATAGCGTCCGAGATTGAAGACCAGCACAAGCATGGAGGGATCGGCATTCCGTGCAAACGCCTCGACACGTTGATCAGTTGCCAGCGATGCGTCGGAGGTCGACGGCAGCTCCAGTCTTACCCTGCGGAAGAGTGTCCGGTGATCTTCGACGTGGCGAGCACGTAACTGCGCATAGGGCATGTTACTGGCTCGGTCGACAATGGCCGTTGCCTTGGCTACCACCTGCTCCAGTGGCATGTCGGGCATCGAAGAGAACCCACGAAAGCCCGTGGCGCAACCGACACAGATCACCAAAGAAGAGGCGCCGCTCACATGCATACTCCCATCCGTCTGCGCCTCCACTTTGCCTCCGCTCGCCCTCACATCGACCACGGATGCAAAGTACATTCCCTCGCCCGCTACTTCGCTATAAGTGACTGCAGGCTGCGTCGAAACATACTGCGGTAATGATTGCTTTGGAGCTTTCCCGGTCATCAGCAAACGCCTGCCCTGCGCGGAATTCGATGAGTGCAGCAAGCTCCTCAAGCGCACCTTGGCCGTGATCTTTGCAGGCCCGCTTGCCGTAAGCCGAACCAGGATGACATCGTCGGGAAATGACGCAAATACCTCCCGCTGGTAGCGCACACCGCCGGCGCTGAACTCCACCTTCGCAACCGCCGAGTCAAGATCGAGAGATCTCGCATAGGAGGAGGTATCGCCCATATCTTCCATGTCGATGAGTAGATCACCCAAGGGCTCGTAGTTCTGGTTCCAGGGCCCTTCCATCTTGCGGCATTCTTCATCTGCGGCCTGGTAGTTTTTATCGACAAGGACAAGCCTGCGAACGACTGGGAGATGTTCCTTCGCACCTGGGTTATTCCAGTCCCGCGGGCCGCCCGACCAAAGGGTATCGTCATTCAAGGCGACTCGCTCTGCCGCCACCCCGCCGAAGACCATGGCCCCCATACGCCCGTTCCCCACCGGCAACGCGTCTTGCCACGCGGTCGCAGGTTGCTCCATCCAGAGTGTGGTATCCGGGTTGAAACTGGCCGCGCGCTTATGCGCAGTTGCAGAGCCTGCCGGCGTGGCGGCCCCCATACGTGCCACACCAAAAAAGCTGGCCGCTGCGCTCATCAACCGGACAAAGCTACGTCGTGTATAGGTCATCCCAACTCCCGTCGCGTACTCATCGCGGCCCTCGCTCGACCGCTTCGGTCGCTTGCTCGCGATTCGGGCCGAGTAGAACTGCTGGCCACTTCGATTGTCAAGTATTTCGTATGATGTAATAATTCTTCCCGTGTGCGGCGGGTATAGGCGCTCTAGTTTGAGTGGAATTCCCAAGGTCGCAGAATGGAGTTGCCCGATGCATCGTCCCGTCCAAAATCGCATCTCGAACATGGTTCTCCTGGTCGCCTTGCTGACCGTGTCTCATGCTCGACTCATCGCACAAAAGAACTCCCCCCCGCATTGGGTCGGGACGTGGGCAACCTCGCCGGTTCCGATCGAGAATGGTAAAGGTCCGATCGGTCAGGCCGACTACACCTTGCGAGAGACGGTCCATACTTCGATGGCCGGAGGGGCCTTCCGTTTGGTCATCAGCAACGAGATGGGAATCAAACCCTTGTCTATCGGCGCGGTGCGGGTAGAGCTTCAACCCGATGCTCCAAACGCCTCATCACAGCGAGAGGTCAGATTCGGTGGAAACAGTGCAGTCGTAGTTCCTTCCGGTGCCAAAATCTACAGCGACACACTCCACTTCGCTCTGCCTGCACAGTCCACTCTGAGGATGAGTCTTCTTATCCCAAGGCAGTCCATTCCGATCCTTACCATGCACGCCTACGCCAACCAGCCCAATTTCATGGCTCCAGGAGACCAAACCACCGCGACGACATTGACGCAGGCCATCGAGTCCGACTCGTGGCTGTTTCTTACCGCCGTGGAGGTGCAGGCACCCCAACAGGCAGCCTCAGTTGTTACCCTGGGCGACAGCATCACCGACGGGGCTGTTTCCTCGCGAGGAGCGAACCTCCGTTGGCCCGACGATCTGGCTCGACGTCTTCAAGCCACTCCAAAAACGTCCTATCTCAGTGTGGTCAATGCAGGCATCGGCGGCAACCGCATCCTGCATTCCGATATCGGCACGAATGCAGGGCCCAACGCGATGGACAGATTTGACCGCGACGTGCTTTCGCAAGCAAGCGTCAAATACCTCATCATTCTTGAGGGCATCAACGATATCGGGGTCGGAACTGGCCCCAGCAATCCTCATGAGAAGGTCTCCCCCGATGAACTGGCATTCGCCCTCTCGCAGTTGGTGGAGCGGGCTCACACACACGGCATCAAGGTTTATCTGGGCACCATCATGCCAGACAAAGGCCTGGGCCTTTACTACACCGAAGCCGGAGAAGCGGAGCGTCAAGCTTTCAACCAGTGGATACGTTCCAATAAAGTGTCCGACGGCGTGATCGACTTCGATAAAGCCGTGCGTGACCCGGCCGATCCGCAACGGCTGCTCCCGGCCTTCGATGGCGGTGACCATATCCATCCCAGCGACGCCGGCCATCACGCCATGGCCGACGCAATCGACCTGAGCCTCTTCACCCGTTAGACCTCGCTAAGAATCTTGACAGGCCCCAGCAACCCCGAAGGAGTCAACGGTGTCTCCTTCGCAAAGTAATTCCAGGTTGTGACCGTGTAGCGTCCCTTGGATGGTCGCGGCTCATGCTTCAGAAACCACTCGGGGAACTCCTTGAGGAAAAGCCCATCACTGTAGCGTGTGTCGCCATGCTCCCACTCAAAGTCAGGTGGCTGCTTCTCGTCGCCGATCAGACGGTTGGCCCAAACATTGGTCACAGCGACTTCAAGCACATTATGACCAGCAGTCACCGCGGCGCTGATATCGATCCTCCACGGCGTGGTCCAGAGCACGCCGAGCTTCTTCCCATTCATACTCACAGCAGCAAGGTGATTTACTTTGCCCAGGTCCAGATAAATTTGCTTGCCTGGCTTTAGCGCAGGCAGCGTGATCGTCTTCTTATAGAGAGCTGTTCCCGAGTAATACTTGATTCCACTCTCAGAGCGCGTCGTCCAATCGTCGAGGGTCACAAACTGCGCCGCCTCGGGACCACCCCACCTCGGATCGAAATGGACTGACCAACTACCGTTCACCTCCGTCACCGTCTGGAGGGCAGCGAAGTTCGGGGCCGACTGTGGCGCTTTCCCCAACGGCTTGCGAAACAGGACGAAGAAACTCTCAGTTGGCTCGAAGTTCAGTTGCATCGTGGTGACGCCATTAACCTGCTCGAACGCTGGGAGGTCCCGCATAGTTCCCCACACCGGGTTCCAGAGCTCTGGCTGACGCCCCGTAACTGGGAAACTGCAGTGTGCAGTGCCACCCGCTTGGGAGAGGTTAGCCACAAAGTATAGATCGGCGCTCTTGTGCCTGCGATGGATGCTTTGAAGCTCCAGTTGACCGCTCTGGAGCTGGAACGTTGCGCTGCTACTCTCCGACTTGGGCACAAACTCGCCCGCCTGGAGCAGCGTTTGGCAACGCCACAGATACTTAAACCAGGCCTTGCCCGGTTCCCACCAAGTCTGGTAGCGACCAAAGTGAACGCCCCACTGGCCCATCGCGATTCCCGGCTTGTACTCCGGACCAAAAGCCTGCTGCACGAAATGGTGAACATTCATCCGGTTCACACCCGCACAAAATGCTGCATCCCCAATCGGCTTGAGCCACGCCGGAGTCTCATTCCAGCGCGCAAGATCCGGGGCCGTCGTAAAGGCCTCCGCACCAACAATCCGCTGTCCCAGCGCGTGAGCCGTATCGATCACCGGAGGTCCTGCCACCGGCGCATACTTGTTATTGGTCGTCCAGAACTCGGTATTCGCGTGGTCGAGATATCGCACCACCTCTTCGGTCTCCCATGGCCCGAGATAGGGCTCGGCAACGAACTGTAGACCTGCCTCGTGGGCCAGCTCACGAGGCACGGCCCAATAGCAATCCCGGAAGAGATCATGCACCGTCCGCTTAAAGTCAGCCTGAAACCGCTCCGTCTCCGTCTTGCTGCCGAGGGTGTGCCCGGCAAACGTCGGCAGCCAACGCCGGATGTCGTAGCCGCGACGACTCTGGAACTCTGCCGTCATCCTGGGTGTCCAGGTCGGTTCCCCTGCCTCGTAGCTGTCGAAGTATAACGTCGTCAGCGCGGTACCGGCCAGGTCGCCAAGGTGCTTCTTAATCTCGCCGACGACATGCTGCACATGGAACCGCACTGCCTCGGGATTCATCTTGTCGCACTCCAGTCCGATCGCATCCCACTGCGCCGGTTGGATCATCGCGCCAGTTGTCGTATGGCCGAATCGGTAGATCGTCCACTCGCCCGGCGGGGCGGCCCACTGCAATTGACCATCGGCACCCATGTGCTCTGAGATATCCAGCACCTCATCGAGCGTTGGTACTCCCGGCGATGGCAGAGCGATCACCGCGATGTCCTTGTAGTAGCTCTTGCGCCCCTCAACGATTGGTGCGGCAATTTTTCCCAGTGAAGGAATGTAGAGCTCTGGAAATTGCGAATGGGGATGAGGATCGACCACCGCACGTTCCAGCTTGGCGGTGACCGTCTGGCCACCCTGCACCGTCTGCTTGGACCAGACCACCTCCTGCATGGAAAGCTCTGGCGTGATCCAAGTTCCTCCGCTGCTCTCATATCCAGCGCAGTTATGGAGAATCAGCTCCAGTCCCAACCGTCGGCACTCCTTCGCCGCATGACGCACCATCTCCCACCATGGCTCGGTCCAGGTCACGATCTCCGGAGTTGGACTCTTGCCGATCACGCCTGCCCACGGGATAAGCGTATCGGCAAGGCTGAAGATGGTCGCCCCACCAATGCCAGCATCCTTCATTGCCTCCAGGTCGGCAGTGATGCCTTGCTTGCTGATGTTGCTGCCCATCCACATCCAGAGGACATAGGGCCGGGTGGAATCGGGCGGAGCGACGAACGCCGCAGCCAGATCGCCAACCGGCTCCGGCATCGTTCCCGGCTGCGCCTTGGCCTGCCTCTGAAAGAAAAGCGGTGCGGAGCCAAGAAGGGCGAGAAAGTCACGTCGTGTCGCGGTCGATAATTTTGGAGCGGGCAATGGATTCTTCCAGTCGTGTTGAGAGATCATTTTCGAGTGAATTGGTTGGACCTCAACGCCGAAAAGTGGCCCGGCTGTAACCGTACCTGTTACATCTTCGGATCTATGGTCTTCTAAAGGGGTTTACACACCAGCGATGGAAAGAGCCCAATGTTCCACCAGGACATTTATTGTGGTCAGAACGTGGGCCAAAGTATGAATAGTGTGGACCTTACTGTGGCGTTTTGAAAGTGGTCTTTTTTTATGCGTTGATAGCCTATTTCCCTATTGCATCTGGAAACCGGTTCCGCTGCTCGCAATCCACGAATGCATTGCGAGCAGCGTCCCATGTTATGTACCTCCGATTGCATGCCTATTGAGCTGCACCGTTTCGAAGGTCTAGAACTTGAATTTCATGGCGACTTGCAGTACGCGAGGTTCGACGGTGGTTGACTGGATGAGGCCGAAGGTTACACTCCCCGGTGATGAGTCAGGTCCGCCGAACTCGGCCCAATTGAAGAGGTTGAAGGCATCCGCGCGGAATTCCAAATTGTACTCCCTGTAGATCGGGAGCTTCTTGGTAAGGGAGAAGTCCACTGTCTTTTGTCCTGGATTCCGGATGGAGGATAGCATTGGCGGTAAATCTCCAAATGAAGGGGAATAACTTGCGGCCCCGGGACAAACAAAGACAGATGGGGGTCCGTATTTGTCTGCTACGGTCTTGGGTCCGCAATTTGGTACCGCAGTTGCTGCAGCGTTCGTGATTGGGTTGTATTCATGGACGGAGTTGCATGGATTGACTACTGTGGCCTGTGAGTCGGGGCACAATGGGTTGGTGTTGTAAAGACTGCCCGTGTTGAAGTAGTTATTAAGTCGATTCCGGGTCGGGCCATGTCCTTTAATCTGGTCGATCGTTGCTCCTGGTGCCAGGCTATAGGTGAGGTTGCTCTGGAGCTTACGTGAGCCCGCTCCAACAGTCGTATTGGAGAACTGGAACCCGATGGGCGTTCCAGATTGTGCGGTAATGCTGGTCGCCATCGTCCATTGTCCTACGGTGCGGTTGAGTGCACCTATGGCAAAGTTGCGGCCTGGGTTCTTCAAAATGTCGCCAAGCTGGTACACCGCGCTGGTGGTGAGGCGGAAGGTACGATCTCCGCCGGAGATGAACATATGATGTGTGTTGTTGTTGTCATAGGGCCCGTCTCCGCCTGCCGAGCTCATGGCTTTGGACCAGGTGAATGCGGATAGGAGCTGGAGCCCGTGGCTCATGCGCTTGTTGAGCGTCAATTCGAATGCATTGAAGTGGCTGCTCGCGGAGGTTTGCGATACGAGGAGTCCTTGATCGGCTAGAACACCAGCCACGGGGGTCCGATCCGCGACGTTGAGGCTACCCGTGTTGGTTGGGTCCGGAGCAACCGTGCAGTTTGGCGGTGCACAGGTGTCTGCGAGTCGGAGGTTATTGGTAATTCCACGGATGGGATTTGACGTGGACGCAATCCCTGGTTGGTTCTGCGAGAGGGCTTGCAGAAGTTTGACCCCGTTCGAACCCTGATAGGCGATTTCCAGCAGGAAGTCGTGGCCGAGGTCCTGCTGGAGGCTCAGGTTGAACTGCTCAGTATAGGGGTTCCGCAGGATCGGTGCCGCTGCGTTGAATAGGTTGGTGGCGGTTGTCGTTGGGCCATAGGTGCGTGGCTGGTACAGCGGATAAGCTGAATCGGGCGGAAGGTTGAGGTGCGAGAACGGATCTTGAAGGGTTCCTTCCGAGCCGAACGAGTAGAAGGCAACCTGGTTGAAAGGAAACCCCTGGATGACGGCCTGCGCGATCCCGGTGGAAACGCGAGTGAAGAAGAGACCAAAGCCGCCGCGAATAGAGAGGTCTTTCCTTGGGGAATAAGCGAAGCCGACGCGCGGTGCGAAGTTTTTGTAGTTGGGGGTTAGCCCGAGCTGGTCGTTGACTTGCTGTACGCCACCGGGGAGCACGAAGCTGGGATTGAGTTGCTTGAACTTCTGACTGATGGTGTAGCCGCTGTATTGTTGTGAGCTGCTTGGAATGCCGTAAAGCCCTTCACCGATCTGGCTGGGTATGAAGTTGTCCAACAGTCCCTTGGTTTCGGTCGGCCAAGCGAAGTAGTCGTAGCGGATACCGAGGTTGAGGGTCAGACTCTTCGCGATCTTGTAGTCATCCTGAAAGAATGGGCTGAAGTCCCTGAAGGTATAGAAACGCTTGAAGCTGCCGCTGGATTCAGTGGTGACGAGAAGGTTGCTGAGGCCGGAACCGTTGGCTGTGCCGTCCTTCCCGATGAGAAGGTCTGCCATGTTGTACGTGATGATGGCACCAGAGCGGGTGAGGTCGAGATAGAGCTGGTGTTGCATCGCGGTTCCGCCGAAGCGCATGTTGTGACGACCTTTACTCCAACTGAGGATATCGCTCAGCGAGTATTGATTTTCCGTACTGGTCTGGGTCGAAATTTGCGAGTTAGGAAAGGTGAGCCCAGGGAGCGCAAAGATCAGCGATGGAAGATTGTCATGCGCACTGGGCGTCTGGAGCATACCGATATCGCTCGCGTGGAGCCCGCCGTTATTGTTCTCATAGTTGTTCACCTGGCGAAGGAAGCCTATTTTGATCTGATTGACGAGAGTTGGCGTGATGATCAGGTCGTGGGTGATGACGGCGTTTTCGCTGATCGACGGCGAATCCGCGGTGAATCCTGGAACGGTACCGTTGGAGGTGCTGACCAGGGAGTGGGAGTTGAAGTAATTGGTTGAGAGGGTTTGGTTGGGCGTGAGCTTATAGTTGCCATTCGCCAGATACTGCCTTTCCCTGTAGAGGTTGGGATAGTCCCAGACGAACTGTCCGACGTTGGCTCTTCCGGCACCGGTCGTGTCTTTCGCGGGGACGTAGGGCAAGACATAGTTGCCGTTGGCGAACTTGGCCTGAATGAGTTTGAGTGCGACCGGGTTGATGTTGGAACCGTTGGCGGCGACGGGTTCGCCACCGAACAAACCTGCTTCTCCGCCGTAGGTTGCACCCAAGAACTGCTGGAGGGCTCCCGTGTTGCTGCGATCGCCAGAGGGCAGCAGTGGATAACTATTATTGATACTCAGTCCAGAATTACCATTGACTTGCTTGGTTTCCTGATAGGAGAAAAAGAAGAAGATTTTGTCCCGCAGAACGGGCCCACCGACCGTTCCTCCGAACTGATTCTGGCGAAGGTCCGGGGGAGTGTTGGGCTGCCCGTTGGCAAGTTGGGTCTGCTTATTGAAGTACAGGTTCGCGTCGAGCGCTTTATTGCGGAAGAAGTAGAAGCCGTCGCCATGGAAACGGTTGGTTCCCGTCTTGGTGGTGACATCGATGCTGCCACCGTTCGCACGACCATATTCCGCCGAGTAGGTACTCGTCTGCATTTTGAATTCGGCCAAGGCATCGGGCGAGGGGACGGAGATGTTGCCGGTGGAGGAGCTAGTCGCGCTGACACCGTCGATGTTGATCGAATTCTCAGTACCCCCGCCGACCGAGTAGCCAGCGGCCGCGTTTCCCCCGTTGCCGAAGGTAAGCGTGTCGGGGATGGCTCCGATCACACCGGCTTGTAGACCCAGCAACTGGGTGAAGTTGCGCGTGGAGAGCGGCATGGCTTCGATGATGGTCGAATCGAAAACCTTGCCCAGCGTGGCGTTCTCAGTATTGAGCAAAGCTTCCTTGCTGGAGACGGTGACGGTCTGGTTCTGTTCGCCGATGCTCAACGGAACCTGCCCAAGATCGGCCGTCTCCGTGACCTGCACCGTGATCGGTCCGCGCACGAGCTTCTTGAAGCCCGGCGCGACGACCTGTACGCGATAGTGCTGCGGATCGAGCAGAGGAATCAGGAACGAGCCATCGGGCCGGCTCACCGTGCCGCGCGTAAAGCCGTTGTCCAGACTGATAACCGTGACCACGGCGCCCGGAACCACGGCACCGGATGGGTCGACAACCACCCCCTTCATCTGGCCCGTGCCTCCCTGCGCTCGAGCCGCAGGCAATCCCCCCAAAAGCACCACCAACATAGCCAAAAGCACGCTGGCAACGAAGCCACCCGTCGCTTTCCTGCTCTTCGGCATCTCTCCACCCGTCGGAGCCGTCGCCCTTAATTCCACACGAGCATGACTCCGTGAGCGACCAGCCTGAGACTCTGGGTGTTTCCCTGCCTGCGATCTCTCTTCCATACTGCCTCCTTGTCGCCTTCCGGCTACTCTCGACGTTCCGCGCGTCACAGCGCTTTCCTACCTGTATACGTATGATCTTTTGATCGACGGAGACTCTAGGCCCACATGAAAGCCATTGTCAAGGGGAGAAACGAGTTTTCATAAGAAAACGGGGTAGCACCTGGAGCCCGCCTCGCAAAGACACTGCCATGCCCTCTTTAGAGGCACTGGCACGTCGGGTACGCTGACAGTTCGCGAGTCCAGTCTTCTTGGCTCGAACAATTTCAAATAGGGTTTTTCTGCCATCCTCCCAGATAAACCTTGCACATGCGCGTCGGCGTCTGGTAGTGTTCTCGCCGCTCGAGACTCACTGGAGGATACGTATGATGTTATCGAAAAAAGCTTGCCCCGCAAGACTCCTAAGCCATCCCCTGCCGATATGGCTCAGGATAGCTGCGACCTGTGCGATCGCCGCCTCTGCCTCTGCGCAGGTGCCCACCGACCTCACCAGCGCACGATTCGCGCCCAACTGCGGCGCAGCCAACGTCACCCAACTCTTCGCAGACGCAAAACTCGCAGGAGGCCAATACGGCGTCAATAATTTGCAGGACGTGAGCGATCCCGACATCGCCCTCATTGGCAATCAATGGTGGTTGATCTTCGCCTCAAACCCTGGACCGAGCCGCGGTCTTGAGCCTGTCGCAGCCTATTTGCCACCCGGCGCATCGCTCTCCACCACCGGCGTCTTCCCGGCCGACCCGAACGGCTGGCATCTCGTCGGTGCCAAGGCTGACGGGACAGGCAAGGGCGTCGCCATCTCCGGAACCCCAAGTCCGGCAGGCTGGGACACGATCGCAGCGGAGACCCCATCTATCGAAGTCGGCCCCGACGGGAAGGTCGGCGTCTACTATGCGGGTCACAACCTCGGCCAGACCAACTTCGAGATTGGCCTGATGCCCAATGTCGTCAATGGCGTCGCCCAGGGAAACGATCCCGTCCCGGCCATGGTCGCGACACAGCCCTGGGAGTTCGCCAACGATCTCGGAGCGATCCTCGAACAGTCCGTGCGTTGGATGCCTGAACTCAACAAATACATCATGTATTACACCGCTCGCGCTTGGTGGGATGTGCCCCCGGACAACGACATCGCCTACGCGGAGAGCACCGACGGAATTACCTGGACTAACCGCCAGCACCTCGGCTTCCCCGTGAGCTACTACAATCAGGACTTCGTCTACAACCCTCAGCGCAATCGCTACGAGATGGTCATCGCCAATGACCCCACCGGTGCCGGCGGAGGCAACGGTCGCAATCTCGTCTGGCGCGACGCAGCCACTCCCGGAACACAATTCAGCGATTGGCAAAATGAGGTCACCTTGTTGGATCGCAACGATCCCAACGCAGCCACCTGGTACAACCAGGGACTTCTCTCCCCCGCTATCAAATACGGCAACCTACCCGGTGAAGAAAACAGAATCTATGTCTTCTTCCACGCCTACGGCAGCTCGAATCCGATGAGCATCGGTCGCTTCTACTGCGATGCGACGAATGTCAGCACTCCAGCCTTTACCCTGACCTCCGCGGCTCCCTTCCTCAATTTGGCTCCCGGTAACGGCACCACCATGCCTATCACCGTCAATCCCATCGCTGGGTTCACCGGGACCGTCAACTTCAGCATCTCCGGTGTTCCCGCCGGTGCCAGCGCCGTTACCCTTCCCTCTAGTTCCACAACAGGGGCAACCTTCGTCATCTACGTCTCGTCCGCCGTACAAGCTGGACGCTACCCCCTGACAGTCACGGGAACATCAGGGAGCCTGACCCAGTCAACCACCTTCACTCTCAACGTCTCCGGCCAGGACCAGACCATCGCCATCCAGCCGTTTGCGCCCAACAACATCACCTACACGCCCGGACTGACCTACAACATCAACGCTTCGGCCAGCTCCGGCTTGCCCGTCACCCTGAGCGTGGGTGGCAACGGAACCATCAACGGAAATGTCCTCACCGTCACGGGTGGCGGTGACATCATCGTCGCCGCCAATCAAGCTGGAAACGGTACCTACAATCCTGCTCCCCAGGCCACAGCCACCCTGGTCGTCGCCCCTCAGGTCCAAACAGTTAACGTCGCTCCGATCCCTGCCCAGACAGTCGGAGGAACGCTTGACCTCAGCCCCTACGTGACAACGAGCTCGGGCCTTACCGGTTACACATGGGTCGGCCAAACCCCAGCCGTCTGTACGAACAATGGCTCGGCGGTCACATTCGTCAGCCCAGGAACCTGCATCATCATCGCAATTCAGTTTGGCAACCAGTATTACGGCCCCGCCGGTGCGGGAATAACCATCACGGTCAACCCGGCACCGATCGCCGCCGGCCCCCCCTTGGGTGCAGTTCAGTTGCACGCCACGGTCTCCACCGCTGGCACGTTCGTTCACAGCCCATCCTCCAGCACTGTGCCGGGGGTGCCGAGCACGCTCGCTGTCAGGGTCACGCCGGCGAACACGACCAAGGTCACCTCCACGACCGTATAGATGACGCTATATGCCGTCGATTCCCCGCCACCCTCATGGGTGGCGGGGAATCGAGAACACCTCAGATTCAAACAACTGCGTGATCGGTCCCATCCCCACAGGCACCCGTGTCTTCACCATAGCGGCGGACTGAGCAACCTCAACGCAGGCGGTAAGACCCAAAGAACAGGACTTCGATCTCCTCTCCGCAGCAGTATCTTAGCGGACAAAGGCGCGTCCCCCAAAGCAACGGCGATTCGGGGCGAGTACGGGGAAGGTCCCAAAAAGGACAGGAATACACTTGGATGGCGATCACACCTGAAGATCAAGTCTCGCCCCCACGGGTGAGTCTGCCAGGATAACCCATCAAGCTGGTTTATGGTGGCCCGGGCAGGAGTCCAACCTGCGACCTTCGCGTTAGGAGTGCGCTGCTCTATGCAACTGAGCTACCGGGCCAGAAAACTTAGTGTACCGTGACCGCGCGACCTTCGCACTACCCCCGGTGGTAAACTTGCACTCAGAGAATCTTATGCCAGACATCCATCGTCGCCAGTCCGTCACAGTCAATATTGGAGGCGTCCGCGTCGGCTCCTCTGCTCCCGTCGTCGTCCAGTCCATGACCAACACCGACACGGCAGACGTCGAGTCCACCGTCCAGCAGATCGCGGCCCTCGCCCGCGCCGGCTCCGAGATGGTCCGCATCACCGTCAACAACGACGACGCAGCCAAGGCCGTGCCCTATATCCGCGACGGCATCGCCGCCAAAGGCTGGACCACGCCCATCATCGGCGACTTCCACTACAACGGCCACCAGCTCCTCACCAAGTACCCCGATTGCGCCGAAGCCCTCGCGAAGTACCGCATCAACCCCGGCAACTGCTCCATCGGCCGCAAGGACGACGACAACTTCCGCACCATGGTCGAAGTCGCCGTCAAGCACCAGAAGCCCGTCCGCATCGGCGTCAACTGGGGTTCGCTCGATCAGGCTCTCCTCACGAAGATGATGGACGAGAACTCCAAACTCTCTGACCCGCTCCCCGCCCGCGACGTCATGATGGAGGCGATGGTCGTCTCCGCCGTCGACAACGCCGCCGCCGCCGAGCGCTACGGCCTCCGCCGCGACCAGATCATCCTCTCCGCCAAAGTCTCCGGCGTCCGAGACCTCGTCGATGTCTACACCGAGCTCGCCCGCCGCTGCGACAACGCGCTGCACCTTGGCCTCACCGAAGCCGGCATGGGCATGAAAGGCGTCGTTGCCTCCACCGCCGGTCTCGCCCCGCTCCTGCTCGCCGGCATCGGCGACACCATCCGCGTCTCACTCACCCCCACCCCCGGCGGCGATCGCTCCGAGGAAGTCCGCTGCGGCCAGCAGATCCTCCAGTCACTCGGCATCCGCTCCTTCATGCCCCAGGTCACAAGCTGCCCCGGCTGCGGACGCACCACCAGCACCTACTTCCAGAAGCTCGCCGAAGATGTCCAGGGCTACCTCGTCGAGTCCATGCCCGAGTGGAAGAAGATCTACCCCGGCGTCGAAGAGCTCAAGCTCGCCGTCATGGGCTGCATCGTCAACGGCCCCGGCGAGAGCAAACACGCCAACATCGGCATCTCGCTCCCCGGCACCTTCGAGGATCCCAAAGCTCCTGTCTATATAGACGGCAAGCTCCACACCACCCTCAAGGGAGACCACATCGTCGAGGAGTTCCAGGTCATCCTCGACCAGTACGTCCAGAACCGCTACGGCAACGGCACCCACGTCATCAACACCGCCAAGCCCGAAACCGTAGAGCCCCCAGTCTTCGCCGTACTGCCCTAACCGGCATTGGAATATCTGGACGGTTGCCCCATCCTTTGACAGTTTTCATCGTCAAAGGGTGGGGTTTGAAGTTTCATCGCTCCCCACAAATGCTCTTGGTGCGGCATCCGTCAGGGGTATCGTGCGTCACCGAGACCGTCTTCCTTCCAGCCACCCATCCAACCCCACCACTACCCAAATTCCCACCAGATACGCCAAAATATCCCACCAGGCAAAGTACCTCCCCAACAGCAACTTCCCCGCCGTCGTAAGCCGAAAGGCATCCATCCCCGGCGACCGGTAGAGCTTCCCAAACTCCACCGCCACGGCAACGGCGCTTGCAATCCCCCCAACGGTCACAGGCTGCCACTCCGGACACACGACGCACAGCAGCCAATAGATCATCACCGCCCAAAGCCCCGACCCACCGTACTTCGCGACGCCCCACGGAAGCCCCAGCGGCCCCATCCTCACCGCCAGCCCCGCGGCCATCGTCAACGAAGCCCACCCCAGACAAACCACCCGCCGCCTCATCGAGCCCATATCCGCCGCCACCCAGCCCGTACCCGCCGAACCCCCCACCATCCCGCCGCACCCGCCCCGACGATCAAACCCACCACCACCCCACTCCCCACCCACGGATGATGCAGCGCCACCCACGACAGCCCAATCGCGACCCCATCCTCAGCCGTACTCAGCGCAATATTCGAAACCGGCTCCGGGCTCGGAGTCACCACCACCCGCGCCATCGTCTTCGAGCCATGCGCCACCGCCGCGATCCCCGCCCCCACCAGGGTCACCACCAGATGCATCCCCGGCGAAAGATGCTCACCCGCCGCATACGCCAGCGCCCCCGCCACCGGAATCCGCACGAACGTGTGCAGCGCATTCCAAACCAGATCGACCCCGGGAATCTTGTCCGCCACAAACTCCCCCGCGAACAAAACCCCGCTCGCTCCCATCACCCACCCATTCGCCACACCCTCCAGACCCGTCGGCAGCACCACCCAGTGCATCCGCGCCATCACCCCCAGCGCAAACACAGTGGCATACACATTCAGCCCCGCGGCAAACCCCAGCGCGACCACCAAGGCCGTCAGCGTCCCGGGCGAAAGATCCAGACCCATCATCCCGCCTCCCCGGCGCAGACCACACACTCCATCCCCCGCCCCACCCAACTCATCCGTCCCGCCTCGGTCAACACCCACTCCCTTACCGTCCACGGCGGATCGTGCCTCACATGCCGCTCATGCCCACACTCCATCACCACCACCCACTCCCCCGCCACATCCTGCCGAAATCCAACCACACGCCGATCCATCGCAAAACCCCCTACAATCATCTACAGCTTATGCGTCTTGACGAAGCCCTGGAACAAAAGTCGGCACATCTCCACCAGATCCTCACGGACCTTGGCTCCGTACTGGTCGCCTACTCCGGCGGCACCGACTCCGCCTTCCTCGCCTACGCGGCTTACCAGGCCCTCGGCGACAAGATGCTGGCCGTCATCGCAGACTCCCCCTCCCTCCCGCGCGCGGAGTTGTCAGCCGCCCTCGCCTTCACCGCCCAGCACGGCATCCCCACCAAGGTCCTCCTGACGGATGAACTCGATCGCGAAGACTACGTCCGCAACGACTCCCAGCGCTGCTTCCATTGCAAAGACACCCTCTTCGCCGCCATGGAGGTTAATCGTCAACAACTTGGCTTCCAACACCTCGCCTATGGCATGAACCTCGACGACCGCGGCGAGTTCCGCCCCGGCCAGAAGGCCGCCGCGCTCTACGCCGCCGCCGCCCCTCTGGTCACCGCTGCCCTCACGAAACCGGAAATCCGAGCCCTCGCCCGCGAAGCAGGTCTGACCCTGGCCGACAAACCAGCCTCCGCCTGCCTCTCCTCCCGCATCGAGTACGGCCGCCCCGTCACCCGCGAAAACCTGCTCCAGGTCGAGCAGGCCGAAGCCGCCCTCCACGCCCTGGGCTTCTGGCAGGTCCGCGTCCGCCACCATGGAGACCTCGCCCGCATCGAGATCGCCCGCCCCGATCTACCCCGCGCCCTGACCCTCGAGGTTCTAGATCAGATCACCGCCGCCCTCAAGCCCCTCGGCTTCACCTACGTCACCCTAGACACGCAGGGCTACCGCTCCGGCTCCATGAACGACGCTCTCACCCAAATCTCCCTTCCCGACCATCGGGAGGGCCACGCGAAGCAGTCACACGTCACGAAGTGACCGCCACCCGCGCAGCGGGCCCGTCCGGCAGGACACGCCTCTATCTCTTCCGCAGCTCCATCGGCGTAGAGAACCCCTGCACAAACGTCCAGAACGCCGCATCCTTCTTCAACTTCTGGAACGAGGAGTCCCTCGCCGGGTCCGGCATCTTCTCTCCCGGCAGCACATTCGCCTTACGATCGAACGCCTGCTGCAGATGCGCCCTCGCATCCGCCGCATGACCCTGCTCCGCATCCGCGCAGGCCAGGTTGTAGTAGTTCAGCGGATACTCCGGATCGAGCTGGATCGCCTGCGTCGCCAGCTCTCGGCTCTTCTTGAACTGCTCCGTCATCCCGTACGACATGACCAACTGGTCCGTGAGCACCCGCCGCTGCATCACCTGTCGCGCATCCATCCCCTCCACAGGAACGGAATCCAGCGCCGCCCGGTAATAAAACGCAGCCGCTCCCGGCTTTTGCAAAGCCCGAAACAAGATCTCCGCCTGCTGAAAGTAGTCCATCGTCGTCGGCTGGTACCCCGCATCAAACGCGAACCGATCCAGCTCTGCCTCCATCATCGCCTGGTCCCCAGGCTCATACGACACCTTCGAGACATGCACCTCAAAGCAGGTCGAGGCGTCCCCGAAGAACCCGAACAGATTCTGCTGCTCCATCTTCATCTCGCCGTATCCGCTCAACAGGTAAGAGTGCGTCGCCAGCACCTTGCCCGATTTCGTCGTGTACGTGCCAGCCCGGCTATTCTTGACGGCGGCGATCTCCCCCAGCCGCGTGAGGATCGGTCCCACCACGGCCTTCCGGCACGACTCCGAATCATGCTTCCCCGTATCGTTCACAAACATCAGGTACGAGAGGCTCATCTTCTGTTCCTGGTTCGCCAGCTCCAGGACTGGGCGGGTTCCCTCGTCAAGCAGGCCTAAACCACGGATCTTCCATGCTGGGTCGCTTCGGTAGACCACGCGCCCTGTCCCCGCCGGCTGCACCAGACTGATCGGTTGGGAAGATTGCCCCGTTGCAACCCCGGCTCCGGCCAGCGACAAAATCAAAATCCGAACGACGCGCAGACCGACCATACTCTTCATCTCCATTGACCCACCAGGGAAGTTCCGCCAGCATAGCATTCGCGTCTGGCCCCATTGCTCTCTCGCCTGGGTCTGAGCGCCGCGCGACAGACACCGTTCCATGTCCGGACTATAATTCAGGCCACCATGGACGATCTACGAGCAGAGATCTTACGCGGAACGCCCCTTCCGGAAGAGTGGAACTGGAGCCGGCAGATCATCGAGTCTGTCGTCACCGGCATCACTGTCTCCGACCTCAGCCTTCCCGACTCGCCACTCGTCTACGTGAACCCCGCCTTCGAGCGGATGACAGGCTACACCAGCCGGGAGGTCCTCGGCCGAAACTGCCGGTTTCTCCAGGGTACCGACCGGAACCAACCCGGCCTCGTCCATCTCCGCAACGCCGTCCGCGAAGGAACCCCCATCACCACCGTCCTGCGGAACTATCGCAAAGACGGCACGCCCTTCTGGAACGAGCTCTACCTCTCTCCCATACGAGACCTCACGGGATGCGTCACCCACTTCGTGGGCATCCAGAATGACGTCACCCGCCGCGTCGAACTTGAGGGGAAGCTCGCCTACATGTCACAACATGACATCCTCACGGGCCTCCCGAACCGTGCCGTCCTTATGGAAAAGATCGACCAGGCCATCCAGAAGGCCGAAGGCAACCGCCGGCTGGTCGGCGTGCTCTTCCTTGATCTCGACAACTTCAAGACGGTCAACGACATGTTCGGCCACGACGCCGGAGATGGACTCCTCCGCATTATCGCCGAAAGGCTCCGCATCCGGATGCGCGGCACCGAGACTGCAGCTCGCCTCAGTGGAGATGAGTTCGTCGTCGTCCTCGAAAATCTCCGCGACGAATTCGAGGCCAAGGCCATTCTCGAACGCCTCAGCCAGGACATTCACCGGCCGCTCCAGCTTCAGGGCCAGGATTTTCTTCCCTCCTGCAGCATCGGCGTCGCCCTTTACCCAAGAGACGGAAAAACCGCAGAAGAACTTTTAAAATCAGCAGATATGAGCATGTACCTCAACAAACACATTCACCACCAGAAGGCTCCCGGCCCAAGCCGCCTCTCGCGCAGTTCCTAGCGGTATTTCTCCCTATGGACACCCGCCGCAAGTTTGTCTACGCCATCAGCGACGAGTTGTCCGCTCTCGAGCCCATCTTCTACCGGCCTGAACTCGGGACCACCAGCGCCACCTTCGAGCGCATGACCCATCCCAAATCGGACTTCTCGTTTACACTCAGCGGCGTCTGGCAGAATCGCCTGGACGCCGATGTCTGGGCATTCATTTAGGCGGGAGCTACCTAGGAAGGCTGATCCCACCCCTCACGAAACCCTCAGCGATACTGATACCCTCGAACCATGCTTGGCGCGACAGCAAAGCCCTCTTGCTTGAAAGCTTCCGCCGTGCCGATCCAACCGGCCTCAACACCTCCGAAAATCACGAACAGAATCAAAATCAATGAAAACCTTTTTAATCATTGACTTACGCAAACACCATCAACAAAAACCTTAGAGATTTAACCCCATGCGCATCGCCTATCTAGACTGCTTCGCCGGTATCTCCGGCGATATGTTCCTCGGAGCTCTCCTCGAAGCCGGCGTCCCGGCGCAGATCTTTCACGATGCTACGGCAGCCATGAATCTAGGGGCATCCCTGAAGATCGAAACCGTCAACAGAAGCGGCATCTCCTCCACCAAGGTGCACGTCCTGGCAGGCGAAAGCCTCGCCGAATCCCACGCCCATCCCCACATTCCACAAGCGGAGGGTATATCTCCAGAGCTTATCCACAGCCGGATGCACAATCCGAGCCGACCCCTTTCAGAAATCAAGAAGATGATTGATGAGAGCAACTTAGACTATGACATTAAAAGCACTACATCGATTATTTTCACCCTCCTCGCGAATTCGGAGGCCAAAATCCACAATGCACCCGTCGAGGAGATTCATTTCCATGAGGTGGGCGCAGTTGACGCCATCGTCGACATCGTCTGCGCCGCCGCCGGCATCCATCATCTCGGTATCGACGCCTGGTACGCCTCCCCCATCAACGTAGGCGGCGGCATGGTCGACTGCGCCCACGGACGCTTCCCCGTCCCCGCCCCGGCCACCGCCGACCTCCTCCGCGGCATGCCTACCTACTCCGCGCACATCCAGAAGGAGCTCGTCACTCCCACCGGCGCCGCCATCCTCAAAGCCCTCTCCCCCAGCTTCGGCCCCCAGCCCCCCATGCGGGTCGCGACGATCGGCTACGGTGCCGGCACACGCAATCCCGAGTCCTTCCCCAACGTCCTCCGCCTGTCCGTCGGGACATCCGACTCCCTTCCCGGACCGGACACCGTCACCGTCCTCGAAACCGCCATCGACGACCTCTCCCCCGAGATCCTCGCCCACGTCACCGAGTTGGCCCTCGCCCAGGGCGCACTCGACGTCATGACGACCCCCGTCCACATGAAGAAGAACCGCCTTGGCACCCTCATCACCCTCCTCGCCGCCCCGGCCGACGCCCCGGCCCTTGAGCGCCTCCTGCTCACCGAGACCAGCACGCTGGGCATCCGCATCCGACAGGACCGCCGCGTGACCCTCGACCGCACTCACAAGACGGTCCAAACCCCCTACGGTGCGATCCGCATTAAAATCGGATCTCAGGCCGGCGAAGAACGCAACGCCGCCCCCGAATTCGAAGACTGCCGCGCCGCCTCCAGCCAGTACGGCGTCCCCCTCAAGATCATCTTCCAGGCCGCGATCGCCGCCTACCAGAACAGCAAATGACCCCGAAGACACTCCTCGAACTCCTCGCCGAAGTCCAACGCGGTGCCCTCACCCCCGAGGACGCCTCCGCACGTCTCGCCAATCTTCCCTTCGAAGACATCGGCCACACCCGCATCGACCACCACCGCGCCCTCCGCAACGGCCTGCCCGAGGTCATCTACGCCGCCGGCAAGACGCCCCAGCAGGTCGCCGAGATCTTCACCCGCATGGCTGCCACCGGCGTCGACGTTCTCGCCACCCGAGTCTCCGAGGCCGTCGCCGAAGCCGTCCTTCCCTCGCACCCGTCCGCCACGTACCACCGTGAGGCCCGCATCCTCAGCCTCCGACAGTCCCCCGCCCCCGCCCCGGTCGGACACATCGCCGTCCTCTGCGCCGGCACCAGCGACGTCTCCGTCGCCGAGGAGGCCACCCTCACCGCCGAGGCCTTCAACGTCCGCGTCACCCGTCTCTACGACGTCGGCGTAGCCGGCCTCCACCGCCTCCTCGCCGTCCGCGACCAGCTCCTCGAGGCCCAGGCGGTTATCGTCTGCGCCGGCATGGAGGGAGCCCTCCCCTCGGTCGTCGGCGGCCTGGTCCGCGTCCCCGTCCTCGCCGTGCCCACCTCCGTCGGCTATGGAGCCTCCTTCGCCGGAGCCGCAGCTCTCCTCGGCATGCTCAACTCCTGCTCGCCCAACGTCTCCGTCGTCAACATCGATAACGGCTTCGGCGCCGCCTACAACGCAACCCTCATCGCCCGGGCCTCCAGCCGATCCACGTAGCGCAGGCAAAGCAGCAGCGGGATGCACCCAAACACCCCAAAGCTGCAGTCGATCATCCGCCAGTACACCGGGATCCCCCGCGCCGCCCCCGCAATCAGCGCCAGCGGCACCACCCCCGCGCACCCGATCAAACCAAACTGAAATACCCACTTGTTCCGCACCGGGTCGATCAGCGGCCCGATAAACGCCGCCGCGATCACAAGATGCGCGAACGCCAGCCAGTCCGTCCCGTATGCCAGAAACGGATACGCTCCCGCCGTCGTCTCCAGTCCCCCCTCACCCGCAGCAGCCAACCAAACAGCCCCGGAGCCCATCCCGGCACCCCGGCCCAGACTGCACCTCGAACCAGCCAACCCACCTCATGCACCAGCGGAAACGCCGTCACCCCGCTGACCACCAGCCCAACGATAAACACCCAAAGCCAAACCCGCACCCTCCTCCGCAGTCTGCGTTCGTCGTCCACACCCACCTCCGGGATGCCCACAGACTACACCTGCGCTCCGATCCAAATCTTCGTCACCAAATGTTCCCGCCGTCAAATGGGTGCCCCTGCCCTCCCGCCTGACCCTGCATCCAACCCACCATGGAACGCAGAGATTTTCTCAAGACCGCCACCGCCGCCACGGTCGCCGCCGCCACCGGATCCTCCGCCTCAGCCTCCGCGCCGGTCACGCGCCCCGAGATCCCCGGCATGATCTACCGCAACCTCGGCACCACCGGCGAGCGCGTTTCCGCCATCGGTCTCGGCGGCTTCCATATCGGCAAGCAGCCCGACCCCGCCGACTCCATCCGCCTCATCCGCACCGCCATCGACCGCGGCATCACCTTCATGGACAATTGCTGGGACTACAACGACGGCATCAGTGAGGTCCGCATGGGCCAGGCTCTCCGCGACGGCTATCGCGCGAAGGTCTTCCTCATGACCAAGATCGACGGCCGCACCAAGGTCGAGTACAACAAGCAGCTTGAGCAGTCCATGGGCCGCCTCCAGACCGACGTCATCGACCTCGTCCAGTTCCACGAGATCATCCGCATGGAAGACCCCGACCGCATCTTCGCCGAGGACGGAGCCATCCACGCCGCCCTCGAGGCCCGTCAGGCCGGCAAGATCCGCTACATCGGCTTCACCGGCCACAAGGATCCCGCCGTCCATCTCCGCATGCTCGAGATGGCCGTCAAGCACAACGTCCACTTCGACACCGTTCAGATGCCCATCAACGTCATGGACGCCCACTTCCGCTCCTTCACCCACGAGGTCATGCCGGTCGCTCTCAAGCAGGGTATCTGCGTCCTCGCCATGAAGACCTTCGGCGACAACTTCATTCTCAAGAGCAATACCGTCCAGCCCATCGAGGCCCTCCACTACGGCCTCTCGCTCCCCGTCTCGGTCGTTATCACTGGCATCGACAAGCCCGAGATCCTCGACCAGGCCCTCGAAGCTGCCCGCACCTTCAAGCCTCTCTCCTCCACCCAGGTCGCCAACCTGCTCGCACGCACCAAAGATGCTGCCAGCGAGGGCAAGTTCGAGCTCTTCAAGACAACGCCGCACTTCGACGGCACCGCCGCCAACCCCAAATGGCTCGGCTAGAGCCTTGGGCCCACGGCATAAAACTCTGAAGCCACTTCTACTCTTCTTCCAGGTGACCCAAGGCTTTAGCCTTGAGTTTCACAGAACGGCAAGCAATCGGACTTTTCCCTTGGAGTATGCCTTCCTATCGCCGCCCGCTCGCCAAATGGATCCTTCGGACCCGAAGGAAACCTAACGCCCGCCCCAGTTCACCTTCACCCCACCCACCGCGACAATCCCGCTCCCCAGCGTCAGTTGTGGCGTCCGAGAAGCATCCGCCCTCTGGTTGAACAGATTCTGCACCGCCCCAAAGGCCACCAGGTTCTTCACGACTCGCCTCTCCCCGTACACATCAGCCTGAAAGAACCCACGCAGAATCAGCGTGTTGGCGCTGTCGTCAAAGATCGTCCCGCTCCGCCGCACCGCGAATGTAAAGCTTCCAAGCCGTCCGGTCGCCACCCGCAACTGAGCCGTCACAGCGTTCTGCGGAACCTCCGGCAGTTTGTTGCCCACCAGCGCCGGCTGCGCGGAGAACTTCGTCACCACCGCGTCCGCAAACTGGTATCCCACCGTTCCCGTGACCCCGCGCATCACCCGAACCATGCCACGCAACTCGACACCCTGGCTTCGCAACTGCCCTAGATTCTGCCGTTTATACGTGTTTCCTGAAACCAGTACAGCCGAAACCGGACGATTGATCTCGGTCCAGAAATAGGTCGCACTTCCGCTGAACCGGTCCCCCTCCGAGCCCACATTCGCACCCGCCTCCCATCCCGTGGCGCGCTCCGACAAGAGCCCCGTGTTGGGCTGCGTCACCTGCTGCCCTACCTGACCAGTCCGATAAAGCTCATTCATCGTCGGTGCTCGAAACGCTCTGAACCCAGCCGCCTTCAGCGAGACCAGACGATTCAACCGCCGCACCACCCCTACCCGCGGATTCGCCACCACCTCTGCCCGGTCCGTCAGCGGAGTTCCCACCCCGTTCACCTTCTGCACCGTATCCAGGTTGGCCGCATGGTCCACGCGCACCGAAGCCGCTCCCGACCATCCGCCATGCCCATACAGCAGCTCGCCAAACCCGCCCACAAACCTCTGCCGCGCCGTCGTGTCCTGGATCGATGTGACCTTGCCCGCCGTAATCGGCGTCTCGACATCCTTCGCCCGAATATCCCGCACGTCCGCCCCGCCCACCACCGCGAACGGACCAAAATGCGCCGCCGCGTCGGTTGAAAGCCCCATCTCCTGCACCCGCACGCGTTGCTGCCGCGTCAGCGACTCGGTCAACCGGCTCGCTGGAATCGACGAAAAGCTCTGCCGATATCCCTGCTCACTGCCAAACGCCCGAAAACGTCCGCTCACCGTATCGTTCAGAGCCCAGTCGTCCCCGCCGACGTAGCGCCAGAGTCGCGTCGCATTGTTCGTCAAAACCGTCCCATTCCCGCGAGCTTCATTCAGACCGTTTCCCATCAGGAAAGCCCGCCCGTCGGGACCGATCCGCCGGTCGACCTCCACATGCCCGTTCTGGAAGTGCGAGTTCGCCGGAACATCCACCGGCCCGGCAATTGCCGGATCGGTCGGCGTATACCCTGCCGTCCTGAAGCCCTCCCCCGCCACCGTCCCCAGCCACAGCTTCCCTCCCCGATCCAGCCGACCGCTCACATCCGAGGTAGCCTGCCCTCCACCGCTGGCCCAAAAATCCCCCAGCGACTCCGTCGGCCGGGCCGCCACAAGATCGATCACGCCCCCCAGCGCGCTCGATCCGTACAGATCCGAACCGCCACCCGTCGCGATGGTCACCGCCGAGATCGCCTGCGGGGCCGTCTCGTCCCAGTGAATCCACCCACCGAACGGATCGTTCACCGGCACCCCATCCTCCAATACCAGCGTCCGCGAAACAGCCGTCGAGCCCAGCCCGCGCAGCGAGATTCCCTCGCTCGTTGGGTTCGCCACCCGCGAACCCGCCCTCCGGTAAAGCTCAAACCCAGCGTGCTGCCGCAGACTCTCATCGAGCGTCAACGCCGGAAACGACCGTAGCTCCGGCCCGCTCACCACGTCGATCGTCTCGGCATGTTCGCCAACTACCCCCGCCGATCGCGTTGCCGCTACGGTCACCGCCTCCGCCACACCGGCTGTCCGCAGCACCAGCCGCATCGTATCGCCCGAGACAACCACCGCACCCGAGTCCATCCCCGGCTCAAACGCCCGAATCCGTCCACCCGCTGCCACCGACACGGTCGCCATCCCGGCTCCATTGGTAGAAACCGGAGGTCCCCCCGCCACCACCGAAGCCCCCGCCACCGGCAGCCCTGCCGCATCCACAACCGTCACCGATACGTGCCTGTCCTGCCCAAGAGCCATCCCGCTCACGGCGAGCATCACACCAAGTCGAAGCGATCCAAAAATCAAAGGTCTCCGCATCTTTAGAGTCTAAGCGCTCTGCACGGTGATTGCGTCTTCGTCCGCCCCTTCGGGGTCTCCGCCAGGAGCCACTCAAAATCGAGCAAAAAACGTGTCAAGCCCCGAAATGCTTCAACCCATTCATTCCAAGCATCTTCCGCATGACCGATGAGTTTCACGCCACGCTTTACAATAAAAGCAGATGCAGAAAAGCCCGGCCAAACGCCGGGCTTTCTGATTGAGCTTCGAGGTAAAGGCAGAATCCAAGTCCAGACCTAAGTTCTTTTGATCGAAGACTTTGAGACGTTTCGGGGGGAGGGGACCCTACCCCGGAAGCAGCTACGAGGCCACCGCCTCCAGATCGATCGACTTCTTCTCCTTGTCGAGCCCGGTCAGCCGGAAGCTCCTCATCTGCCCAGCCTGCGGAGCGTCCGACTTCTTCGTCTTCGAAGGAGCCGAGCCCTTCCACTGCGCCGACAGCATCGTCGTCAGCGCCGAAAGATCGAGCGATTGCGTCACCGTGGGCTGAATCTCTTCGACCGCCGCCGCGGCCATCGCGCACTTCACGCGGATGCCTTCGCCAAGCTCCACCAGAGCCACGCCGTCCTTGATCTCGACGATGCGGCCGGAGACGACATCGCCCACCGCATGCTCGTCGACGAACTCATCGAGTCCGGTCGGGATCAGCTGCTTCATGCTCAGCTTCATCTGCCTCCGCTCGCGGTCGATCTCGAGCACCTTGGCCTTCACCACCTGTCCAACGCGCAGAGCGTCAGAGGGATGATTCAGCCGCTTGTCCGCGACGATCTCGGAGATGTGAATCATCCCCTCCACACCCTCCTCCACCGTCACAAAAGCACCGAAGGTCGTAAAACTCGAAACCTTGCCCTCGATCGTCGAACCCGCCGGAAACTTCGCGGCAACCTCTTCCCACGGATCGCCCAGAGCCTGCTTCAGCCCAAGCGCCATCCGCTTCTCCGGAACCGAGATCCCGAGCACGATCACCGAGACCGAATCGCCGGCCTTCAGCACATCGCTGGCCTTGCGCACCTTCTTGGCCCAGCTCATCTCCGACACGTGAACCATGCCCTCGACACCAGGCTCCACTTCAACGAACCCGCCAAAGTCGGTCGCACGCGTCACAGTTCCCTGCAGACGATCGCCAACCTTCAGGCGGTCCTCAATCCCATCCCAGGGATGCGGCAGAAGCTGCTTCATCCCCAGCCCGATCCGCTTCGAAGCCGCATCGACCTTCAGCACCTTCACCTGGATCTGATCGCCAACCGTCAGCACATCCGACGGATTCGCGACCCGCTGCCAGGAGATGTCCGAGATGTGCAGCAGTCCATCGACGCCGCCCAGTTCCACGAACGCTCCATAATCCGCAAGGCTGCGCACGGTCCCTGTGACCACATCGCCCTCATTCACCTCGCCGAAGCGGCGCTCCTTCGTGCTCTTCTCTTCGGCCTCGAGAACGGAGCGGCGGTCGACGACCACATCCTCGTCCGCCTCATCCACCTTGGTCAGCTTGACCACAACCTGCGTCCCGACCAGCTTCTCCATCTCCGCCGCATCGCGAACGCCGGAGCGCGAGGCAGGCATAAACGCCCGCACGCCCACATCAACGGTCAACCCGCCCTTCACGACGCCCGTCACGGTGCCCGTAACCGGGGTGCCCTCTTCAAAGGCCTTGGTCAGCGACGACCAGTCCTTCGGCACTGCAACCCGCAGCAACGAGACGTCGTAGTAACCCTCTTCGTTGCGGCCCTTCGACGAGACCTGGAGCGTATCCCCCGGCTCCACTGTCTTTCCCGCCAGCGCTGCAACCGGCAGAACGCCTTCGGTCTTGTAGCCGATGTCGAGAAAAACAGACTCGTCAGTCACCTTCACAACGGTCGCGCGAATCTGCTTCCCGTCATCGCCCTCGCGGCGCTGATTGGCCTTCTCGAACTCTTTGTAGATGTCCCCGAACGACTCGTTCTCTTCCGTCGCGCCAACCGTTGCCGGCTCCAACTCTTCCATCTTTTCGTCACTCATCTTTAGTACAAACCTCGCGGTGCTGATTCCCGCGATCATACCAGTTAGGGCAGCTTTCCACCCTTCGGCTTTGGCCCGCCATGCACCCAGCCGACCAGTTCATCGAAGGCCCGGCCAATCTCATCGTTCGTAAACGCGCAGTGGCCAGCGTGGTCCACATACTGTTGCGTGAAGAGGTCCACGCTCCCTGTCTCGCTCACCCGCTCGGAGTATTCCGCCAGCGAGGTCGCCGGAATCAGCGTGTCGTACACCGTGTGGAGCGCGAGCATCGGCTTCGTCAACTTGCCCGTCGCGGTGTAGTTCCGGATCATCCACGCCCGCGCCTTGGGATCGGCCGTAAAGCGCTTCACCCCATCGTTCAGCCGGAAGTCCTCTTCCGGAGAACCCGTTCCCGTGTAGATCCAGTTGGCGTTGTCCACCGGATCGCCACCGCTCTTACGGCTAAAGTCCGAGATCTGGTAGATCACGTACTGCATCAGGTGGGCAACATCCTCGTCGCGATAGAGCGCCGTGAGCCTCTGCATGATCGCAGCCTTCGCCGGATCGGCCTTCAGGGCAGCCAGCAGCTTCGCCTTCAGCGCGTCCGACTCCACGAAGTTCACCGGCGCGGGAGCCAGATCGGGCAGGAGCCCCGGAAAGTAGTATTCGAACGCGGCTACCAGCGCGAAACGCCGTTGCGCCCACTCATTGGTCGGAAGCACAGCGCCGCACATGTTCAGGGCACCGTTGTAGGGCTCGGGATTCCGCTCGATGGTCATCATCGTCAGCGCCCCTCCCATCGACTGGCCCGAGACGTATGTCTCCTTCGGCAGACCATGATCCTTGACGAACTGCTTCCGCAGGGTTTCCGTCTCGGACAGGGCCTGCGGGATCGCCCAGCCCCACGTTGAGAAACCGCTCTGGATGACCGCATACCCGCGATCCAGAAATGGCAACGTCGCTCCGCCCGGCTTCTGGTAGAAGTGAAAGCGCGTCGGCCCAAGCGCATAGCCGTGATAGAAGACGACCAGTGAGTGGTTCCAGTTGGCCGGGATATCAATCCGGTACTCTGCCCCCGCGGCGACGCCCACCTCCGTCTTCACCGTTTGTGCGACAGCAGGAACACCAGCCAGAAGCAGACCGAACGCAGCGATACGCAGAAACACAACTCACCAACTCTCTCTCGCCGCGAAACACGGCCAACTTTGCACCCAACCTATCACACACCCTCCTGCCGGGCGGTAAGATGGTGGTTCTATGAGCCTCTTTTACAGCAACGGATCGGCAACCACGGAGATGTCCCCCGCAGAGGTGAAGGCGGGATTGTTCACGGCCCTCAAGCAGCTCGGCGAACGCAAGCGCGTCCTCGCTGTGCCCCCGGACTTCACCCGCATGCACTCGCAGAGCGGGGTCCTGACCGAGTATGCCTGGGAGTACTTTGGAGAAAAGCTGGTCGATGTACTTCCCGCCCTCGGCACGCACAAAGCCATGACCGACCATGAGATCTCCGCCATGTTCGGCAAGACGCCGCGCGATCTCTTCCGTGTCCACGACTGGCGCAACGACATCGTCACGCTGGGCGAAGTCCCGTCCGAGTTCATGCTCGAGGTCAGCGAGGGTAAGCTCGACTACACCTGGCCGGCGCAGGTCAATAAGCTGCTCCGCGACGGTGGTCACGACCTTATCCTCTCAATCGGCCAGGTCGTCCCCCACGAAGTCGTCGGCATGGCCAACGGCTCCAAGAACATCTTCGTCGGCACCGGCGGCGTGATGGGCATTCACCGCTCGCACTTCCTCGGTGCCGTCTACGGGATGGAGCGCATGATGGGCCGCGCGGACACTCCTGTGCGCCGCGTTCTGAACTATGCCAGCGACCACTTCACCGCGGGCCTTCCACAGATCGTCTATGTCCAGACCGTAGTCAACAAGAACGCCGAGGGCAAGCTGGTGATCCGCGGCATGTACATCGGCGACGACTCCGAGTGCTTCGAACTGGCCGCCAAGCTCAGCCTGGAGTGCAACTTCCTGATGATGGACCGCGAGATCAAGAAGGCCGTCGTTTTCCTCGATCCGCACGAGTTCCGCTCGACCTGGCTGGGCAACAAGAGCGTCTACCGCACGCGCATGGCGCTCGCCGACAACGCCGAGCTGATCGTGCTCGCCCCCGGAGTCCACGAGTTCGGCGAAGACTCCGCGATCGACGGTCTGATCCGTAAGTATGGATACTGCGGAACACCCGCGACGCTCCAGGCCGTCAAGGACGATCCAGAGCTGGCTGGAAACCTGAGCGCCGCCGCCCACCTCATCCACGGATCGAGCGAAGGCCGATTCACCATCCGCTACTGCCCTGGCCACCTGACCCGCGAGGAGATCGAAGGGGCACACTTTGAGTACGGCGACCTCGCCGAGTACTCCGCCAAGTACGACGTGAACACGCTGACCGACGGATGGAACATCGTGGACGGCGAAGAGATCTTCTATATCTCCAACCCAGGGCTCGGACTCTGGGCCTATCGGGGCCGCTTCAACGACTAATTTGCTGATTTTGGGGGTTGTGGGTATGCTTGGGCGTGGCTTTTAAGTGGTAGAACCACTCGCTACAGGGTGGAATTGGAGACAGTTATGAGTGATGGATTGCAGCTTCCCAAGTTCTCGATCGGTGTGGGAGATCGTTTTGCTCACCAGGCTAAGGCGCAGTTGGCCGCCTGTGTGATGGCGCTCAAGGCAGGTGTAGAGGTCGTACCGGTTTGGAATAAGTCCAACCGCGAACACATGATTATCGGCTCCGAGCCGAAGAACACCCGCATCGCCGCAGATGAGGCTGTGAAGGAGCTTGGCTGGACAAAGCCCTACTTTCTGGATGCGGACCATATCAATTTGAAGACGGTCGAGCGGTTCATGGAGCCCTGCGACTTCTTTACGCTGGACGTCGCCGACATGATCGGCAAGCCGGCCGATCCGGAAGAGGTGCTGGCATTCGTACACCGGCATCCGGAGCTGGTGGGTGAGGTTTCAATCCCTGGCGTTGAGACGCCTTTCCAAACGGACATCGAGTTCGTCAAGGGCGTTGCGAACAAGTTCCTCGCGGCTGTGCAGGACGCAGGCAAGATCTACGCGCATCTCCTTGAATTCAAAGGAGCGGGCCGTTTCGTTCCTGAGATTTCGATGGATGAGACGGACTATCCGCAGACGCCGGTTGAACTGCTGATTATCCTGGCTGCGATCGCCGATGAGAAGATTCCGATCCAGACCATTGCGCCGAAGTTCACTGGCCGCTTCAACAAGGGCGTCGACTACGTGGGCGATGTGGCGCAGTTCACCAAGGAGTTCGAGGAAGACCTCGCGGCCATCGCATTCGCGATCAAGCAGTACGGCCTTCCCGCGAACCTCAAGCTGAGCGTCCACTCGGGTTCGGATAAGTTCTCCATTTACAAGGCGATCCACGACGGCGCCAAGAAGTTCGGAGCGGGCGTTCATCTCAAGACGGCCGGTACGACGTGGCTCGAAGAGCTGATCGGTCTCGCCGAGGCGGGTGGATCAGGCCTCGAGATCGCCAAGGAGGTATATGCCGAGGCGTTCGCACATGCGGATGAGCTCTGCGCCCCTTACGCGACGGTCATCAACATCGATCCGGCTGCCCTGCCCACGCCCGAGACGGTCAACGGCTGGACGAGCGAGCAGTACACGTCGGCGCTCCGCCACGATCAGTCCAACCCGGCCTATAACCAGAGCTTCCGTCAGTTGCTGCATGTGGGCTTCAAGGTGGCGGCGAAGATGGGCGACAAGTACCTTTCGGCGCTTGAGGCCAATGAGGAGAGTGTCGCGCGCAATGTGACGACGAACCTCTTCGAACGGCACATCAAGCCCGTGTTCCTGGGGCTGTAGGTCTCTATTTCTCAACGGGCGTAGCTTCCCTGGAGGCTACGCCCTTCACTTCTTTTGGGAGTTGGAACGGCATGATCGTAGTCATCATGGGTGTGAGCGGGTCGGGCAAATCGACGATCGGTGGACTTCTTGCGGAGCGGATCGGCACGGTCTTTGCAGACGCGGACGACTTTCATCCGCAGGCCAACAAGGACAAGATGGCTGCGGGCCATCCCCTCAACGATGAGGATCGTCAGCCATGGCTGGAGGACCTGAACCGTCTGCTGAAGAGCTGGTATGAGGGTTCAGGGAGCGGCGTCTTGGCTTGTTCAGCCTTGAAGGAGAAGTACCGGGATACGCTGAAGACCGGCATTCCCGAAGGAAAGGTGCATTTCGTGCTGCTCGAAGGCGATCCGAAGCTGATCGAAGAGCGGATGAAGGCGAGGCCCGGGCACTACATGAAGGCGAATATGCTGGCCAGCCAGATCGCCACGCTCGAGGTGCCTGCGGATGCACTGAAGGTCAAGAACATCGGTCCGCCGGAAGAGGTTGTCACGGGAATTCTGCGCGATCTGACCGCAAAGGGCTAAGGGTTGCGTCGTTGGTATAGGGTTGTTGGGTTGGGATTTTTATAGGAGAAATCAGGATGGGGCACTCGTTGTTTGATCTGACCGGTAAGGTCGCGGTGGTGGTTGGTGGTACTTCAGGCATCGGTTTGGCGATGGCAATCGGGCTGGCAGAGGCCGGCGCGGATGTGGTCGCGAGTTCGCGGCGGCAGGAGCAGGTCGATGAGGCGGCAACGACGATCGAGGGCAAGGGCCGCAGGTCGCTGCGTTTGACCTCGGATGTGGCCGACCGTGGTTCGCTCGAGAAGCTGCTGGAAGGCACGCTGGCGGAGTTCGGACAGGTCGATATCCTGATCAACTGCGCAGGCAAGATCAAGCGCGCGCCAACCCTCGATTTCCCCGAGGATCTGTGGAACGACATCATGGACACCAACGTGACCGGAACGCTGCGGGCCTGCCAGATCTTCGGCAAGCATATGCTGGAGCGCGGATACGGACGCATTATCAACATCGCTTCCCTGAATACGTTCGTAAGTCTTAAGGAAGTAACGGCTTATGCCGCTTCGAAGGCAGCAGTTGGCGCCCTGACGAAGTCTTTGGCCGTTGAGTGGAGCTCGCAGGGCGTGACCGTCAATGCGATCGCTCCGGGCGTCTTCCGGACCGCCCTGAACGCGGAGTTGCTGGACAAGAGCGAGCGCGGCAAGGAGCTGCGGATGCGCACGCCGATGGGGCGTTTCGGCAAGACGGAGGAGCTGGTTGGCTCCGCAATCTATCTGGCGAGCGATGCTTCGGCGTTTGTGACCGGCGAGATTCTGGTCGTCGACGGCGGGTTCCTGGCTAGCGGCGTGAATCAGTAAAGCAGGGTTCAGCAGGCGGCTTCGACCTCGGTCGGAGCCGCCTTTTTGCGTCTAGAGGTCAGACCTCTGGGACATCAAGTCGCGCGCGATGCCCAATTCATGTGCATCCACGGTAATCATGGTTTTCTAAAGGGCTTACGGGGTGGGGAATGTAAATTTCCCTGTGTTTCACCACACGCTTTTTTGTCCATTTTGGACGGTAAAACGTGGATGAATGCATGGAAACGATGGCCAGAATGCTGGTTTTGAGCAGCACGATCTTTTCGCGCCGATGATCGCCCACATTTGACTGATTCGGAGCCTGGGTCAGCCATCTGATTAGCCATCGAATGTCTCTAAGGGGAGAGACAAGGAGAAAGATCATGATTCAGTTAGCAGACGCTCGTCGCATCCTCGCAGCAGCGGAGAAGAAGGCGGAAGAGATTGGGCAGCCGATGAACGTTGCGGTGGTCGATGCGGGTGGAAACCTGGTGGCGTTTGAGCGGATGGAGAATGCCTGGCTAGGCTCGATCGATATCTCGCAGAAGAAGGCCTGGACCTCGCGTGCGTTCGACATTACGACCAAGGACCTGGGAGCGAACTCTCAGTCGGGCGATCAGTTCTTTGGGATCCACGCTTCGAACGATGGGAAGGTGATGATCTTCGCCGGCGGAATTCCGATCAAGAAGGACGGGAAGGTTGTGGGAGCGATCGGCGTCAGCGGTGGTTCCGGAGCGCAGGACCATGCGGTGGCTGAGGCGGGTGTGGCGGCATATTAGTTCGGTGACGGGTGGTAGCCCACATCGCAGAAGCGAGATGTGAGCTACCCGATTCAGCGGCGATTCCGATGGATACGACAAAAGGCCTGCTTCTTCTCCTCTTGGTACTGGAGGATGAGAAGCAGGCTTTTCGTGCAGGAACCCGTCTCTACCGCTTATGCCTTGGCTTCGCGGTAGGGGACGTGCTTGCGGATCTTGGGGTCGTACTTCGAGAGCTCAAGCTTGCCGCTCTTGAGCTTCGGATTCTTGGTGGTGGTGTAGAAGTGGCCAGTGCCGGCCGACGAAACGAGCTTGATGATTGTCCGCATGGTTTAGGCCGCCTTCGCTTTGGACTTGAGCATAGCTGCGTCGTATCCGAGTTTGGTGATGTTACGCAGTCCGGCCATGCTGATGCGCATACGGATGAAACGCTTTTCGGAGGCTACCCAAACGCGCTTCCACTGCAGGTTCGGCTCCCAGCGGCGACGCGACTTGTTATTCGCGTGCGAACGCTTGTTACCACTCATCGGGCGCTTGCCCGTTACTAGACATACCTTGGCCATGACGGTTCCTTATTCTCGGGGAAAACCCTACAGACCTTTATACAGCATTCTGGAGGATTTGTCAGCCTTTTGTGGCCTTTTCTCACCCGCCGAGGCCGCCTACCGCCATCACCAAACCGGCTCCAACGCAGAGGCAGGCGATCTGCAGGAGGACGCGGGAGAGGCGCTTTTCGCGTTCGAGCTCCGGCAGGAGGTTGACCGTCGCGATGTAGAGGAAGCTACCGGCAGAGATGGGCAGGAGCCAGGCGATGGTGGCAACCGAGTGGGCTCCGGCGAGGAGGACAGCGGCTACCCCGAGGAACGACGGGAGGCCTGCGTAGAGGGTGAGGCGAAGCGCGCGGGGGAGAGGTACCTTGAGATGGACAAGGAGGGCGAAGTCGCCCATGCGGTGCGGAATCTCATGCAGGGAGATGGCGAGGGCAGTGAGCCAGCCGATGCGCGGCGAGGCCAGGAAGGCGACGGCGACGGCGGCTCCATCCACAAAGCTGTGGAGCATGCTGGCGAGGATGAGGGATCCGGGGCGCGCGCCCTGGGGGGTGTGCTGGTGGTGGTGCTCGGCACAGGGTTCGCCGATCTCCGGCTCGGCGCCGGTGCCGGAGATGACGAAGAAGAGACGCTCGGCGGCGAAGAGCGCGATCATGGCGGCGCCGGTGAGGAGCCAGGTGAGGGCGTGGTTTCCGAGTTGCTCGATGGCCTCCGGGAGAAGGTGCAGGAGCGCGGTCGCGAGGAGGACGCCGACGGCGAGGGCGACGATATAGGGGAGTTGGCGGCGGAGCGCCTCCTCGCGAGCACGCAGAAGCCAGGCCGCGGCGGTAGCGGCAAGCTGCACGGCGGCGGTGGCGAGGATGGGGGCGATGATCCAGACGGCGGTGATAACTGCTCCTTGAAAGTGCCCTAGGCGGGCGACGGGCGTTCGTACGCCTGTTCCTGCTTCGCGTGGCTCTCCCGATGGTCGAGAGTTGCCTTTGCTGCCGACCAGCGGGAGGCCCGCAGAATTTTGTGGTGCCCCGACCGGTCTACCTGTCACAACGTGACCGCCGTTCGCGCAGGGCGCACGTCCGGCAGGACAAAGGCCTAAAGAGTAATGGTATCGCGCTTTTGTCTTCCCTATTGATGCTGGAGTATCGTGGAAGGATGAGGTTTCGTTCCGCATGGACGGGTTTGCTGCTGATGGTCGTCATGGCCGTGGCGTGCTTTGGACCGGTTTGCGGAGTGGCCTGCGCGGCGAAGGCTCCCTGCCATGACGCGTCGAGCATGACAGACTGCACGGGGATGGGACCGATGGCTTCCGTCCATGCCGCAGCCTCGCATGCGACGGTCTGCGCGCAGGACGATGCAGTGGTCGACCGCTCGGACGTGGATGTTCACCAGTTGGCGGTTGTGGCTGTGATGGCTTCGGCGATTCGCGTGGATGCAGTCCACCCGGTTGCCGCGGCGGCTGTGCGTGGTTTGGCGAAGGCGCCACCCAGGCCGGTTGTCGTGATGCGCGTTTAATCCTTCTCTCTTTGTCACCAAAGCTGATTCGTGAGCTTCTCAAAGGCTCGTGATGGTGTTTGTGCGTTTTTGGAACAGAGGAGAGCTGTATGGCGAATCGCCGGTCGTTTTTGCAAAGTGTGTTGGGTGTAGGCGCGGGGCTGTTTGCTTCAGAGAAGATGACGGCCGCGGTGCCGAAGACGGTTGGCGCGCACGTGCCGGTGGTGACGACCGAGGTAGGCGACCTGCCGTTCACGATGGATGGCGACTGGAAGGTGTTCCACCTGATTGCGGAGGTGTTGCAGCAGGAGATCGCTCCGGGGAAGACGCTGGACCTTTGGGGTTTCAATGGGTCGGCTCCGGGGCCTACGATCCAGGTATTTCAGGGCGACAAGGTCAGGGTGATCTTTGAGAACCGCCTGCCGGAGGCGAGTTCGATTCACTGGCATGGCTTTGAAGACACGATTGCGAACGATGGGCAGCCGGGGATCAGCCAGGAGCCGGTGTTGCCGGGGGCGTCGTTTACGTATGAGTTCGAGATCCACCAGGAGGGCACGTACTTCTACCACTCGCACATGGCGATGCAGGAGATGGTGGGGTTGCTGGGTGCGTTCATCATGCATCCGCGCAAGGCGTACGAGCCGCACTGCGAGAAGGACTTTGTGGTGCATCTGCAGGAGTACGCGGTGCTGCCCAATAATACGGTTCCGGACTCGATGAAGATGGAGTTCAACTGGCTGGTGCTGAATGGCAAATCAGGGCCGGCGACGACGCCGCTGATTGTGCGGCTGGGGGATCGGGTGAGGATACGGTTTGTGAATATGGGGATGGATCACCATCCGATGCATCTGCATGGGCACACGTTCCATGTGACCGGCACGGAGGGTGGACGGATTCCCGAGGCGGGGTGGTGGCCGGGGAATACGGTGCTGGTAGGCGTAGCGCAGAGCAGGACGGTGGAGTTTGTGGCGAAGAATCCGGGGGACTGGATGCTGCACTGCCACCTGCCGCACCACATGATGAACCAAATGTCGTCGATTGCGGGAAAGATGACGCGCGGGGATGGCATGGGCATGACGGATGGCGTGTCGAAGCAGGCGAACGATGTGCCGGGGTATCCGCAGGATGCGTTTATGGAAGGGCCGATGATGGCGATGGATGCGGCCGTCGATATTCCGGAGAACCATGGGTTGAAGGCGGGCTGGAGCCAATACATGGCGGGGATGATGACGTTTGTGCGCGTGCTGCCGCCGGCGGAATACGATGCGGTGATTGGGAAGATGAACGCCGCGAAGAGGGCGCGGGATCCGTACGCTTCGATCCTGGGAAAGATTGTTCCTGTTTTGGTGGCTTTTTTAATGGGCGGGATGGCCTGGGGGCAGTCGATGCCCGGGATGGATATGTCCATGCCGATGACGCAGCATCAGCATATGCCGGGGATGGATATGTCGAAGCCCGCGGTGCAGACTGGTCCGCGGGTGCGGGATACGCAGGCTTTGCAGGAGCCGGAGAATCCGACGAAGCGGACGGGGGGGTCGGTCGCGGCGCCGGAGCTGCTGGGTGGGCTTGAGAGGCGGCCTGCGCTTTTCCTGGAGGACTTTCTGGCCATGGCGGAGAAGCAGAACCCCACGATCTCCCAGGCACAGACGATGGTCAAAGGCGCGGCGGCGCGGGCTTTGCAGGCGGGACTGTATCCGAATCCGAGCGTGGGGTATCAGGGAGAGCAGATTCGCGGAGGAACGTATGGGGGCGGCGAGCAGGGAGGGTATGTCGAGCAGGAGATTGTGATGGGGGGCAAGCTTGGGCTGCGACGCGATGTGTACCGGCAGCAGGGCAAGGCGGATGCGATTGGCGTGGAGGAGCAGAGGGCTCGGGTGAAGAACGATGTGACGCGAGCGTTCTACGCGGCGCTGGTGGCGCAGGCGGTGGTAGAGGTGAGGAAGCAGATGGCAGGGGTGGCGCTGGATGCGGTCGAGACGGTGCATCAGCTTGCGAATGTGGGACAGGCGGATGCTCCGGACATTCTGCAGACGGAGGTGGAAGCCGAACAGGCGAAGGTTGATTTCGTGGCCGCGCAGAGGAGATACCTCGAGGAGTTTGCGGTGCTGGCTGCGGTGTCGGGACGGCAGGATCTGGGCGTGAGTCGTGTGGCTGGGGATCTGGAGGCGCTGCCTGAGATGGATGCGGAGAAGATGGCGGCATCGATTGGCGACAGCAACCCGATGGTGAAGCGTCTGGAGCAACAGGTTGGGGTGAGCGAGGCGCAGTTGCGTGCGGCGCAGCGCGAGGTGATTCCGAATGTCGTCGTGCGGGCGGGAGAGCAGTACAACTTTGAACATGTGACCGACTTCCCTGCCCGGGCTGCAGGACCACAGAGCTTCGCGAGTGCCTCGGTGACACTGCCAGTGTGGAACCGGAACCAGGGCTCCGTCGCGGCCAATGAAGCGGAGGTGGAAAGGGCGAGGCAGGAGGTGGTTCGGGCAAGGCTGGCGTTGCGGCAGAAGGCAGAGCCGGTGGCGCAGGCCTATCTTGCGGCGCGGTTTGCAGCGGACCGGTACAAGACGGAGATGCTGCCCAGAGCACAGAGGGCGTATGAGCTGTACAAGGTGAAGTACGACGCGATGGCGCTGCCGTATCCGCAGGTTCTGCATTCGCAACTGAATTTGCTACAAATGCAGATTGGGTATCTGACGACACTTGGCGATGCGTGGCAGAGTGGGGTCGACCTGCAATACGGCGTTCTGCACGGAGGGCTGGAGATGCCCCGTTAGCAGGGGATGTCGCTGCGCTTCGGGTCAATGCCCGGGGAGAAGACGATAGGGGGTCTCAAAGCGGCCGATCTGCATCACGGAACGCTCGTTCGGCGGCCAGATGCGGAAGGTTTCGACACGCATTCCGGGCTTCATGGGATGCGCCAGCGCAGAGCCCTCTTCCGCCCCTGTCGACGCGTCGTAGAGATGCAGCTCGAGGCCCGTTGCGACTCGATTCCAGCCGAAGACGTATCTTCCTGGACCCAGCGTGACTTCATCGATCTGGATCGCATGCTGCACAAGAAGGTAGTGCGAGTATTTGCCTTCGGCGGAGTAGCCCGCGGTGATGAGCACCACCGCAGCAATGACTTGCCCGCGAGCATCGATGATCCCCGAGGCCGTTCGCATCTCGGTCTCGATGCGCTCTTTTACGACCGGCGCCCGAGAGGGGAGCACCTGCTCCAACTCGGGCATTGTGGCCGCGCGCCAGCCCTGAGCCAGCAGAGGCGAGGCTGTGAGAAGAAGCGCAACGAGGCAGATCCATCGACGAAGAGCGATCATGGGAGATGGACGATCCCCCTCTGCAACGCGAGCGTTGCCGCATGCGTGCGGTCCGCGACGCCCAGCTTGCTGAGCAGGCTGTTGACGTGTGACTTGACGGTCGTCTCGGAGATTTTGAGGTCCGCCGCTATCTCCTTGTTGGCCCGGCCCGCGACGATTCTTTCGAGCACGCGCAGCTCGCGCGCCGTGAGGTCCTGCCATGCCATGCGTTCGGCGAGCTTCTCCGCGATCTGCGCGGGAATGCGTGTGCGGCCCGCGTCGACCGCATGGATGGTCGAGAGGAGCTCTTCGGTCGTCATCCCTTTCAGGAGATAAGCCTTCGCCCCCGCCTGCAGGGAGCGGTAGATGTCTTCGTCGCCATCGAAGGTTGTGAGGACAATGATGCGTGCCGCCGGGGTATCCTTGCGGATCTGGGCGATGGCCTCGACGCCGCCCATCTTTGGCAGACGAAGATCCATGAGGGTAATGTCCGGCTTCAGGGTGCCGAACAGCGCGACGGCTTCCATGCCATCGCTGGCCTCGCCGACCACCTCGACGGTGGGGATCGTCGACAGCAGGGCGACCAGGCCCTTGCGTACGACGTGGTGGTCATCGACCACCAGAATGCGAACTCGTCTCTCCACGCTTCGCGTCCTCTTCTTCCGCGTGTGAAAAGTATAAGCCGGTCGGACAAAGATCATCCAAAAGGTGGAGACGCGCCTCGTCCCATATTGTCCTTTCCCATGCTGCCTCTGTTTCGCTATGATTCGGTTCGACGAACCGCTGCACGGAATACGACTCATTCATGACGCAACGCCTCCTGAGAAACGCTCGCAAACGCTCCCTTCCCCTGGCTGCCTTCGCGAGCGTTCTTTTTTTGACGGGATTGCTTGCTTCCACGATGCCATTGCGCTTGGTGGTTGCAAGCTCCGAGGCGGATGAGGCTGCAGCGGCCCGCAAGGCCTACAACGACAAGGTGAATGAGAAGTACAACGACCACTTCAGCAAGGATGCCCATTTCCTGCCTTCGCTGATGACGACCGATACCGGCGAGTTTATCGACCCGAAGACCTTTCCCACGGCGCAGTACTGTGGGCATTGCCACCAGGAGGCGCACAGCCAGTGGCGACAATCCGCGCACTCGAACTCCAACCGCGCGCCGTGGTATCTGCGCAACGTCAACCTGCTGACGGACCAGAAGGGCGTCGAATATACGCGGCACTGCGAAGGCTGCCATGATCCCGTGGCGATGGTGGCGGGGAATCTGACGCAGGGTTCCACGAAGCGGCGGCCGTTCGATGCCGACGGGGTGACCTGTGCGGTGTGCCATGCGATCCAGAAGGTCGACACGCGCGGCACGGGATCGTATGTGCTGGGAACGCCCGCCGTGCTGGTCGATGAGAACGGCAACGGCATCGCGCGGCCGGTCACGGATGGTGAGATCCTTGCGCACCTCGACCGGCATTCCGCGGCGGTCATGAAGCCGTTCTACAAGTCGTCGGAGTTTTGCGCTAGCTGCCACAAGGCCGCGCTGCCAAAGCAATTGAACGACTACAAGTGGCAGCGCGCGATCTTCCTCTACGACGAGTGGCAGAACTCTTCCTTTGCGAAGCAGTCGCCACTTCCCTTCTATGTCAAGGATTCGGTCTCCACCTGCGAGACATGCCACATGCCGCGCGAGGCGATCACGCTGCGGGACCCAGGCGCGAAGCACGGCCAACTGGCCTCGCATCGCTGGCTGGGGGCCAACACCATCATCCCGAAGTTCTACGGGTTCGATGAACAGGCCGAACGCATCGTGAAGTTTCTTCAGGCAAGCGTCTTCAACGTGGATCTCTTCGCAATCGAGCATGCCAACTCCACCATCTCCGCACCGCTTGGCCTTGTATCTTATACCGTCGCTCCCGGTGAGCTGCTGACTGCCGACGTCGTCATCCAGAACAAGGGCATTGCGCACTCGCATGTTCCTGAGCAGCGCGATATGTACGAGTCGTGGGTGGACTTTACCGTGAAGGATGCGAGCGGCAAGACGCTGTTCGAGAGCGGATTCCTGAAGCCTGGTGGCGATCTCGACGAGCGTGCCCACTCGTTCACCAACCGGCTCATCAGCGCGAGCGGAACGCTGAACGCCGACCACGAGGTGTGGCAGACCAAGATCGTCGCCTACAACAACACCATACAGTCAGGACGCTCGCAGCTTGTGCGGTACTCCTTCCACATGCCTGCTGCCTCTGGCCCTGTGACTTTGACGGCTACGGTGAAGTACAGGCGCTTCAATCAGCACTTCATCGACTTCGGGATGAACCTCTCCGGCAGCAAGCATTATGAGGAGCCCATCATCGATATGGTCTCGGCCTCGCGCGTTGTGGAGGTTGGAGAGAACAAGCCGGTCGCGCCCACACCCGCCGAGAACGCGACCTGGATGCGCTGGAACAACTACGGCATCGCCCTGCTGGACGCGCAGCAGTATGCGGCATCGGTCGATGCCTTCGCCCATGTCGCGAAGCTGCGTCCCGACTACGCCGATGCCTACACGAACCAGGCCATCGTGGAGATTCAGTGGGAGCGCTACAACGATGCGAGGCCTCATCTAGCGCAGGCCCTGCAGTTGTCGCCCGGCAACTCACGCGCCCTCTACTACCGTGCCCTTGTGGAACGCAACGGCGGCGAACTCGATGCGGCGGTGACCGATCTCATCGCCGTCACCAAAGCCTTCCCACGCTCCCGCGACGCGCATCGCGAGCTTGGCTTCTCCTACTACCAGCAGCACAAGTATGCGCAGGCCAGGGACGAATACGAGATCGTGCAAGACATCGATCCCGATGACCTTGCAGCGCACTATCTACTGGCTATCCTCTACCGCCGTCTCGGTCTCAAGGACAAAGCAGCCGAGCAGTCCGCGAGCTTCGCCGACCAGAAGGACGATCCCAGCGCCAACCGCTTTGCACTCGACTATCTGCGTACCCACAGCGATGTGGCCAGCGAGAGCGTCGTCTGGCACACGCATGAGCTGGATGCCCCGGCGCATCGCATCGATGGTCCGCTTCCCACGAGCTTCAGCGCTACCCAGAACTAGAGCCGATGCGACAATGTCCTCAGTGAATCGTAGCCTCCTCACTCTCGTTCTCACATGTGCCGCGCTCCACTCGGGCATGGCACAGCAGCCCTCGCCTCTCTCCGGTGCGACGCTCTTCCATGAGAAGGGCTGCGAGCACTGTCATGGCGCCAACTTCGCCGGCATCCCCGACAAGGGTCCGTCACTGCTCACGGTCGGCAAACGTCTGAAGAAAGACGCTATCGCCAGACAGATTCACGACGGCGGGCAGGAGATGCCGTCCTTTGGGGATGTTCTGCAACCGGACGAGATATCCGCTCTTGTGGACATGCTCCACAACAAGAAAAAGGCTCCCAAAGAGGTTCAAGCGAGTCGATAGGCGCATGCTGCAAACAGTTGAGCCGCCCTCGTTGATGGCTGTTCCACCATCAACGAGGGCGGCTCGATTAAGCCAGGAAAACGTGAGGCCTAGCCCGCCTTGAACATCTGCTTGATGCCGCGCAGCGCCTGTCGTGTACGTTCTTCGTTCTCGATCAGCGAGAAGCGGATGTAGTTGTCGCCATGCTCGCCGAAGCCGACGCCGGGACTCACGGCAACCTTCGCTTCGTGCAGAAGCTTCTTCGAAAACTCCAGCGACTTCATGCCGAACTGCTCCGGAATCTTCGCCCACGCGAACATCGTTGCCTTGGGCAGATCGACCGGCCAACCAAGCTTGTTCAGGCCTGGGACAAGCACGTCGCGCCGTGCCTTGTAGATGCCGGTGATCTCCGCCACACAGTCCTGCGGCCCTTCGAGCGCCGCGATCGCCGCCACCTGAATGGGGGTGAACGTGCCGTAGTCGAAGTAGCTCTTGATGCGCCCAAGCGCGCCCACCAGCTTCGTCGAACCGACCATGAAGCCCACACGCCAGCCCGGCATGTTGTAGCTCTTCGAGAGCGTGAAGAACTCGACCGCGATCTCCTTTGCGCCCGGCACCTGCATCAGGCTTGGCGCACGGTATCCATCGAAGGTGAGGTCCGCATAGGCGAGGTCATGCACGATGTAGATGCCAAGCTCCGTACACAGGGGGACGAGGCGCTCGAAGAAGGAGAGGTCGACACATGCCGCGGTCGGATTCGCCGGGAAGTTCAGGATGAGGATCTTGGGGCGCGGCTCCATGCGCGGAAGCTCATACTCCAGCTTCGCGATCAGCGCATCCTGATCGGGCTCGAGTTCAATGCTCTGCACGCGCGAGCCCGCGATGACGGGTCCGAAGATGTGGATCGGATAGCTCGGGTTCGGCACCGCAACGGTATCCTCATCGTCCAGCAGCGCGAGGCAGAGATGCGCGATGCCCTCCTTGGAACCGATCGTCACGATCGCTTCCGTATCGGGGTTCAGGTCGACATCGTAGCGCCGCTTGTACCAGCCGCAGATGGCCTTGCGCAGACGAGGGATGCCCTTCGAGAGCGAGTAGCGATGCGTCGTGGTGCGTTGCGCTGCTTCGATCAGCTTATCGACGATATGCTTCGGCGTAGCCCCATCGGGGTTCCCCATCCCGAAGTCGATGATATCTTCGCCACGCTTACGCGCCGCAGCCTTGAGCTCGCCGGTGATGTTGAACACATAGGCGGGTAGCCTGCTCAGCCTTCTAAACTCTTCCATGTCTTCCTTCTTTACGAAGTTGGTGCCCGAGGGGGGACTTGAACCCCCACACCCACTGAAGGGCTACGGATTTTAAGTCCGCTGTGTCTGCCGATTTCACCACTCGGGCGGTGTCTTCAGTCTACCGCTACCGAACAGGATACAGCGCACGGTACATCTCACGATTGCGCAGAATCGCCTGCACGTATTCTCTGGTCTCGCTATAGGGAATCGACTCCACGTACTCCGCCACGTCCTTATAGTCGTTGGTCGACAGCCAGCGCCGGATGGGCGTGTCGCCTGCGTTATAGGCAGCCAACGCGTACTCCGCCTGTCCGCCAAAACGGTCCAGCACCTGCTTCAGATTCGTCGTGCCCAGCTGCAGGTTGATCGACGGGTTCAGCAGAGACCGCGCATCGATGCCCTTGAGGCCGTCCTTCTTCGCCGCTGCCTTGCCCACAGAGGGCAGAAGCTGCATCAAGCCGTACGCGTTCGCCGGGCTGACCGCGCCGGCGTTGAACTCCGACTCCTGCCGGATGAGCGAAGCGACCAGATAGGGGTCGAGCCCGTTCTTCTGCGAGTTCGCCACCAGGTCGTTCCAATAGGGCTGCGGAAACAACAGATGCCAATACACCACCGGCACCTTGTTCATCGGAATCGAGAAGAACGGAATGCCGCTATGCTTCATCGACTGCAACGCGCGGGTGTACTCGCCGAACGACACATAGATCTCCGCCTGCGCCAGAGCGCCCCACTGCGCGGAGTCCGCACTGGCCTGGATCTCCGGCCCGATAAACTCATTTAACGCGGCGTTCGCCAGCAGGCGTGCCTTGATGAGGTGCGGATCGTTCTCCGGCAATTCACCCGTCAGCGCCGGCACCGCCGGAACGCGTACCGAAGCCAGCGGAGACGCCGGCTGTACCGCACCCGACTGTCCACCAATCACCGCCAGCCTCTGCCGCGCCAGCACCGCGTAGTAGAAGTTCACGTAGTTCGCGTTCAGTGCGCGATAGTAGTTCGCAGCCTGCCCGAAGTCGCGCCCTTCATCCTCGTACAGACGCCCGCGCCAGTACAGCGCGCTGGATGCCTCTGTGCTTGCCGGATACATCGTGATCTGCTCATCCATCAGCCGCGCCGCTTCGGTGTACTTGCGCAGCCGGTAGCTCATCCATGCGCAGCGCCAGTGGGCCGAGGGCGCGTAGGTGCTGTTGGGAAAAAGCCTCACCAGACTCTCATAGTCGGAGATCGCCTCCACCTGCTCATGCTTCAGCAGATGCATATTGCCGCCCGAGTACAGGGCCTCCTCCGTCCAGCGGCTGTGCGGGAACCTCTGCACCAGGTCCGCCACCTCGCGGTCGTTGCCCTTCGTGTCGTTCTCGTTCCGCGCAATCTCGGCGAGCAGATACTTCTTCAGTGCGGCGCTGTCATCGTCGGTCTGCGGAAGCTTCTCCGCATCGCGGCGTCCAAGCCGCTTCAGCCGCAGGTCGCATACCGCCGCATAGATCTCGAGCGCATCGCGATCCCCCTGGCTGAGCCCCGGATCGTTCTTTTCAAGGGAATGGTACTCGACACTCGCCTCGGCATAGTGTTTTGCGTTGTAGAGGGCATCGGCGTGGATCTTCCGCTCCGCCGCACTCAGCGGAACGCCCATCGCGGCAAGCTGGTTGCGCGACTGGGACGCCTCGCCGGTCATCGGCTGGGCGGTGAAGATCTTGCGGTAGAGCGCCGAGGCATTGGCCGTGTCGCCGATCGCCTGGTACGCCTTCGCCTGCGCGAACCGGAAGTCCGCATGGGTCGACTGCGGCGCGGCGTCGGGGGAAGACAGCACCTTCAGCGCACCCTGCGGATTATTGGCCGACAGATACAGGTTCGCCAGCAGCACCGGAGCGTTCGGAATAAAGATGCTTCCGGGGTGGCGCTCGGCAAAGCGGTCCAACAGCCCGTAGGCCTCCGTGCTGTGGTTGGCCGCGAGCGCCGCCTGGGCCCCGAGATAGTCCGCATAGTCGCTGAGCGCGTCGCCCGCCGAGCCGGCCATCCGGTAGGTGGCGGCGGCGTCCGCAAACCGCTTGTCCAGCATGTAGGCGTGCCCCAGAGCGAGGTAGGCCGTGGCGGCGCCGTCGCCCGGATGCGCCTTCGCGTAGCTCGAAACACCGTCATACGCCATTGCGGAGCGCGTGGCCGCAAGCTGCTGTGCCATGGGCCGCAACTGCGACGAGGCCAGGAACGCACTGTTCAACCGCGCCGTTTGGGCGCTGATCGCCGCGGCAGCGGCGGCATGGGCCGCCGTCTTGCCCCGTGCGGCGGAAACGGTCGTTTTCGCATGCCCCTTTGTACCCCGGGCAGAGCCCTTTGCCGCAGGCTTCGCGGTCTTGCTGGCCGTCTTAGCGTGCTTCTGCACCGTTTTTTTGTGTGCCGAGGACGTCTGCATCGCCTCGCTCGCGCTCCATGGTGCCAGCGCCAGCGCGGTAACCAGAAACACATTCATCCTTAGCCCAAACCATCTACCCAACGTCGTCACGCCCTTCGGGGAGAACCCCATGCTCTTCAATCTAGCTGGATTCGGCCTCCGCCGCACCCCCGAATGCCCGCCGCGAACCTGTTCCGGCATAGGCTTCGGTGCATTCTTCTGGTTGGATGCCGCTTTGCTCCTAACGCAATCCCATTTATGATCGAGATTGCATGTCAACGGCATCGACCCTCATCCCGGCAGTTCCGCTCGTCCCCGAGGAGATCCATCCCGACGTGGCGCTCGTCGCACGCGCCAAAGAAGGCGACACCGCCGCCTTTGAGCAGCTTGTCCGTCAGTACGACCGGCAGGTCTTCCGCGTAGCCCAGCACATCACCCAGAACCGCGAAGACGCCGAAGACATTACGCAGGATGCCTTCCTGAAGGCCTACGAGAAGCTCGACCAGTTTCAGGGAAACTCCAAATTCTCCACCTGGCTCGTCCGCATCGCCGTCAACGAGAGCCTGATGCGCCTGCGCAAGCGCAAGACCTCCAAGACCGTCTCGATGGACGAAAACGTCCAGACCGACGAGGGATCGATCCCCCGCGACTTCGCCGACTGGAGCCCCAATCCGGAGCAGCAATTCGGCACCTCAGAGCTCGGAGAGATCCTGCGCAAGACAATTCAGGGTCTTCCCCCAGGTTTCCGAACCGTTTTCACACTGAGGGACATCGAAAACCTGTCGACGGAAGAGACCGCCGAGGCGCTTGGTTTAAGCGTACCCGCCGTCAAGTCGAGACTTTTACGAGCGCGCCTGCAGTTGCGGGAGCGTCTCAGCCGGTATTTCCGGCAGAATAAGAACGAGGGGCCCAAGCCGTGACCTGCACTGACTTCCTCAGCAAGCTAACGGATTACTTCGACGGCCAGATCGGCGCCGAGCTCATGGTCGAGGTAAAGCACCACATTGCCGAGTGCCACCACTGCCACGTCGTCCTCGACACCACCAAGCAGACCATCGAGGTCTATCGCGACAACGAGATCTACGAGTTCTCCCCGGAACTTCAGAACCGTATCCATACCGCGATCATGACCAAGTGTCGCGCCATCGCGAAGTAAATCCCCAAAGATATGCACCACCCAGCCCAAGGCCGAGCTTCTGCTGCCTTGGGTTTTTCTCTTTCCATGCAAATTTGAGACTCTCCTCCTATGAGCGATGCGACCCATTTTGACCGGCGCGGTGCAACCTATGACGCCAACGAGACCCACCGGCGCATCTTGGGTCTGCTGGTATCGGCTGCGCCCTTGCAGCCCGGCATGCGCGTGGTGGATGTAGCGACGGGCACAGGCGCAGCCGCTTTGAAGGCCGCGGAGATCGTAGGCCCCACGGGAAGCGTCTTCGGCATCGACCTCTCCGCAGGCATGCTTGCCGAAGCCCGGCGCAAGGCAACGGAAGCTGCGTTTTCGCATGTGCAGTTTCTCCAGGCCGACGCCGAGCGGTTCGATCTGCCCGCGGAGAGCGTGGATTTCATCTTTTGCGCCTCCGGCCTGGTGATGATGCAGGATATCCCCGCTGCACTCAGACGCTGGGTGGGTTGGCTGAAGCCGAACGGCCACCTCGCGTTTGATGTCCCTGCGAAGCCATTTGGCCTCTCCGAAATGGTCGCCGAAGCGGCGGCGGCACAGGGTATTCTTCTGCCCTATGACACGGTCGCCGATACCCCCACGAAGTGTCGCGCGTTGCTGGAAGATGCCGGTCTTATCGCCACACACATCGCCACGGAAGTGGTCAGCGACGACTGGGTCGAGCTGGACAAAGCCATTGCGTTTCTCGAGGAGCGCATGGACCATCCGGCCTGGCGAGCTCTGCAAGATGCTCCCGAAAACGCTCGCGAAGCGACACGCAACGCCTATGCGGAGATCATCCAGAAACGCGCCCGCGCGCATCGATTCCAGAGCAAAGTCGCTCAGCATTTCGTGTATGGCCGGAAATCGAAGAGAGCGTAGGAGCCGACAAACTCCACGGAAGCCGCCTGCTACAACTTCGCCGACCGCAATCGCAACGCATTCCCGATCACCGAAACCGAACTCAGACTCATCGCCGCCGCCGCAATCATGGGACTCATCACCACCCCGAACACCGGATACAGCACTCCCGCCGCGACCGGCACGCCAATGACGTTGTAGAAGAAGGCGAAGAAGAGATTCTGCCGGATGTTTCGCATCGTCTTCTGGCTCAAAACCCGCGCCTTGACGATTCCCAGCAGATCGCCGGAGACCAGCGTGATCCCGCTCGTCTCCATTGCGACATCGGTCCCGGTCCCCATCGCAATCCCGATCTGCGCCTGCGCGAGCGCCGGAGCGTCGTTCACCCCGTCGCCCGCCATCGCAACGATGGCTCCGGACGCCTGCAGTTTCTGGATCTCCTCCGCCTTCCGCTGCGGGAGGAGATCGCCCTGAAAGCTGATACCGAGCTCTTTCGCCACGGCTGAGGCGGTGCGCCCGCTGTCGCCGCTCATCACAAGAATCCGCAGGCCCGCCTGCTTCAATTGCCGGATCGCCTCCGGCGTTGTCTTCTTGATTGGATCGACGATGCCCATCCAGCCGGCGAATCTTCCGTCATACAGAAGAGCAACGACCGTCTGCCCCTCCGTCTGAAGCTGCGACTCATAGCCGTAGTCAGGTTTCCAGGCAGGGCAGATCTTCGTCAGCCAATCCGACTTCCCGAGGTAGGCTTCCTTCCGAGCGATCACGCCGTGGATCCCGCTCCCGGTCACCGATTGGAAGCCCGTGACCGGCGAAGGCACGATGCCCTTCTCACGAGCCGCAGCCAACACCGCACCGGCCAGGGGATGCTCGCTTCCCTGCTCCAGACTCGCTGCCAAATGAAGAACCTGGCCCTCGTCGAAACCTTCCGCCGGAACGACCTTCGCAACCCGGGGCTTGCCTTCCGTCAGCGTTCCGGTCTTGTCGATCACCAGCGTATCGACCTTCTCAAACGTCTCCAGCGCCTCTGCATTCCGGATCAGAATCCCCTCGCGCGCGCCACGACCGGTTCCTACCATGATCGCCATCGGCGTAGCCAGACCAAGCGCGCAGGGACACGCAATCATCAGGACAGCCACCGCGCTGACCAGCGCGTGCGCCATGCGGGGTTGAGGCCCCCACACCGCCCAGACCACGAACGTCACGGCCGCAACCAGCAGAACAGCAGGCACAAAGTACCCCGCCACCGTATCCGCCAGCCGCTGGATCGGAGCCCGCGACCGCTGCGCCTCGCTCACCATCTTCACAATCCGCGCCAGCAGTGTCTCCGCTCCCACCCGCTCGGCCTGCATCACAAAGCCGCCCGTGCCATTCACGGTACCGCCAATGAGCTTCGCGCCCGCTATCTTCTCCACCGGAATCGGCTCGCCGCTCACCATCGACTCGTCGACCGAGCTGCTCCCGTCGACCACCACGCCATCGACCGGCACCTTCTCTCCCGGCCTTACCCGCAGCCGGTCGCCCACGCGAATCTCCGCGAGCGCAACCTCCGCTTCAGTACCATCGGCGGCAATCCTCCGCGCTGTTGTCGGAGCGAGTCCCAACAAAGCCCGGATCGCGCTACCCGTCTGGCTCCGCGCCTTCAACTCCAGCACCTGCCCCAGCAGCACCAGCACCGTAATCACCGCAGCCGCCTCAAAGTAGAGCCCCGGCTGCCCCGACATCCTGTCCCGGAACGAAGCTGGAAACACTCCCGGCGCAACGACCGCGACCACACTATAGAGATACGCCGCCCCCGATCCCATCGCGATCAGCGTGAACATATTCAGGTTGCGATTGACGATCGACACCCAGCCGCGCTCAAAGAACGGCCATCCGCCCCAAAGCACCACCGGCGTCGCGAAGCAGAACTCCGCCCACCCGACCCACGCCCCGGTCAGAGACCGTCCAAACGCATCGAGAACCATCACCGCCAGCAGAGGAAGCGTCAGCGCGATCCCTACCCATAGCCGCCGGGACATCGCCTCCAGCTCCGGATTCGCCTCCGCGATCGTTACCTCCCGCGGCTCCAGGGCCATCCCGCAGATCGGGCACGCGCCAGCCGCATCCCGCACCACCTCCGGATGCATCGGACACACCCACTCCCGCCGCACCGCCGGCGCCGCCATCACGGCCGGCTCAAGCGCCATGCCGCACTTCGGACATGCCCCGGGGCCCATCTGGCTGACCTCAGGGTCCATCGGGCAGACGTGCTCCGTCTTCGCCTCAGCCTCGGTAGGAGTTGCCGCGACCTTCGGCGCGAGATACTTTCCGGGATCGGCCTCGAACTTCGCCTTGCACCCTGCCCCGCAGAAAAAGTACGTCGTTCCCGCATGTGCCACGGAGTGCTTCGCCGTAGCTGGATCGACGGTCATGCCGCACACCGGATCCAGCACCTTCTCCGCAGGTTTCTCGCAACAGCTCATGATGTATCCCCCTTTCAGTATCGACCTCGCCCCTGGAAACACCAAGGCACACCCGTGAAAACGCAGGAGCGCAGCGATCCTTACACCTGCCTCCGAAAACAAAGACAATCGCTTGTTTCAAGGGCAAATGCCATATCCCCCTCTTGACAGCCACACCTCCCGGGGCGCTGAATGGATGCGTCCCGCAAGCGTATGTCGATCCCAATAATTTTCCAACCGACCGAGGTCCTCCGCACGTGAACCCTGCCCGTATCGTCTTTGCCGTCTTGTCCCTCAGCGCATTCGCCCTTCCCGCCGCAGCCCAGCAAGCCACCGTCTGGCTCACCACGCCCGACAGGACCAGCCTCCTCGCCGAGCAGCCCCAGCGCCTGGCGTTCGCAAAGAGTAAAGCCCCAGGCATCCTCGTCGACGACAAGACGAAGTTCCAAACTATGGACGGCTTCGGCTACGCCCTTACCGGCGGCTCCGCCCAGCTCATGATGAAGATGTCGCCCGCCGCCCGCACCGCGCTGATCCAGGAGTTGTTCGGCAACGGCCCCGCCGATGTTGGCACCAGTTATCTCCGCGTCACCGTCGGCGCGTCCGACATGAACGACCACGTCTACACCTACGATGACATGCCCGACGGCGAAACCGACCCCGACCTCAAGCACTTCTCCCTTGCACCCGACGAGGCCGACGTCATCCCGGTCTTGAAGGAGATCCTCAAGGTCACACCCAAGATCAAGATCCTCGCCTCGCCATGGACCGCGCCCTCCTGGATGAAGGACAACAACAACGCCAAGGGCGGCAGCCTGAAGCACGAGTACTACGGTGCCTACGCCACGTATTGGGTGAAATACCTCCTGGGCATGCAGGCCGCCGGCATCCCCATCGACGCCCTGACACCGCAGAACGAGCCTGAAAACCCCAAGAACACCCCCAGCATGGTGGTCACCTCCGAGCAGGAGGCCGACTTCATCGGCAACTACCTCGGACCTGCCCTCGAAAAGGCCGGCCTCCACACGAAGATCATCTCCTTCGATCACAACTGCGACAACCCGAACTACTCCATCGACCTGCTGAAGAACCCCGCCGCCGCCAAGTACACCAACGGCTCCGGCTACCACCTCTACCGCGGCGAGATCACCGCTATGACCACCACGCACAATGCCTTCCCCAATAAGAACCTCTACTTCACCGAGCAGATGGTCATCGCGCGCAAGAACGATACCGGTCTGCAACTCGCGAAGCCCGTCGCCCGCCTGATCATCGGCGCACCCCAGAACTGGAGCCGCAACGTCCTGCTCTGGAACCTCGCCGCCGATCCGCAGAACGGCCCACACACCGCCAGCGGAGGATGCCCCATCTGCACCGGAGCCATCACCCTCGACGGCGATAAGATCACCCGCAACATCGCCTTTTACACAGCCTCCCAGGCCTCGAAGTTCGTTCCTCCCGGCTCCGTCCGCATCGCGTCCACGGGCCCAGCGGATGCTCTTCCTCACGTGGCCTTCCTCACGCCGAAGAAGAAGCACGTCCTCATCGTCAGCAACACCACCGACCAGGTCAGCACCTTCGTCTTCGGAGCCAAGGGCAAGTCCGCCACCGCCACCCTCCCTGCCGGGGCTGTCGCGACCTACGTCTGGTAATCGCAACCACATTCGTTACAAATTTACGGAGCCGCACATGTCTCTCATCCGCCCTCTTGTCCTGGCGCTCGCTGCCACGTCCATCGCCGCTCACGCCCAGTCTTTCTACCCCGTTCGTCTCGAAGACAAGACCGCCGTCTACCTCACGGGAGCCAAGGGCGACGGCGTCGCCGACGACACCGCCGCCCTCCAGAAGGCCATCGACAAGGTAGCCGACACCACCCACCAGGGCATCGTCTTCATCCCCTCCGGCAACTATCGGCTGACCCACACCCTCTACATCTGGCCCAGCATTCGGCTCATCGGCTACGGCCCCACGCGGCCCGTCTTCACCCTGGCCGCCAACACCCCGGGCTACCAGACCGGACCGTCCTACATGGTCATGTTCACCGGCGGCCGCATCAACGCACAACGCACCGGCGGCGTGCAGCGCCCCAATGCACGGCGTCCGCCTCCGGTCGTGTTCCCGGGCACCGTGCCCGCCACACTCGGCGTACCGGACGCAAACCCCGGCACCTTCTACTCCGCCATGAGCAACATCGACTTCGACATCGCCGACGGCAATCCCGGCGCCGTCGGCATCCGCCTGCACTACGCGCAGCACTGCTTTCTCACCCACATGGACTTCCACATCGGCTCCGGCATGTCCGCCCTGCAGGACGTCGGCAACGAGGCCGAAGACCTCCATTTCTACGGCGGCCAATACGCCATCATGACCGGACGTCCCTCGCCCGGCTGGCAGTTTACGCTGCTCGACTCCACCTTCGACGGACAGCGCGAAGCCTCCATCCACGAGCACGAAGCCGGCCTAGCCCTCATCAAGGTCACCTTCAAGAACGTTCCCACCGCCATCGACATCGAGCCCAAACACATCGAAGAGCTCTGGATCAAAGACTCGCGCTTCGAGAACATCTCCGGACCCGCCATCGTCATCTCCAACGAGGACTCGCGTCTCACGGAGATCAACATCGAAAACGCCCTCGTCGACCGTGTCGCCACCTTCGCCAAACTGCGCCAGAGCGGCAAGACGTTCTCCGGCAGCGGCGCCACTTATCGCGTCGACACCTTCCTCCACGGCCTGACCTTCGATACACCGCAGTCCAGAGGTGAGATTGTAACCAGAATCAGCACAAAGCCCCTCACCGCCCTGCCGCCCGCCGCAGCACCCGCCATCCGGCCGCTGCCCACGCAGATCGGATGGGCCAACGCCCTCGAACTCGGCGTCAAAGGCAACGGCACCACGGACGACACCGCGGCCCTCCAGCACGTCATCGACACCAACCGCACCGTTTATCTGCCCAGCGGCCGCTATCTCCTCACCGACACCCTCAAACTCCGCCCCGATACCGTCCTGATCGGCCTTCACCCTAGCACCACGCAGCTCGACCTCGCCGACTCCACACCCGGCTTCGACGGCCCTGGCGAACCGAAACCCATGCTGCTCGCTCCTGCGGGAGGTTCCACCATCGTCGAAGGTATCGGCCTCTTCCCCGGCGGCATCAACAGCCGGGCTGCCGCCGTCATGTGGATGGCCGGTAAAGACTCCATGATGAACGACGTCCGCTTCCTCGGTGGCCATGGCACCAACAACGCCGACGGCACCCGCATGAACCCCTACAACAACGCCCACTCGGCCGATCCCAACCTCGCCTACAAGTGGGACGCCCAGTACCCAAGCCTCTGGATCCTGAACGGTGGAGGCGGTGTCTTCACCAACATCTGGACGCCCGACACCTTTTCGCAGGCAGGCCTCTATATCTCCGACACCAAGACCGAGAGCCACATCTACGAGCTCTCCAGCGAGCACCACGTTCGCAACGAGGTCAAGATCAAGCGGGCCGCCAACGTCGAGCTCGTGGCCCTGCAAACCGAAGAAGAGCGTGGCGAAGGCGGGCAATGTCTCCCGCTCGAAATCGAGGACTCGGAGAACATCACCGTCGCAGAGATGCACGGCTACCGTGTCGTCTCGAGCTTCGTTCCCTACCCTGCAACCATCCACGTTACAAATTCGAAAAACATCCGTTTCCGCAACCTGCACATCTACTCCGATAGCAAAGCGGCCTTCGACGCGTCCGTCGTCGACGACGACAGCCACACCACCAACCGCGAGCTTGAGCTAGCCTCCCTCACCATCCCCGAGCACACCTCCAACGCGCCGTTAGCCAAACACCCCGAAGCCCACCGCATCGCCAGCGGCTACTTCAACGCCTCCAGCGCCACCACGGACTCGCACGGCAATGTCTACTTCGTCGACACCGTGAAGAACCACATCTTCCGCTACCTGCCCGCATCGAAGCGCCTCGAAACCGTCCGCGACGCCCCCCTGGACGTCGCTAACATCTTCTTCGACAAGAGCGACAACCTCATGGCCGTCTCCTACGCAGGCACCGGCACGGTCTACACCTTCAAACCCGACGCCCCATCTACCGAACTCACCCTCCTCAAGCCCCAGCCTTCCACGCCTCACCCCGGCGCGACGGCCGTCTTCTCCGTCGACCACTGGCGCTTCGATGTGGACATGAACAACGACTTCGCCACCCTGACACCATGGCAGTACATCTCCCCCGACGGCAGCACCTTTCTGCCCGCCGGTGAAGACTTCGTCTCGGGCCAGCTCTACTACGGCATCAAGATGGCCGATATCCTCCGCGCCTTCACCCTGGGCAAAGCCACTACCGGCAAGACCGTCTACATCAGCGATGAGCGCCAGAAGAAGACATGGACCGCCACCGTCAAAGACGATGGCGGCCTTTCGAACGTAAAACTCTTCGCGACCCAGGGTGGCGAGTCCGTCGTGGTCGGTCCCGACGGCAACATCTACATGGCCGCCGGACAAATCTATATCTACCGCCCCGACGGAATGCAGATCGGCCAGATCGACGTCTCCGAGCATCCTACCAGCATCGTCTTCGGTGGCAAGGACCGCCGCACCCTCTATATCGTGGCTCGCACCTCCCTCTACGCAGCAGCCATCCCACCCGCGTCGAAAGCCCCATAAAGAACAGCCGCATCCCTTCCATCATGACAAAGCCCCACCTCGAAAGGGTGGGGCTTTGCCGTAGAGTGCAACCTCGTCACCGAGACAAGAGCATCGCTTTCTATTTTGTAACTTCGAACGTTGCATGATTTTCCGTAGAAGCCGAGCTGTTCCCAACCCAGAGGTCGAACGTGCCCGGCTCTACAGCAAACTTCCGCGTCGCCGAGCTCCAGAATCCGAGCTCATGGCTATCGAGCGCAAGCGTGACCGTCTGCGTCTCGCCAGCCTTCAACGAAACGCGCTTGAAGCCCTTCAACTCACGCACGGGACGCGATGCGCTTCCCGCTCTCTGGTGCGTATAAAGCTGCACCACCTCATCGCCCGCGACATTGCTGTCATTCTTCACGTCGATCGACACCTGCATGGTTCCATCCGCAGCAACCTTAGCCGAGCTCATCTTCAGGTTGTTCATCGAGAACTTCGCATAGCTCAGCCCATATCCAAACGGATACAGTGGAGCACTCGATCCATCCCAGTACAGCGCAGCGGTCTCGTGCGGATTCTGCCGTAGATAGTGCGCGTAGAACAACGGCTCCTGCGAAGCCGAACGAGGGAACGTAGCCGGCAGCTTCCCACCCGGGACAGCATCGCCAAACAGCAGATCCGCGACGGCATTGCCGCCTTCAGTCCCCGGATACCAGGCCTCCAGAATCGCCGGCACATGCTGAGCAGCCCAATCGATTGAGAGCGGACGCCCATTCATCAGCACCAGCACCACCGGCTTACCTGTAGCCACCGCCGCCTCCAGCAACTCCTCCTGCTTACCCGGCAGATCGAGCGACAAACGCGAAGCCTTCTCTCCATTCATGTTTTGCGACTCGCCCAGAACCATGATGGTCACATCGGCCGACTTCACCGTGGCAATCGCCTCGTCGAACGCTGCCTTCTTCTCCGCGTCGGTATGCATCGTCACCGGCACCGGCGGGAACTGCGGATCGAAGATCGAGTGTCCCGTCCGCTCAATCTCCACGCCCTTGGCGTACTTCACCACATCCGGCGTAGCCGCGAACCGCTGCTTCAGTCCTTCCAGCACGCTGACGTTGTCGGCAGGATGGCTCGCCAGACTCCACGATCCACCGATGTCCACCTTCGAGTCCGCCAGCGGTCCAATCACCGCAATCGTTCCCGGAGCCTTCTTCAACGGCAGCAGATTTCCCTCATTCCGCAGCAGCACCGCAACTTCAGCACCAGCCTTGCGCGCCGCGGCCCTCTGCTCCGCATTCACAAACTTACCCGGAGCCGCAGCCACATCGGCATATGGATGCTCGAACAAACCAAGCTCATACTTCACGCTCAGAATGCGCTTCACCGCCTCGTCGATCGTCGCCATCTTCACCGCGCCACTCTTCACCTGCGCCGGCAGATTGTCGCGAAACACATGGCCCGTCATCTCCATGTCCATGCCCGCATTGGCCGAGATCGCCGCCGCATCCGCGGCATCCTTCGCCATGCCATGCGTCTGCAGTGCATGCACTGCATCCCAGTCGCTGACGATGAATCCCTTGAAGCCCCAACGCTCCTTCAGCACATCGCGCATCAGCCAGCGATTGCCCGCAGCCGGCACGCCGTTCAGATCCATATACGCGGTCATGAATGTCCCCGCGCCCGCCTTCTCCGCCGCATGGAACGGAGGCAGATAAATGTTCTCGAGATCGGCATCCGAGATATTGGACGAGTCATAGTCACGCCCGCCATCCGCCGCCCCATAGCCTGCATAGTGCTTCACGCAGGCCACAATGCTATCCGCATTGCTCAACGAGGAACCCTGGAAGCCGCGCACCTGAGCCTCGGCCATGCGTGCGCCCAGATACGGGTCTTCGCCCGCGCCCTCCATGATGCGTCCCCACCGGGCATCATGCGCAATGTCCACCATCGGCGCAAACGTCCAGCGCACACCCGCAGCCGAAGCCTCCATCGCCGCATGCCTCTGGGCCAACGTAGCCAGCTCAGGCTTGAACGAAGCAGCCATCGCCAACGGCACCGGATACACCGTGCGGAAGCCGTGAATCACATCGAACCCAAACAGGATTGGAATATGTAACCGCGATTGATCGACGGCGACATGCTGCAGCGCATTGATGCGCGCCGGATCGGTGACGAACAGGAACGAGCCCACCTGCCCCGCCTTGACCATGTCTTCGGCCTTGCCCGCGTCGTCGGTGTTCAGAGCGATCTGGCTCATCTGCCCGATCTTCTCTTCGAGCGTCATCTTCTTCAGCAGATCATCGACAAAGCGCGCTTCTTTCGCACTGGGAGAAGGCGTCTGCGCCATCATCGGCATCACGGGCGTCAGCACAACAGGAAGCAGCAGAGAAACTGCGACGGCGCGCATAAAACGCCGGGGGCTCTCGAAGACATAATCCATACGACACACTCCAGAAGGGAAAGCCCGCCTTCCGCTTGCACTGGGCCAACAGCAGGGTCGGACAAACCATAGTAGACAAACGATTGTTTCATTGTCCATCCCTTCGTCCGAAAACCGGACGAAAGCCCTATTTCCTAGTCGAGGCGTTCCCCCGGATCAACTCTCCACCCTGCTTCAAATGGTAGAAACCATCCGCCGCCACATGATGAAACGTCTGCGGAGTCGCTCCTGGCCATTCCACCACCATCGTCTCAATCTCCTTCGCCCCTCCAAGCCCAAAGTGCAGCCGGAGATCGCTCTGCGACAGATAGCTTCCACCCGACCGCACCTCGCCCATCTGCGTCACGCCCCCGGAACTCACATGGACCCGCGCATTCAGCGCCATCCGATTCTTCGGCGCGCCCTCCAGTTCCACGCTCACCCAATGATGCGCGGGATTGGGCCGCGACGAAAGCACCTCCGGCTCGCCCAACAGGTTCTCGATCACCACATCCAGCGCACCGCGGTTGAACAGGTCGCCCACCGCAAGCCCTCTGCTCACCTGCGGCACAGCCAGCGGATCCCCCGCGCCCATCTTCGCCTCTTCAAACTTCCCATTGTGCTGATTGCGGAACAGCACAGCCGGCTCACGATAGTGAATCCCGAGCTTCGCCGAGTCCACCTGCGGATACACATGCCCGTTCACCAGCATCAGATCGAGCCACCCGGAGTTATCCAGGTCCAGAAACGCATCGCCCCACCCCACATACGGCACCGTGGCCCGCGCCACACCCGCCGAGTGCGACACATCCGTAAAGTTCATCGCGCCATCATTGCGATACAGCGTCATGTACTCATCGCTGAAGTGGCTGATCGCGACGCTCATCCGCCCCTTGTTCTCAAAGTCACCCACGGCAAGCCCCATGTTGGCCTGCTCCACGCCATCTTCGCTGAACGCCACACCAGCATCCGCGCCGACCTCCTTGAAGGTCCCATCGCCCTGGTTGCGATACAGATAGTTCGACTCACCATCATTCGCCACAAAGAGATCGAGCTTGCCATCGTTATCGAAGTCCGTCCACACCGCGCCCAATCCGAAGTAGTGCTGTTTGTCGTCCACCCCAGCCTGCGCCGCAACTTCAGTAAACGTGCCGTCGCCGTTGTTGTGGTACAGCGCATCCCCCGAACCCTTCAGCCCACGCGGCCCGCACTGCACCGCCACCTCGTGATACTGGCACGTCTTCGCCGATCCAAACTTCGGCAAATCATCCAGGTGAAAGTCCACATAATGCGGCACGAACAAATCCGGAAATCCATCGCCGTCATAGTCGCCAAACGTCACCCCGGTCGCCCACCCTGAATCCTGCGCGAGCCCCGCCTTCGCCGTCACGTCCGTAAACGTGCCATCCCCATTGTTGCGATACAGCACCACCCCACCAAAGCAGCTCACCAGCAGATCCTGCCTGCCGCTATTCGTCACATCCGCCACCGCCGCGCCCATGGCCCAGCAGGGCGTCGCAATCCCGGCCTTATCCGTTGTGTCCGTAAACGTCCCATCGTGGTTGTTGCGATACAGCGCCCCCCGCGCCTTCTTGCCCGCCATCGCCATCGACACGCTCGGAGCGTTGGTAAAGTAGATGTCCAGCCAGCCGTCGCCGTCATAGTCGAACAGCACCACCCCACCGCTCATCGACTCGACGATGTACCTCTGGTCCGGGCTCGACAGATGCGCAAACTTGATCCCTGTCGAGGCCGTGACATCCACAAACCCCGGCTCAAAGGGCCCCGCCTTCTGTGCCACGACACAGCCCGCCGCCAGCGCCAGAACACCCACCACCAGAGCTCTAATGGGCCGCCCCCGCATCGTCCGCAGCACCATGCGGAGCCTCAATCTTCATCGCGCCATACACCTGCCGCAGCCCTTCCTTCATCGCCTTGTACCGCTGATACTCCGCCAGCTCCCTCTTCGCATCCTCCGGCCTCTTCATCGTCCGGTACAGCGCACTCAGCCGAAAGTGCGCCAGCATATTCGTCGGATCGGCCTTCAACGCATCGAGCAACAGAGGCAGCGCCTTGTCGTTCTCGTTCTGCTCGCTGTACACCCGTGCCAGCCCGATCGCAGCCTCCGCATTGCCTGGCTGATCCTTCAACGCCCGCTCATAAAATCCCCTGGCTCCCACCATATCGGAGCGGTCCGCGGCAAGGTCCCCAAGCCGCACCGCCGCCTGGACCTCATGCGGATTCTTCGCGAGCGCGATCCTGTACTCCGCCTCGGCCTGCGCCCTGATCTCCTGGCTGTCCGACCCATGCAGCGCCTCGGCCAGCTCAAAGTGAACTCCCGGCAGATTCGGATTCGCGGCGATCGCCTTGCGAAAATTCGCAATCGCTCCCGGCAGATCGCGCACCCGCTCGAGTTCATGTGCAATCGCCTGCTGCATCTGCCCCGACTTCGGCGCGGCCAGCGATAGACTCAACAATGCCTCACCGGCCAGATCGCTATGCACCCGGTACGCCGCATACAGGATCTCCGGATCGGCCGGGGCCGTCTCCAGCAGCTTGCCAATCGTCACCGCCGCCGATGGAAGATCGTTCCGCGCCGTATCCACCTCCACCAGCGTCAGCCCAACTTCCCTGTGGAACTTCGGATCCAGGTCGCCGTTCAAAGCCCCCCAAAGATCGCCGCGAGCCGCATCCAGATGTCCCATCTGGTACTCGCAGAGCCCCAGCAAACCGCGTATCTTCGCCAGCTCCGGCTGCAGCTCCACCGCCTTCCTCAGCGGACCTTCCGCCTCCGTAAAGCGCCCTTGAAAATAAAGCAGCACTCCAAGATTGGCTTCGGCATCCACGTTGTTCGGATCGGCCGCAACCAGCGCCGCGAACTCCGGAATCGCCTTCTCAGGCTGCTTCGCCTTCAGATATTCATTGGCTCGCCGTGCATGCTCCTGCGGCGTAATCGTCTGCGCGGAGCAGAAAGATGCGAGGGCCATCGATACACCGGCCAGGCCACACCGCATTCGATGAAACATCGACATAAAAGCTCAGCCTTAAAAACAAATCGGGAAGCGGACAGCGACCGAAGCCGCTATCCACTTCCCGAGGTTATCAGAAGGAGAAACGTCCGCCGAGCTGGATGTTACGTCCGCTGTTGGTCGTTCCCGTGATCACACCCGAGTTCACGCCGAACGAGGAGCTCGGGTTCGAGAAGTTGGCGTGGTTCAGCGCGTTCGTGGCGTCGATGCGAAGCTGGAACTTGTAACGCTCCGCCCACAGGTTGAACGTCTTGCCCATGGACAGATCGAGTCCGATGATGCCAGGGCCATACACGTCGTTCCTCTGGTTGTTGCCGAACGTTCCATTCGCCGGAGCCGCAAACGCTGCTTGGTTGAACCAGTTGGTCAGCGTACGCGCACCCCTCGGATCACCGATCCGGTTGGGATACAGGTTGCCCGAGGTATACGACTGCGCGATGTTGCTCGGCACCGTCACCGTGAACGGGTTACCCGACTGCAGCACGAAGGTGGAAGCCAGGTTCCATCCGCCGACAAACTCATCCACGAACTTGTTGTTGTTCAGGAAGTACTGTCCACGTCCGAAAGGAAGCAGGTAGATCGCGTTGCCCTTGAACGCATGACGCGTATCGAAGTTCGACGGACCGTAGTTGGCATCCACGTTGTTTGCGTTCTGGTAGGTGAGCGTGCCGCCACGGCTGCCCCACGCCGACGAATCCGCATCGTCGAGGAAGTGCGACCAGACATAGCTCGTGTTGATCGAGAAGTTGGTCGTCAGGCGGCGCTGGAAGGTGAACTGCAGCGAGTTGTAGTTGGCACTGGCATTGTTCGTGCTGCCCGTGATGTTGCCCTGGTTGGGGAACGGACGGAACTGTTGATCGCTGATCGCGAGCTTGCCAACAGGCACTTGGTTGATATCGACCGAGAAGTTCAAGTTGCTGGACTTGCTGCCCACATACGCGACGGTTGCCGCCATGTTGCTGCCAATCTGCTTTTCGATCGTCAGGTTGTACTGCTGGATCTTCGCGACCGGGGTGTTCTGCTGGTTGTAGGAGGTCGACGTGCCCGCACCCGTGAAGTTGCCAGGATTCGTGCTCGCCGCGACATAAACGAACTGAGGATTCGTACCCGACAGAGAGCCCGCCGGCGTGAAGCCGTTGGTCGTATCGCTCAGGCTGCCCGAAGAACCGAAGGCCGAACCTTCACCGCTGCCGTAGGTATCAAGGCTCCACAGGTAAGCGTAGATGCCGTAGCCACCGCGGACAACCATCGTCGGGTTCAGCGTGTACGCAAAACCTACACGAGGAAGGAATGTGTCGTACACATTGTTTTGCAGTTGCGTGCGTCCATGGTCTGCGTTCGCCGCATACCACTGCCCGCCCAACGTACCGGTGACAGGATTCATCACCAGCGGATCGAACGTCCTCTGGTTCTTCTTCGCGTCGCTCCAACCCTGCATGATCTGGTAGCGGAGGCCCAGGTTGATCGTCAGGTTCGAACGAACCTTCCAGTCATCCTGCACGAACATCTGCGGAGCCTTCTGGCGTCCGGCAAACTCAGGCGTCACACTTGCCGACCAGTTCTGGATATCGCCCAGAAGGAAGTCCGCGTAAGCGTTGCCCGAAGCCGCAACCTGCTTCGTTCCCGTGCAATACGTGCACTGCGTGTACACACTGGTAAAGCCCGTCGTCGCTCCGTTGACGTTGCCCCACGCCGTCGAGTTGTCCTGGAAGATCAGGTACTCGCCGCCGAAGTGCAGCACATGGTGTCCACGCACCATCGTCACCACATCCGAAGGATCGAAGTTGTGCTCCTTGTACACAGCCGTCGTTCCAGCCGAGAGTCCGGTGTAGCTGCTGATGTTGATCGTCGGGAAGATATCGGCCTTCGAGAACTGAAGACCAAGCGCGGCGGGATAGCCCTTGCCAGCCGTCTGCGTGGCGAAGAAGTTCAACTGATTCGTATATCCGATGCGAAGCTCGTTGATCGTGCGCGAGCTGATGTTCCATACATCGGTAATCTGCGAGTTGGTGCTGTCCACGTCGCCCGTGTAGCAGTTCAATGGGCAAGGAAGAGCATTCGTGTACAGTGCCGGGTTATCGCGCTTCGTCACCGAAGCCGTAAGACGGTTGCTCGGAGAGAACTGGTAGTCGAACCGGCCGAAGTACTTTTTGAAAGGATTGCTTCCGCGCACCGAGTACGCGTAGTTGTTGCTCGTGATGCCGGTCGAAGCCGATACCGTACCGGCAACGTTCGGTAAAGGAAGAAGAGCCTGCGCCTTCACCGCCACGGGATCCAGAGTGGGCAACTTGTTGTTCGCAAACTGTGTGCGCTTGATCGCGGTGACCGTCTTGCCGGTGCTGTCCACATACGTGGCATAGGTGCTCGTGCTCGGATCGTAGATCGCGGCCAGCCCCGTAAAGTCGCCGTTGCGCATCGCGACCGTCGGTACCGTCGCAAAGCCGGTTGAAGCGCTCAGGTTGATCACCTGGTCGTAGTTGAAGTAGAAGAACGCCTTGTCATGACCGTTGAACAGGTGAGGGATCACCACCGGACCGCTGAACGAGCCGCCAAAGTTATGGAACCGCAGGTAAGGAGCAGCCTTGGCGAAGTAGTTGCGCGCATTCAGGAAGTCATTTTGCGCATACTCATACAGCGACCCATGCCACTTGTTCGTGCCGCCCTTCGAAATCTGGTTGAACGCCACGCCTCCGATGCCATACTGCGCCGAGAAGGCCGAGGTATTGATCTGCACCTCCTGCACCGTCTCGAACACCGACACATCCGCGTTGCCCGAGTGCGACAGCGCCGACGACGCACCGTCGTTCAGCACCGCGTTGTAAGGCAGGTTGCCGTTCACCGAAAGAGCCTGCCCCGTCGCGCCATACTGCGTCGTGCCGGTCGCGCCCGGAATCAGCTTCACGAAGTTCTGCCAGTCCTGTCCCTGGTTGGGCAGAGCCTGCATCTCCTTCGCCACCAGCGTCGTCGACTGCTCGCCCGACTCGGTCTTGATCAGCGGAACATCCGTGTTGACCACAATCTCCTGGCTCACACTGCCGACCGCCAGCCTGGCATCGATCTGCGTCGTTCCCACGCTCAGCGTGACCGACGAACGAACGAACTGGCTGAAGCCATCCTTCGAAAATGAGACCTTGTACACGCCGGTCACGATCGAACCCGTATCGAACAGGCCGGCCGAGTTCGTGTGGTACTCCTCGCTCACACCCTTTTCGAGGTTCAGCACCGTAACGGTCACATCGGGAAGAACGGCGCCACTCGAATCCGTGACCGTACCACGAATATCCGCCGAGTTAGAATTTTGCCCCCACAAGGTGGAGCCCGTACACATGAGAACGAACGCAATCAGCGCAACCGCCGACCAAAGCTTCTTCATACTGCCTCCGAAAAAAGTCCATCAAAGACCTCAAGGCAACCGGAACCAAGTCAAACGCTTGTCTAAGGTTGTCTCGAAGTCGGCCCCTATTCAAGCTCCGCCGAAGGAAGGCTGTCAAGTTCTTTTTTGCAATAGGGAATTTCCCCAGAAAAAACACAGACAAGCGCTTGTCTAAGAAGCTTTTTCCGCGCACACGTCAACCTTTTGGAGGAGAAAAGTCCTCCTCCAGGGATTGGTTAGACCACATGTGCAATAGGGGAATCCTTCTGCAGCACCACAGCCGGCGATCCCCCACCCGGGAGTCGCCAGCGCCAGGAACTACTTCACCTGCCGGATCGTCACGTACTCGCGCCCCAGATACAGCCGCGCCTCATCCGCCGTTCCCGTGATCTGCAAAGGCCGAGGCCGCGCCATCCCCGCATCCTTCGTCGTCGCCGTCTTCACCACGTCATGCCCGCCAAGATCCATCACCAACAGCCCATCGCTCAGGAACCCGCACCCATAGGCACCCGGCCCAAGTCGCTTGCCGCCGATCTCGAACGTCGTGTCCGCCAGCAGGTAAAACTGGTACCGGTCACGAATCGCGCTTGAGTACCCGCCGGTGTCCACCAGCCCAGCCAGCAGAAGCCCATGATCGCGGAACCGCACGCCAAAGCTGTTCCGGATCTGCACCGTCGCCGTCTGCCCCTCGAAAAACACCGACGTCGGCATCAGCCGTTGCACCTCTATCGTCGCCAGCACACCCGGCATCGGTGCCGGCGCCACAATCCCCGGAGCCTGCGCCAGGGCAGGTGCCACACACACCATCATCAGCATCATTCGAAACCAGCGCTTCATCAGAATCCTCCAAACCAATCGTGAAATCCGCAACCATGCCACCCTACAGCAATCCGTCCCAAAGCCGCATCTCAGCCTCCTGCGGCTTGGCCTCAATCCTGCTCGTCGTATCGAAGATCATCGTATCCCGCGTATCGCTCCTGTAAGCCGGCCACACCGGAAGCCCCGCCGCCGCAGGCGTCTCGCCCTGGATAAACGCAACCCACGCCGCATGCATCTGCCCGCTGAGCGAGGCCTCCGCCACCGCATTCCCCACACTTTCACGAGGCTTGTCCCAAATCATCGGCGTCTCCAGCGAGTGGTACGCATAGTCCTTCAGGCGTCCCGTCGTCTCGAAGAAGTCCACCCGGTAGTCCCACGCCTTGCCTCCGCCCCGCACATGCGCATCCAGCGCCCGCATCGACGGGATCCAGTACTCCTCCGCCGTCGTGGCTCGTATCCTCCGCCCCTCGACGCTCATCTCCGGATACAGCCCCGCGTACTTCGCGTACACCTCATCGAACGTCCCCACCGGCAGATTCCCCAGGTCTCCCGCCCCCGGATCCTTCGCCGGATGCGGCCCGATGAACGACGCGCTCTCCTCCCGGTTCGTCCCAATCAGCAGCCTCTTCCCCTTCGTCGAGCCCGCTGCAATCGTCTCCACCGGCAACCGCGGAATCAGTACGCCGTCGATCTCCGCGCGCAGCGGAAAGTGCTGCGGCCATGTCTTCATGAAGCTCGTCTGCGCCTCGATCAAGGCCTTGGGGTCCGCCGTCAGCAGATCTCCCTTGCCCCAGACCTCACCAAAGCCCTTCCCCACCTTCAACGCGTTCGCCCTGGGAGCAATCCGCTCCGCGCCGCCACTCTCCGAGATCACCTGGTGAAACAACCCCTCCGCCGAAGGCACACCCATCAGGATGTCGGCCAGCTTCGCCCCCGCCGACTCGCCCCCGATCGTCACTCGCGCCGCATCCCCGCCGAACGCCCCGATATCCTCCTTCACCCAGGCCAGCGAAGCGATCACATCCCGCAAGCCATTGTTCGCACTGCCCGCATAGGAAGCACCCAGCAGCGGCTCGAAGTCCAGAAACCCGAATACACCCAGCCGGTATGCGACGGTAACGCAAACGATTCCAGCATTGGCGAACTTCGCCCCATCCTGCACCGGGTCGAACGACCGTCCGCCCGTGAACCCACCCCCATGAATCCAGACAAATACGGGAAAAGGCCCCTTCCCCTTCGGAGCCCAGACGTTCAGGTACAGGCAGTCCTCACTCTGTGAAAACGTTCCCCCTCCCGGCTGCATCGCCGCAGCCGCAAACTCCGTGGCAGCCCTCTCACCGGTCCAGGCCTTTCCCTTCACCGGGGGCCGAAACCGCAGCGCACCCACCGGTGCCTCCGCAAACGGCACGCCCCGAAACACCCGCGCATCCCCCGCCATCTCCCCACGCAGAACCCCGCTCTTCGTCCGCACCACAAGCCCGTCAGGCCCCTGAGCCCATGCCCCGCCGCGCAAAGCAAAAGCCGAGGCAGCAGCCCCGGCCACAAACATTCTGCGAGAAATCATCATCCCCATCGTGTCGCTCTCCAGTCACGAAAGAGCCTACACCATCACGAAACCGCCGCGCTCAGGTCACGCGTCGTCCAGCACGTCTCATGCACCGCACTGGTCGATTCCCGCACAATCAGCTCCGGCTCCACCTGCAGGATATGTTCCGTCTGCTTGCCCGCCAGCTTATCCAGCAACGTCATCGCCGCAATCTCGCCCATCTTCCGCAGTGGCTGCCGAATCGTCGTCAAGCTGGGAACGTGATACGCCGCCGCCTGCACGTCATCGTACCCAATCACCGAAACGTCCTCGGGGATCCGCAATCCGCAGTCGCTCAAGGCACGAATCACGCCCATCGCCGCCACGTCGTTGAAGCACACCACCGCCGTGAAACGTTTCCCGTCCATCACCATCTTCTTGATGCCCGGATACCCGATCTCCGGCGAGTGAGAGTCCTGCTCCAGCCGGATGATCATGCTCTCCTCCACCTTCAGCCCCAGCTTGTCCGCGACGTCCATCGTCGCAGCCCAGCGAGCCTGCGTATCCTGGCTCACAAGCTGCCCCTTCATGTACACGATCTCCCGATGCCCCAGCTCATACAAATGACCCAGCGCCAGCTCCGCGCCCAGGTGGCTATCGAGGATGATGTTCGAGATATTCCGGTGCTCGGTATGCCCGGCCACCAGCACCGTAGGCAGGTGAATATTCTTCTCCAGGGACGTATCGATCGCCAAAATCCCCTCGACGCCCCGCGCCTCGAGAATCTCCGGATACGCACTCACCAGCTCCGGCTTATGTTTGTGATGCACCGTGAAGTAGAAGAACCCCTGCTGCATCAGCCAGTCGCCCGCCCCGCCGATCAGTTGCGAGTGATACCCGTCACCCAGCTCCGGCAGCAGAATCCCGACCGTATTTACCCTCTGGCCCTGCAACTTGCGAGCAATCAGGCTCGGCTGATAGTTGAACTCGCGCGCCGCTGCCTTCACCCGCTCCCGCGTCACCTCCGGGATCGACCGTCCCGGCACATCGTTCAACACAAACGAAACCGTCGAGGCGCTCAGACCCAGGTGAGCGGCCAGCATCTTCAGGCTGGGCCGCACCAGTGCCGGAGACGACGCCGTCTCCTCGGGAGCAGCGGTCACCTTCGTCTTCGAACCAGCCTTCTTTGCCGTCTTATCGACCATGGAGAAAGGTATACGCTTACCGACGCAGCGCAGTTCCCATGGTACCTCGTACAGAGCCACAAACCGGGACGTCCCCATCGCGATTTTGAGACGGGAACCACAGCAGCCTCCAGGGCTATCTATTCCAGCGGCTTCAACCCCTGCAACAGCGTGGGAATCAACTCCGAAACCGTCGGATGGATATGCACCGCTCGCGAGATCGTCGTATACGGCTTCTCCGCGTACATCACATCCAGCAGCCCGTGGATCGCCTCATCGCACCCCACCCCAAGCAGCGAGGCCCCCAGAATCTTCTCGGTCTCCGCATCCACCAACACCTTCATAAACCCAAGGCTCTCGCCCTTCTCCAGAGCCCGATTCACCTTCGTCATCGGCCTCGTCCCCATCAGGGCCTTCCTGCCGCTCTTTCGCACCTCATGTTCGGTCATCCCAATCCGGGCCAGCGGAGGATCCATATACATCGCATAGCAGGGAATCCGGTCGCTCACCCGGCGCGGGTCTCCATCCAGCAGGTTCGCCGCGACAATCTCGTAGTCGTTATAGGCCGTATGCGTAAACGCGCCCTCTCCGTTGCAGTCGCCCAACGCATAGATCCCCGCCACAGAGGTCCGTAGCTGGTCATCCACCACGATGTACCCCTTCGCATCGACCTTCACCCCAGCCTTCTCCAGCCCCAGGTCCTGCGTATTCGGAGTCCGCCCCACCGCCAGCAGCACATGCGACCCGATCGAAGGATGATCCGCCGTATCGCAGTTCACCCCCACGCTCACGCCATCGCCATGCGGAGCCATATGAATGCACTCCGCGTTCAGCCGCACCGTGATCCCCTCCGCCTCCAGGATCTCCTTCACCGCGGCCGACACATCCTCATCTTCCTTCGCAACCAGCCGCCCGGCCTTCTCGATGATCGTGACCTCGCTGCCGAACCTCCGGTACATCTGCCCGAACTCGATCCCGATATAGCTCCCGCCCACAATCACCAGGTGCTTCGGCAGCACATCCAGAGCCAGCAGACTCGTATTCGTCAGGTACGGGACCTCATGCACCCCGGGCATATCCGGAACGGTAGCCCGTCCGCCCACGTTCAAGAAGACCTGCTTCGCCTCCAGCAGATCATCCCCCACGCGCACCGTTGTCGCCGACTCAAACGTTGCTGTGCCCAGAAACACCGTGCATTTCTCATTGCCGCGCAGCCAGGACTCCACCCCCGTCCGCGACTTCATCACGATCTTGTCCCGCCGGGCCTGCACCGCCTTGATGTCCACCGTCACCGGACCGGCACCGACGCCATACTCCGCCGCCCGCCGCGCCACATGCGCCGCATACGCGCTCGCGACCATCGCCTTCGTGGGCGTGCATCCCGTGTTCACGCACGTCCCGCCAAACAGCTTCCGTTCGACATACGCCACAGTCTGTCCGGCCTGTGTCAGCCGGTTCGCCAGCGCAGGTCCGGCCTGCCCCGCCCCGATAATGATTGCGTCAAAGGTCTTCATACCACGTATAGATGCGTCACGATGAGGTAAGCGCCCACGATCGCCACCAAATCTTCCAACAAAGCCGCCGGGGTATCCCTGCCAAAAGCCTTCGCCAGCGCTCCCCGAGTCGCCGCACCGCCCAGCGTCCCCATCACCGCGCCAATCGCACCGCACACCAGCCCCACCCAGATCGCCCCAAGCCCCGCGCCAATGGCCGCTCCAGCCAGACTTCCCGTCACAAGCCTCGCCCCGAACTGCTGCGGAACCTTCCGGCTCGGCGTGGACGGCAACTGATCCGCCACCAGCTCCAAAAGAGCGAAAGCCGTAAAAATATAAGCCGTCCAGTGATACCCCAGAAACGCCAGCGGCGTCCCCACCAGTGTCAGCAGACCGTACTTCGCCGCCCAGCTCACCGCCGTTGGTGCCATGAACGTGCGGAGCCCGGCAATGACTCCAATCAAAATCGCAAAGAGGGCGAGATGCATAAGAAATCTCCGGAGAGAGAATTTGGCAAAGCAGGCGCAGGCCCGTGGACTGCAACCATACTACCTGCGCCCGATCCACCGTCCCGTTCTCTAAGAACCAGTCCCACGGATAAAAAAGGTCAGGCCGTTGCCTGTCCTCATCCGTCTTTTATCCTGTCGATCCTGGTTACGCCTTGCGTTGACCAGCCCTACCAGGCCCTCGACCACTTCGCCCCACCCGCTCCGTCGTCTCGCAGCCGTGCATCCACCCCGGCCTGGACCTCGATCATCCGGCCAAACAGCCAGATCAGATCCGAAAGCCGGTTCAGATACGCAATCACGACATCTTCCACATCGCCGCCATCCTCGACGAACCGCACCACCTGCCGTTCCGCCCTCCGGCATACCGTCCGCGCCATCTCATAGGCGGCAGACTCCTTATGCGCCCCTGGCAGGCTCCAGTCCGCCAGAATCCCGTCCATCGCCTCGATCCGATGCACCAGGTCCGTCAGATGATCGACATCCGCCTGCGTCAGCGCCGACTCCTTCTTGCGGCTCTCCGGCGGTGTCGCCAGCGACGCTCCCACGCTGAACAGCGTCCTCTGAATCCCCTCCGTCCAACCGGCGATCTCGGCGTTCGTGCAGATGCTCCGCGCGAATCCCAGGAACGTATTCAGCTCATCCACCCCACCGTACGACTCCACCCGCATATCCGACTTCGAAACGCGTACTCCACCCGCCAGGGCCGTCCGGCCCCGGTCTCCCGTCTTCGTTGCAATGCTTCCGCTCATTCCCTCTCGGCCTTTCGTCGCTTTGTCGCCGTGCCGTAGCCCACTACGCAGCAGTACGTACGCGTTCTCTCCCAGGCAGCCGACTCGCTCACGCCCAGCAGCTCCATCAGGATCACCCGCATCACGCCCGCATGCGTCACCACCGCCAGCTTCCGCCCCTTCGAGATCGCCTTCAGCTCCTGAACCTCAGCCAGCACCCGGTCGCGAAACGTCTCATAGGGCTCACCCTGCGGTGCCGGCAGCTTCGGAAACTCGGCGATCCATCTCTCCGCGTACTCGCGGTGTGTCTCCCAGATCTCGTCCCAGCTCAGCCCTTCCCAGTCTCCAAAATCGATCTCCCGCAGCCCAGGCCGCACCTCGACTGAAAGATCAAACGCCCCCGCCAGCGCCTCGGCCGTCGTCTGCGCGCGCCGCAGGTCGCTCGAAAACACCGCATCCACCGCCTCGCCAAACCGCTTCTCACCGCGCCAGCCCGCCAGCAATCCGGCAATCTGCTCCATGCCCGCCCCATTCACATCCGGGTCCGAGCTTCCGCAGAAGGTTCCCATGCTGTCCGTCTCAGCATGACGGATAAACAAAATTTCACTCATGCCGTCCACGCTCCGCATACGTACACAACCAATTCAGCGAGCTGGCATGTAGCACCAAAACAATCTCCACTCATACCGCCGATCTTAGTCCGATAGAACACGCCCGTCACCCACGCAATCGTAACCACTGCCAGGATAGGTAACCATGACCTTCCACCCAATATCCACCCCACACTGCCAAACGCCAGAAACGATCCAGCGAGCACCATCCGCCACGGAGTCTTTCCCGCCAGCCGGGCCCCTTCGCCCTCACCCTCCGCCCGTGCCGATCCCAGCCACGCACTCAGCGGAAGCACCGTCCAACGGCTCAGCACCGCACCCGCCACCAGCGAACCCGCCACCCTCCCCGGAGCCATGGTGCCAAGCAGCAAAACCCGCAGACCCACACTGAAAATCAACGCAAGCGCCCCATAACTGCCAATCCGGCTATCCCGCATGATCAGCAGAATCTTCTCCCGCGTCCACCCGCCACCAAATCCGTCCGCCGCATCCGCCAGCCCGTCCTCATGCAACCCGCCGGTAACCAGCACCAGAAAAACCACGACCAGGAGAGCCACCACCGGCTGAGCCAGATGCCCCGCCAGCCCCTTCGCCACCAAAACCGCCAGCCCACCAACCAGGAGCCCAACCACCGGGAAACAGACCACCGCCCGCGACAGCGCTGCCGGGTCATACTCCGTATCCGGAACCGGGATCCTCGTCAGGAAACGCACGGCCGCCAGCGCATCCCCCGGCATCGTCCGCAGGCTCATGCCCCCGCCTCGCTCACGCCCGCATCGCCGAACGTAGCCATCTGCCCATACAGCGCCATCGCCGAGGCAATCACCGGCATCGCCAGCACCGCGCCCGTCCCCTCGCCCAACCGCATCCCCAGGTCCAGCAGAGGCCGCAGCCCAAGATGCTCCAGCAGCACCGCATGCCCCGGCTCCTCCGACTTATGCCCCGCAATCAGGTACCCAGCCACCTCAGGCTCCATCCCCACCGCAATCGCCGCCGCCGCCGTAGCGATAAACCCATCGCACACCACCACCAGCCCAGCCCGAGCCGCCCCCAGGTAAAAACCTGCCATGGCCGCGATCTCCAGCCCACCCACGCACTCAAGAATCTGCGTGCACGACGGGCGTTCCACAGAGCCCCCAATCCCAAAATGAGCTGCTAACGTCTCCTCCACCACCGTCACCTTGCGACTCCGCTGCACCGAACCCACCCCGGTTCCGCTCCCCGTAACGACGTCCGCCCCCACCCCTGTCAGCGCCGCCGTCATCGCGCTCGCCGCCGTCGTATTCCCAATCCCCATCTCCCCTGCCGCAACCATCCCGAAGCCCGCCGCAGCGGCCTCCGCCGCCATCCGAGCCCCCACATCCATCGCCGCGGCCATCTCGGCAGCACTCATAGCCGCCTCCCGCCGCATATTCCGCGATCCACGCCGCACCTTGGCATGCACCATCCCGGCGATCCCCTCGAACTCCCCGTCCACCCCTACATCCACCACCGTCAGCGCCACCCCATGCAGCCTGGCCAGCACATTGATCGCCGCCCCACCCCCCACGAAGTTCAGCACCATCTGCCGCGTCACCTCGCTCGGATACGCGCTCACTCCCTCCGCCGTCACTCCATGATCCGCCGCGAAACAGTACACCGCCGCCCGCATCGGCTCCATCGCCTTCTCCTGGCGGATCGCTGCCACCTGCGCGGCCACATCCTCCAGCCGCCCCAGGCTTCCCAGTGGCTTCGTCAGCGTATCCAGCCGAGCCCTCGCCTTCGCCCGCCAAACCTCACTCACCGCCATCAGGCCACCCGACCCTTCACGGCCAGCGGCAACCCCGCCACCATCAAAATGACATCGTCCGCAACCCGGGCCACCCTCTGGTTGATCTCCCCCAGCAGATCCCGATACCTCCGCCCCGAAGCGTACTCCGGAACCACCCCACTCCCCACCTCATTCGAGACCACCACCACCGCGCACGGCGCCGCAGCCAACGCCTCCACCAGCGCATCGACCTCCGCCTCGCGCCCCTCCATCACCGAAGCCGCAAACATCGTCAGGCAATCCACCACCACCACGCCGGCCGTCCCCACGACATCACGCAAAGCCCGCCCCAGCTCCGTCGTCTCTTCCACCGTCGTCCACGCCGCAGACCGCTCCAGCTTATGCCGCGCAATCTTCGCCGCCATCTCGTCGTCGCTCACGTACGCCGTCGCCACAAACACCCGAGGCCCAGCCATCGACTCCGCCAGCGAAAGCGCATACCGGCTCTTGCCGCTCCGCACGCCACCCAGCACCAATGTGATCGATCTCATGCCCACCCCAAAGGGAAAGTATAGCTGCCCTAAACCGGCAGCCGAATCTCCGCCCGGCACCCGATCCCATCCGTCCGGTTCGTCAGACGTACCGTCCCCTGGTGCGCCTCGGCGATCTGCAGCGCCAGAGCCAGCCCAATCCCCGTCCCCTCCGGCTTCGTCGTATAAAACGGCACAAACAAATTATCCGGATTCGTAATCCCCGGCCCGTTATCCAGCACCCAGATCGCGACCTCGCCCTTGTCCCGCCCCCAACCTACCTGCACCATCGGCTTGGAGTCCGTATCCGGCCCCATCGCCGCCTCCACCGCATTCTTCACCAGGTTGATCAGCGCCTGCTGCACCTGGTCCTCATCGATCCAGACGCTCAGCTCCGCCTCACCCCGCACCACCTCCACCGTCACCCCACGCTCCAGCGACACCACCCGCTCCACCAGCAGACCCACCGGAACCCGCCCCAAACGCGGCTTCGGCAACCCCGACAACTGCCGGTACGCCTGCAGAAATCGATTCAAACTCTCCGCCCGGTTCTCGATCACCCCCAGCCCCCTCGCCAGGTCGTCCGCACCCTCCTTCGGCAGCCGCATCCGCAGGCTCCCCGCAATCGACTTGATCGGCGTCAGCGAGTTGTTGATCTCATGCCCCATCACCCGCACCAGCCGCCGCCACGCATTCCGCTCCTCCTCTCGCAGCGCCGAACTCACCTCAGAAAGCACCACAAGCACATGCGGAATCCCCTGCATCCGAAAGCCCGTCCGCTTCACCACCCAGCGCGATCCCGCCTCGGCCCCACCCAGCGAAACCGGCTCCTCCTCCTTCTGCACCAGCAGCCCATCCAGCCCCACTGCCGCCCCCGGAACCCCCATCACCGCCCCCAGCTCCAGCCCAAACACCCTCTCCGCCGCCGGATTCATCATCTGCACCCGGCCCACCCCATCGAACGCCAGCACCGGCGTCTGCATCGCCGACATCACGCGCTCCGCCAGCGCCACCGCCTCCAGCGCACTCCCTCGCTGCATCTGCAACATCGCAGCCAGCGCATTCACCTCAATCGCCAGATCCCCCACCGCATCGTTCCGTCGCCCACCCCGCGCCCGAAACGAAAAGTCATCCTCCCGCAGCCCCGCAATCACGTTCGACAGCGTCTGCATCGGCTTCACGACGCTCTCCATCACCAGCGAGACCACCAGCGCCCACCCCATCGCCACGCAGCACACGCCCACCAGCACCGCGAACCATCCCTCGTCCCAAAGCAGGTACCCCGCCAGTACCAACGCCGGCACACCCATCCCCCACAGCTTCTGCCGCAGCCTCAACTCGAAGCTGAGCCGCTTCCCCTTCGGCCCCAGCGCCATTCGTTTTCGTTCGTTAGAGGCCATACTTCTCGATACGACGATACAACGCCCCGCGGCTCAGCCCCAGCGCATCCGCAGCATGGCTCACATTGCCGTTCGCCCGGCCCAGCGCCTTGCGGATCAACACGCTCTCCACCATCTCCAGGCTCATATCGTCCAGGCTCGAAGCCCCGCCCACCTTCGCCGGATTCAGCCCCAGATCTCCCACCTCAACCTCGGTCCCCCGAGCCATCAACACCGCACGCTCCATCGTATGGTCCAGCTCCCGCACATTGCCCGGCCACGCATACGCCATCATGGTCTGCAAAGCGCTGGCTTCCACCCCATGCAGCACCTTGCGATACCGTCCCGCATACCGCGCCAGAAAGTGCCCTGCCAGCGCAGGAATATCTTCCTTCCGGTCCCGCAGCGCAGGCAAACGAATCTCCACCGTATTCAACCGGAACAACAGATCCTCACGAAACTCCTTCGCCAGCACCGAAGCCGACAGATCCGCATTCGTGGCTGAAAGCACCCGTACATCCACCGACTTCGTCCGCGACGACCCAACCTTCTCCAACTCACCCGTCTCCAGCACTCGCAGCAGCTTGGCCTGCTGCCTCACCGGAATATTTGCGATCTCATCCAGAAACAGCGTGCCCCCATCCGCCAGTTCGAACCGCCCCATCCGGTCTGCCTTCGCGTCGGTAAACGCCCCCTTCACATGCCCGAACATCTCGCTCTCGAACGTGCCTTCGGACAACGCGCCGGTATTCACCGCCACCAAAGGCCGGGCAGCACGTCCCGACACCCGGTGCAGCGTCTGCGCCACAACCTCCTTGCCCGTCCCATGCTCCCCCGTCACCAGCACATTGGCATCCGACGGACCAATTCGCGCAATCATCTCCACCACTGCCCGCATCGCCGGAGCCGCCGCAATCATCTCCGGAGCGCCATCCGCCCGCAGCGTCCGCAGCATCTGGTTCTCCGCCTCCAGCCGACGCGTCTGCTTCTGCGACCGGTAAAGCTCCACCTGCGTCCAAAGCACGTTCAGCAGACGCGCGTTCTCCCACGGCTTCTGAATAAAGTCCGTAGCGCCCCGCCGCATCGCCTCCACAGCCAGCTCGATATTCCCCCACGCCGTCATCGCGATCACCGGCACCTGCGGATCCAGCGCATGCACCTGCGACACCAGGTCCAGCCCCTCCTGCCCGCTCGTCGTATCCCGCGAGTAGTTCAGGTCCAGCAGCAACCCATCGAAGCTCTCATACTGCAACGCATCGATCACCGCCGCCGGGTTCCGCACACACTTCAGCCCAAACCCCTCCGGCTTCAACAACAGCTCCAGCGCCTCGATCACATGCGGATGATCGTCCGCCACCAGCAACCGGCAATCGTCACAACCCTTACCACTCGCCATCAAACCAACCTATCCAGACCCAACCAACGTGTACCCCACCTTCGCGACAACCTCCTCGCCGCAAAGGTGGGTGGAAGCCCCAAAACATCAAAAGAACAACAGAGCCTCTACTCCCTGTTCCCTACTCCCTAGTTCTTCGCCTGCACCACGCCCGTCTTCGCCGAATCGATCGCAATCGCATTCTGCTCCAACGTAGCGCCCACAGCCCTGTCCAGTTCAATCTTAGCCTTTTGGTAAGCCGTCATCGCAGCCACCAGCGCACTCTCGGCCGCGGCGAAGTCCCGCCGAGCCGTGAGCGTCTGGAACTGCGACCCTGCACCAAGCTCCTGCTCCTTGCCCATGATCGTGAACGTCTTCTCCGCCAGATCGCGAGCCTTCCGCGCCGAAGTCACCCTCGCCACACTCTGCGTCAACGCATACTGCGCGTTCCGGACCTCAATACGAATCTGCTTCTTCAACTGCTGCAACCGAAGCTCAGCCTGTCGCGCCTCCAGCTCCGAACGATACTGATCGCTCTTCGCCACCCGGTTCCGCAGCGGCAAATTCAACGAAAGCCCCACATAGTAATCCGGAGCGCTGTTATTGAACGCATTCGACACCGCACCGCCAAAACCAACCGGTGCCGTCGAAGGCGTAGTCTGCGCAGGATTCACCGGTCCTGCCAATCCATTGCCGGCATAAAATCCGGTCGCCGTCAGCGACGGCAGCAAGGCATTCCGCGCAGCATCCCGGCTGATCCGCCGGTTCTCTAGATCGATCCCCGACTCGCCCAGTTCGATCCTGTCCCGCAGAGCCGTCGCAATCAGGTCCTCCGTCGGCCCGTTGGTCGCCGCGATATCGCTGATCCGGTCCGTAGGCCGCACCGGCATCGCCTCCAGAATCGGATCGTCCAGGTTCTTCGTCAGCGCATTCTTGATCAACAGCTCCTGGAACTGCAGCGTCGTCTTCGCGATCGTTACATCCTGCTCGCGGCTCGCAACCTCCTGCTCGTCCTTCATCACATCCATCGCCGGAATCGCCTGCAACTCAAGCTGCTTCCGCCCGCTTTCAAGCGTCTGTGTCGCAAAGTCCAGCAGCCGCGTCTTCACCTGCTCATCGTCATACGCCGCCACCAGATCCCAGTACATATTCGCGATCTGCGTAATCGTCGTAATCACCTGCAGCTTGAATGCCTCATCCGAAATCTTCTGGTTGTTCTTCGCAATCCGCAGGTAACGCAGATTCGGCCCAAGACCAAACCCCGCCAGCAACTGCTGCTGCACCAGCACCCTGTACCCCGAGGTCAACTGCGGATTCAGGATGTTGTAAGGGCTGTTCTGCGCCGTGCGGCTATTGTCCCAGTACGCCGAAAACGTCGTGCCCGTGGCGAACGCCTGCGCATACCCGAAGTTCCCGTTGATCGTGTTCGTCTGCAACGACGGCACGCCGTACGTCTGCTGGTTGGCCAACGGAGCCGTCTGGTGCTCCGAGTTCACCTGCGCAGTAACCGTAGGATCATACGAGTTCACATTCGTACCCGTACCCAGCGTCGACTGCACCAATCCCGAAGCCCCCGAGCCCGCACCACCCGCACCGCCCGACGTACCACCCGCACCCGCGCCGCTCGACCCCGAACCAAACCCGCCCACACCACCGCCCGGCGTATTCTGCACCACACCCGTGTTCACACCGCGGAACGATCCGCCCGCCTTCGTCCGCAGAATATCCGCCTCGGCAATCGGGATGTTGTACCGCGCAATCGCCAGATCCAGGTTGTTCTCGAGCGCCAGCGAGATCGCATCCTTCAACGACAGCACCAGCTCCCCGTTCTGAATCAGTTGGTCGATCCGCGGCGAATTCGCCAGGTTCGGAGCCGCCACCAGCGAAGCCCGATACGCATCGATCGGATTGAACGAGTGCGGAATATCCAGACGCAGCGCAGGCTGTGCCGCCGTCGCCGCGCTCTGCACCGTGCCGTTCTTGGCGTTATTCGCCGCAACGCTCTCGGTCGCCTTGTTCTGCGCCGCTTGTCCATGCGCGCTTCCAACCAAAAAGGCAATCTCAAAAATAGCAACCGACTTTGTTACAAAATTCCTCAAGCCTTCACCCCCGCTGCATCCACAACACCAGCCGTATCCCGATACATCCAACCATCCCGCAGCTCGATCGTTCTCGAACCATAACTCGCATTCACATCCGAGTGGCTTACCTGCACCACCGTCGTACCCTCCGCGTTCAACTTCTGAAACAACTCCATAATCTCCGCCGCCTGCGCCGAGTGCAGATTGCCCGTAGGCTCATCGGCCAGCAGCAGATCCGGCCGATGGATGACCGCACGCGCAATCCCCACCAACTGCTGCTGCCCGCCAGAAAGCTGGTTCGGATACAGATCTTTCTTGCCCACAATCTGGAACTTGTCCAGCGTGTCCGCCACCATCCCCTGCCGCTCGCTCTTGGAGATGTCCTTGTACGTCAGCGGCAGTTCGATATTCTCCGCGACCGTCAGGTCATCCAGCAGGTGATAGCTCTGAAACACCATCCCAATCCGCCGCCGCGCAATCTCCGCGCGCTGCTTCCGTCCCATCGCATGCACCGCCTCACCGCCCAGCCAGTACTCGCCTCGCCATCCGTCATCGAGCATCGCCAGCACATTCAGCAGAGAACTCTTCCCCGCGCCCGAAGGCCCCATCACGGTCACGAACTCGCCCGCGCGAATCGTCAGATTCACCCTGCGCAGAACCCAGTTCTCCGTGTGCCCCGTCTTGTAGCTCCGCTCCAAACCCTTCATCTCGATCATCGTCATTCCTCGTCTCTCATCTCTACTGCTGGCGGAGCGTATCGTTCGGATTCAGCCGCGATGCCCGGTACGAAGGCACCAGGCACGAAGCAGCCGCAACCACGAACAGCAACGCCGTCATCCCGCAAAAAGTCACCGTGTCCAAAGCCTTCGTGCTGAACAGCAGCGAAGTCATATAGCGCGTCAGTCCGAACGAAGCCACAAGCCCAATCGCAAGCCCGCACCCCGCCAACAGCAAGCCACGCCGCAACACCAGCGACAACACATCCGACCTCTGCGCGCCCAGCGCCAGTCGCAGTCCAAGCTCCATCGTCCTCTGCCCCACCATGTAGCTCAGTACCGCATACAGGCCAATCGCCGCCAGCAGCAACGCAATCGCCGCAAAGCCCGTCAGCAGAATCGTCTGAAACCTCTGTTGCGCGGTATTCTGCGCCACCAGCTCCGTATAGGTACTCGTCGCATACACCGGCACCGCCGCATCCTGCTCCGCCACCAGCGTCCGGACGGTATCGAGATACGCAGTCGGATCCTTGTCCACGCGCATCGCAAACGACGGCCCGCGCAGCGTCGCGTGCGCATACGGAAGGTAGTACTCCGGCTGTGCACTCTCCGACACCCCGATCCGCGTCACGTTTCCCGTCACCCCAACAATCTCCGCCCACGGCGCCGGATCATCGTTCGAGAGATCCGACTTGATCCGCTTGCCCAGAACCTCTTCGCCCGGGAAGAACTTGTCCGCGAACGCCTGGTTCACGATCATCACCGGTGGCCCCTTCGGCTGGTCTTCCGCCGCCGTAAAGTACCTTCCCTTCAACAAGGGAATCTTCATCGTCTGAAAGAAGTTCGACGCCACCGTACTCACCCGCGCCGAAGGCTCATCGCCCGGCATCGTCGGCCTTCCGTCGATCGAAAACGAGATGTGCATGTCGCCGCCCGTCAAAGGCAAAGGAAACGCATACGTCAACCCCTTCACCCCCGGCACCGCGGCCATCCGCTCCTGCAGACTCTGCACAAACTGCATCGTCTTCTCGTCCTTGTACCGGCCACCCGGCATCGCAACACGGAACGTCAGCACATGCTGCGGCGAGAACCCGGGATCCACGCTCATCAGCCGGTCGAAACTCCGGATCAGCAGCCCAGCGCCCACCAGCAGCACCAGCCCGATCGCCGTTTCACCCACCACCAGCGCGCCATGCAGCCTCTGCTGACCCTTGCCCGACGTCGTGCTCCGCCCGCCATCCCGCAAAGCCGTCGCAGGATCGAGCCTCGACATCCGCCAAGCCGGCAGCACTCCAAACACCAGACCCGTCACCACCGAAGCCGCAATCGCAAACCCCAGTACCCGCCCATCCATCGCCAGTTCCGTCACCCGCGGCAGATTCTCCGGCAGAAATCGCGGAGCCAGCTTCAGCGCCAGCGAAGCCAGCGCAACCCCGAACATCCCGCCCATCGCCGACATCGTCACCGACTCCACCAGCATCTGCCGCACCAGCGCGATCCGCGTCGCGCCCAGCGCCGACCGCACCGCCAGCTCCGCCCCCCGCGCCGAGCTCCGCGTCAGCAGCAGCCCGGCCACATTCACGCAGGCCATCAGCAGCAGAAACGAAACCGCTCCAAACAGGATCCGCAAAGGCTTCCGCGCATCCCCAACGACCTTCACATCCTCCGGAATCACCCTCACACCAATCTGTTTCTTGTCGTCATCCGGATACCGCACCGACAGTCCTTTCTGGATCGCCGTCATCTCCGACCCAGCCTGCTCCACCGTCACCCCGGCCTTCAGTCGACCAATCACATCCAGTTGGCTCCATCCCCGCTGCATACCCGACGGGTTCTTCCCCTCCATCGTCCCCGACGGAGGCACCCACAGCGCGGTACTCGCATACCCCGGAAACTGGAACCCCTGCGGCATCACCCCAATCACCGTGAAGCTCTCTTCGTTCAGCCGTATGCTCTTCCCCACCGCATCCGGGCGGCCAGCGAACACCGACCGCCAAAGCCCATCGCTGATCACCACCGACCGGCTCCCGGCCTGCTCCTCCGACCGCACAAACCCACGCCCCAGCACCGGCGCGACACCAAGCACACGGAAGAAGTCCGAGCTCACCACCATCCCCGCCATCCGCCGCGCCGGTGTATGCTCGCCAGCCCCCAGGCTGAACGCCGCGCCGGCGTATGATGCCATCACTTCAAAGCTCTTCGACTGCTCCCGCCAATCGAAGAAGTTCGGATACGAGGTCTCATCCGCCATCGTCGCCCCGGAGTTGCCTCCTCCACGCGCCAGCGACAGCGTATCAAGCGCCATCAAACGCTCCGGATCCGCAAACGGCAAAGGCCGCAGCAGCACCGTGTCCACCAGCGAAAACACCGAGGTCGCCGCGCCAATTCCCAGTGCCAGAGTCAGCACCACCGTCACCGTAAACCCCGGTGATTTCCGCATCTGCCGCAGCCCAAACCGAATTTCCTGCCAAATACCGCTCATAAAAAAGCCCTCAAAACTCCAAACCGAAAAACTGACAAGGTACACTTGGCGACTCAGAACTGCCTTCACTCACTCCGCAAAGCCTCAACCGGCTCCACAGCCGCCGCCCGGCGAGCCGGCAACCAGCTCGCCAACCCAGCCGCCAGCAACATCGCCGCCGCCGCAAAACTCAAAGCCGAAAAAGAACTCGAAAGCACGCCACCAATCGCCGCGCCGCCCGTATTCACCACATCCTCGAGCACACTCCCCACCACCTTCGGCACGGCCAGACTCATCAACCCACCCGCCACCAATCCCACCGTGGTCAAGGCCAGCCCACGCCCCAGAATCAGCCGCAGAATCTCCCCCCGCCCCGCGCCAATCGCCATCCGCACGCCAATCTCGCGCGTCCTCTGCGTCACCTGGTAGCTCAACAGCCCAAACAATCCAATCACCGTCAGCAGCAGCGCAAATCCCGCAAACCCACCCGCCAGCCAGCTAAAGAACCGCGGCCCCGATACCGTCTTATCCACCACCGACTGCATCGTGGAAAGCTTCGCCACCGGCATCTCCGGATCGGCGTCCGCAACCGCCTTCGCCACGGCAGCGGCCACGTCGACATCCGCCGCCGTCCTCACCACGAACGTCGTCGGAAACCACCCATTCACAATCTTCGTCATCGCATCCGACATCTGGTCGATGGGCACATACACCACCGCGCCCAGACGCTCCGTCAGCGAGTGCGAATGCACATCCGCCGCCACCCCCACCACCGTGTATCGCTCGGTCCCTCCAAACACCACGGCCTGCCCGATCGCCGGCTTGCCCGGCCACCACCTCTTCGCCGCCGTCGCGCTCACCACAGCCACATGGGCCGACGCCGCCCGATCCTCCACCGTAATCTCCCGGCCCTCCATCACCGGCACGCCCATCGTCCTGAAGTACCCCGGCGTCACCGCCCGGAACTCAATCACTGCTTTCAGATTCGGCTGGTCCGCCGGATACCCGCCCATATTCAACCCACGATCCAGCGGCAACCCATTCACCGCCGCCACCCGCGTCACGCCCGGATACTGCCCCAGCTCCCCAACCACCTTCTCCACAAACTGCGCCGTGTGCAGATTCGTTCCGTACACCTCGCCCTTCAAAAGCACCTGCGCCACATCCAACCGCTTCGTCTCCACTCCCGAAGGCACAGCCTGCATCTTCAAAAAACTTCCCAGCAACAGCGAAGCCGCCGATAACAGCACCATCGCCACCGCCACCTGCCCCACCATTAAGCCCTTGCCCACACGCACCTGCGCCACATTCGCGCCCGCCGCCTGCCCACCCTTCAAAGCCGCCTGCGCATCCTGCCGGAACACCGTCCATCCCGGAAGCAGACCGCACACCAGCGTCGTCAAAAACGCCACGCCCACCACGACGGCCACAACACTCCACCCATCACCCGCACCATGCACCACCGGAATCGCCATCGGAGCCGAAGCCAGCAGCAACGGCTTCGCCATCTGCGCGATCCCCAACCCCAACACTCCACCTGTCACGGCAAGCAGCAAACTCTCACTCACCAGCAAACGCAGCAACCCGCTCCGCGTAGCGCCCAGCGCCGTCCGTAGCGCCAGCTCCCGCGTTCGTGTAGCCGCCCGCGCCGTCATCAGCCCAGCCAGATTCAAACAAGCCACCAGCAACACCGCCGCGACCGCCGCCAGCAGCACCAGCAGGCTCTGCTTCACATCCGTCACCATCACCGTCTTCAACGGCCACGCCCGATACGCATGGCGAATCTTCCCGCCACTCCCATCCGTTGTCATCCAGTCCTTGTAGATCGGAAACGCCTCATACATCGGCCCCGTCAGGCTATCCAGCTCTCGCTGCGCCTGCGCCATCGAAACACCCGGCCGCAGCCGCCCGATCATCACATAGTTATCCCCGTCGTACCCCGGGTCCTTCGTGCTTATCTGCGCCGGCAGCCAGATCCCTGCATTCATCGTCAGCACATCCGGAGCCTCGCCCGTATGCGACACCGCCTCCGGCAGCACCCCGATCACTGTATACGGCTCCTCATTCAGCCGAATCGCCCTGCCCACCACACCCGCGTCTCCGCCAAACGTCCTCTGCCAGACCCAGTAGCTCAGCATCGCAACCTTCGGTCCACCCGGCAGATCGTCCTCCGCAGCGAACGTCCGCCCCAGAACTGGCGTCACCCCCAGCGTAGGAAAAAACCCCGCCGAGACCTTTGCCGACTCCAGCCGCATCGGCTTCGCGCCGCCCGGTGCCGACAGATTCATCCCATAGCTCGAGTCATCCGCTATCCCCACCGCTTCAAAGCTCTTGGCATGCGCCTTGATAAAGTCCGCGGTCCCACCCGTCTGTTCAGCCGCCGGCTTCTCCGTCGGAAACCGAAACCCGATCCCCACCAGCCGTTCCGCCTCCGGATACGGCAGCGGGGCCAGCAGTACATCATGCACCACCGAGTACATCGTGGCTGTAGCCCCGATCCCCAGCCCCAGCGTCAACACCGCCGTAGCAAGGAACCCAGGCGACCGCCGCAACCCCCGCGCCGCATACCGAACATCCCGCAAAACCGTATCCAGAACCATCGTGTCTCCTCAGCCCTGGGCCCTAAGCCCTAAGCCCTAAGCCCTAAGCCTGCTTTACTCTGTTCGCAACGCTTCCGTAGGCTCAACCGTAGCTGCCCGCCGCGCCGGAATCGCCGCAGCCACCAGCACCATCACGCCCGTCACAACCACGCATCCCGCCATCGTGATCGGATCGAACGCCGACACCTCGAACATCTGGCTCTTCAACTGCCGTGCCACGGCCACAGAAACCGGCAAGGCAACCACAATCCCCACGCCCGCTACCTTCGCCATATCGCCCAGCACCATCCGCACCACACCCCAGCGCTGCGCGCCCAGGGCCATCCGTATCCCGATCTCCCGCGTCCTCTGCGCCGTCGCGAACGCCAGCACACCATACAAACCGACCGCCGTCGTCAGCAGCGCGACCATCGCAAAGCACGCCGCCAGCAGCGCGATCATCCGCTCATTCGAGATGTTCGAATCAATCTGCTCATCCATCGTCTTCATCGAGTCCGCGATCAGCTTCGGATCCACCCCATGCACCGCGCCGCGGATCATGTTCTCCGCAGCCTCCGGAGCCTGCGTCGTCTTCACGTAATACTCCATCCCCTCCATCCCATGGCTCACCTGGTCGAACGGCTGCATCAGAAACGGCACCGTTCCCGCCCGCACGCCGCGCATCTTCGTATCCGCCACCACGCCCACAATCTGCGTGTCCAGCTTCACCTTGTCGCCGCCGCCCTGCGTAATCATGTGGCCCAGCGCCTTCTCCACCGACCCGAAGTACTTCACCGCCAGCGACCTGTTGATCATCGCCACCTTCGGCGCACCCTTCGCATCGGCCTCCGTAAAATCACGCCCCGCCAGCAGGCTGATCCCAAGCGCCTCGCGGTACCCCGGCGTCACACCCGCCACCTCCGTATCCATGTTCTCGTCCGGAGCCGGTTGATATCCCTCCACCGTAATATTCCCCTGCGAAGAGTTCCCCGCCAGGATCTGGTCCGTCGTCCCACCCACCGCCTTCACGCCCGGCAAAGCCTGCAACGCAGCCCTCACCCTGCTCTGGTAAGCAACCGTATCCGTCGTCGGAATTCCCGACAGTGTCGTGTCCACCGAGAACTCCACCAGGTGATCCGTGGACAGCCCCATATCCTGCCCCTTCAACTGGTGCAGAGTCCTCACAAACAACCCCGCACCGCTCAGCAGCAGCACGCTCAGACCAATCTGCAACGCAATCGCCGCCGTCCGGAACCGCTGCGCTCCACCCAGCATGCCGCCGGCCTTCGTCTTCAGCGACTCCACCATATCCGGCTTCATCATCTGCCACGCCGGAGCCAGGCTGAACAGCACGCTGATCCCCAACGACAAAACCAGCGTGAAACCCAGCACCCACGCATCCGGCATCGTCTTGAACGCCGTCTCGCCCGTCGAGTCCGTGATCTTCCTCACCAGGAAGGTAGCCGCCGTAGGCGCAAGCGCCAGCCCGATCGCGCCGCCCAGCCCGCCCAGCACTACGCCCTCCACCAGCATCTGCTGCACAATCCGGCCACGCGCCGCGCCCAGCGCAAACCGCACCGCGAACTCCCGCGTACGCCCGGCACCACGCACCATCAGCAGATTCGCAAGGTTCATGCAGGTCATCGCTGCCAGCAAAAGCACCATGCCCATCAAAATCTTCAACGGCGTCTGCAACTGGTCGCGCAGCGGCGAGAAGCCCTTCGCATCCGGCACCAGCTTGATCTCGGACTTCGCCACAAAACGATCCGCGAACTTCGCCGAGTGCATATGCATCCGCGCCAGCTCTTCCGCGCGCAGTTGCTTCCACAGCACCGTCAGTCCCGCCGTAGCCGCCGCAGCCGATACCCCAGGCTTCAACCGTCCAACCACGTTCAGGTACATCGACCTCTCGTCATCCAAATCGTCCAACCCAGGGTTCACCTCCGCCCGCATCGTGATCGGCACAAACAGCTTCGGCCTGAACCCATTGATCGCACTCGAAAAACCCGCCGGAGCCACGCCCACCACCGTGAACGGCTGCCCGTTCACCAGCAGCGTCGAGCCCACCACACCCTTGTCACCCGCAAACTTCGCCTTCCAGAACGCATCGCTCAGCACCACCACCGGACTGCCGTTCTTCACCACATCATCGGACGGCAACAGCGTCCGCCCCGCAGCCGCCGGAACACCCAGCACCTGGAAGTAGTTGCCGCTCACCATCTCCGTGTCCACCGACTCCGACTCGTTCTTCACCAGCACGCCAACCGACGTCTCCACGTTGGCAAACAAGCCGCGGAACGCCTCGTTCTTGTCCCGCAGCTTCTTATACATCGGGTACGAGAAGTACATGGAGCTGTCGCCGCCAAACACACTCATCCGGCCCATGTTCGTGCCCGTATACGTCACCTGCTGCAACTCTTCCGGCTTCTCTACCGGCAGCATGCGAAGCAGCACCTGGTTGAACACGGTAAAGATCGCCGTATTCGCACCGATCCCAAGCGCCAGCGTAAGAATCGCCGTCACCGTAAACCCCGGCGACCGCATCATCTGCCTCACCCCATACTTCACATCCTGCCAAAGTCCGCTCATCATTTCCTCACAGCCCATCAAAGGTAGTTGCCATTGTCGTTGCCTTCTGGGCCCTGGGCCCTAAGCCCTGAACCCTGCTTTACTCGCTCCGCAAAGCCTTCACCGGATCCGTACTCGCCGCACGTCTCGCCGGAATCAACCCGGCCACCAGCGCCGCAACCGCCAGAGCACCGGCCGCCGCCGCCAGCGTCCCCACATCGTTCCCGCTCACTTCAAACAACTGCGACTTCACATACCGCACGCAGATCAGCGACACCGGAATCCCGATCGCCAGCCCAATCCCCGCCTGCAACAGAGCATCCCGCAGCACCATCCGCACCACACTCCCACGAGCCGCGCCCAACGCCATCCGAATCCCGATCTCCGGTGTCCGACGCGCCACCGTATACGCCGTCACGCCATACAGACCGATCGCCGCCAGCACCAGCGCCAGCAGCCCGAACATCAGCGTCAGCCGGGCAATCATCCGGTCCTGCGTAAACTGCCCCGCGATCTGTTCATCGAACGTCTCGAACCGCAGCACCGTCAGGTTCGAGTTGATGCTCGCCAGCGTCTGCCGCACCTGCGCCTCCATCCCATCCGTCGAGCCCTTCGTCTGGATCACCAGCGCGCCAATATACGTGGAACCCGCCTCGCCCTTCGGATTCTGATTGCTCGCCGCCTTCTGCAACAGCGGACGCATATACATCGGCCTCACCGGCCTGCGCGGATTGTTGTACTTCACATCCTTCATCACGCCGACGATCTCCATATCGCCCACGCTCGGCGGCCCGTCCGTACCGAAGTGCGCCCCAATCGGCTCCGCGCCATTCTTGAAAAACTTCCGCACGAACGCCTCGTTCACCACAGCGACGCCGCGCGAGGTCTCCGTATCCTGATCCGTGATCCCCCGTCCCTTCACCACCTTCTGCCCGATCGCATCGAAGTAGTCCGGATTCCCCCTCACCCACGAAGCCCCGGTATCCTCACGCGGACCAGTCGGTGGCCGACCCGCAAACGTCACACCCTCGCCCCAGTTGTTGCCCTCCATCGGCGTATACAGACTCATCCCCACCCGCTCCACACCCGGCAGCGCCTTCAACCGCTCGTACATCGTCGGATACAGCCCAGGCAGTTGCTCCGGCGTATACCCCGCCTGCTGCGGACTCACATGCACAATCACCCGGTGCTCCGTCTGCAACCCGAAGTCCTGGTGCTCCAGCTTGCTCAAACTCCGCGTCAACAGCCCCGCCCCCACCAGCAGCACCAGCGACAGCGCCGCCTGCACCACCACCAGCGTCTTCTGCACCAGCGAGCCGCCCTCTTTCGTCGACCGTCCCGATCCCCGCAGCGCCTCCGCCGGCTCACCATGCGACGTAATCCATGCCGGTGCCAGCCCAAACACCACGCCCGTCACCAGCGAAATCCCGAACGCAAATCCCAGCACCACCGGCGAAGGCGCCGCATCGATCGGCATCATCCCACCGCGATCGAACGCCAGCGCCAGCAAAGCACGCGCACCCGCATACGCCACCGCCAGACCAGCCACGCCGCCCAGCACCGCCAACACCACGCTCTCTGTCAGAATCTGCCGGATCAACCGCGCCCGTGATGCTCCCAGAGCCATCCGAATCGACGTCTCAGCCCGCCGGGCCAGCCCTCGCACCAGCACCAGATTCGCAATATTCGCGCACGCAATCAGCAGCACCAGGCCCGCAATCCCCATCAGCAGATGCAACCCGGTCGCATAGTGCTCCTGCGTATTCGCAATCCCCAACGCCCCCGGAACCAGCACCGTCGTCGTCTTGCCAAGCTGCACCTTGCCGTCTTCGGTCTTGTAGATCTCCACATTTTCGCCAAGCCACTGCCGCAACGCGCCGCTCATCTTTGCCGCGAGCGGTCCAAGTTCAACCCCGGGCTTCACCCGCCCCAGCAGATAAACCCAGTTGCTTCCCTTCCGGTGTAGCAACGGCGAAGCCGCGTGCAGCACCGGTTCCTGCGCCATCGGCATGTAGTACGCAACGGACACATCCAACCGGTCTCCATAGAAACCCTCCGGCGCCACCCCGACCACCGTAAACGGATGCGCATTCAGCTCGAACGTAGACCCCACCACCGCAGGGTCCCGCGCAAAATCCCGCTCCCAGGTCTGATAGCCCATCACCACCACCGGAGCCGCATTCGCCAGGTCGTCGGACGGTTGCAGCAGACGCCCCGCCGCAGGCTGTACCCCGAATACCGCAAAGTAGTTCCCCGAAACATACTCGCCCTTGCCCGGCTGCGCGGGCGAAGAGCTCGACTGTTTCCGCGCAATCACCGAACCATCGCCCACACCTGACTGCATCGCCGCCAGTTGCTCAAACTCCGGCGTGTTATCCCGCAAATGCACATACAGGTCGTAGGAGAACAACGAGTACTTGTTCTTGTCCGGAAACCCGCCATTCACACAGCAATCGTCTTCATCCCCCACCCGCACCAGTTGCTCCGGATGCGGCACCGGCAGATGCCGCATCAGCACCGCATGCACCAGCGTAAAGATAGCCGCATTGGCGCCGATGCCAAGCGCCAGCGTCAGCACCGCCGTCATCGTAAAACCCGGGGCCTTCACCAACTGCCGCACAGCATACTTCACATCCCGCCAAATCTCGTTCATCGCCATCTCCGTCCAGTACTCACTTCTGCCTTGCTCGTGCGGTTGCCTTGAGGATTAGCCCTGGTCCCTGCCGTTACTCACTCCGCAAAGCCTCCATCGGCTCAATCGAAGCAGCCCTCTTCGCCGGAAAGAAAGCCGCAAAGGCCCCCATCGCCACCAGCCCCAGAGCCAACCCGAACATCACGCCCGTATCCCGTCCCGCCTGCATCTCCACCACGGACCCGATCGCCTTCTTCAGCGCAAACGTAAGCCCCAACCCGAGCACGGCTCCCATGCCAATCAACAGCAGAACCCGCCCCAACACCATACGCATCACCAATCCGCGCGTAGCGCCCAGAGCCATCCGCACCCCGATATCGCGGGTCCCAATCTCCACCTCGTGGCTCACCAGCCCATACAGCCCCACCAGCGACAACGCCACCGCGATCGCCGCAAACACACCAAACAACCAACTCTCCATCCGCTCCATCACCAACTGGTCCGCCACCACATCCGTCATCAACTCCGGCTCGCGGAACGGCACCGTCGGATCCACGTCATGCAGCACCGACCTCAGCTCCGGAATCACCGTGCGCGGATCGCCCTCCGTCCGCACCACAAGCGTCATCGAAGGCATCATCCCCAGCCTGTCCTTCACCTGGATCGAGTCCATCAGGTAATCCATCTCGGCCATCGGACGATCCAGCAGATTCTGCCGCACGCTCGTCGTCATGCCAACAATGCCGGTCTTCTCCTCCGCCTTGTCGCTGTCATCGATATGCGCGCCAACAGCCTCTCCGCCATGCGGAAAGAACTTTCTCTGGAACGCATCGTTCACCACCACATGCGTGCTCTTCTGCCCGGCCCCATCCAGCACCGCGCCATCCAACCCCGCCGAAAGCATCCGGCCCGCGCGCATCTGGATTCCCATCGCGTCGAAGTATCCCCGTGAAACCACCCGCACCTCAGCCAGCATCTCCTGGTTTGCCGGATACGGTGGCTGCCCCGTGATATGCACATCGCTGTTCGAGCCCCACGCCTGCAGCGGCAGAATATTGATCAAACCCGCACCCACCACGCCGTGCAAATGCTGCACCCGCTCTTCGAACGGAGTGAAGAAGGTTGCCACCGGATCCTTGCCCACATAGCTTCCCGGCGAGAGGTCGATCTCCAGTGCAAGAATATGCGCGCCATCGAACCCAAGATCCGTGCCGCGCGCCCGCGACAACGACTTCAACAAAAGCCCAGCCACGATCAGCAGCGTCAACGACAACATCACCTGCGCCGCAATGAATGAGGCACGCAGTCTGTGCTGCCCACGCCCGTTGGCCGCCGCCCCTCCGCCCTTCAGCATCCGGATCGGGTCGAGCCCCGACAGACGCACCGCCGGGACCAGCGAAGCCAGCACAGCCGTCGATGCCGCAAACACCACCGCCGCCACCAGCACAAATCCGTTCACCGTTACATCCGCGCCGCGTGCCAGCGCCGTCACCAGGTATGTCCTCATCGCCGCCAGCAGGCCATATGCCAGCCCGACACCCAGCACGGAGCTCAAGCCCGCCAGCAGCAGGCTTTCCGTCACCATCTGCCGCAGCAGCCTGCCCCGCGAAGCGCCCACAGCCGCCCGCATCGCAATCTCCCGCTCCCTCTTCACCGCACGCGCCAACAGCAATCCCGCGACATTCACGCAGGCAATCGCCAGCAAAGCCAGGACCGCCAGCATCAGCGTCTGCAACGGCTTCGTCGCCTCACCGCTCACCATCGTGTTCAGCGACACCAGGTCTCCCACGCGTCCGCCATCCGTGTCCGGATACGCCCTGCCCAGATCCGTCAGCACACGCGTCAGATCCGCCTCGCCCTGCGCCTTGCTCACACCCTCCTTCAGCTTGCCCACCGTGGGAAGCCAGTGCGACCCGCGCGACTTCATCCACATCGCATTCCCATGCAGCGGCGTGTACACCGCATTGCGTACCGAAAGTGGAAACCGGAATCCCTCGGGCATCACGCCAATCACCGTATACGGCGCCCCATCCAGCCGCACCACGGTGCCCACCACATCCGCACGCCCGCCAAACTGCGTGCGCCACAGCTCGTTGCTCAACACTGCGACGGCATCCCTGCCCGGCATATCCTCACCCGGCACATAGGTGCGTCCCAGCATCGGCTTCACGCCGAACACATCGAAGAAGTTGTCCGTGCCCTTCACCGCATGCACCGACACCGGCCCGCTCGCGGCCTCCATGTTCACCGAACCGAACGCCGAGTACCCCGCCAGCGCGTCGAACGTCTTCAGTTGTGCCCGCGCATCCACGTAGCTCTTGTACGACCACGGCTGCTGATACCCCGCGCCCGCCTTCACATGCGTGAACACCAGCCGGTCCTGCTGCGCAAACGGCAGCGGCCTGATCATCACTGCGTCGATCACACTGAACACCGCCGTCGCCGCGCCCACGCCCAGCCCCAGCGTTAACACCGCGATCAACGCAAACCCGGGCGACTTCCTCATCTGCCGCAGCGCATACCGAATATCCTGCATCATCTGACTCATCGCACCGTCTCCCAAAATCGCCTCTGCTACTGCAACTCAAGATCATCCAAAGACGCGACCGCAAAACGCAGACGCATACGCTTCCAGTCCTGTCCGCCCGAAGCCGAAACCGACGCCATCTGCACCGCAGCCCAGCCCGCATGCAGCTCATCGAGCAACGCCATGCGCGCATCCGCCACCACCTCCGAGCTCGTGCTCAACGCAAACAACAGCAGAGCCAAAGCCACCATCAAAAGCGAAGGCACTCTCCGTACCTCCGCCCCCAGATCCCGCGCGTATATCCTCAATTCGTCCATAACTCCTCCGCAGGAGTTGTCAGTTGAAAGTGTTCTTCAACGTACAACCGCCTCCCTAACTCCTCTGTGCCTCAGCCAGCAACTGTGTCATCTCCCCTTCGGCCACCACCTTGCCGTCGAACAGATGCACCTGCCGCTCCGCATGCGCCGCGAACCGCGGATCGTGCGTCACCATGCAGATCGTCGCGCCCTCCTGGTGCAACTCCTGCAGCAGCGACATCACAGCCTCGCCATTCTTCGAGTCCAAATTACCCGTCGGTTCATCCGCCAGCAGAATCGCCGGAGACCCAGCCAGAGCACGCGCCACAGCCACACGCTGCTGCTGACCGCCCGAGAGCTGTGCCGGATAGTGCCGCATGCGATGCGCCATATTCACCCGCTCCAGCGACTCCTGCACCCGCCTCTTCCGCTCCGCCGCCTGCATCCCTGGCCGGTACGTCAGCGGCAGCTCCACATTCTCCGCAACCGTCAGATCGCCAATCAGGTTGAAGCTCTGAAAGATAAACCCGATCTCCTGGTTGCGAATCCGCGAACGATCCGCGAAGTTCAGATTCGCCACCTGCTTGCCGTTCAGCGTGTAGGTCCCACCCGTAGGCGTATCCAGCAGCCCAATGATCGAGAGCAGCGTCGACTTCCCGCAGCCAGAAGGCCCCGACATCGCTACATACTCGCCGCGGTTGATCTCCAGATGAATCCCCGAGAGCGCATGCGTCTCGATCTCGTCCGTGTAGAAAACCTTCGTCATCTGCTCAATCGAAATAATCGCCGTATCGTTCATCGTCTCTCCTGTTTTATGTAACGAAACTAGTTGCTTTTCCTGATCCCTAATCCAACTGAATCTTGTCCGTCCCATCCCATCGAGACATATCCGACAGAATCACGACGTCGCCAACATTCAATCCTTCAATCACCTGCAGGCTATTCACCGAGGCCCGTCCAACCTTCACCGGAACCCGAACCGCTGTCTTGCCGTCCGCGCTCAGCTTGAACAACTGAATCGTCGAGTTCTCGTTCCCGAACGCTGGCCGCCCGACATACAACACATCGCCCATCCGCTCCAGATCGATCGTCCCGTCCACACTCAGGTCCGGACGAGCACCCTGCGGCAGCGCACCCGCCAACTCCACATCCACCGTCACCGTCCCGTTCACCACCGCCGGATCGATCCGCATCACCTTCCCGGCAATCACGCCGTTATGCGTATCCACCTCCGCCGGCTGACCGATCGAGATGTCCCGCGCCTGCGTCTCCGCAATCTTCAAGCTCGCCTTCAACTGGTCCGGCTGCACCACCTTCGCCAGCGTCGTCCCCGGAGCCACATGCTCGCCCACCTGGTGCGGCAGATCCACCAGCACGCCCGAAATCCCGGCCCGCACCGTCAGCGCCCCCGCATCCTTCTGCTTCAACGACAGCAGCGCCTGCGCCTGGTCCACCTTCGTCTGCTGCACTGCAAGCTGCGTCAGAATCGCCTTCTCATTCAGCGTCAGCCGCTCGCTCTCAATCCCGTTGCGCGTCCTCAGGTCGTCCGCCTTGCCCTTCGAAGCCGAATACGTCAGCCCCGAAATCACACCCAGCTCATACAGGCTCTTGTCCGTCTGCGCCTGCAGCTCCGCCTGCTTCTGGTCCGAGCTCACCGTCGACGCCCCACCCTTCTGCGTCATCAGATCGCTCTGCAGCTTGGCCTTCGTATTCAGATAATCTGCCTGTGCCGCCTTCAGCTGCAGCTGCGCATCCAGCAGCGCCTCCTGCGTCGCAGGATCCACCAGATCCATAATCACCGTGTCCGGCGCCACCTTCGCACCAGGCAGTACCAGGATCCGGACCACAGTCGCCTCCGTCTCCGCCGGAATCAGCCGGATCTTGTCCTCACGCGGAACCAGCGTGCCCGGACCGCGCACCTGCCGCAACAGCGGCCCGCGCTTCACCGTGTCCGTCCACACCGTGGAGCGATCCACCGACGGCGATGCCGGTTTCAACCGCGCCACATACACACCAGCACCCGCCAGTACGACAAGCGCAACCGCGCCCATCACAAACTGCCGCCGCCGCTTCGACTTCTTCAAATCAGGTCTAGAGATATCCATCGCACTCCGGAGTAATGCACGTCCCATGCCAAACCCAAAATGCCGGTATGCCAGCAAATACGGCCTTTCCAGAAAAACGTTCCGTCCGAATCCAAAATCGAACTGTCCACAAACGGACACCCAACCAATCAGGAGCCCCGCACGACTCCACAGCGCGGCAAAGGAGCCGCACCGTACCCAGAGGCCGTCCCGCAGGACCAGTGCTACAATCCCACCAGCCGAGAAAAGCATTGGCGGGCTGGTAGTCCCGCCCCTGGAACCCACCCGGAAACCAGGAATTTGTCCGCCGGAACACCGGTAGAGACCCATGGCGAAGGCAGCAGTGCGCGTTGCACTGCTCAACCGTCGCGTGGGCCTTTTGCATTTTGGGCACGCGACTCCCCAACGTTTCGGAGACCGCAATGAACACCCTTCTCAATCACATCAACCTCATCACCACTGACGTCCCCGCCCTCTCCCACTTCTTCCAGGCCATCTTCCACTTCCGCGTCCTCACCGTTCGCGGCAAGGACGAACTCACCGTCCTCGAGCGCGAAGGCTTCATCCTCACCCTCATGCTCGATAAGACCGTCGACGGCCCCACCTACCCCGGCATCTTCCACATCGGCTTCCTCCAGGCCACCCGCGCCGAGGTCCTCGAGCTCCTCCACCAGCTCCGCGCCTACGGCCTCGATGCCCCCGAGCCCAAGCTCCGCTCCGGCAACCGCTTCGGCTTCTTCGTCACCGCTCCCGGCGGCATCCTCGTCGAGATCGGCACCATGCTCTCCGCCACCGAAATCGCCGCATAAAAGCGAACCCACCCTGTCGAGCCGCCACCGGCGAAACAGGGTGGGCAGGCTCCCGGACCACCCGACCCAACGCACCGGGCAGTACAATCACCACCATGCCGGAGCCGAAATCCCCACCCAAACGCCTCCATCCACTCATCCTCCTCCCCGGAGCCATCCTCAGCCTCGGCTCCGCCCTCATCGCCGGCCGCCTCCTCTGGGAAGAAACCCTGCTCACCTGGCGATCCGGCCCCCAGATGGTCGGCTTCTCCCTCGCGCACGGCACCTTCGCCTTCCTCCTCTCTTTTCCCTTCCTGCTTACCCTCTGGACCATCCCCTGCATCGCCGCCGTTCTCCTATGGGCCTGCAGGCATCGCCCCATCCAGCGCACCACCCTGTCCACCGTAGCCGCCGCCATCGCCGTCCTCGGCATCCTCCTCATCCCGTCTTCCTTCTGGGACCGCCTCTTCGCCGCCCGCCTCGCCGCCAGCCCCCACGCCTCCGCCTTCCTCCACCGCGCCGCCGCTGAAGGCGACCTCTCCGTCGTCAAAGCTCTCCTCGCTCACGGCGTCCCCATCGACGCGGTCGATCAGCACGGCGACACCCCCCTCCACCTCGCCGCCGCCACCGGCAAAACCGGCGTCGTGCAGTACCTCGTCACACACGGAGCCGCCCTCAACGCCATCAACCTCGACGGAGAAAGCCCTCTGCACACATCCATCGTGAACAGACACCCCTTCGTCACCCGCGCCCTTACCCTGAGCGGGGCCAAAGACATCAGCGGCGACCCCACCCAGGGCGACCGCGCCAACGAAGCGATCGTTCGCAGCCAGATCGAAGCCGAGCGGTCCTCCACAAACCACCCCTAGTCCAGACCAGGCTCCCACAACCCACCTATAATTCCCCCCAATGCTCAGCCGCCGCCAATTCACCCACACCGCCCTCACCGCAGCCGCCGCCACCCTCCTTCCCATCCACGCCCGGTCCCAGGCAGCCTACGGAATCCCCTTCCGCTTCTCCCTCATGCTCGGCACCCTCTCGAAGTCCGCCCCAGCCTTCGAAGACCGTCTCGCCATCGCCGCCAAAGCCGGCTATCAGGGCATCGAGTTCGTCGGCGAATGGACCAAATGGACCGACGCCGACTACGCCCGCGTCGTCCCCCAGATCAAGGCCGCCAACCTCACCGTCGACTCCATGGCCGGCACCGGCATCACCTTCTCCGATCCCAAGGGCGTCGAAGACCTCGAACCCCGCATGGCCCACGCCATCGCCGCCGCCGACAAGCTCGGCTGTCCCCAACTCCTCCTCACCTCCGGCAAGCGCTTCGAGGGCTCCACCACCCAGGTCTGCGTCGACAACCTCAAGCGCATCCTTGCCCTCGCCGAGCGCGCCCACAAAAATGTCGTCATCGAGCCCATCGACACCCTCGAAAACCCCACCATCTACCTCACCGGCGTCACCGAGGCCTTCGACATCTGCCGCCAGGTCGGAAGCCCCAGCCTCAAGGTCCTCTACGACGTCTACCACGAGCAAAGACAGGCCGGAAACCTCCTCGAAAAGTTCCAGAACAACATCGATCTCGTAGGCCTCGTTCACATCGCCGACGTCCCCGGCCGCCACGAGCCCGGCACCGGCGAGATCCGCTACGACCAGATCTTCCGCCTCCTCGCCCACCTCAACTACAAGGGCTTCGTCGCCATGGAGTACCACGCCCTGGGCGACCCCTTCCAAACCCTGGTCAAAGTCCGCGAAGATGCCATAGCCGCCGCCAAATCCTAGCCGCCCCGCCCGCCCTCGGACCCCGCAAAAACGCTCGTCGTCAACCCAGCAAAAAATCTCGTCATCGACCCAGCAAAAAATCTCGTCATCTCAACCGGAGCGATGGACGGCATCTTCGTCCATCGCGCAGTGGAGAGACCCCCGTATTTCGCCTTTGCCGTTGCTTGTTCCAGTACCAAAGAAAATCGACTGCGGTTGGCGCGCACCATGCGCCAACCGCAGTCGAAGCAACCTCCATTTGCCGTTATTGTTTCGGCAGTTCCATCAAGAGACCGCCGTTTCCGGTCTGCACGGTAGGCAACGCGCCGTTCCAGCGATCGATCAACGCCTTCTGGTTCTCGATCTTCCGAAGCTCCAGCAACTGCGGCGTCAGCGAAGTCTGGCGAATCTTGTTCGCCTCCGCTTCACCGTTCGCACGCATCACAGCCGCCTTGGCCTCACCCTCCGCTTCAGCAACCGTCTTGGCCGCCTCTGCCTGGGTCTTGGCCAGTTCGTTCCGGGCGCGTTCGGCATCCTGGATCGCCTGCGCCTTCGCCGTAATGGCCGACGCAATCACCGAAGGAACCCGCGGCGCGCCAATGAATCCGAACTGCTGGATCCCCACGCCGACCGGCGCCAGCTTCTGCTGAATCAGGGCCTGCACGCTCGCCAGAAACTGCGCCTTCTGCTCGCCATAGATCTGCTCCACGCTATACGTCGATGCCACCTCGTTCAGGCTGTTCCGCACAATATCCCGCAGGATGCCATGCGTAAACGTCTCCAGGTCGCTCACCCGGTACTTCACATAGAAGTCCGGAACCTGGCGCGGCTCGATCGCATACGACAGCGAAACATCCGAGTAGATCTCCATCCCCTCCTTCGAGTTGAAGCTCATCTCCTCGTTCGCCGCGCGGCCTTCGTTCATGTCGTGCGTCCATTTCACCGTCTGGACGAACGTCGGAAACTCGATGATCTGCGAGCGCAGCGGGCTATAGAAGACCCAGCCCGTCCGGATCGGGATCTCCGACGGGCCGCGCTGCGATCCGCTCAAGACTACCTCCACGCCAACATAGCCGGCCCCAATACGAGTCACGGCAACGATGTAGTTGAAGAAGACCATGCCCGCAAGCAACAACCCAGCCAGGAAGGCACCGCGTTTGATCAAACGGCCAGCATCGACCGCCGGTTCGTCGTCACCCTGTTTGCGTCCGCTGCCAACCTTCATAAATTCCCCAAATAACGTCATATCCGCCTCCAGATAAACCGAAACACGATGAATCCACCCGCCGCCAGACACAGCAGCAGGCACACGCCGGCGAAGACGCTCAGATCACTCGGGAGATTTAAGAGGTGGAATGCCGTCACCATGCCCTCGTAGAGCAGCATGACAACCACGATAGAAAGAAGCGACTTCCAGAACTGCTTCACAAGGTCCCTGGCCATTCTTTCCCGGCCCAACAACCGAGAAACATTATACTCCTATTTGAAATGATTTACCATTGGAATTTTCAGAAGCAGCGCTCTACGGCATTTGCTGTAACAGGCGACCGCTACAATAGAGCTCTATGGCCAAGATCTACCCCTTCCGCGCACTCCGTTACGACCCCACCCGTGTCGAGCTCGAAGACGTCGTCACCCAGCCCTACGACAAGATCACCCCGGAGATGCAGCAGGCCTACTACGACCGCTCACCCTATAACCTCATCCGCGTCATCCTCGGCAAAAAAGAGCCCACCGACAACGACGACCACAACGTCTACACCCGCGCCGCCGAGACCCTCACCAGCTTCCGCGCCGAAGGCATCCTCAAAGAGGAGTCCGAGCCCGCCCTCTACGGCTACTCCCAGACCTACCAGGTCCCCGGCACCGACGAGATCCGCGAACGCAAAGGCTTCATCGCCCTCGGCCACCTCTACGACTACGCCGACCACATCGTCTACCGCCACGAGCAGACCTTCCCCAAGCACAAGTCCGATCGCCTCGCCCTCTTCAAGGCCACCCGCGCCTACTGCGAGCAGATCTACATGCTCTACTCCGACCCGGCCTTCACCGCCGAAAAACTCATCTTCGGCACCGCTGAAATGGGCACCACCACCCCAGCCGACCTCGCCATCACCGACGAGTACGACGTCGTCCACCGCGTCTGGAAGCTGACCGACCCCACCCTCATCAACCTCATCCTCACCGCCATGGCCGACAAGAAGCTCATCATCGCCGACGGCCACCACCGCTACGAGACCTCCGTCACCTACTCCAAGGAGCGCGCCGCCGAGATCGGCCACACCTTCCAGGGCACCGACGAGTCCCCCTCCAACCGCGCCGACGAAGGTCACCCCCTTCTCCCCGTCCCCGCCTACCCCGAAGCCGCCATGATGATGACCTTCGTCAACATGGAAGCCCCCGGCATCACCATCCTCCCCACTCACCGCGTCGTCTTCGGCCTCAAGGACTTCTCGCCCAAGGCATTCCTCACCGCAGCCGAGCCCTTCTTCGACATCACCCCTGTCACCAGCGCCTCCACCGCTCAGCTCACCGGAACCGAGGGCACTGCGATGCTCGCCGTCTCACGCGACGCGAAGACCGGCGAGATCTTCCACCACCTCCTCAAGGCCAGGCCCGAGGCGATGGCGAAAGCCCTCTCCGACCTCACCCCCCGCAAGGCCGCCCTCGACGTCGTGCAGCTCCACCGCATCCTCCTCGAAGGCGTCCTCGCGCTCTCCCACGACTCCATCGCCCGCCTCGACAACATCCGCTACATCCGTTCGGCCGAAGAAGCCGCCCAGCAGGTCGTCGACGGCGAGGCCGACATCGCCTTCCTCATCAAGCCCGTCACCCTCGACCAGTTCAAAGACATCTCCCTCAACCTCGAGGTCATGCCCCAGAAGTCCACCGACTTCTACCCCAAACTCCTCAGCGGCCTCGCCATCTACGCCCTCGACTAACGTCCTGCCAACAATCCGGGTGCCCCACATCTCGCTTCTGAGATGTGGGGCTTTTCGTTGCCGCGAATATCCATCCAGATGGCCACATTATCCATACAATCGCCCACGTTTTCCCATCCCAAAAACTACAGGTAAACCCCAAAGCAACCCAAAGAAACACCCACAAAAACCCAAGTCCAACCACAAAACCCTGAAATTCACCACAAACCCTGAAATACGCGAGGATTAGGCAAGCCTATCTGCCAAACCGGAACGGGTTGAAGTCCCTCGCCCGATCGAACGTATCCACACCCTCCGCCTTCTTCAGCCACCCAATCACCGCATACGTCAGAGGCGTCGCCAGCGTCTCATACCCCACCTTCAGCAGCCAACCCGTCCAGATCATCTTGAAGATCGTTCCAAGCGGCAACTGACCAACAAACATCAATGAAATCACTAAGGTCGTGTCCACCAACTGACCCACCACGGTCGATCCGATCGTCCTCGTCCAAAGCTTTTCCCCATTCGTCCACAGCTTCATCCGCGCCATCGTGTACGAGTTCGCAAACTCCCCACCCCAAAACGCCATCAGCGAAGACGCCAGAATCCGCGGAATAAACCCGAAAACCGTCTGAAAAGCCTGCTGATTGTGCCACCCCGGGTCCGACGGCAGCAGAATCGCCACCGCGCTCACCGCATACAGCAGAGCCGTCCCAAAGAACCCCAGCCAGATCGCCCGTCGCGACGCGGCAAACCCATAGATCTCCGTGAAGACATCCCCAAAGATGTAAGTGATAGGAAACAAAAGCATGGCAGCCGAGGTCGACACCGGCCCAATCTTCACCACCTTCTGCGCCACAAGGTTCGAAACCAGCAGAATGACGACGAACGCCGTCGTCAGCGCATCGAGGTAGATAAATCTCCCCGCTCGTTTGTCGGTGCCTGTCATGGTTCCCTTTAGATTGCAGGAGTGCGCGCTTCGGTGCGATTTTTGACGCAAAAAAACCCGCGCCCCGAGATCGAAGCGCGGGTTCCCTGTTCCGCCATTACTCGTCTGTTTCCTTCAACTTAGCCAGTACACCAAAGTCCTCGAGCGTCGTCGTATCACCGCTCACCGTTCCCGTCGTTGCCAACTCTCGCAGCAGACGCCGCATGATCTTGCCCGAACGCGTCTTCGGCAGCATCTGTGTAAAGCGCAGATCGTCCGGACGAGCCAGCGCTCCGATCTCCTTCGCAACCCACTGCCGTAGCTCCTGTTTCAGCGCATCCGTGGGCTCAACGCCCTCTTCCAGCGTGACGAACGCAGCGATCGCCTGCCCCTTCATCTCGTCCGGACGCCCCACCACCGCAGCCTCCGCGACCTTGCCATGCGCCACCAGCGCGGACTCGATCTCCATCGTGCCCAACCGATGTCCACTGACGTTGATGACGTCGTCCACCCGGCCCATCAGCCAGAAATACCCGTCCTCATCCCTCCGGGCACCATCTCCGGTGAAGTACGAGCCCGGAATCTCCGAGAAATAAGACGACACATACCGCGCGTGGTCCCCATAGATCGTCCGTGCAATCGCCGGCCAGGGCTTACGAATCACCAGCAGGCCGCCCTGCCCCGCCGGAACCGGATCTCCCTCTTTCGTAACGACTTCCGGCACCACGCCAAAAAACGGCTTGGTCGCCGAACCCGGCTTAGCCGCAATCGCACCCGGAATCGGAGCCAGCACATGCATCCCCGTCTCCGTCTGCCAGTACGTATCGACGATCGGGCAGCGCTCCTTGCCAATCTCCCGGTGGTACCACATCCACGCCTCCGGGTTGATCGGTTCGCCGACAGTACCCAGAAGCCGCAGCGAAGCCAGCGAGTAGCCCTTCACCCATTGATCCCCCCACTTGATAAACGCGCGGATCGCGGTCGGTGCCGTATAGAAAACAGTGACTTGATGGTCGTCGACGATCTTCCAGAACCGGTCATTCTGCGGCCAGTTGGGAGCCCCCTCGTACATCACGACCGTCGCGCCGCACTGCAGCGGCCCGTACACCACGTAGCTGTGGCCCGTCACCCAGCCGATATCGGCGGTGCACCAGTACACATCGTCCGGTCGCAGATCGAAGACATATTTGGTCGTCAGGTACGTGCCCACCGCATAGCCGCCGGTCGTGTGGACCAGCCCCTTCGGCTTACCCGTCGTCCCGGAAGTATAGAGAATATAAAGGGGATCCTCCGCATCCATCCACTCCGGAGCGCACTCCGCCGAAGCAGCCGCGACAGCCTCATGCCACCAGAGATCGCGCCCTTCCACCATGTTCACCGGCGAACCCGACCGCTGATACACGATCACATGCTGCACGCTCGTACACTTCTGCAGCGCTTCGTCGACGATCGCCTTCAGCTTGATCTCAGAACCACGCCGATAGCTCGTATCCTGCGTAATCACCGCCACGCACGCCGAATCGTTCACCCGGTCCGAGATCGCATGCGCTGCAAAACCGCCAAACACCACCGAATGAATCGCTCCAAGGCGCGCACAGGCCAGCAGCGCAATCGCAAGCTCCGGGCACATGCCCATGTACACGGCGACACGGTCTCCGCGCTTCACCCCGATGTTCTTCAAAACATTGGCAAACTTCTGCACCTCGCCATGCAGCTCCCCGTAGGTGATCTTCCGAACCTCGCCCGGCTCACCCTCCCACAGCAGCGCGACCTTGTCCTTCAGCGCTCCATTGGCGTGGCGGTCGACGCAGTTATGCGACAGATTCATCTTTCCGTCCGTGAACCACTTCGCATCCGGAAACTCGCCCTCGAGCACCTTCTTCCAGGGGGCAAACCACTCCAGTTCGCTTGCAGCCTCGCCCCAAAAGCCCTCCGGATCGTCGACGCTGCGGCGATAAAGCGCCTCGTACTCGGACTCGCTTTTGATGTGCGCCTTGGCGGCAAAGTCGGCAGGCGCCGGAAAGACACGGTTCTCACGGAGCAGCGACGAAAAGTTTTCAGTCAGTTTTTCTTCCAGCATCTCGATCCAATCCCTCTTGCGTACCCCGTCACACATCGACTGGCCACAATTGTGTTACCCGAAAAGGTATCTCATTGCGAATACGACCATCAAATCGCCATCCTCATGGTTGGATAAGTGATTTGCGAGCGTCGTGCAATCCAGTAGGGCTCCGGTCCTAGGGTCATCTAGGCGACCGCGGATTCCCGTCCATGCGCCGCCGCAGGATATGTGCCTAACCTGGTTACAAATAATTGGTTACTTTTTCATTACCAAAAACATCACCGACATGCAAAAAAGTAAGCTTTTACCGCCAAAAGCACTTGTTTTCAACAAAATGAGTACAAGGGAACAGGCTCGGGTCTACTCTCATCCATAGGAAGTTTGAAGGATATGCGGACGCGTATGATCCGATGAAACCAAACATGTTCCCCGGATGTACTTTCCCTTTGTCCAGGCGCATGGAGTTCTACAATTTTCTGAGCGAGCGGACACTCACGTTTTGCAAGCCGCTGCACCCGTTGAAGCACAGCAAGGATTAGGAACGCTTATGCTCGACTCCACACCGGCCGTTGTCTTTGTTCTGATGTTGATCGCGCCCTGTGCGATCGCCCTTTGGGGAGACAAGAAAAAGAAGGCGAAGCAACACGCTGAGCTTGAAGGGCGAACGGCACGCAAAGCGATTGCGACTCCAAAGTCGGATTCGGTACCGGTCTTTGCTTCTCCTGAGTCTGCACCTCCCCCAGTAATACCCGTCGCCAGGACGCAACCTTCTGCCCGTCCGCAGACATCCCGCAACTACACGCAGGGCCGCGACCCCTACGAACTCACGGCGCGTCTCTACGCGCAGCCGACCAGCTCTTTTGTCGAGACTTACGCAGAGTCTGTAAGCGAGCAAGACCCCGCCGAGGCTCTGCTGGCCCAGGCAGCAGCGGCCAAGGCCCGGGCGGTGGCGCTGGCAGAGGCGGCAAGAGCCGCACAGGCCAAGGCCCAGGCAGCGGCTGAAGCGGCAGACCACGCAGCCCACGCCGCAGCCGTAGCCCATAAGGCGGCACAGACGGAACGCGACCTCCAGGCCCAAATCACGATGCAGGAACAGGCGAGAACAGCCTCCGGGGAGCACATCCTCCCCGCAACCCACCCCTCCCTCGACTTTCCCCGCTCCGGAAAGCCCCGACGCGCCGCATAACTTCTTTGCCTGCAAGGAGAAAGGCCTCCAACGGGAGGCCTTTCTCCTTTACGGAAGAGGAGTCTTCTAGAGCTTGTACGCTTTGCGCACCAGCCCGACGGTAAGGTCGGAAGCCAGTTCAAAGGCCTCATCCTCATCGATGCGGTGCTCGGCCACCAGGCGACCCAGAAACGCGCAATCCACGCGACGCGCCACATCGTGTCGTGCAGGAATAGACAAGAGCGCACGCGTGTCGTCATTGAAACCTACGGTGTTATAAAACCCAGCAGTTTCAGTCACTTGCTCGCGAAAACGCATCATCCCCTCGGGCGAATCGTGGAACCACCAGCTCGGCCCAAGACGCAGGCACGGATAGTGGCCGGCCAGCGGCGCGAGTTCGCGAGAGTACGTCGTCTCGTCCAGCGTGAAGAGGATGAAGGTGAAACCGGGCTCGTTGCCGTACTTCGAAAGGAGCGGCCGAAGCGAACGCACGTACTCGGTCGGCGAGGGAATATCGCATCCCTTGTCGCGGCCGAACCTCTCGTAGACGCCAAGGTTGTGGTTGCGCACCGAGCCGGGGTGGAGCTGCATGGTCAGACCATCTTCCACGCTCATGCCGGCCAGTTCGGTCAGCATCTGCGCTTGGAAGAGCTCAATATCGCCTGCCTCGGTCTTACCGGTATAGATGCGCTCGTAGAGGCGTGTCGCCTCGTCGATCGGCAGATCGGCGGTCATGGCGGTGAGGTGACCGTGATCGGTGGCGGTAGCTCCATTGGCGATGAAGAACTGGCGGCGCTGCCGCAGAGCGTTCAGGTAGCCCTTCCAGTTCGTCACATCTTCCTTCGTGATGGCGCCGAGCTTCTCGATGTTCTCCTTGAAACCGACGTATTCGGCGTCGATGACGGCGTCTGGGCGGAAGGTGGGCAAGATGCGGCCCTTCCAGCCCGAGGCCTTGATGGCCTGGTGGTACTCCAGTGAGTCGGTAGCGGTATCGGTGGTGGAGAGGACCTCAATATTGAAGCGCTCGTAGAGCGATCGGGGAAGAAACTCGGGAGTCTGAAGAGCCTCGTCGATGATGTCGTAGTAGTGGTCGGCGTTCTCGGGCTTCAGTCGCTCGGTGAGGCCGAAGTTCGTCGAAAAAGCGTAGTCGAGCCAGAGGCGGGTCGGAGTACCGCGGAAGAGGTAGTAGTGCTTCGCAAAAACGCGCCAGGCCTCGCGCGGATCGATGTTGTCGGCGGCATGCGGATCTCCCTTCACGCCAGCCTGAGGGACGCCGAGCGACTCAAGCGGGACACCCTGCGAGTAGAGCATGCGGAAGACGTAATGATCCGGCTGCAGGAAGAGCGCCGTGGGGTTGGCAAAGGGCTTGTTCTCGGCGAACCAACGGGGTTCCGTATGGCCGTGCGGCGAAATAATCGGGAGGTCCTTGACGGCGTCGTAGAGCCGAGCGGCGACGCTGCGGATGGCGGGCTCCGCCGGGAAAAGCCTGTTTGGATCAAGCATCGTGAAACCTCTTTCGAAAAGATGGGCGGCATGGGACGCCAGCCCTAGAAGCGTATCAAAGTTGTCGGACCTCTGGCTGATGTGCTGGGAAACCGGGGCTTTATCGGGGTACCTTCCATCCTGTACGGTAGTGCCATGCGATTCTTTCGTGGTCTCCCCGTTGTTGCGTTGCTCTCGATTGCCGCGGTTGGCTCCGCGCAGGCCCCCTCCCTGAAGTTGATTCCGATGCCGCGCGAGGTCGCGGTCTTGCCGGAGCAGTCGCTGGCGGGGGGCGTACGGGTAGTCTGTCCGGGATGCGATCCGCAGGACCAGTTTGCGGCGGACGACCTTTCCCAAACACTGGCTGCGCGCGGTGTGCCCACAGGTGCGGGCTTCACCATTCAACTTGCGCGGCGCTCGTCGACTAACGTGCCTGCGACCGAGGCCGCCGAGGGCTACACCATCTCCGTGAACGCGCTGACACTGACGGTCAATGCCGTGACCGAGGCTGGACTCTTCTACGGAGCGCAGACGGTAAAGCAGATGATCGACGGCACGGGCGCGAAGTCTGTTCTGCATGCGGCCACAATCCGCGACTGGCCGGCGATGAAGTATCGCGGGTTGCATGACGATCTGTCGCGCGGGCCGGTGCCTACGCTGGCATTCCAGAAGCACCTGATCCAGACGCTGGCGGCTTATAAGGTGAATATCTACTCGCCGTACTACGAAGAGACGCAGCAGTACATCACCGATCCCCTCGCTTCGGTGCCGAATGGATCGATCTCTCCGGCGGATGCGAAAGAGCTCTCGGCCTTCGCGGCGAAGTACCACATCACCGTCCTGCCGGAGCAGGAGGCCTTTGGGCATCTGCGGCACATTCTAAACTGGGAACAATATGCACAGGTTGCGGAGACGCCGCATGGAGCTGTGCTGGCGCCCGGCCAGCCGCATTCGCTCGAGATCATCAAGAGCTGGTTCACGGAGCTCGCCCAGGACTATCCGAACTCGCCGTTTCTGCATCTCGGTGCGGACGAAACCTTCGATCTCGGCGTTGGGCAGACGAAGTCCGATGTCGATGCGCGGGGGCGCGCGGCGGTGTACCTCGACTTTATGCAGAACATCGTGACGGCCCTTCAGCCTCTGCATAAGAAGTTGTTGTTCTGGGGTGATATCGCCCAGGATGCTCCTGCGCTGCTGAAGGCCATGCCGCAGAACTTCAAGAACCAGACGATCGCCGTAGCCTGGGGGTATTCGCCCAGCCCGACGGGATTCGCAAAGATCATCACGCCTTACTCGAACGCGGGGATCGAGGTCTGGGTCGCTCCGGCCATCAATAACTACCGTCAGGTGTATCCCAACTTCAACCTGGGTTTACCGGATGTGCAGCAGTTCACACGGGACGGGCAGAAGTACGGCGCAACGGGGCAGTTGAATACGCTCTGGAACGACGATGGCGAGTCGCTGGCGGATCAGAACTGGTATGGGCTTCTGTTTGGCGCGGCTGCTGCCTGGCAGCAGGGGGAGAGCTCGATTCCGGCCTATCAGCAGGCATATGGCGAGGTCTTCCACGGGGATAAGACCGGCAAGATCAACCAGGCCCAGATGGAGTTGATGGCCGCGATGGACCTGATGACGCAGGCCAAGGTGATTGCACCGACAGAGGGTTCAGATGGACTGTACTGGGTTGATCCGTGGTCTCCCGATGGGCAGAAGTTCGCGGCGAAGATGCGCCCACTGAATGCGGAGTTGAGACTGCACGCGGAGAAGGCGATCCAGTTGATTCATGAGGCGCGGAATGCGGCCCCGGCGTTCGCTACGCCGAAGATGCTGGTGGCAGGCGCACCGGCGCTGGCTTACTCGGATACGCCGGATCCGGCGAATGCCTATCCTTCGAATCCGACGACACTGCGGGAGTCGAATGCGCTGGATGCCATGGAGTTTGGGGCGCGGCGTGTGGACTTTCTCGGGTTGAAGTTCCAGCTTGCGGATGAGATGGCGGCGGGGTATGCGCGGGCGCAGGCCGACATCCCCATCCTGGCCCAGATGAGCGCCCAGGCACGCAGATCCGATAACTCGCTCCACTCCGTCAACCGCGAGCTCTCCGACATCAACGGCGTGAACGGCCGGCTGCAGGATCTGATCCAGGCATATTCGCTGCATCGGGATCTTTTTCAGCAGACGTGGCTGCGCACGAACAGGCCTTATGCGCTGCGCCCGATCCTGGAGAGGTACGACAACGCAATCCGCCTCTGGATCGCGCGCGTAGATCGCTTCCGCTCGGCGCAAAGGCAGTATTCGGAGGTAAAGACGCTGCCATCGGCGTCCACCCTGGATATCCCTCCGGCGCCTCCAGTGGCCTGCTGTGCGGTGAATCAGTAATCATTCCGGACGTGACGGAAGGTTTCGTCAAAGATTTGTAATCTTGGGCGTTACCTTTCGTCGTTTCAATCATCTAAAGGCAAAAGAGGTGTAAATTCGTAGCATGGTGAACCGCAGCCAAATCGTGCACAAGACCAAGCTCCAGTGGAGTTTGCTGCTTGCTGTGCTTCTTGGAATCTGCTCGTTCTCCGCTCCGCACCTGCTTGGCCATGCGCACGCGCACCACACCGGTACCGGGCGCAATAGCGGCTCTTCGCATCGTTCGCGTTCGGGCTCGTACAGTGCCGATGGCGACCACGACTCCGACGCCGTTGCAAAGCTGAAGGCATTCGATCCGCATACGCCGGATCATGCTGCAGCCGTCGTCGCTCTTATTCCCGCAGCAACCTTCACTCCGGTCCAGTGGGTCATGGTGGAAGTTGTCGCACCCCAGGATGAGGCGGTCGCTTCCCTGCTCCCGGGATCGCCGCATCGTGGCCGTGCCCCTCCTGTTGCCTAAGAAAAACTCTCTCTAAAATCTGTCCGCTTTTTTGAAGTGTGGATGTGTGCGTCGATACGTGCCCCGCACCGGTCAGGATTGCGCCCATTGGCGCGTCCGCAACAGAGAAATTGAGGTTCTTATGCAGCGACTCCTTGAAGGTCATGCGCGTTTTCGCGCCGAAGTATTTCCCAAGCATGCCAGCCTGTTCAACCACCTTGCCACCGGGCAGAAGCCCCAGGCGCTCTTCCTCACCTGCGCGGACTCGCGCGTGGTGCCGGACATGATTCTGCAGTCCAATCCGGGCGATCTCTTTATCTGCCGGAATGCAGGCAATATCGTCCCCTCCTACGGCGAGGCCACGGGCGGCGTCTCCGCCACCATCGAGTACGCGGTGCTCGCTCTTGGCATCGAGAACATCATCGTGTGCGGACACTCGGATTGCGGCGCGATGAAGGCTGTCCTCAGCGGCAAGAAGCACGACAACATGCCGACCGTCGATGCATGGCTGAAGCACTCCACCTCCGCGATGCAGATGCTCGAGCAGCATGAAGCGCACGAGTTGCACGACGCCGAAGAGGAGAACGATCCGCAAGCCAGGCTGCGTGGTCTTACCCGTGCCAATGTGATTGCACAGCTCGCAAACCTGCAGACGCATCCTTCGGTGGCGGCGGCTCTCGCACGCGGCAAGATGAACCTCTACGGATGGGTCTACGAGATTCATAGCGGGCGCATCCAGAGCTACGACGCACAACAGGGACGTTTCCTGCCGCTCTCGGCTGAAACCCCCACGTCCGTCAACCAGCCCCGTTTGCACCTGATGGCATCGTGAGGAAAATGATGAAGCCTGCCTACATCAAGGATCTCTCCGCTTCTCTGGTTGTGTTCCTCATCGCCCTGCCCTTGTGCATGGGTATCGCGCTTGCCTCCGGAGCTCCCCCGGCGGCGGGCATTCTCACGGGAATCATCGGTGGTATCGTTGTGGGCTTTCTGGCCGGGGCTCCGCTGCAGGTAAGCGGACCCGCGGCCGGTCTGGCGGTCATCATCTTTGAGATCATCCGCGACCAGGGCTTCTCGGCCCTGGGGCCGATCTTGGTGATCGCGGGTGCGTTGCAGATTCTGGCAGGCGTCATCAAAGCGGGGCGTTGGTTCAGGGCGATTTCGCCGGCGGTCATTCACGGAATGCTCGCCGGCATCGGCCTGTTGATCGTGTTGCAGCAGTTCCACGTCATGCTCGACAACAAGCCCAAGGGAACGGGCCTTGCCAATGCGAAGGCCATCTGGCCGGCGATCACGCAGGGCATCTTCCCCATCGACGGGAGCCGCGAAGAGGTCGCCGTCCTGCTCGCACTGATGGTGATCGGGATCATGGTGCTGTGGCAGAAGTACCGGCCTCAGTCGCTCAAGCTCGTGCCCGGCGCTCTCCTCGGAATTACAGCCGCGACGGTGATCGCGCGCGTGATGCATCTGGAGTTGAACTATGTGCAGGTACCTGGAAATTTGCTGGACGTGGTGCACCTGCCTACGCTTGAGGCATTCACGAGCATCCATGCGAAGACGCTTGGTTCGGCAGCAACGATTGCGTTTATCGCGAGCGCAGAGACGCTACTCTCGGCCGCAGCGGTTGACAAGATGCAGTCGATCGTAAAGACCAACTACGACCGCGAACTGATGGCGCAGGGCGCGGGCAACATGCTGTGTGGCGTGGTGGGCGCAATTCCCATGACCGGCGTCATCGTCCGTAGCTCGGCAAATGTTCAGGCAGGAGCAACAAGCCGCCTGTCGGCCATCTTGCATGGTGTCTGGATCCTGGCCATGATCGTGCTACTTCCCGGCGTGCTCCGGATGGTGCCGATCTGCTCATTGGCCGGGGTGCTGGTCTTTACCGGCTTCAACCTCATCAAGGTGAAGGATATGCGCCATCTGTCGAAGTTCGGCCGCGTCCCCGTGCTCATCTATGTGGCGACGATGCTCACCATCGTGGCGACGGATCTGCTCACGGGCGTGTTGACGGGTGTCGTTCTTTCACTGGTGAAGCTGATCTACCGGTCCACGCATCTGCGAATCTACAGCGTGGCGCACAAACATCCGACGGCATTCGACACGCAGGCGGCGAACGTGGTGGATCTGCATATCGAAGGTTCGGCAACGTTCCTGCGGATCCCTATTATCACCGCTGCGCTCGATGCTATCCCCGCCGGCTCCATCGTGCATTTGAGGACAGACAAGCTGACGTACATCGATCATGCCTGCTTGGATCTGATGCAGGACTGGATCAACAATCAGGCGCGCAACCAACTTGAGATCGTCGTGGACCGCGAATCGCTGGAGAAGAAGTACTGGCTACCGGCGACGCAATCATGACGTAGGGAGCCGGCCAATCCGAGGTGCCGGCTCCCCCGTAATGGGTTTCTCTTTCTAAGCGCCAGGCATGGGCGGGACATCGATACCGCCCTGCTTCGCGATACCGTCAATCATCTCGGTGTGCTCACGGACAACCGCTTCACCCTTGGCCACGGCAGCCTTCACTTCGGGGTTGGTCGTCTTCTGCTCCTCATCCATGAAGGCTTTCAGATCGTTGTTGTGGTCCTTCACCATCGCCTCCACGTAGGCGCGGTCGAAGCTGATACCCGACTTGAGCTTGAGCTCCTCGTACTTCGCACGATCGGCAATCGATGGGCCGGTCGGCTCCTTCACACCCAGCTTGCGGTCGAGGGGCTTCATGCTCGCAATGAGCATCTCGTGATCCTTGATCATCTTCGAGGCGAACATCTTCACATTGGTGTCGCCGGACTTCTGAAGGGCAAGCTTGGCAAGATTGATCTCGTAAAGGTTGCCCTGGGCTGCGTCGGCAAGAAATTTCTTGTCGTCGGAGGTTGTGTCCTGTGCCAGTGCCGTACCAAGTCCAAGCACCAGCGACAGACCTGCCGCGGCGCACTTCATGCCGGTATGCATCTTCATGACTAACTCCTCGGGATTGCGGTCATGTCGGCGCGAACAGGCGAGTGCCAGCCGACAGAAAATCGTACCCGGGCCGATTCGGCTTGCTCAGCGCTTGCGAGTCTGCCTGCGACCCCTTCCTCTTCTATAAGCTGCAAACAAAGGGAAAATCGTTGCCTGTCCGTTCTATTGCACTGGCGGCGGCGAGAGAAAGACCTCGGTCGAGAGAGCTGGAACGATGCGGTTCTTGCCTTCACGCTTGGCACGGTAGAGCGCTCCATCGGCAGCCTGGATGAGCTCCTGCGGGTTATGCGTGAAGTTGCTCGTCGTGGCGATACCGATACTCAGCGTGACCTGCGTGTGGTTCCAAAGCTGTTCGGCGACCATACGCTGGATGCGGTCCGCCACCAGACGCGCAAGACGCTGATCGCTCCCAGGCAGCAGAACCGCGAACTCCTCGCCGCCGTAACGCGCAGCGATATACGGAGCCCGGATCGCCGAGGCAAGTATGGCACCGAGACGGCGCAGCACGGCGTCGCCCTCGGCATGTCCCCAGGTATCGTTCCGCACCTTGAAGTTGTCGACGTCGAGCATCAGGAGCGAAAGGGATAGGCCGCCCCGAATCACAGCATCCATGTCGGAGCGAAGCCGCTCGTCAAACGCACGACGGTTGCGCAGACCAGTAAGCTGATCGGTCAGTGCAAGCTCCTGCAGGTCGCGATTCGCTTGTTCCAATCGCTCCGTCTTGCGCACGGCTTGTTCAGCGCGGCGGCGCTCGTCGATGTCGAGCACCATGCAGACGATGCCCCGCACCTGACATTGCTCGTCGAGATCGGGAGCATACGTCACCCGGGTCAGGCGCTCCCCATGGACCGTCGGGTAGTCCGTTTCGAAGGTAACCGTGCGGCCACCGAGGACAGCCTCACGCGCAGAGGCGCTGCGTTCCCAGTAAAGATTGCCAAGCAGCTCATGCACCGAACGGCCCACAATCTCCGTCGCTTCCAGGCCAAGCCACTCCTCGTAGATGCGATTGACGCGGAGGAATCGCCCATCGAGCGAGATGTAGGAGAGCAACGTGGGCAGGTGGTCGGTAATCAGTCGCAGTTCGCGCTCCGACTGCCGGATGGTGGAAGCGCTCTGCTCGCGAATTTGGATGATCTCGGCGCGCTGCCGCTCTTCACGGTTCAGGAACAGGGCAAGGAACCATAGCGCGGTTGTGCCCGTCCCAGCCATCGTGACGGCCAGCAGCCCCATGCCAAAGCTGGGTCGCCCGAAGTTGATTGCGGGATGCAGAAAGAGCCACCCGAGCAGCACTGGCAACAGCATCATCGCGGGAAGAATGCGCCGTGCGAGCCATCCTCCCCGCTCCGGCGCCAGCAGGACGCCAAGGACGATCGAGTCCGGCTGCTTGAGGATCAGACCTGCAGAGAGGATCAGAAAGCCCACGCCGGTGTGGAGCGCCATGGAGGTGTAGCCGCTCGAACCATAGAAGATCTGGACGCCGTACAGGTATCCGACGATCGCCACAAACGAGATCGCCGCGAGCAGATGCGCGATGAACTGGGCGAGGATGCGAGCCATGCGATTGCCGGTGAGCAAAAGAAGTGCGGTGGCGGCAAAGACGAAACTGGTGGCGGATGTCGGCGCCATCCGGCCCGGATAGATGACCTGGACGTGGTCGACGAAGAGGAGTTGATCGATGCCGAAGTTGAATCCGTAGAGGTACTCGAGGAGCGTGAGGCAGCCGAGAACCAGGACGCCGAGCGAGAACAGGCGCGAGGCATAGCGAGTCCCCCTCCCGGGTGAAAGCAGGCAAAGAAGACCGAGACCCGAGGCCAGAAAGCCGACAGCCGTGTTCGACTTCATCCTCACGAAGCCCGGCAGCACGGTCATCAGGTGTTCGTTCTGGGTAAACCAGCCGAGGATCACGGCCACACCGAGGAGAACCACGGCCAGGGCGCACGAGAGCGTCAGCAGACGCAGAGACCTGGAGGACTGCGATCCTGCTGGTTCCGTCTTCGGAGAATCGCCGGCCTTTTCTGGCAGTCTCTCGCTCAACGTTTTGGTGGTCAACGCGTTCAGTGTAATGGGTTTGGGCGGATATCGGTTTCTTTTAACTGTCCGGTTTTTGGGTAGTTTGAAGGGGATTTTATGCGATGAACGTATCGAGCCCCCGCGTACACTGGTGAGCCATGAAGACCCTGGTGCTGTTTCTCGTTCTTGCCTCTTCCGCCGCACTGGCGCAGACACGCGTGCTCTACGACGACGACTGCACCAACGACAACGATTGCCCCGTAAACTTCGCGACCCTGCACAAGCTGGCAGACGCAGGCGAAATCACGATTCTCGCCACCGTGGCCGACAGCGCCCATCCCCTCGCGGCTCCGGCGATGAAGGTCTTCAACACCTACTACGGCCGCCCCGGCATCCCAGTCGGTGCCAATCAGACCGCTGCCCCGGACAATCCGCTCTGCGTCAAGAACCAATGCAACCAGAGCACATGGCTGGGTGGCCTGATCTCGCACTTCGATCTGGGAGACACCCGGGCGAAATATCCCGGCTGCGTCACGGTCTATCGCGAGACGCTGGCAAAGCAGCCGGACAAGTCCGTGACGGTCGTGGCGACCGGCTTCCTCACCTGCGTCGCGCAGTTGCTCGCCAGCAAAGGCGGTCCGGAGCTTGTGAAAGCCAAGGTGGCGAAGCTCGTTGTGATGGGTGGAGCCTATCCAAGGGGATTTGAGTTCAATCTGGACTCCGACCCCGCGGACTCGGCAACGGTGTTTGCGACCTGGACCACACCGAACGGCTACCCGCCCATCTGGCTGATCAGCTTCGCGGACGGGGCCAAGGCGCTGTCCGGGCCTCCCGCAAGCGACGATCCGACAACGCATCCGGGCGTCTATGCGTTTCAGTTGGCGAAGTCGACGCAGCGCGGTTCGTGGGACAGCATGTCCATTCTCTACGCGGCGCGTGGCCTTACCCACAAGGGCGTCACCTATTGGACAGACTCGGGCAACGGAACGGTCCTCATGGATACGGCCACAGGCGAAGACACGTTCTCAACCAAGACAACCTCCGGCCACCACTTTCTGATCAACGCCCTCAGCAACGAAGGCTTCTCCGCGATTCTCGACGGATACAAGCACAAGGGGTTTGCCGGATTAGCGCCCGCCCACTGACCCTCGGTGCCGGTGCGAGGATAAACTGGAAACGACATGCAGACCCTTACCGCTCGCAGATTGCTTACGCCGATTGGCTCCGTGGAGTATCCCGTCATCACCGTAGGCGACGATGGCCTGATCGCCGAGATCGAATCCGACCCCACCCTGCCACACGCGAACGACACGCTGACCGCTGCGTTCCTGGATGTGCATACGCACGGGGGCATGTCCCACGATGTGATGACCGCCAGCCCGAAAGACTTCGTCGAGTTCAATCGCTTCCTGGCAACGCGCGGCGTCGGCCAGTATCTGGCGACCACCGTCACCGCTCCTATCGATGCAACGCTTCGTGGTCTAGAGGCGATCGCCGATGAGATCGAACGCGCCCACGATGGCGTGGCGACACCGATCGGCGTGCATCTGGAGGGGCCGTTCATCTCCCACGCCAAACGCGGCGTACATCCGGAGGGCGATATTCTTCCGCCGTCGATTGAGCTCTTCGACCGGTTCCAGGCAGCTGCCCGCGGGCACATCCGCCTGATCACCATTGCGCCGGAGATTCCCGGCGCACTTGACCTGATCGCGCACTGCAAAGCTCTCGGAGTGAGGGTGAGCCTCGGCCACACGAACGCCACATCTCCCGAGACACAGGCCGGAATCGACGCAGGCGCGTCCTCGGCGACCCACACCTACAACGCCATGCGAGCGCTCGATCATCGAGCCCCCGGAGTCCTGGGAACGGTGCTCGATTCATCCAGCCTATTCGCGGAGTTGATCTGCGATGGAATCCACGTCGCGCCGGAGCTGGTGCGCCTCTGGCTGAAGGCCAAGGGGCCTGAGCTGGCGATCCTCGTCACGGATTCGATGTCCGCTGCAGGCATGCCCGACGGGGCCTACACGCTCGGCACCTTCGACGTCGCCGTCGCGGAGGGGAAGGCACTGCTAAAGTCCGATCTCGATCGTGGCAAAGAGACCCTCGCCGGCTCGATCCTCACCATGGATAAGGCAGTCGCGAACGTACAGGCGATGACCGGAGCGAGTCTGGGCATTGCGGTCAATCTGGCCTCGGCCAATCCAGCCCGGATGCTTGGGCTGGAGCCGGCGATACGGCCCGGGACGGTGGGCAACTTCAATCGCTTCGCCGCAAGTGGGCGCCTGGAGCAGACGATCCTTCGTGGGAAGGCAGTAAACTAAGGATTCGCTTTTTGCCGGGAACGGCGGTTCGGAACATCCGAGCTGACGCCCACACCTGTCTCTGAAACAACCACGCGAACCAAGACGTTCCATCTTTCGTACAAAGAATTCGACCATGACCTCCCCGCTTAAAATCGGCATTGACTTCGGCACGACCAACAGCTCGGTCGCCATCGAGCGCGGCACAGGCGCGGTCGAACTGGTACAGTTCCCTGCCCGCGCGTCGGCGACGGAAAGTTTCCGCTCCGTCCTTTATCTGGAGCAGCAGAAGGGCCGCGTCGTCTCGTCGACCGGGCCACAGGCGATTGAGCACTATCTCGAAGCCGAGATGCCGGGACGGCTGATCCAGTCGCTGAAGTCCTATCTCCCGTCGCGCACCCTGACCGGGACCGAAGTCTTCGGTCGCAGATATACGCTCGAAGACCTGATCGCCCGCATCCTGACCGACCTGCGGATCGGCCTGGAGAAGCACCTCGGCGCGCCGCTTGCTGCTGACGCCACCGTAAACGTAGGACGCCCCGTGCGATTCGTCTCCGCCGAAAACGAAGAGGACGACGCCTACGCGACGGAGCGGCTCCGCGCAGCATTCGCGCAGGCCGGCTTCCCCTCCGTCACCTTCGAGCTGGAGCCGGTCGCCGCCGCCTTCGCCTATGAGGCCTCGCTCGACCACGACGAAACCATCCTCATCGGAGACTTCGGCGGCGGCACCAGCGACTTTTCGCTCCTGCCTGTCGGGCCCTCGTTCCGGAGCGCCCGCGAGATCATCGGAAACTCCGGCCTCGGCCTCGCCGGAGACGCCTTCGACGCCCGCATCGTGCGCAAACTCGTCTCCCCCGGCCTCGGCGCCGACACCCTCGAAAAGACCTACGACAATCCCTTCGCGCCGCCTGTCCCCAAGCGCTTCCCCGGCCGCGCCGCAGTCCTCCCCCCGCAACGCGAACTCAAGATCATCCCCGCCGTCCCCGCCTGGATCTACGCCAACCTCGAACGCTGGCACTACCTGTCGTTCCTCAAGACACGCAACGTCACCGAGATCCTGAAGGCCGCGCGCGCACGCGCCGAGGAGCCCGAAAAGGTCGCGTCGCTCATCACGTTGATCGAAGAGGACCTCGGCTATCAGCTTCACCAGGCCGTGCAAAGGCTGAAGATCGATCTCTCCCGCAAAGAGACCGCGACATTCCGCTTCCCGGAGCTCGATCCCACCGGCAGCCGTGGCCTCTCGTCCGAGGTAGCGCGTGCCGATTTCGAGGGCTGGATTCAGCCCGAGCTCGAAGCGATTGAAGCCTGCGTCGACGGCCTGATGACGTCCTCGTCCATGCGTCCGGGGAAGGTGGATCGCGTCTTCCTCACCGGAGGCACAAGCTTTGTCCCAGCCGTAAGGAAGATCTTCGAAACTCGCTTTGGAGCGGATCGCGTCGTGACCGGAAACGAATTCACATCAGTGGCGCGGGGACTGGCGCTCCGCTAGCACTTCAGCCCCATCCGAGCCCGCCAAAGCGCCCCATCGAGCGAGTCTTCGGCCACTTCCTTCACCGTGACATTGACCCCATTTTCCGCCAGCGACTTCACCATCGAAGTCCGTACCGTCTCGATGCGGTCGAGCACGCTGCCCACAAAGGCCACGCCCACCGTACCCGGGTCGCCCGACTCCTCCATCTTCAGACGCACCAGAGCCACTTGGTCGGCAAGGTCGTCGCCAGCCCGTTCCAGCACCGCCCGGGCGAGATCGTCGCCCTCTTCCGCGCACCACGCCACCACCGGTGCAAGCGCTGCAAAATCCGGTCCCGGGCGCACATTCGCCGCAGCCACCACGTCGCCGATCGTATCCGCCCCCCAGGCCTCCTGGATCGCCTTCAGCATCGTCGTCGGCACACCCCGGTCGAGTCCCCAGAACACCGCTTTCACGCCCTCATGCCCAATCCAGAACCCCGAGCCCTCATCCCCGATCGCCGGCCCCCAGCCGCCCGCCGAATACATCGTGCCATCCGCCGCACGACCGACGATGTTGGACCCCGTTCCCGCAATCACCAGAATCCCCGGCCCGCCCTGAAACGCCGCATCCAGCGCAATCACCTCATCGCCACACAGAAGAAGTTCGCCGCCCACCAGCTTGCCGAGCGTGTTCTCCGCCCACACCCGCACCGCCGAGATCGATAGCCCAGCGATCCCCATGCACGTCCGCGTAACATCGCTCAGCGACACACCCGCGACCGCGGCGGCTTCCGTAACAAGGCCCGTCAGGCGATCCGTCGCCTCCGCCTCGGAGACACGCATCAGCTTCACAGTGCCGCAACTTACGCGGGCCAGCTCGCGGGTCTCATCCGCGACACAGCACACTGTCTTCGTACCACCTGCATCGATCGCCAAATACAAACTCATCGCTGGTGATACTACAGGGTTCAGCCCCTTCGTTGCTATCTGGGCCCTAAGCCCTATGACCTAAGCGCCGCCTCTCCGATACACTCCCATTCATGCAGCTTCCCGTTTCCGCAACGCGTCTTCACCCTCTGGATCTCGTGCTGATCGTGCTTTACCTGGTCGGCATCACGCTATTTGGGCTGCGCTTCCGCACCAAAAAGGTCGCGGGCGGTGCCCCGGCGCAGACGCTCAAGAGCTACTTCCTCGCCGACAACACGATCCCCTGGTGGGCCATCGCGCTATCCATCGTCTCCGCCGAGACCAGCACCCTCACCATCATCTCCATCCCCGGCGTGGCCTTCGCGGGCGACTTCGGCTTTCTGCAGGTGGTCCTCGGCTACATGATCGGCCGCATCGTCGTCGCGATGCTCTTCCTGCCCAAGTACTTCGACGGCAAGATGCTGACCGCCTACCAGCTCATCAACCAGCGCTTCGGTTCGACCCTCCATAAGGTCACCGCAGGACTCTTTCTCCTCACCCGCGCCGCGGCAGAGGGCGTCCGCGTCTTTGCCGTATCCATCGTCGTCGGCATCGCCATTGGCACAGGCGACCTTCTCTCCATCGCCATCATCACCATCCTCACGCTTCTCTACACCTTCGAGGGAGGCATGGCCGCGGTCATCTGGACCGACGTCGTCCAGATGGCGATCTACGTCGGTGGCACCGTCGTCGCGCTCATCACGCTCGGCAACCACGTCCCCGGCGGATGGACCACGATCCACGCTGTAGCCGGCGCAGCGGGCAAGTTCCACTGGCTCGACTTCTCCTTCAACCTCACCTCGTCCTACACCTTCTGGGCCGGAGCCGTAGGCGGCTCCTTCCTCACCATGGCCAGCCACGGCACCGACCAGCTCATGGTGCAGCGCATGCTCGCCGCCCGCTCGCTCAAGGAATCGCGCCTCGCGCTTCTCTCCTCCGGCGTCGTCATCTTCATTCAGTTCGCCTTCTTCCTCCTGATCGGTGCCGGCCTGTACGTCTTCTACTCACTGCGCCCGACACCCTTCGCCGGTGGCCCCGCGGGCCTCATCAGCCCCGACCGTATCTTCCCCAGCTTCATCGTCCACGAAATGCCCACCGGCATCGCCGGCCTGCTCGTCGCCGCCATCCTGGCGGCCGCCATGAGCAACCTCTCCGCCGCCATCAACTCCCTCTCCAGCACCACGGTGGTCGACTTCTATCTCCCCTGGCGCAAGCGATTCCGCGGTGATTCCGATGAAGAAGCCTCCCGCAAACGCAACCTCGTCGCAAAGCTCTCCACCGTCGCATGGGCGGGCATCCTCTTCTCCGCCGCAGCCTACACACTCAAAGTTGGCGGAAAGGGCCACGTCGTGGAAACCGGCCTAAGCATCGCCTCCGTGGCCTACGGTGCGCTCCTCGGCGTCTTCCTCCTCGGCACCCTCACCCGCTACGCCACGCAGACCGGAGCCATGATCGGCATGGTCGCCGGCTTCGCCTTCAACGTCGTCTTCTTTCTGCAGAGCATTCAGATCCTTCCCAACCCGATCGGCCCCATCACCCTCCCCAAGGTGGCCTTTACCTGGTACGTGTTCCTAGGAGCGCTCGTGACGTTTGTGACCGGTTCCCTGTTCTCGCTCATCTTCCGCAAGCAGTCCCTCACCAAGGCCACCGCAGCCGTCGTCGTGCTCGCCGTCGCAGGCCTGAGCGCCAACGCCCAGACACCCGACTTCACCCCCGTCTCCACCCTCATGAACGACGCCATCGCCGCCCACAAACTTCCCGGCGCCGTCGTCCAGGTCGGACACAACGGCAAGGTCCTCTTCACCCAGGCCTACGGCGTGCGCAAATACGACGGCGAGCCCGGCCTCGACGGCCAGCCCTCCCCCGCCGAGCCCATGACCGTCGACACCATCTTCGACATGGCCTCGCTCACCAAGTGCCTCGCCACCGCCACCGCCATCATGCAGCTCTACGAAGAGGGCAAGATCCAGTTCGACGACCCCGTCGCCAAATACCTCCCCGACTTCGCCGCCAACGGCAAGGAAGCCGTCACCATCCGCATGCTCCTCACCCACTACTCCGGACTACCCGAAGACGTGTCCATCAAGGACCCCTGGGGCCTCGTCACCCCCGATAAAGCAGAAGGCATCAAGCGCGCCATGGAATCCACCCTCTACGGTCCCGCCGGACATACCTTCAAATACTCCGACATCAACTTCATCACCCTCGGAGCCCTCGTCGAAAAGCTCTCCGGCCAGCCCGAAGACGTCTACGTCGCCGAGCACATCTTCAAGCCACTCGGCATGACCGACACCTACTACCACCCCTACGACAAAACCTGCGGCCCCGTCATCCACTACGGAGCCAACGTAGCCCCCGGCCCCAAACCCATCGGCCGCATCGGCGTCGTCTGCCTCCCGCACACCTGGTCGCCCTACTCCCTCGACCCACGGACCGCACCCACCGCCCACGACGACGAAAGCAAGACCGACCCCACCCTCAACCCCGACTGGGACCACCTCCTCCGTGGCACCGTCCACGACCCCACCACGCGCCGCATGGGCGGAGTCGCCGGACACGCCGGCGTCTTCTCCACCACGCACGACGTAGGCCTCTACGCAGCAGCCCTGCTCGAAAAACTCCTCCACAACACCGGCCCCTTCCCCCTCAAGCAGTCCACCCTCAAGCTGATGACCACGCCCGAGCAGCCCGCCACCGCCAGCACCGAAGCCGTCATCTTCAACCCCGACGGCACCCCCACCCGCGGCATCCCCGTCCGCGCCTTCGGATGGGATATCAACACCGCCTTCTCCCGCCCCCGCGGAGCCATCTTCCCCATCGGCAGCTTCGGCCACACCGGCTTCACCGGCACCACCCTCTGGATGGACCCCACCTCCGACACCTACGTCGTTCTCCTCTCGAACGCCGTCCACCCCCGCGTGGGCGGTGCCATCAGTCAGCTCCGCGGACTCGTGGCCACGGCGGTTGCGAAAGCTCTCGGGCTCACCAGCCCGGCAACCTCGTCCACCAAGACCCTCACCGGCATCGATGTCCTCGAACAATCCCACTACACCCAGCTCACCGAAGCAGCCGCCCGTCATAACAATCGCCTCAACCTCGGCATCCTCACCAACGTAGCCGGCACCGACTCCAAGGGCCGACGCACCATCGACGTCATCGCCACCGAAGCCTCCAAGGCCGTCCCCCAGATCCACCTCACCACCCTCTTCGCCGCCGAGCACGGCCTCTCCGCCAAGCAGGAGACCACAGCGATCAAGGCCGAGTTCGACGACGCCACCCACCTCCCCATTACCAGCCTCTACGGCCCCAAACCCAGCGACCGCCGTCCCACCCACGACCAGCTCAAAGATCTCGACGCCGTCCTCGTCGACTTCCAGGACGTCGGCAACCGCTTCTGGACCTTCGACACCGCCATGGCCTACTTCCTCGAAGCCTCCGCCGCCGAGAAGCGCGACTACCACCACGATCTTGAAATCATCGTCCTCGACCACCCCAACCCCACCTCCGGCACCGACTTCGCCGTGCAGGGTCCCATCTCCGATCCCGGCCGTCAGGCCTACATCGACTACACGCCGCTCCCAGCCCGCCACGGCATGACCATCGGCGAGCTCGCCCGCTACTACAACACCGAGGCCACCCCGACCGCTCAGTCCACCGAGATCTTCGCTGCTGGCGCGAAAGCCACCTCCGCACCCGCCACCAAGGGCATCGGAGCCCACCTCACCGTCGTCACCGTTCAAAACTGGACCCGCGATCAATACCTCGACCAGACCGGCATCGTCTGGAACAACCCCAGCCCCAACCTCCGGTCCGTCAATGCCGCCACGCTCTACCCCGGAATCGGCCTCTTCGAAACCAGCAATCTCTCCGTAGGCCGTGGCACCGCAACCCCCTTCGAGCACTTCGGCGCACCCTACCTGAAGCCCGAAGCCGTCCTCGCCTGTCTCGTCCCGCGCAACATCCCCGGCATCGCCTTCTCCGCGACCACCATGCCCATTCAGGAGACGCCCGACCACTATCCGTACCACGGCCAGACCATCCCCGGCATCAAGCTCACCATCACCGACCGCACCATCCTCGACACTCCCGAGCTCGGCATGGAGATCATCACCTGCGTCCACAAGCTCTACCCCACCGAGTTCAACCTCGATCGCACCATCCGGATCATCGCTAACGCCGACACCCTCGCCGCCCTCACCCGTGGCGACGACCCACGCGCCATCGCCGCAAGTTGGAAGCCCTCGCTCGATGCCTTCCGCGCCAAGCGCATCCCCTATCTCCTCTACCAGTAGCGCCGCGCGAAGCAGTCACACGTCACGAAGTGACCGCTGCCCGCGCAGGGCTCCCCTCCACCAGGACAGGATATTCACACGCTGGCAACAAATCTGGGTCAAAATAACCTATGCCTCGCATCAACTTCCATCAGCAGCTCGCGGCCCTCAAAGACAAGCTCCTCGCCATGGCCGCGCTCTCCCAGCAGGCCCTTGAACTCTCCGTCGAGGCCTACGTCTCACGCGACACCTCGCTTGCCAATCACGTCCTCGAGATCGAGCAGGCCATCAACGCCGCCGAGACCACCGTCGACGAGATGGCCTACGAACTCCTCGCCAAAGAGCAGCCGATGGCCGTCGACCTCCGTTTCATCCTCTCCGTCATCAAGATCAACGGCGATCTCGAACGCATCGGCGACCAGGCGACCGGCATCGCACGCCGCGTGATCCTTCTGAACGCCCAGTCCCTCATCGACCTGCCCATTGATATGCAGGAGATGGGCGGAAAGGTCGGCGTGATGATCCGCCGGGCGATTCAGTCTTTACTCGAAGCCGATGCCAAGCTGGCCGAGTCCGTCCTCGCCCTGGACGACGAGGTCGACGTCATGAACCGCGCAGTTCAGACCGAGTTGATCGAACTGATGCAGAGACAGCCGGAGTCCTCCGAGCAGGCGCTTTCGGCCATCATCATCTCCCGCAATCTCGAGCGCGCCGCCGATCACGCCACCAACATCGCCGAAGACGTCATCTTCTGGGTCCGTGGATCCGATGTGCGTCACAAGCTGTCGCTGGTGGAGTCGGACTAGCCGCTGCATGGATGCCGCAGCGCCTCTCCCTGCGCCGCAGCGGCCGTCCTTGTGAGCAGCACGAAGATCGACTAAGACATTTGCTCTAGACAGCAGCCCAGGGAGTTGACGTTTCTCCGAGGGTAACGTCTATTCTCCATCGAATCATTGACATAGTCGCATCACCGATCGAAAAATCGGCATCATACTCAAAGAATCGCGTCACATTCATCCCTTCGCCACCTCCCCTGGCGCAGAATGCCTACCAGGAGACCTCATGAAGACCCATCGCACGGCGAGATTCCTTGCCCTCCCACTCGCTACCGCGACCCTCTTGTTTTGCCTGCCCGCACGCGCTCAGCACGCGCTCATAGCGGAATCTCTGCCGGATGCACCCGGCTTTCTGATGCCGCAGCAGCCCGCCCCCGTTCCGCAGGGCACCGCCGCCATTACCGGCAGGGTCGAAGACGTCACCGGCGTCACCATTCCGCACGCCACCGTCACCCTGACCGGCCCCAACGAAATTCCAATCGTCGTCTTCTCCGACAACGACGGCTTCTTCTCGATCACAGGCCTCGGCGCAGGCACGTACAACGTGACGATTGCATCCTCCGGGCTCGAGTCGCTCGAGTTCCCCAACGTCCGCCTCCTGGCCGGCGAGCAGAAGGAGATGCCCCTCATCGCGCTCCCGCTCAATCACAACGCCGTCTCCGTCACCGTGGTAGCAACCCCCGATGAGATCGCCTCCGAGCAGGTCGCGGCCGAAGAAAAGCAGCGCGTCCTCGGCATCCTGCCCAACTTCTACACCACCTACATCTGGAACGCCGCGCCGCTCAAGGCGCACCACAAGTTCTCGCTCGCGTACCACTCGTTTCTCGATCCCGTAGCCTTCATCGGCACCGGCATCGTCGCCGGCGTCGAGCAGGCGCACAACACCTTCCCCGGATACGGCGACGGTGCCTCCGGCTACGCCAAGCGCTACGGTGCCGCCTACGCCGACCAGGTCACCGGCCGCGTCCTCGGCTCCGCCGTCTTCCCCAGCATCTTCCACCAGGATCCCCGCTACTTTTACATGGGCAGCGGCTCGACCACATCCCGGGCCTGGTACGCCATCTCCTCCGGCGTCATCTGCCGCGGCGACAACGGTCACCGCCAGTTGAACTACTCGCGCATCCTGGGCAGCCTCGTCGCCTCCTCCATCGCGAATCTCTACCGGGAAAAGCAGGACCGGACGGTCGGTCTTACCTTCCGCAACACGGCCATCGGCATCGGCTTCCACGCCGGCACGAACCTCGTCCGCGAGTTCCTGCTCCGGAAGACCACGACCAACATCCCCACCTACGCGAAGGGCAAGCCGGTTGAGGTCGCTTCGAACGTACAGTAAGGCTACTTCCCGAGAGCCTTCAGCACCGTCGCGGCCACCTGCTTACCCTGGATCGCGCTACCCTCATCCTTGAAGTGCACATCGTCCGAGTGCAGATCCTGGTGCGACAGCATCAGCCCATACTGGTCGTCGGTCGGGATATTCTCCTTCGCCATGATCTTTGCCGCAATCTGGTTCCTCGCCTCAATCCGCGGGAGCGACGCCCCCGAAGCCTGCGCGACGCGGACCGGCGTGGTCGTCGACCAGATCAGCTTTGCCGCAGGTGCCCCGTCGCGGATGGCATTCAGCATCTCCGGGAAGTACCGTGCATACTCGTCCTCGGTATACCCCCATCCGTGCATGCCGTTGTTGAAGTGGACGACCGCCCACGAGATGGGTCGTGTCATCGCAAAGTACTCCTCGATCTGGTGCGGTAGACGAAAATCACCCACAGAAGCCGACGTAGCGACAAAGTAGACATTCGCCTTGCCCGATAGCGCCGCGATCACCGTCGGGGCATACGCACGCGTGATCGAATCGCCGATCAGAAGCACATTGGGCAGCGCCGGATCAGGCTTATCGGCAGCTACCTCCCACGTCCACTCGATCTTCTCCGTAACCGTCCGGCGGGTCTGGGAGCCGGTCTGAGCTCCGGCGGCCAACACAGAGGCGAGAGCGACTGCAACGGCGAACCAACGGCATCCATGCTTGAACATCGAGTCTCCTTGGGTTTCGGGCACCATCCTACCGTTTCAACCCTTGACTCGGCTATCCCCCGGAAGCTACGCTTACTAGGAATGGTCTGTCCTTCCAACGCGGCTTGTTGTCCTGCGACCCAGGCGCCGACCTCTTTGCTCTGAGCACTCTCTCCCGCAAAGCCGTAACCAAGCGCCCACGCCAACAAACGTGGGCTTTTCTGTGCAATCCACTCTAAGGAACCCGATGCCTGACGCTACCGCTCCCGTCGCCGCCCCCATCAAGGAAACCAAAGCCCAGAAGTCCGAGAGGCTGAAGCTCCTGAAGAACCCCTGGGAGAGCTGGGACGAGGTCCGCGGCTACGCCAGGGAAGGCCGCGATTCCGTCGCGCCCGAGTGGTCCAATCTCTACTTCAAGTGGTGGGGCGTCTACACGCAGGGCGACGGCCTGGGCGTCACCGGCGGCGTCGGCGGCGAGGGCAAGGCGACCGAGTATTTTATGATGCGCATCGGTCTGCCCAACGGCATTCTGACCAGCGCGCAGACCCGCGTCATCGCCGACCTCACCAAGAAATACGCACGCAACCTCTCCGACATCACCACCCGCCAGAACATCCAGCTCCACTGGCTCACCATCTCCGCGCTCGTCGAGGTCACCGACGCTCTCACCGCCGTCGGCCTGTCTCCCAAGGGAGCCTGCGGCGACGTCGTCCGTAACGTCACCGGCTGCCCTCTGGCCGGCATCGACGGCCACGAGATGATCGATGGCAGCCCCCTCGCGCTCGAGATCGCCCAGAAGCTGACCGCGAACCCGGAGTTCTACAACCTGCCGCGCAAGTTCAAGATCACCGTCACCGGCTGCCCGCTCTGGTGCTCCTACCCGGAGATCAACGACGTCGCCCTCACCGCCATCAAGCGCGTCGTCAACGGCGTCGAAGAGATCGGCTACACCCTCCGCGTCGGCGGCGGCCTCTCCACAGAGCCGCACATCGCCGTCCGCATCCCCGCCTTTATCCCGCAGGACAAGGCCTATGACGCCGTCGTCGCCGTCGTCCGCATCTTCAAGGCCCAGGATGAACTCCGTCAGAGCCGCACCGCCGCCCGCATCAAGTACCTCTTCATGAAGCACGGCTGGACCGCCGAATCCATGCTCGAGGCCATCGAAGCCCAGCTTGGCTACAAGCTTGATCCCTCGCCACTCGAAGCCGATGTCGTCCCCGACGACGTCTACCGCGACCACATCGGCATCACGCCGCAGTCGCAGACCGGCCTCTCCGCCGTTGGCGCATCCGTCATGGGCGGCCGCCTCTCCGGCGACCAGCTCCACCAGCTCGCCGACCTCGCCGACAAGTACGGCGACGGCAGCCTCCGAGCCACCATCGCGCAGAACATCCTGCTGACCAACATCAAGAACGAGAACGTCCACGCCCTCATCGCCGATCTGAACGCGATGGATCTGCGCGTCGAGGTCTCGCCCTTCTGGCGCGGTGCCATCGCCTGCACCGGCACCGAGTTCTGCAAGCTCGCCATCGCCGAAACCAAGGCATTCTCCAAGTGGCTCACCGAGGAGATGGAGGGCCGCATGCCCGGCTTCGATCAGCAGATCAAGCTCCACGTAACCGGCTGCACCAACTCCTGCGGCCAAAGCTGGATCGCGGACATCGGCCTCGAAGGAAAGAAAATCAAGAAGGACGGCAAGCTCGTCGACGCCTTCTACTTCTGCGTTGGAGGAGCCGTAGGCAAGTATGCCAAGCCCGCCCGCCAGATCGGTTACCGCGCCGCGGCCACAGACTGCCCCGAGGCCATCGAGCGCCTGCTGAAGGGCTATCTCGCCGTCCGCACCCCCGGCGAAGACCTCCGTGCCTACTTCAACCGCACCAGCGACGAAGAACTTCGCGCACAGTTGAACGGAGCCCCCGTCACTCCCGTCGAACGCGATATGCCCCCAGCCGGCGGACGCCACGTGGCCGACGCCTAAAGCATCGTAGGCGGCGCATCAGTGGCCTTCAGAGACCACCCGCGCCGTCTGCACCTTCTCCGGCAGCGTATCCACCGTGTACTTCCCATAGTCGATCGTCAGCGTAGCCTCACCGCCCACGCGCACATGGCTCACGGTCGTATTCTTCGCCATCAGCCAGAAGATCCCAACCCGCTGATACTCCGAGTCGAAGTCCGTCCGATTGACCAGCCACGAGGGATTCTTCGCCGGGTGCCCCACCACCCGCATGATCGCGAGGTCATCCTGGCTCACCCAGATACGACCGTCGTAATTAAACTTCGAAGGCTCCTTCGGCTTCACGTCAAGAACCCACGCGTTCACTCCGCGAATTGCCTCGCGCCCCACCAGCGTGGCATCGTACTTGTCCGCCGAAACCATCATCTGCACCTGGTTTTCGGCCTTGGAGCTCTCCTCTTCACTCTCGATCAGGCGGCGAAGCACCTTGTCGCCAAAGGCCTTGGAACCCGTCTCGCTCGTCACGGTAAAGTGCTTCACTCCCGGTGCCCGATACTCCGCATGGACCTCCATCCGCGCCGTATGCAGACCGCCCACTCCGCGATATTCAATCCGGTACACCCGATCCGAACAATAAGCACCCAGCATTGCCTGGCGCTCACGATTCTTCTTCACGACCTGGGCCAGAATGTCGGCGGCGCGACTGTCCTGCGCGAACGCAAACTCTCCACAGAGCAGAAGCAGAAGGACCGTGGCCGCGAAGAGATCTCGTGATGTCCGCATCATGCACCCCCCGTTGAGGCCCATTCCATCACCCTGCACCGTATGCTGTGCAAAGACCACGTAGAAAGTTGGTCATTTCTGCGTGAATGCGTCTGCGTGAATGCGCCGCCCATCATCCGGCTGGCCGACACTTTACACCCCTAAAGGCATCATCGGCAGCGGATCACAACAGATAAGATGCAAAAGGGGAACGGGACCGCTTTAAGGAACGGACAGTTCGTGAACGCGAAGTTGGATGCCATGAAAGAGCCCTGCGAGGCTACAGGCTGTAACGCTCGCCGCTTTTCATGAGCTCTTCGATCTTCGCGACGGTCTCGATACCCCCGCGAGCTCCCACGCTCATGCAGTTCAGCGCAGCCGCCGCGCAGGCGTAATCCAGGCGCCGCCCCATCTCCCAGTTCTGCAGCAGGCCGTAGATAAAGCCCGCATGGAACACATCGCCGGCACCGGTCGTATCCACGACAGGAACCTTGTACGCGGCTGCCCGATGCATCTCTTTTCCATCCCAGGCGACCACACCGCCCTCGCCCAGCGTGGCCGCCGTCAACCCGCAGCCGAAGCGCGCATGCATCCCCTTCAGCGCTGTCGCAAGATCGGTCTCGCGCATCAGCCGCAACGGAAAGTCCCGGCTCACAATCAGGAAGTCGATCTTCTCAATCAAAGCCTCAACGCCCGGATAAAGCTCATCCAGATCGGCGACCACAGGTACACCGGCCTCACGAGCCCAGATGGCAGCCTGCGTCGCCGCCGCGGTATCGTAGCCATCCACATGCAGCGCCCGCGCATTCACAATCCACTCTCGCTTCAACTCGCCCGGCGTCAAGGTCAGCCGCTCATCGCGACGGCACAGCACCGTCCGTTCACCACCCGTGTCCACGATGATCAGCGACTGTGCGCTGGCCCCGCCCGGCACCGTCACAATCCGGGTCTGCACACCAGCCGCCTTGAACGCCTCACGATGCAGCGCGGCAGCGACATCTTCGCCCAGCTTCCCCACATAGCGGGTCTTCAACCCCCACTGCTGGCACGCCACAACCGTCGAAGCCACCTGACCGCCCGGGAGCACTTCGGCCCCGCTATACTCCGTCTTCGAACCGCGAAGAGGAAAATCCTTCAGCGCAATCACGGTATCTGTTGCATTCAGTCCAACACCGACGAGATCGATCACTTCTTCCTGCATAGCTCCAGTGTAAACCTCCCAACACGCCTCGTAAGCTCTTCTATCGCTCCTCGCGAGCGCCAGACTCTATACTGAAAGAGAGTAGGAGGCTTGACAAAACATGCCTCCGGAAAGCCCCTGTTTCACGTCGCCCCTCCGTCTTCTGCAGACCGAAGTCCAGAACTAAAGATCATCTTTTGAAGACTTTAGGCTGAAAGTAGGGGTGTGGGGGGTCTCTACCCAAAAAGGACTTCATGGATCTCTTTCCCATCTTCCTCAAGCTGACCGGCCGGCCCTGCATCGTCATCGGCGCAGGAAATCTTGCTGAGTCGAAAATCGAGTCGCTCCGCGCCGCGCACGCAGCCGTCACAGTCATTGCCCCCGAGGCCCGCCCATCGATCGTCGAGCTCGCCCAGGCCGGCGAAATCACCTGGCTCCGGCGCGAGTACGCACCCGGCGATATCGCCGACGGCACCTTCCTCGTCGTCACCGCAACCGACGTCGGCGCAGTCAACCGCGCGGTCTATCTCGAGGCCACCGGCAAGAACATCATCTGCAACGCCGTCGACGACCCGCCATTCTGCGACTTCTACTTCCCCTCCGTCGTGCGGCGCGGCGACCTCCAGATCGCCATCTCCACCGCCGGTGCCTCCCCGGCGCTCGCCCAGCGCCTCCGCAAGGAGATCAACGCGCAGCTCCCCCTCGACACCGGCGACTGGCTCACCGATCTCGGCAATCTCCGCCGTGAGGTCACCCAGATGGAGCCGCTAAACGACGAGCGCAAGCTTCTCCTCCATCAACTTGCCCAGCGCGAGGTCTGCGGATACGACGGCTGCCCCTCCCGCCAACTCGCCCGTCAACACGCCCTCACCAACCCCAAGCATGACTAATCCAGCCGCACAATCCGGAACCGTCTATCTCGCCGGCGCTGGCCCGGGCGATCCCGCACTCCTGACGCTCCGTGTCCTGAAGCTCCTCGAAACCGCGACCACCATCCTCCACGACGACCTCGTCTCCCCGGAGATCCTGGCCCTCGCGAACCCCTCAGCCGAACTCGTCTCTGTCGGCAAGCGCTGCGGCCAGCCCCGCGTTACACAGCCCGAAATTCACGCCATGATGATCGCCGCCGCCCGCGACAGCCAGTCGGTGCTGCGCCTCAAATCCGGCGATCCACTCATCTTCGGCCGTGCCAGCGAGGAGCTCGAAGCACTCCGCGACGCCAACATCCCCGTGGAGATCGTCCCCGGCATCACCACCGCCTTCGCCGCCGCCGCCCAGCTTCTCACGCCACTCACCGATCGCGCCGCCGCCAGCCGCCTCATCCTCGCCACTGGCCACCACAAGGCAGGTCACCAGACACCCATCTGGACCGGCTCTCTTCCCGCCGAGGCGACCCTCGCCCTCTACATGCCCGGCCGCCACTTCCGCGCACTCGCCGACGACCTCATCGCCACCGGCGTCGATCCCGATACCCCCGTCGCCGCCATCTCCCGCGCCACCACACCCCATCAACAGACGCACGTCTCGACCCTCGCCTCCCTCCTGGACGAGCACGTAGGTCCGGCCCCCGTGTTACTTCTCGTCGGTCACGCCATCAAAATCCAATCCTGACCAAATCGAGCGAACTTTCGTTCACATCACCAAACCCCACCACAATCAGGCCTATGTCCTGCGAGGTCAAAGGCATACGCTCGGATGAGTTGAATCATCTGTCCTCCCCAGGAGACCCTGCATCCATGGCAGCCGCTACACCCGCACTCACCAAACGACTCTTCGAACCGGCCCTCGAACAATCCGTCGATCCCTTTGCCCTCTTTCGGCACTGGCTTGACGCCGCAACAGAGACCGAGCCGAACGACCCCAACGCCATGGCGCTCGCCACCTCCACCCCCGAAGGTCATCCCAACGTCCGCATGGTCTTGATGAAGCGCCTCGACGAACGCGGCTTCTCCTTCTACACCAACGGCCAGAGCCAAAAGGGCGAAGAACTCACGGCGAATCCCTACGCCTCCGCCTGCTTCCACTGGAAGACGCAGAGGCGCCAGGTGCGCATACAGGGTCCAGTGCTGCAACTCCCCGCAGCCGACGCCGACCAGTACTTCCACTCCCGCTCGCGTGGCAGCCAGATCGCCGCCGTTGCCAGCTACCAGAGCCACCCCCTCCTCAGCCGCGAGGCCCTTGAAGTCGCGGCCGAGGCTCTCGCCCACCAGTTCCCCGGCGAAATCCCCCGCCCCCCACAGTGGCTCGGCTTCCTCATACAGCCTCAACGCATCGAGTTCTGGCAGGACGGCCGCGACCGTCTGCACGACCGCATGCTCTTTACCCGCGATGGCGACGCTTGGGTGAGGACGAGACTTTATCCGTAGTGATATCCTCCTCCCGATGAAAAACCCAATCTTTCTCGGCTTCCTGATGCTTCCGCTCGCGCTCCCCGCGCAGCACCTCCTCGTCGCCAACCAGAAGGACCACACGCTCTCGGTCATCGACCCCGCGACGAACAAGCAGATCCAGGCCATCGACGTCCACGGCGTCACCGGCCATGAGGTCATCGCCAGCCCCGACGGCAAGACCGCCATCGTACCCATCTACGGCAGTTCCGGCGTCGGTAAACCCGGCACCGACGGCAACTCCATCGACATCATCGATATCGCCAGCGGCAAAATCGTCCACACGATCGAGTTTCCCCACGGCGTCCGTCCGCACATGCCCCTATTCGATCCCACCGGCAGAACGCTCTATGTCTCCACCGAGCTTGACAAGGCCGTCACTGCCATCGACCCGAAGACCTGGAAGCCCATCGCGACCCTGCCCACCGGGCAGGAGCAGTCGCACATGTTCATCGTCTCCCACAGCGGCAAGCGCATGTACACGGCCAACGTAGGCCCGGGCAACGTCACGGTCATCGATATCCCCACCCGCAAGATCGTCACGACCATCCCCATCTCCGGCAACACGCAGCGCATCTCCATCTCAAACGACGACAAGTGGGTCTTCACGTCGGATCAGACGAAGCCGCAACTCGCCGTCATCGACACCGCGACAAACACGATCAGGCAGTGGGTTCCACTCGCTGGCCTCGGCTACGGAACAGCCCCGACGAAAGATGGGAAGTACCTCATCATCACCCTGCGCGACAAAAACAAGGTTGCCGTCCTCGACCTCAAGACCATGGCCATCGTCAAGACGCTCGACATGCCCGGAGCCCCGCAGGAGGTCGTCGTGCGACCCGACGGAAAGATGGCCTACGTCTCGTGCCTCAAGCAGGTAGCGGTCATCGACACAACGAGCTGGACGGTCCCCACCAGCATCGAAGCCGGCAACGGCGCAGACGGACTCGCCTGGGCGAAGTAGCCGTGGTCAGGCGGGAGCCACCTCGCCCCCGCCTGCATCGTCCAGTCGAGAGACGAGACTCGCAGCCGCCTCCACACGGTCCCGCCCCAGCCGCTTGGCCCGATACAACGCCCGGTCCGCGGCCTCCACGAGCGACAGCACCGACTGCCCACGCACCGGCACCGCCGTGGCATATCCCAGGCTCACCGTCAGCACCTGCCCCGCCGGCGACTCATGCAGCAAAGCCGCCTCGCGGATGGCGCGGCGCACCTGCTCTGCAATCTGCGAGGCTCCCTGCTCCGTCGTATGCGGAAGCACCATCGCGAACTCCTCACCACCAAAACGCGCCAGCAGATCCCCCGGACGCTGGAGGCTGCGTCCGGCAATCTCTGCGACCAGCCGTAACGCTTCATCCCCGGCGATGTGCCCGTAAAGGTCGTTGTAGCTCTTGAAGCGGTCCACATCCATCAACACGATGGACAAGCTCGAACAATCCCGGACCGCCCTCTGCCACTCATCTTCCAGCACCTCATCCAGACGCCGGCGATTGGCGATACGCGTCGTCGGATCCAGCCGCGCCACTCCCTCCAGCGTCTCCAGCGCGTCGTACAACTTGCCCCGTGCGGCCTCTTCTATGGCAGCCGACCGCTTCAGGTCGCCAAGCACCAGCCCAACAACATCGACACTCAGAACGGCCGTCGCAAGAAAGAGCTGAAGGATCAGGATCCTGCCTTCAAGCGTCGACCCCTCGGTCTGCGCCATCACGCCGTGCCCAGCCACGGTAAAGGCGCTCCCGATCGCAGCGACCACGCACGCACCCAGAGCCCCTCCGCTCACCCCCAGTTCGACCACAAGGAAGACCAGCGGCGGAAACAGAAGGAACAGCAACGGAAACTGTCCCCGCGAAAAGATCCCCAGAGTCGTCGCGCCAAGGAACCCCAGGTAAAGCAGCGTCTTGACAATGCGATGCGGCGCAAACAGCGCCTTGGTCTCGCGTCGGGCCAGCCCAAGCAGAAGAGGCGTGACGATCGCCATGCCCAGCGCGCTCGGCGGAAACCACCGCAGCGCCGTCATCAAGTTCGAGCCCTCGAGCAGGTACAGGATCAAACCGGCCAGCGCCGACGCCATCAAGGGGCCCAGCAGCACAGCGAAGCACACGAACCGCAGCAGACGCCCCCGGTCCGTCAGATCGAACCGTCCTTCCAACTCGATCGGCATGCGCCACTGCACCGCGAAGATCGCGAAGGTGGCCTCACTGGTATCGCACAACGACAGCAGCACAACCTGGCTCAGAGGATCGCGCATCAAGAGGTGCGCCAGCACATTGCCGAGATACCCCGCGGCGATCAAGGCCCAGCGATCGCGGTGGCGGTTCAGCAGGACGATCGCAAGCAGGACCGCATTGGCCCACCACACCGCGGGCACGTGTCCCGCGCCACGTCCGAGCACAAGACCGACCCAGGCGGTCGTGGCAACCGCGGCGATAGTCAGCAGGCAGAGTCCAGCGATGCCCCAGCGACCTCTCTCACGAATCCCCGCATGCACGTCCAACAGCCCGCCCCCAAATCTGCAACCAAGCAAGTATCCCGCATCCTCGCGGGAAACCGGAGAGAAAAATCAATCCTCCGCGACCGTCATCACGGTGCCCTTCGCCTCCGGCCCAGCGGCCGTCAGCGCAGCCACCACAATCGAGACAACCACCACCGTCCCGGCCAGCACGGGCCCCAGCATTCCTCCCGCATACTTCGTCGCAAGCGCCTCCTGGAAAGGTCCGTTCTTCGACGACAACAGGTTCCCCAACTGGTAGGCAAGCCCCGGAAACACCGCACGCACCGGCCCCGGCGAAAGCTCATTCAAATGCGCCGGGATCACCCCCCAGGCACCCTGCACCGCAAGCTGCATCAGGAATCCACCCGCGGCCATCGCCACCGGCCCGTGGGAGTACGCCCACAGCGGAATCATCGGCAACGCCAGCAAAGCCGCGATCACAATCGCCCTCTTCCTTCCGAAGCGCTCCGACAGTGTGCCGAACAGAATGCCGCCCGACAACGCCCCCAGGCTACCAATCACGATCACAAAGCCCGTTGTCCCCGAAGGAAAGCCCCTGTCCTTCTGCAGAAACGTCGGGTACAAATCTTGCGTGCCATGACTGAAGCTCGTGAACGCCGTCATCAGCACCACAAGATAGAGAAAGGTCGGCAGATACTTCCACACCAACGCCCACTCGAACGGAGCCGCGACCTTGCCCTGCTTCTCCGCGCGCGCCGCCAGCCATGCCGGCGACTCCTCCACCTTGAACCGCAAATAAAACGCCAGCAGCGCCGGAGCAGCGCCAATCATGAACATCACGCGCCATCCGGTCAACAGGCCCGTACCGTGCAGATGCGAAAACAACAGCCCGAACACGGCAGCCGACAAAAGATTGCCGCAGACGTAGCCTTCCTGAAGCACCCCCGAGAAGAACCCGCGCCCCTTCGCCGGCAGCGTCTCAAACGCCAGCGCGGCACCCACGCCCCATTCCCCGCCCATCGCCACGCCAAACAATGCACGCAACACCATGAAGCTGGCCAGCGTCGGTGCGAAGGCCGAGCCCAGTTCGAAGACCGAGAAGCAGATGATGTTGATCATCAGCGTGGGACGCCGTCCCCACTTCTCCGCCATCGCCCCAAAGAGAAACGCCCCCACAGGCCGCATCGCAAGCGTCCAGAACAGCGCCTCGGCCACCTGCTTGATGCCCACATGGAAGTCTGCCGCGATCGCCTTCAGGCAGACGGTAAGCAGGAAAAAGTCGAAAGCGTCGAGCGTCCAGCCCAGGAAACAGGCGAAAAAAGTGGCCCTCTGCGTCCGCGTCAGTGCGCGCAATTCCGTAACGATGCTCATTGTTGCGCCCATCCTAGCATCTGAAGCGGAAAATCGCCGCGAAAAGCGAATCTAGTCTGTCACTTGCACATCCAAGACGTGTAGCATCACAGTCCAGACGATCACTGAGTCGTGGCTCTGAAATACAGGCTCGGACTCTGTCCACCCGGCCAATGAACCAGTTCCGGCTCCGCAACACGCTCTCCGAAAGGGACATATCTCAATGAAACGCGCTCTCCTCCTCGTACTCGCCTCCGCCGGCCTCGCGCTCGCGCCCGCCGTCAACGCCCAGACCTCCACCTGGACCATCGACACCGCACACTCCAGCATCGGCTTCGCAGTCAAGCACCTCGGCGTCAGCACCGTGCGCGGTACGCTCACCGGCATCAAGGGTACCGTCACCCTCGACGAGAAGGACATCACCAAGTCCACCGTGGAAGCCGTCATCGACGCCAACAGCGTGAACACCAACGTCGAAGCACGCGACAAGCACCTCAAGAGCCCCGACTTCTTCAACGTCGCCGCCAACCCCACTTTAACCTTCAAGTCCACCAAGCTCGTCTCCGCAGGCGGCAAGACCCAGCTCATCGGTGACCTGACCCTCGCCGGCGTGACCAAGAGCGTCACCTTCGACCTCGACGGCCCCGCTCCCGCGCAGAAGGGCCAGGGCGGCAAGATCATCTCCGGCTTCTCCGCAACCGGCTCGCTCAGCCGCTCAAACTTCAACTTCGGAACGAAGTTCGGTTCGGCCATGCTCTCCGACGACGTGAAGTTCACCATCGACGTCGAGATCGACAAGGTCCAGTAAGCTTCGACAGCAACAGAAAGGCTCGGGCGGAATCACTCCCCCGAGCCTTTTTTGTTTAAGAAGCCTTTCTATATCTTCGGTCGAAGAGGCAGCGCCGGCGCCGGATTCAACGGCTCCGTATCCATCGAGTACTTTTTCAGCAACTGGTGATGCAGGCAGTACAGCGCCAACTCCAACCGGTCGGAGACGCCCAGCTTGTCGTACACCTTGCGCAGGTAATTCTTGATCACCTGCTCGGTCGTCCCAATCTGGTACGCAATCTCCTTGTTCCGCATCCCGCGCGTGATGCAACTGATGATCGCAAGCTCTTTCTTCGAGAGCTTCGGCTGCACGCGCGGACTCGTCAGTGTGGTCGCCTGCGAACGGTACGCGTCGATCACCCAACTGATCGACTGGTTGTCGATCCACGTCTCACCTGCGGCAATCTTGCGCACACACTTGATCAGCAGGTCCGGCGTAATCGACCGGGGAACAACACCCCGCACGCCACGGCGGTACAGATCCACCGTGTTCGACTCGTCCGTCTCCACCACCTGCACAATCAGCTTCGCGTCCGGCGCGGCGCGCACCAGATCCGGAATCGCATCCGTCGTCCCTGCAATCAACTGCCCTTCAAGCAGCACCACATCCGTGGGATAGCGCAGCAATGCCGCATGCAGGTTCGCCAGCGACTCCGCCTGGGCCACCACGCGGATATCGTCCTCAATGGCGAAGACCTTCCGCATACCCACACGGTAGATGGCCTGGGAGTCGGCAAGGATCACCCGAATGCCGACCGGTGTGGATGCCTCGTCTTCGATCTCGTCCTGGGAATTCAGCATCACCCTCGTTTCCAAAAAAACTTGTTACGCAGTAAGAAAATACTCGTCGATCACCGCTGCCGCAATCTCATCGGTAACCCTCTTCTGATGACGTACGATCCGGCCGGTGCAATGGATGACCGTATCCTTCGAATGACCCATAATTGCACCCGGCATTGTCATCGTAAACTCAATTCGGCTGTTTGCATCCGGCAGATGCCTTCCGGTAAACAGCAGTCCATTCGCGGAAACATCCTCCGTCACCGCATCGACCTCGCCATGCTCCGTTTGCAGCCGAATCGCCATGCGGATAGGAAAGCGAACCGCCGAGCGAACCGGAGTATCACTCGTCAACTTCTGCCAATCCCGTGCCGTGGGCCCACCGCCTGGCTTGAACATATCCGCCTCTTAAACCTTGCTGAGAGCTTGAATTCTAACCTAACGGTTCATCTGTTGTCTGGAAAACAATCCGGGAACAGCGCCGCCGATCCCCCAACCCACTCCTGGTTCCGATTGTGGTCCACCCCCATCATCAATCCCCGTCCCATCCGCACTAGGCTGATCACCGGCTCCATCACTCCGCCATCCGGCCACACGTACATCACGCGAATCTCGGCCTGCGTCATCCCGAACGGCGTCTCCACCACCGGCTCGAAGGAAACGCGCTCCTGCAATAGATACAGCGAGCGTTCCCCCGCTGGAATCGCCCGCAGTTCCTCATCCGACGGCGCGAACTGGATCCCCTTTCCGGCAAACGAGTACAAAGGTTTCAGCAGAATCCTGCTCCGGTCCACGGGTAACGCGTTACTCCCCTCACCCCGGAACCACGCATCCAGAAAAACCGCCTTCGGCACCGACGGGTGATCCAGGTACGGCAGCGAAAACTTGCTGATCCGGAAGAACCAGTTCGGGTGCCCCGCCCACTCCACGTCCAGTTCCGCGGTCGGGTCGAACCCCAACCGAATCCCCTTGCGCTCAATCTCGTCGACGATCGCCCGGTTGAAGATCCGCAGAATCCGAACCCACTCCCCCGCGCCATCCTGATAAAAGAGCTTGCGCCCCTCCTGCCGGATCTTCGCGATATCGACCGTCACGATCCCCAGCCGGTCCTCGTACACCTTGAAGTCCGGCAACGTCTTCTGGCTGTCCGGTTCCACCTCCATCAGCACAACCTGCTTCGGATCGTGCTCCGCAACGATCACCCTCCGCAGCAACTCCCAGTAACTCGCCTCATCATGCCCACCCAGATACCAATTCAGTCCCTTGTCCAGCCCATAGGTAGCGACATACTCCCGCGAGAGCACATCCTGGTAGCCAAACACCGAGGGGAAGGCCTGCATCTCCACCAGCCGTGGCTGCAAAACCCCGTCCGCATCGCGCACCAGCCCGAAGTCCACCGTCATGAAGTGAGGCTGGGCAGACTCACCGCGAACGTTGTAAGCCGCAGGAATCGACTCAGCCGAAACCCGCATGTAGGGAGGACTTTCAACCAGTTGCCGCGTCAGTTCGATCCCTACCGCCGCAATCTCATCCAGCAAGGCGCGATCAAAGAAAACAGGCGTCTCGGCAACCCGGAATTCGACCTTCGTGCGCGTGGCCTCGTCAAGATTCTTCTGCAGCGCGGCGTACTTCTCCGCCGCGAAGTTCCGGTTGAACTCCTCGCGATACGGCTGCAGCATCAGACCTCCAGCAAAAAGTCGCCATCCCGCATGATCTGCTCTTCGCCGTCGGCGTTGCCCAGCCAGATATTGAACCCGAGCCCCACCACATCGATATGCGTCGAAGACTTCCACGGCGCACCCGTATGCGCTCCATACGGATCGCCAAACGCAATATGAATCCCCGGAAACTTCTCATCCTGCAAAATGTTCCCGATCACGCGCTCCACACCGATGTTCGTCCCGATGGCAAACTCACCCACCCGGTCGGAGTTCGCGTCAGTATGCGTATACGCCCAGAACTCGCGCTCCAGCTCCTTGTTCGAGCACTCCACCTTCGTAATGCGGTTGCTCTCGATATTGATCGTCAGCGGAGTCTCCCGCAGCAGCCCATAGCGCGCACAGAGATAGTCGCCCACCACGCCATCGACCACAAACACTCCATTCACCTCGCCCGGCGCCGTAAAGCACTCACCACCCGGCAGATTGCCCCACTTCTCCGGGCTGATGATGCCCGAAGTTTTGAACCAGCGATAGTCCGGCGAAAGCTGCGCATGAATATCCGTCCCCGCAGCCGTCGTGGCGCGCACGTACGTGGCCTTGCGAACCTTGTCCAGCACCGCCTGGCTCAGCGCGTCGATCGCCATGAAGTCGGCGCGCATCCCCTGCACCATGATCTCCCCGGTGATGTTCACCATGTGCGCATGCCGCATCCGCCGCCGGTTGACGACGTCCGTCATCTCCATCCGGCTCTTCAGCTCATTCTGCTGCACATTCACCGCAAAGATCGAGACCTGCGACGTCTCCATGTCGTCCAGAATCACGCGTGGCATCCCGTTCAGTGGCCGCGGCGCAACCTCTTCCAGCACATAGCCGTTCCACGCGCAGCCAATCTTGTCCAACTCATGCGCGATGGACGCTGCAATCTCCACGCAGCTCTGGTCGGTAATCACCGTCACCTTCTCATCCGGCTGGATGCGCAGGCATGTCGTCACGGCATTGCGGGCACCCGGACCGTACGCTTCGGGGAACGAAACCTCGCGCAACCCGTGATGTTCCGGGGCCGCCGTCGAATTCACCTGATCCTTAATCACGCCAGCAATCATGGCTGTAGAATACCGCGTTTCGTGGATTGGAGTTTCATAAACTCCAATCCACGTCAATGCCTCCCTGTTCAAAACGCGTCTGAAACTCAGCCTTGGCGACTCAGGCTCTCAAAAAGACTCGCCTACAATCCCGCCCGCGTCTCCCGCGCCATGTAGTCCACCACCTGCTTCAAGTCCCCAGTCTCCTCGAACACCTTCAACTGCCGGTCCGCGCCCGTCCCCTGCTCCATCATGGTGTGGATGTACTCGATCTCCTTACGGCTCCCCAGCTCATCCAGCACATCGTCGACGAAGGTCAGGTACTCCAGCATCAGCTCTCGCATCGGCACCTCGATCTGCTTGCCGAAGTCGATCATCTTCCCATCCAGCCCATACCGCACCGCGCGAAACTTGTTCTCCATCACAAGCGCCCGCGAGTACTGCCGATAGTCCTGATTGCAGGCGTGCAGCCTCCACAGCTTCGCCGCCGTCGCCTGGATCAGCGCCGCAATCGCAATCGACTCCTGCGCCCGCATCGGGATATCGCACACCCTCACCTCCACGGTGTTGAAGAACGGATGCGGCCTCACATCCCACCAGATCTTCTTCGCATTGTCGATGCAGTTCGTCTTGATCAGCAGGTTGATGTAGTTCTCAAACTCCGAGTAGCTCCCAAACGTATCCGGCAGATTCGTCCGCGGAAAGTTTTCAAACACCTTCGCCCGGTAGCTCTTGTACCCCGTCTTCATCCCTTGCCAGAACGGGGAGTTGGTCGACAGAGCCAGGATGTGCGGCAGAAAATAACGAATCGAATTCATGATCCGAATCGCCGCCTCGCGGTCCTCGATCCCCACATGCACATGCAGCCCGAAGATCAGGTTCGCCCGCGCCACAAGCTGCAAATCCTCCACCACCTGCGCATACCGCGGGTCCGGATAGATCTCCTGCTCCCGCCAGTCCGAGAAGGGATGCGTAGCGCCCGCCACCAGCACCAGTCCATTCTCCTCCGCCAGCCCGATCATGTTGCGTCGCAGGTCATACAGGTCTTCGGTAGCCTCCTGGATGTTCTTGCAGATGCGCGTCCCCACCTCGATCACCGACTGGTGCATCTCGGCCTTCACCCGCTCTTCCAGCCTCAGCTTGCCCTGCGACAACATCTCGGTCGAAACATGCGACCGCAGATCCCGCGTCACTGGATCAATCGTCTGATACTCCTCTTCAATCCCCAACGAAAACGATGGCTTCATGCACTGTCTCCAAGCAGCTCTTCCTGTCGTTCTTTTGCCATTGCCCCTGGTGGTCATTCCCCAAAGGGAATCTGCTTCTGCTGTTGCCCTTCGATTGTCATTCCAAAGGGAGTCTGCGGTTGCAGTTGTTTTCGCCCTTGCTTATAGGTATCCAAAGGCTCAGCCTTGGGTCTCACAGGCCCGCCACAAAACCGGGCTTTAGCTCCTTGGGTATGCCGTCCTTACGTCCCCGGCAACACCTTCTTCACCGCCGTCTTCTTCGCAGGAGCCTTCTTCGCAGGAGCCTTCTTCACCGCTGCCTTAGCCGGAGCCTTGCTCTCCCCCGTCAACAGGGCACCCCACCGAAGCTCCTTCAAATCCGGCGCATGCGCCTCCCTGGCCTTCTTCACCGCAAGCTCCGCTACTGCATTCACGATCCACTCGAAGTTCTCCTCCCCCACCGAGAACCGGTCCGCATCAGGAGCCGGATTCATGAAGTCGATCGCATACGGAATCCCATCCTCCACCGCGAACTCCACCGTGTTCAGGTCATACCCCAGCGCCTTGCAAAGCGTCAGCGCATCCTTCTCCACGCGCTTCAACAGACCCTTCGGATACTCCTGCGGCTCCAGCACATACCGGTGCTCATGCGGACGGCGCGGGTCGTACGCCATAATCCGCACCTTCTCCTGCCCCACCACATAGCATCGAAAATACTCCTTGAACTTCACCGCCGCCTGCAGCGTCATGCACAGGTCGCGGCTCTGGTCGTAGGCCGCGAAGAACTCCTCGCGGTTATGCACATGAAACACATCCCGCCATCCACCGCCATCGTGCGGCTTCAGGAACGCAGGAAACTTCACATAGTCGAAGATCGCATCCCAATCCAGAGGGAACTGCAGGTTCCGCAGAGAGCTGCTCTCGATGTTCGGCGGAAAGTACTTATGCGGCAGCAGAGCCGTGCGCGGCACAGCCACCCCTAACTTCGAGGCCAGCGCATAGTTGAAGAACTTATCGTCGGCCGACCACCAGAACGGATTGTTGATCACCTGCGTCCCACTCAACGCAGCGTTCTTCAGAAAAGACCGGTAGAAGGGCATATCGTGCGAGATCCGGTCCACGATCACCGCGTAGCCAGAAGGTGCAGCCATCTCCACCCCGCCCACCTGGACAAACTCGGCCGTGATGCCCTCGATCTCCATCGAGTTGATCCGGTTCACCAGTGCTCCCGGAAACGTGTTCTCCATGCCGAACAAAACGCCGATCTTCTTCATCTGCACCATCCCTGTGGTTTGTATTCCTGCCGTTTCTCTTCGGTCTTTGATCCAGGGGACGGACGCGCCGTTGCCCTCGCCCCGGTGAATCCCTGCCTCTACCCTACTCCCGCCGCAAAACTCTATCCACGAATCTTCAGATAAACCCGCGACGCCAGTTGCTGTTCCGGCCACGCCTTCCCATTCAGCGCCTCCACCAGCTTCGGCTGCTCCACCGGCTTATCCAGGTAACTCACCGGCAACAGCTCCCTCGTCTTCGGATCCCCGCCCAGCGCCTGCGGAAAGAACGCAATCGGTCCCTCAGGAAGCGACTCCCCGGCCTCCGGCGGCGGCCCACCCGCAATCGCCGCGGCCAGCACACCCGCAAGATCCGGCATCCCCTGCACCCGCAGATGCCCAAGCTGTGTGCAGCGCGGGTTCAGTTCCAGCAGATATGGCTTGCCCGTCGCATCGTCAAGCATAAAATCCAGCCCAAAAAAGCCGCTGATCCCCAACCGCTCCGCAATCCGCCGCCCCGCCTCCAGCATCTCCACATCCTGCACGGGACGCACCACCGTCGAGGCTCCCTGCGGCTCGGTCGTAGCCAGCACCTCCACCGCAAGCCCCCCCAACACCTTCCCCTCCCACGCTGCGAACATAGCGGTCGCCTGAGTCCCCGGAATCCACTGCTGGATACTCACCGTCGCCGTCTTCAACAGCCTCCACGTCCACAACGCAAGCGGATTGCGATTCACCACCCAACGGCCACCCGCCGACGTAAAACTCGACCTCCGCTGGAACCGCTCCAGCACCGCGACACACTCCTCGCGAGAATGAACCACCACGACGCCCCGACCCGAAAAGCTGCCATCCACCTTCATCACCGCCGGAAACGGATTCGTCTCCAGCCACGCGTCAAGGTCCGCGACGTCCTTCACAACCGCATTCACAGGCGTCCGGATGCCGAGCTCCCTCGCCACCTGCAGCAGCGCATCGCGACCCCGGATCTCCGGATAAAACGCCGCGTTCCCCAGCGACCGCTCAATCAGAGGACGCAGCTCCGGATACAGCGCGTGCGTCTGGTGCAGCAGCCACACCACCGTATCGTCGCCCGGAAGAATCACATCCGGCTTGTCCGCTTCGATCGTGCGCTTCAGCGTCCGCATAGGCCGGTACGCGCGCAGCATATGCACGCTGGAGATACCCTCCACGAAACGCATCGGATGACCCGCCGGGCAAAGCGCCGACACCCGGCAACCATGGGCAAGCAAAGACATCGCGAGTCGAGCCGTCAGGGGCCACCACGTGCTTGCAACGATGAGAACGGAGACTTGCGTGCGTTTAGCCATCATCTCTGGGAAAGTGTTTCAAAAGCCTACCACTGCAACCGGAGATATTCTAGAGCTATTCACCTTCAGCCCGTCAAAAGAAAATCGCGTTCCTTACAAATACACACACATCATCTTTTGCCACCACGGCCAGTCGTGTCCTGTGCCGTCCCCCCAGACATCCAGCCGCACCGGGACACCTTTTTCTCGCATCACCCGCGCCATCCGCTCATTCGCGTCCCAGCACTGGTCTTCATGGCCGGTCGCCAAAATGTAGGTGTTACGGTGATACCGCTCGAAGTACCACCCATCATGCTGGTTCGCCAGGTACAGCGGAGGCGTCTGGAAATAAACGTCCTCATCGAAATACCCATGCAGGAAGCTGGTCATGTCGAACGCCCCACTCATCGACAGGCAGGCCGTAAACACATCAGGGTGCCGCAACGCGAAGTTCAGCGCATGGTACCCACCGAAGCTGCACCCCATCGTCGCGAACTTGGGATTATGGTTCAACTGCCGGACGAAAGGCACCACCTCCTGCATGATGTACCCCTCGTACTGCACCTGCCGCGCAATCTTCCATCGCGGCGGCACATCGCGGTTGTACCAGCTCTCCGCATCCACCGAGTCCACGCAGAACAGTTGCATCTCGCCCCGGTCGATCTTGTCGGCGATCGTCGCCACCATCTGCCGGTCTTCAAACTCGAAGAATCGACCGCAGCTCGTCGGGAACACCAGGATAGGCAGACCGCCGTGCCCGAACACCAGAAGCTCCATATCCCGGCCAAGACGCGGGGAAAACCACTTTCGATAATCGCGGTGCATGGGCCTCCCTCTGCTACTCTGATGCAATCCTAGCGCACGGGAGCAAGCCCCCTGAAATTGCAGCATTCCAGCCTCGAACACACCCCGCCACCCACCCCCTGGGAGGACAATCCCGCCGCGCCCAGCTTCACCCTCGACGATCCCGGCAGCCCCGACGCACCCGCGCTCGACAACTGGTGTTTCCACTCCGAGATCCTGCCGCAGCCAAAGCAGCGTATCCTCTCCGTCCACCTCCCCGTCGAATACGACGGAGACCCCGCCCGCCGCTTCCCCGTCTTCTACCTTCACGACGGCCAGAACCTCTTCGACCCGCGTCTCTCCTACGTTCCCGGCCGCACCTGGCAGGCCGCCTCCACCGAAGACGCCCTCGCCGAAGCCGGCCAGACCGAGCCCATCATCCTCGTCGGCATCGCCAACGCCGGTCTCCGCCGCATGGCCGAGTACACCCCCACCCGCGATCCGCGCATGGCCGGCGGCGAAGGCGCCACCTACGGCCGCATGCTCATCGAAGAGATCAAGCCCTTCATCGACCGCACCTACCGGACGTTGCCGGACGCCGCCAACACCGCTCTCGGCGGCTCTTCGCTCGGCGGACTCATCTCCCTCTTCCTCGGCCTCAACCACCCCGATATCTTCGGAAAACTCGCCGTCATGAGCCCCTCTATCTGGTGGGATCGCCGGTCGATCCTGGCAACGGTAGGCCACTCCAGGAAGCGCCCCAGCACCCGCATCTGGATGGACATGGGCACCGCCGAAGGCCTCCGCCACCTGCGCGACGCCGACCTCCTCCACCAGCGCCTCCTCAAGCGCGGCTGGCGCGACAACATCGACCTCGCCTACCAGCGCGACCCCGGAGCCGTACACGACGAGCGCGCCTGGGCCAGCCGCTTCCCCAACGTCCTCCGCTTCCTCTTCCCCGCCTCTTGATCCTCCGCGGATCCCCATCCTTTCCGGCTTCATCGGAAGGAATGGGGTCCGGCGTTCCCGGACATCCAGGAATGCCAAAAGCATCCAATCCTTGCAAAAACGCCCAAATCCAGCGATACTTAGATGTTGCCTCCCACCCAGGAGGCGAGCCCGGACATGACTCCACGTTGAGGCAATCCGAGCAGTCCGCGGTCCCCGACCGCAACTCTTAATACCAACTGCCCTGAAAGGTAATGCCCCACATGTTGATGATCCGTCTCGCCCGCGTTGGCGCCCGCAAGCAGCCCCACTACCGTATCGTTGTCATCGAAAAGGACCGCGCCCGCAACGGCCGCTCCGTCGAAGTCGTCGGAACCTACAACCCCCGCACCAATCCCGCGACCGTCACCCTCAAGCGTGACCGCATCGACTATTGGGTCGGCAACGGAGCCCAGCTCTCCGAGCGCGTTGGCAAGCTCCTCGCTCAGGCTCCAGCCGCTGAGCCCGCTATCACCGCATAAGAATTTTCCAGTCGGATCAATTTCCCCCTTTCGGATTCTTTTTTCCAAAGGGGGAATCGCATCTCTGGCGTACACTCTCTGTGAAGGTTCGCTTACGAAAGCGGGTCTTTATGTTTGAAGCCTGACATTCTTCTAGGCTTGCGGCACCTCCAAGCATCTGTTTTGCGTCGTATGTACCAAAAGACCTTGATTCTAAAAAGGCAAACGGGTACGGAGACAAGTGTGCTCGGCGGTTTTTTCTCCCAGAGGTGTAAACGATGAGTCAGAGGCCCCTGCCCGAAAGTCGGGCGGAAGTAGTTGCGGGTATGCAGGATTTGGTGCTCGATATCGCTCGAGCCCTCGTGGACGAACCGGAGTCGGTAACAGTCGAAACCATCGCTGATGGCGATGCTACGGTCATCCGCCTCCGCGTCTCTCAAAAAGATGTCGGAAAAATCATCGGTAAGCAGGGTAGGACGGCGCGTTCGCTTCGCACCATCCTCGGGGCTGCGAGCATGAAGCTGCACCATCGCTTCTCGCTCGACATCCTGGAGCATGGAGAAGCACCACGATCCAGCAGCCAGATTGCAACGGCCACCGCGAACGACGAATAGCAAAGTAAACTCCAAAAAGAGTGAAGCCAGTCCAACAAAAACCGATTCCGTCGAGCGATGCCGCTCCTCCCCCACTCGACGGCGATTCGGCGAAGTCGTGTACCTGGGTCATTCTCGCCTCCATCCTTCGCCCGCAGGGCCGCAAAGGCGAGGTCCTCGCCGAACTCCTCACCGATTTTCCCGAGCGCTTCGAAGGCGAACCGCGCGTCTTTCTCGCCAAGCCAGGCTATGATGGCCCCGAGTCCGCCGCACGCCCCGCCACCGTCATCGGCTTCTTCCTCCCCGTAGGCAAGAACAACGGACGCATCGTCCTGCACTTCGCCGGCATAGATTCCATCAACGCTGCCGAGACCCTCGCAGGGCTCGAAGTCATCGTTCCCCACCACGAACGCCTCGAACCCGAGGAAGACGCTTCCTACATCAGCGACCTGCTGGAGTGCGCTGTCTATGACGTGGCACGGGAGCCTCATCTTCTGGTGGGCACCGTCGACGATGTCCACCTGCCTACCACCCCCGATGGCTCACGCCGTCTCGACGACGCCGCTCCCCTGCTCGCCGTTCTCACCCCCGAGGGCGAAGAGATCCTCATCCCCTTCGTCAAGGCATGGCTGGTCGAAATCGACCCCGACGCCAAGCGCATCCTCATGCGCCTCCCCGAAGGCCTCATCGAAGTCAACGCCAAGCCCTAATCCCTAGAACTGATAAGAAACCCCAATCGAAACGATCGGATACGTCTGCAGCGCCTTCAGATCGTCGTTCAGCGTATTCTGCTCGGCCTTCACGTTCTTCTGCGTGTCAGGATCCGTCGCCACGCTCGAGCAGTTCACCCCCTGGCACGCCACCCCCGCCAGGTTGAGCGTCACCGAAGGCTTCCCAAAGTAAGCCGCGCCAATCTCGAACGGCACCGACCAGTGCTTTCCGCTGCGTGGAAGGATGTTCCCCCAGCCCACCGTCAGCGATGGTCCCACCGTATGCGGGAAGACCAGACTTCCGTTGCCATGGATCGGGTCCACCCCGCTGCTCGTGTAATCGACATCGTTCAGCGTGAACGTCTGGCCGGCAGGAACCAGAAGCGTCCCGCCCAGATCGCTCTTCAGAAAGTAGACGCCTGGGCTCACATGGAAGCCCCCATGGAACGGAAACCAGTCCACGTTCACCGCTCCCCCCTTGAAGTCCAGTGATGCGTTGTACGGGATGCCGTCCGTCGTAAAATCGTGCCCGAAGGTAAAGAACATGGCGCTTCCGCGCAGGTTCAGCGTGCGTGTCAGCGGAGTGGCCACATCGAACCCAGCTCCCATCGTGCTGATCTTCACCGCGACACCGGCCTTCGAGAAGGGTCGCATCGGGTAATCGCGGATCGGGACCTCCGGCGAAGAGATCTTCTCTTTCACCGGAACACGCCGATCCTCCTGCCCACCCGGAATCACGGTGATCGTTGCCGTCGAACCCAGCGGTGCAGGCCCTGGCGTGGAGGTGCTCTGTCCCACCTCCTGTGCCGCAGCAGCCATCGTCATCGATACAAGTACCACAGAAAAGAGGGTCTTCAAAAACATACGGGGTGGACCTCGCTCAGAGAAGATCTGCAAAAGAACAGTCAAGAGTACAGGGGCACGTCGACCGCTGCCCGCTCCCCTGAAAGCTACCACGGTTACAATCGACCTGTGCGATCCATACGACGCACACCCCCGGCAAAACCGACATGCGCATCGACATCCTCACCATCTTCCCCGGCTTCTTCACCAGCTTTCTAGAGACCGGCATCCTCCGCCGCGCCCTCTCCACCGGCGTCATGGAGATCCATACCCACGACCTCCGCGACTTCACCCACGACCGCCACCGCACCGTGGACGACCGCCCCTTCGGCGGCGGCGAGGGCATGCTCCTCAAGCCCCAGCCCATCTTCGACTGCATCGCCTCCCTCGGCATCACGCCCCTCCCCCACCGCGATACCACCCGCGAGTCCGTCATCCTCCTCTCTCCCCAGGGCCGTGTCTTCACCCAGCCCGTCGCCCACACCCTCGCCGCGACCGAGCGTATCGTCCTCATCTGCGGCCGTTACGAGGGCGTCGACGAGCGCGTCAACACCCTCCTCTGCGACCGCGAACTCTCCATCGGCGACTACGTCCTCACCGGAGGAGAGCTCGCCGCAGCCGTCATCGCCGACACCGTCGTCCGCCTCCTCCCCGGCGTCCTCGGCAACCCCGACTCCTCCCTCCACGAAAGCTTCGGGGCCGACGACTCCCAGGCCCCCCAGGCCGACGACGCCGTACCCCGCGCCACCCACGGCTCCGGTGGCCTCCTCGACTACCCCCAGTACACCCGCCCCGCCGACTACCAAGGCGCGCAGGTCCCCCCCGTCCTCACCGACGGCAACCACGTCCTCGTCCGCCAGTGGAGACGCCGCGCCGCCCTCGAAAAGACCCTCCGCAACCGCCCCGACCTCCTCGCCAAAGCCAGCCTCAACAAAGCCGACCGGAAGCTCCTCCATGAAATCGAGGCGAGCGAAGAAACGGAAGCCAGCGGAAGCTGAGTTGTTCTTTGCTGTCATAAGCTGTGTTTCGTGGCCATCGTCCCGTTGCGTCTCTTCCACCGATAGCTGCGAAGAATGTCCATGGAAGAGAGCGCGCTCTCACGTGGGCGGGAAACCTCGGTCAGAGCGCTGGGAAGAGCCGTTTGAGCCGCAGGAAGTGTCTTTCAAAGACGTAGAAGCTAGCCACTGCGCCCGCGTAGCACGTGACGAAGATCGCAGGAAGAATGAAGTAGGAGTGCACGTGAACGTGAAAGTGACTCTGCATGCGTTCCTGGGCCCGCTGAATGAGATACAGCAGCGGCCAATGAAGCATATACATGCCATAGCTGTATTTCCCTAGCCTTCGCAACGGCCAGAATAGAAAAATGCTGTTGATGGGGTTCTGGTGCCAGCACTTTGCCACCATGACAGCAGACAACGCGGCGAGCAGCGTCATGCCGGGGCCGAGGATGAGCACGGAGCTGTGACGGAAGGCGCCCTTGTTGTTGAAGGTGACAAAGTCCATAAAGTGCCCCGTCCACGCCGCGATGGCGAAGAGCCCGATCAGCGCGGCAATCCCTACGGGCGCTTCATAGCGACGCATCTTCATCTCAATCCCTTCGTCGGAGCGCCACAGAGCCAGAAGGGCACCGATCAGCAGATCATCCATCCGGCAGAGAGTCGAGTAATAGGTGGATTGAAATGTTGCGTCGTGGGGGAAACTCCAGATTCGAAGCGCAAGGGCAAACACAACTCCGGCGACACACAGGTATTGGAGGGTGCGGCGTCTCAGCAACACGATCAAGATGGGCCAGACGAGGTAGAACTGTTCTTCGACGGCAAGTGACCATAGGGAGTTCACCCAAAGCAGGTGATGCTGAAGGGAGATCGCGCGAAAGTTATAAAAAAAGAAGAGGAGGCTGGCCCGATCCAGATTCGTGTAGGCCGCCCTCGTAAATCCAATGATCGCGATGACGTAAAGATAGTACAGGGGGAAGATGCGGAGAAAGCGGCGTGCATAAAAGCTTTTGAAGTAATGACTGGATGACTTTGTGGCCACGAGGATGCCGGTGATCAGGAATCCGGAGAGCACGAAGAAAAGATTCACACCGATCCAACCACCACCCAGGATCAAATAACGAAGATGATCGAAGGTGGAACTGCCTGGGGCGGGGGCACCAATGAACACATTCGCATGGCAGCAGAGCACAAGCGAAATTGCTAGGCCCCTGAGTCCATCCAATGCGGGCATATGGCGAGGAGGTGCCGTCGCTGCAGGGGCGTGTTCCTTGTTATCCATTTGGGAAGGGGTCTCTTTGGGTTGAATGAGCCAATTATAGCGGCCCGCGCGATCGCCTCGTCACATGGAAGGCAATCGCTCCGAGCGGTCTCACTTGATCGGCGACAGCCCGGCAAACGTGCTGGCCACCGTATACTCATGCGACAAACACCGCATCCGATCCCAAAAGGAGACCTATGCAGACAAGAACGCGGCGCATCACCTGGGGTTTCACCCTCTTCACCGTCATCCTCGCCTGCGGCTTTGCCTACCTGTCCCACTACCTCGCGGTCGACCACACCGGCGTCCCGGTCAACATGCCCAGCGACTCCACCTTCATCCCCGGCAAGTTCGACTACCTCAAGCTCCACACCCGCGGCGAGTGGGTCTCCTGCCACTCCGACGTCAAAAGCCCCACCGACTGGTGCCGCATCGCCAACCAGTCCGGCGACGTCATCTTCGAGGGCAAATTCCTCCCCGTCGGCATGGACAAACCCCTCGTCGACAGCCAGATCCACATCACCTCCTACAACATCGACCACCACATGGTCACCGGCCCAACCGAGTCCTTCGAGGTCCCCGTCATCCCCCTCGAAGACGGGGAACTCCTCGTCCCCGCCACCGACGCCAGGCCCCTCGCCCTCCGCTGGAAACAGCATCCCAACGAACTGGTATCATTGAACGAGGGCATGGCCGTACCCATCAACTAGGCCGCTCCTGAACGCGAACGACGGTTTTCGTCCGAAAACCGCACCAGTTTTGCGCCAAAATGGTGTACACTGGGAGTCGACTTCAAGTACCGAGAAAGTTGTATTATGTCCATTCATCCCATCATGCAGAAGCTGGCCGCGAAGTTCGAGCGGACCGATCTCCCCGCATTCGCTCCCGGCGACACCGTCCGCGTTCAGGTCAAGATCAAGGAAGGCGAGAAAGAACGCCTCCAGGCCTTCGAGGGCATGGTCATCGCATCCCGCAAGGGCCCCCAGGGCACCTTCACCGTCCGCAAGATGAGCTTTGGTCAGGGCGTGGAGCGCATCTTCCCCTACAACTCCAAGGTCGTCGATAAGGTCGAGAAGATCCGGTCCTACGAAGTGCGCCGCGCCAAGCTGTTCTACCTCCGCGGCCTCCGCGGCAAGGCAGCCCGTCTGCGCGAAGTCGCCCGCGCCGTCTAAACCTCCTTCCCTTCCCGGGAAACAGAAAAGCCACGGCAATCGCCGTGGCTTTTCTGTTGTCGAGAGCATTCTGAGTAGAAATCGCCGAAACCTGTTCATCACTAGCCATAAGCCAACCTGTCGTTACGGACGAATGGTTGTGGGAACATCCAGTCTGTTCCCTGTTCGTGATCCATGGTCGTCCTCATATGCAGCCTGGGTGAGGTTTAAGAAACCTATCGTGCCCCATCCTCCCGCACTGATTACCAGAGGCAGTGGTCTTTGCACCAGGCTTGGGCGTCGGTGGCGTAGGCCACGGCGTCGGCGGGGATGTAATAGCGCTCAAAGTTGCCGAAGTTGGCCGTGATCAGGAAGGCACCGATTCGCCTTGTCATGGTGACAGGGTCATAGGAGGTATACGTTTGGTGGCAGCCTTGCGCCGTAACATCCGATTCGGGAAAGACCGTAAACAGCGTATTGGCTGGAAGAGAGAGGTCGCCGCGGGACTGGCCTCCGAGCGCGATCACTGCCTTGACTGGCCGTGTGGTGCGGAAGACGAGATTCAGGCGGACCCACTTAGACGAAGGTCCAGGGGCCTGCGACATCCTCAATTGCTTCAACTGTTTGTCGAGGGCCGGACTGGCGATGAACGCGTCATAGCCCTGGCGGTAGAGCGCCTCCATTGGCGGCGGGCCGAGCTTGGTGACGCTGAGGCAGCGCGTGAAGTCCTTCAAATAGGCCTGTTCATTCAGCGTGAGTTCGCCCTGAATGGGACCGGGCATATGCTGCTGACTCTCGATCAATTGACGGCGTTCGGTGTCGGCTTTCAACGCGGCCTTTCTCTCGCGGTCTGCCGTTGCATCAGCTTCTGCCTTCAGCTTGGCGTACGCTTCATATGCTTCCCTGGAATCTGCCGCTGCTTTCGCTTCCGCAGCTTCTTTTTCGCTGCGCTCTTTGGCAACTGCGGCGCTGGCAGTGGTGCAAAGCCGGAGGGCGTGTGCAAAAACCGGGTCTTTTAGATTGATCTGCAGGGTGATCGGTCTACCCCCCGTCTTAGCGCCTATGAGAGCTTGCCGGCCCTGCGTCAGGCTGTCGTTGGTGAAGTCCACGCGGAAGGAATGATCGGTGCCGTCGAGTGCGGTAGCTGGATTTTTGACTGGTTCCCCGTTATCGATGCGAGTCTGGTAGTAGATGTTGTTGTAGTTTGTGCTGTAAACATTCGTCCCGCCGAAGATCCTGGGAGAACTATGCACCTCTGTTCCCTTATCGGCGTCAAACGCCGCACCTTGAAGCTGGAGAAAGATGGAAAAATAACCACCGTACTCTGGAGAGCATCCGGTCCTGAGGGAGACACGAAGGCCGGAGAGCCCAACCGGTGTCGCGGAAGTCATGACGCTGGTTGGATCGGGCTTGGCGAAAGGGTCGGCTTCAGCGGAAGCACGCCAGCCGGAGACTGCCGTAATGCCTTGAGCGGACGCAGCGAACGGAGGCGTGACAAGCAGGGCAAACAAAAGAAAAACAGTATTTCGAAGAGCGGATTTCATGCAGGGAATCTCCTACATTGGGAACTCTTGAACTACGTTTGGGCACTGGAAGGCTGAAGCAATCCGATTCTATCGCAGCACGCAAGAAAATCGCGATCTTTGCGAGGAGTACGCGTCCGTGCCAAGTCCAGGGTTCCCAACGACAGGTCTTAGTTCACGGGGTGCAGGTCAGACGGACTTGTGGCCAGGGGCGACTGCAGACCTCAATTTGCAGGAAGAATAGGCGATTGGACAGGATCGGTTCTGACAAACGCTCTTCTCATCACCTTCTCTCTTCCGAACGCAAGACGAACTCATCCGTATCCGCCACACCCGCAACCTGCTCCCCGCCAGCCAGCCCCCGGTTATAAACTGAATACCAGCATGCCGGCCTTCCGCTACCCAGTCCCGCCCGGAGTCACCAAGGCCACCGCCAAGCAGCAGATGCTGAAGCAGCTCGTCTGCTCCAACGCGCCCGAGGAAGCCCTCCGCTATCAAGGCTTCACCCTCATCGCCGGCGTGGACGAGGTCGGCCGCGGAGCCCTCTTCGGCCCCGTCGTCGCTGCCGCCGTCATCCTCCCCCGCGCCGTGGCCGCCCTCGCCAACGCCGGCCTCAAGGACTCCAAGCAAATGACCGCCGAGGACCGCGAAGCGCTCGACACGCGCATCCGCAAGACCGCCGTCGCCCTCTCCATCGCAGCCGTCGACGCCGAGACCATCGACCGCATCAACATCTACCAGGCCAGCAAGCTCGCCATGCTCGAAGCCGTCCGTGGCCTCCCCATCGCGCCCGACCACCTCATCATCGACGCCATGCGCATCGATCACCCCTGCGCCCAGACGAAGCTCTTCTACGGCGACGCCCTATGCCTCTCCATCGCCGCCGCATCCGTGATCGCCAAGGTCCACCGCGACGCCATGATGCGTGACCTCCACGAACTCCACCCCGAGTACGGCCTCGCCTCTCACAAGGGATACGGCACCCCCGAGCATCACCGCGCCCTCGAAACCCACGGCCCCACGCCCCTGCACCGTCGCAGCTTCGCCCCCATCCGGGCCTTCTTCCCGGAAGCCCCCGTGCCCAGGCAGCTCGACCTCGAAGAGATCCTCTTCTCCGGCGAAGACCTCGAAGACGCCGACCCTCAAGGAGAATCATGGCTGTAACCAGAAAGCTTCTCTGCATCGTCGCCCATCCCGACGACGAATGCTACGCCTTTGGGGGAGCCCTCGCGCTCGCCCACGCCGAAGGCGTCGAAACCTGCGTCGTCTGCCTCACCGACGGACAGGCCGCCACGCACCGTGGAGCCTCCACCTCCGGAGCCGATCTCGGCGCCATCCGCCGCAAGGAGTTCGCCGACTCCTGCAAGGTCCTCGGCGTCACCTACCATGAGCTCCTCGACTACCAGGACGCCCAGCTTGAGTTCGCCGACTTCTCCCTCGCCGCCAGCCGTATCGTCGCCCGCATCCGCGCCTTCCAGCCCCAGGTCGTCCTCACCTTCGGCTCCGATGGCGCCGCCAACTCTCACCCCGACCACACCATGGTCTCGGCCTTCACCACCGCCGCCTTCCACTGGGCAGGCAACCCCAAACGCTACCCCGGTGCCGGCCCCGTCTTCAAGCCCACCCGCCTCTTCCACCAGACCACCGACTTCTTCCTCCCCGACCGCCCCAACCCAAGCCCCATCCCCTGGACCGTCACCCTCGACATCCGCTCCGTCTTCGAGAAGAAGATCGAAGCCTTCCGCCAGCACGTCTCCCAGGCCCCCCTCATGGAACGCACCAAGCCCATCTTCGAGGCCCACGGCAGCCACGAGCGCTACACCCTCATGGCCACCCCCGAGCTGGGCGAAGCCAGACAACTCACCCACTTCTTCGAAGGCCTGGAATAGGCGAATCGCTGCGTTCCTGTCTTGACTTCTAGGTACCCCAAAGCTTCAGCCTCCGGGTATGCCTTCTCCGTCCGGGCCGCAACCATGGAGGGATGTCTTACACGGCCAAAACCAGGACTGGCTCATCCTCAAACCCAAGGCTTCGTTCGAATACTTGCGCGATCATCGACGCCGGACCATACCACTTTGCCCACAACGCACGATCACCGCCGAAGGTCCACATCGTCCCCGCATCCGCCCACAGTCCACCGACCAACACATAGCTGGTGAAACATGGGCAAATCCGCATCGCCACCGCATAAGATCTTTAGAAGACCATACATACGCCGACAGCCCCACAAGCAGCGATTTCATACCACTTTTGACGCGGGTGGTCCGACCTATCGCAACTGAAACTCCGGTGCCCCCATCACCAGGGCCGTCAACAGATTGAGCCGATCCCCCGTTCCCAGCGCCGCCTGACTCTCCACCTGCTTGTGAATCAACTGGTTCGTCTGCGCCGAAACGCCCCCGCCAATCATCGTCGTCTCGAGCACCTTCAGCACCGTATCCACGCCATCGGGAGTCGCATCCCCGGGCGCGAACACCGCCGGCTGCACCTTCGCCGCTGCCGCCGGCTGTTCCATGAGGCCAAGCGCCAGCACATGCGGCGAATCGAACTTCTGCCCGCCAAACTGGTTATTCGTCAGCTTATAGGCAAAGTTCAGCCGGTCCACCAGCGCACTCGAGTTCATCCACTGCTCCGCCGTAATGTAGTACCCCGTCGGCGGAAGCGCATAAAACACCGGCATTCCCATCGTCTTTGCAGCCTGCACCAGCGCCCCCGGGTTGGTCGGATCGGTCGCCGTCGTCCGGAACGCCGAAGCCAGATACTCCACCGGCGTCTTCACCTTGTTGCGAAAGTACTTCGTCGAGTTGAACTCCGGCGACTGCGCCAGCGTCCGCAGAATCGCCTTGATATCCCCGTCGCTCGCCATATACGTAGCCGCCATGCGGTCCACCAGCGCAGCCGGAGGATCGTCCGCCACGAACCGCTGCGCCAGCTTCCAGCTAATAAAATGCGCCGTCTTCGGCGAGGCCGCGAGAATCGTCAAAGCCTGCACGCCCTCCTGCAACCCACCGTCGCTGGCCACGGTCGCCGACCCGATCTCATGCCCAAACCACTGCTTGACACCCGGCTCATGCTTCTTCGGATCGAAGAGGAATCCTCCCGCCCCGCCATACGGACGATCCACGCTCCACCCCGTCAGAATCGCCGCCAGTGCCGTCACATCCGCCTGCGTATACCCCCCGTTCACCCCGACGGTATGCAGCTCCATCACCTCGCGCCCGTAGTTCTCGTTCAGGCCCTTGTTGCCCTTCTTCGCCCCCGGTGCCGAGCCCCCATTCGCAATCGAATCCGGCCCGATCGAAAGCCAGTTATCCAGGTAGATCGACATCGCCGGACTCTTCGCCGTAGCCATCAGCAGGTCGCGAAACTTCCCCAGCGCATGCGCCCGGATCGCATCCCGGTCATAGCTCGTGGTGTACCACTGGTCCGCATCCTTCCCCACGAAGACGTTGAAGTGGTTGAACCAAAAATCCGCCATCACCTCCTGCAACTGCCTCTCCGACAAAACAGCCCGCACCATCTTCGCCTGCGAAAGCTCCTGACCGATCTGGTATGCAGCACCGCCCGGACCGGCAGCCATCCCCTGGAAGATCTCCCTCTCACGCGGCGTAAAGTCGTTCAGCAGCAGATTCCTCTGGTCACCCGCAAGATTCCCCGTGAAGGCAATCCGGTCGGCCACCGGCATCTTGATCAGCGCTGCCATGCGCTGGTTCTTCGGCAACGCGAAGAGCACACCGGCTACGCGCGCCGCATCCGCCTGCTGTGCCTTCTTCTCCGCAGCCACCTCATCCGGAGTCGGGTCGTAGGCCTTCTTGCCCGAGGCATCGACCTTATTCTTCGCCTTGTCGTCCTCCTGCTTGAAGACCAGAACCTCGTACATCGAGGCCAGTGCAGGATCGGTCGGATACGGCACCTGTCCCTTGGCGACTCGTTCAATCTCCCCACGATCCGGGAACTGCAGCAACGCGCGGTCGGGAGTCATGAAAAGCGTTGGAAAATCCTGGAGCTTACGATCAAGCACTTTATCCGGAATCGACGCCGGCTGCATCTGCTCCTCAAACCACTTATCCGTGCCCTCCGCCTGCACGCGGTCCACCTCACCCGGGCGCGGCCCGAACGTGAACCGGTTCAGCATCTGCTGCGCCCTCTCACGCTCGTTAAGAGCCACCAGGGCCGCAGGCTTGGTCTTGGCGCTGGGAGGTGCCGCCTTCTTCTTTGTGGAGACAGCCGGCTTCTGCTGCCCAAACAACGGTGAAGCCAAAACGACGGCGAGTGCTGTAATCCCGAAGACACGCAAGGACATGGAGAGACCTCCGAACGAATATCGTCCTGCTGGATAAGACCCCCAAACCCAGGACGAAGTTGTGCGGAACAGCCAAACACTCCCTAAGCAGCGCGCGAAGCCACCAGCCCGGCCTTCCGCCGGTTATCCAGCGCCTTCCACGCCACACGCGCGCCCAGCAGCACGGCCAGCACCGCAGTATCCTTCCACGGAGTCCGGACCCCAGCCTTCACCAGCCACCAAAAGTGAACGCAAGCAGCCACCGCCGCCGCATACACCCAGTAGTGAAGCCTCTGCCAGTTCTTCCCGCCCATCGCCCGCAGCACGAACGTCGGCGAGGTCAACGCCAGCAGCAGCAGGATCACCCACGAGAACAACCCCACCTGGATGAAGGGCCGCTTCTGCACATCGCCCAGCATCGTCGGCCAGATCAGCTTGAAGTTCTCCCAAACCACACCCGGATGCCCCGCTCGCAATCCATCCATCGCCGCCTGCACGTCGTAGCCCGAGAAGAGAAACACATACGTCGCCAGATGCAACGTTGCGTAGAGAAACGCATACAGCCCAAGCATCCGCCGGAAACGAATGAGGTTCGAGAGTTGCGGGCTCACCCTCCGCAGCGGTGTCACCGCCAGCGAAACCAGCAAGAGCCAAAGCGCCCAATTGCCCGTGAAGTGCGTAATGGTGCTGACAGGATCCGCATCGAGCGCCAGCGCGCCGGAGCGATACCGCTGCAGCAGCACGAACAGAGGCACCAGGCAAAGCAGATGCACAAGCACCTTGGCATAAGGGAGAAAACGAGTCGGCATAGCCACCAGTATCAACTAATAGTTTTTCTTCAGATCCATCCCCGTATACATCGAGGCCACCTGGTCGGCATATCCATTGAACATCTGCGTCGGAATCGTCCGCGGCAGAAACCCCGTGTCGATCCGCCGCTCATGGCCCTGCGACCACCGCGGATGATCCACCTGCGGGTTCACATTCGAATAGAAACCGTATTCGCTGGAATTGATCTCATTCCAGAGCGTCTTCGGCTGCTTATCCGTAAAGACGATCTTCACAATCGACTTCGCCGACTTGAAGCCATACTTCCACGGAATCACCACGCGCACCGGAGCGCCGTTCTGGTTAGGCAGCACCTCGCCATAGCAGCCGAAGGTCAACAGCGTCAGAGGGTTCATCGCCTCATCCATGCGCAGCCCCTCCGAGTACGGCCAGTCGTAGCCGCTCGGAAGCTCCGGCATCTGGCTCCGGTCCACCTTCGAGATGAATTGCACATACTTCGCCGAAGGCAACGGCTCAGCAAAGTTGATCAATTCGGAAAGCGAGTAGCCGTCCCACGGAATCACCATCGACCACGCCTCGACGCACCGATGGCGATAGACGCGGCTCTCGATGGGACGGTACTTCAGCAAATCATCCACACCGACCGTCTGCTTCTTCTTCACCAGCCCCGACAGCTCCACAGTCCACGGCCGCGTATGCAGCGTGTGGGCGTTGTGGGCTGGATCGGTCTTATCCGTACCGAACTCGTAAAAATTGTTCCAGTTCGTCGCCTTCTGGAAGGTCGTCTGGGTGTCGCTCACGGTGTATTTGCTGGCGACGGAGTTCAGCTTCTCCCCCGCAAACACGTGGTTGGCAGGTTCCATCAGGCCATGCGTCAAAAAACCGGCTCCGATTGCCCCGGCACCGGCAAGAAATCCTCGCCTGGTCGCCTTGTGCTCCAGAAATGCCTGCTTCGGAGTGATCTCCGAAGAACGAATCTCATTGCCTCTGCTGCTGCGAACGATCATTCCAATTCCCTTCCCGGGGAGCGTAGGAGTAGCGGCTCAACCATCTGCCGGAATCTCCTTCGCTCATTAGACGCAGGAGGTTACTAGTTCGTCCAGATGATTCCGTAACCAAGCGAACTCAGTACAACGCCAAGCAAAGCGATCAGCAACACACCACCCAGCAATGCTCCGCTGAAGGCATAAATCTTTTCTGTCCAACTACGTGTCTGCGTCATGAAAAACCTCTCATCTGGAATGCGTAAACGGAGCCTCTTTGGATTCCATCCGCCGTCCATTTCAGAGTGATTTTTCTCTTTTTTTTCAAGGCATTACAGATGTGATTGCCTCTGTGTCGCACGCAGGTACCGTATGGGTTCTGTAACTGGTTACCCGGCAGGGTAACTAGCGGGTCAAGGTTACTTTTCCAGCCGCAAGACGCGTGCGCATCCAGTACACCGCCGACCCCACCAGGGCCACCACCGCCGCCAGCATCAACTCCCGCCCGAAGTGCGCGCGACCAAAGAGGATGTACGAGAAGCCCACAATCCCGCCAAGCGCAGGCAACGGATACAGCCACATCCGAAACGGCCGCGGCATATCCGGCTGCGTCCGCCGCAGGTACAGGATGCCCACATGCTGCAGCAGGAACTGCAGGCAGATGCGCAACACCACCAGCGCCGCCACCACATCACCCAGCGAGAACCAGCAGAACACCAGCGCCAGAGCCCCCAGGGCAAGCAGCGACACATACGGAAAGCCCCGCGTCGGGTGCAGACGTCCAAAGACCCGGAAGAAGTTGCCATCGCGCGCCGCGGCGAACGGAATCCGCGAGTACCCCAGCAGCAGCGAGAAGATGCTGGCAAAGGCTGTAATCATCACCAGGATCGCAGCCACATTGCCCAGCATGGGTCCAAGCCGTGTGCCGTACGCCGTCTCCATGAACGCCGACACCACCGCGCGGCGAGCATCCACACCCTGCGCGCCCAGCAGAGGCTGCCACGGAAGCACCGACAGCACCGCCACCTGCATGCCGATGTAGATCAGGCCCACCGCGACGATGGAGATCAGGATGGCGCGCGGAATCGTGCGCTCCGGCTGCTTGACCTCGCCGCCCAGGAAGGCGACGTTGTAGTAGCCCCAGAAATCGTAGGTTGAGATCAGCATCGCCGCGCCCAATCCCAGGAAGAAGCCGTGATCCAGGTGAAACGCCCCCGCCGGGAACGCAAACGCCTGTGCGATGTGCCCCTTCACCAGCCCGGTAAGCAACAGCCACAGGATCGTTCCCAGAACCACCACGCCCATCGCCGACGAGAGCTGCCCAATCTTCTCAAGACCGCGATAGAGCAGAGCCACTGCGACCAGCACCGCAAGCATCGCCACCAGAGGCCCAGGCCCCACCACCACCGACCCGGCATAAGCGCCCACATGAAACGCGTGAGTGACCGTGTGGCGACCGAGCGCGGGCCATAGATACGCCCCATACTGCGCCAACCCGATCGATCCGGAGGCGACCGACAGAGGCGCAGAAAACATCAACTGGAACATGAAAAGGAACGACAGCCAACGGCCGGTGATTCCCGGAAACATCACGCGCAAGAAGCTGTAGGTACCGCCTGCTTCGGGAATCGCCGCACCCAGCTCAGCCCAGACCATGCCGTCGCACAGCGCAAGCAGAGCACCGCAGATCCAGCCCAGCATCGCCTGTGGGCCCCCCATGGAGGCCAGCACCAAAGGGATCGTAATAAACGGCCCCACGCCAATCATGTCCAGCATGTTCAGCGTCACTGCGCCGCGCAGCCCGAGCGTGCGCTTCAACCCCGCATTGTCGTTCGTCTCGATAGACTCCAGTGTAAGCGAAACGAGCGGCGCTTAGTCGCGCCGCCGTCCCCCACCCATCAACTGAAGCACCGCCAGGAAGATGTTGATCGCGTCCAGATAGATCGAGAGCGCGAGCGACACAGCCGAGCGGCCATCCCCACCTGCGCGGATACGCGCAAAATCACCCACCGTCAGCAACGTGAAGATACCCAGCGTCATCCACGAGTACGCATCCGGCGTCAGGAAGTGGAAGAACATGCTCGCAATCCCCACCAGCAGCAAGCCGATCAGAAGCACGAAGCCGATCGCCGACACCTTGCGATAGTTGATCTGGAACAGGTACGCAAAGCAGCCCATCGCGGCCATGCCCAGGCCCGTCGTTCCGGCAGCACGGAAGACCACATCCGGTCCAATGGTGTGCATATACCGCTGCACCAGCGGCCCAATCTCCCAACCCATGAAGTAGCTCAACGCCAGGAACAAAGCAAGCGCTAACCCGGCGTTCTGCTTCTTCGTAAAGTTGATGCCGAAGACCAGCGCGATCACCGCAAGGAAGCCGATGAGCGAGCCGCCCGCAGGAGCCGTCGCAACACCAAAGGCCGTAATCAGAAATCCAACTGCCGTGATCCCAAGCACCTTCGCCAGAAGAGACGCTGTCTCTTCCCGAGGAGCATCGATGATCATCGGGTACTGCCGTCGCATATCGAAATCGTTCATGGCATGACTCCCAACAACTAGTCTATTAGACGCAACAGAAACCCCTTCGACTCATAGCCGGACCAGCAGCACAAGCGTTGCCACCACCATCCCATGGAAGGCAACATGCAAAGTATCCGGAGCGATTCCGTTGCGCTCGGGCAGAAACCGCAATGTGTCCGCAAACCGGATCCTGTAGCGCGCAGCCCGCTCCGGGTTCGGCCACACCAGGTAGGGGATCCACCACGCAACCAGCGCTCCCGCAAGCAGAACGCAGTAGCTGACCACCAGGTACGACTCCAGCCAGTGCGGCCAGCGCGGAGAATGCCAGTACACGCAGCAGAGCCCCAGCCCAAGCGCCCAGGGTACCGTACTGATTAGCGTAGAAACGGCGAGCCGCGTCACCGAATCGACCTCCCGCACCGCCTGCCGGTTGCTCAGCCTCCCCAGCGGCACCCAGTCATGCAACAGAAGAAACGCCACATCCACCGCCTGGAGAACCAGAAGCCATCCCTCCGTCGTCCTCGTCGTCATGCCGCATCCCCCCGGATCAGCGCTCGCGAGCCATCTCTGGAGCCAATCTATGAGAGATTAGTCAACATGGCGCCCCAATCTTCCTACGCACTGCTGAGCCGTCGCAGCCTCGCCGTCGCCTCTTCCCTTCTGCTTGCCGCCGTGGCCTTCGCGCAGAAGCCTGCGCCGACTCCGGACCCCGCCAACCTCGCCGGCGAGCAGGTCTCCGCACCTGCCCTGGCCGATACGCTGCCCATCAACCACGGCGCACCCGCCCTCGCGCAACTCCTCAAGAAGCTGCGAACCCGCGCCTCGCTCATGATGATCGTCGCCCATCCCGACGACGAAGACGGCGGCATGCTCACCTACGAATCCCGCGGACAAGGCGTCCGCACCGCCATGCTCACCCTCACCCGCGGCGAGGGCGGCCAGAACCTCATGACCGCCGACTTCAACGACGCCCTCGGCCTCATCCGCACGCAGGAGCTCCTCGCCGCCGACCGCTACATGGGAGTCGATCAGTTCTTCGGCTCCGTCGTCGACTTCGGCTTCTCCAAGACCCCCGAAGAGACCCTGGCGCAGTGGACCCACAAGCGCGTCCTCTACGACACTGTCCGCGCCGTCCGCCTCTATCGCCCGCTCGTCCTCACCAGCACCTGGATCGGCGGCGTCACCGACGGCCACGGCCACCACCAGGTCTCCGGCCAGATGAACCAGGAGGTCTTCACCGCCGCAGCCGACCCCAACGTCTTCCCGGAGATGGGCCTTCCCCCCTGGGCGCCCCTCAAGGTCTATGCCCGTCAGCCCTTCGCCCGTATCGGCCCCGAAGGCATGTTCGACTACGCCACCGGCAAGAGCACCCCCGCGCGCTTCTACAACTACGTCACCAAACAGTGGACGGCCACGCCCCCCGCCGCCAACGTGCTGATCCCCGAGGGAACCCCCAGCAGCGATCCCGGCATGGACGGCGACACCTACCTCCAGTTCGCCCGCAAAGGTCTCGCACTCCAGAAGACGCAAAACGGGGGCGCAACCCGCCAACCCCGCGCCACTGCTTACGACGCCCCGTACACCCGCTACGGCTCCCGCGTCCCCGCCAAGGACAAGGAGCAGAGCTTCTTCGAGGGCATCGACATCTCACTCCCCGGCATCGCCACCCTCGCTCCGGACGCGCCAGCCAGCCTGCGCACCACCCTCCAGTCCATCGACGCGAAGATCGCCGAAGCCCAGAAACTCTTCTCCGTCGAACATCCCGAGACCACCGCAGCTCCCCTGCGCGAGGCACTCAAGACGCTCGATACTCTTCTCGTCGCAACAGACTCAGGCACGCTTGCGGATGACCAGAAGTTCAACGTCCTCCATGAGCTCCGCATCAAGCGCGTCCAGCTCAACAACGCCCTTCTCCTCGCCCACGGCATCACCCTCACGGCCACCCTCGACCAGCCCGAAGCCGGCCAGCATCTCCTCTCCACCCAGAAGAACATCTTCTACAAGGTAAAGCTCTCAAACGACGGCCCCGACCCCATCGAACTCGACAACACCCACGTCTCCGTCCTCACCGGAACCATCGAGAGCACCCTCAAACCCCACACCTCGCCAGAGGCCCTCCGTGAGATCCAAATCGCCCAGGTCCTCCCCCCCACCCGCCCCTACTTCACCCGCCCAGGCATCGAGCAGCCCTTCTACGACATCGCCGACCCAGCCCTCCGCGACGCCCCCGCCACGCCACTCCCCCTCGTCACCTCCCAGCCCTTCAACGACCAGGGCGTCCCCCTCGAGATCAAAGCCATCGTCGGCTACGCCTCCGGACCCGAGCAGGGACAACCCGTCGTCATCGTCCCGCCCGTCTCGGTCGCACTCAATCATGCCGCGGGGATCGTCTCTCCCGCCGAACGTTCCTTTCCCCTCATCACCCACACCACTGTCCAGATCGACGACTCACTCACCGCGACCCATCGCCCACCTGCCGCCCCCCAATCCGCCGCCGCCACCGCCGTCCTCCGCCTCACCGACAAGGCGCCGATCCTGATCCATCCAGCGCTGGTCAACCTCGCCGCAACCCACGCCGGCCCGGCCGTCGAGTCCACGTTCACCGTGACCCCCAAAACCATCGTCGCCGGTTCGATCGTCCATCTCTCCGCCTCCGTCACCTACGAGGGCCGTGAGTACGCCGAAGGGTTCCGCCCGGTCGGCTACTCCACCCTCCCCGCCACCAACCAATACACCCCCGCCACCTACAAAGCCACCGCCGTCGACGTCGTCACCGCCCCGCACCTCAAGATCGCCTACCTCCCCGGCACCGGCGACGACGTGGCCGCCTACCTCCCCAACCTCGGCGTCAAACCCACCATCCTCTCCGTAACCGACCTCGCCAACCTGTCCCAATACGACGCCGTCCTCCTCGGCGTCCGCGCCTACGCCGCCCACCCCGAGCTCTCCAACTCCAAAGCTCTCCTCGACTACGCCAAAGCCGGCGGCGTCGTCATCGTCCAGTACAACACCGCCCGCTACGGCAGCGACCAGTCCCCCTACCCCATCGAGGTCCCAGGCGACTCCGCCCACAACGTGGTCGTCGAGGCCCAGCCCGTCCAGATCCTCGCACCCAACGCCCCTCTGATGTCCTGGCCCAACAAGCTCACCGCGGACGACTTCAAGGGCTGGAACGAAGAGCTGGGCCACGGCTTCGCCTCCTCCTGGGACAATCACTTCGACGCCCTCACCGAGACCCACGACCCCGACCAGGATCCCCAAAAGGGAGGCCTCCTCTACGCCCGCACCGGCCGCGGAGCCTACGTCTACCTCGCCTACGCCCTCTACCGCCAACTCCCCGAAGGCGTCCCCGGAGCCTACCGGCTGCTGGCAAACCTGATCAGCCTCCCTAAAAATCCCGCGTCGGGAATCCAACCCGTCGCACGCTAGCGCAAGGGTGTCACAGCCCTCCAGGAATCGATATGCAAGCTGCGCCCCATCACCCCAACGAACCCGCGCGTCCAGGTCCCCCTCTGGATCACGCTCGCCATCGCCTTTAGCATCGTCAGCTTCTTCCTCGTCGAATCGCCCGCCCGCCGTTTCATCTTGCGTCGCACCCAGACACGCAGTGCGGAGACGGTCGCAGTCGCCAGCATCGCCCAGTAGCCCGGGCCTACCGCCCCCGCAACAACTCCCGGGCAATCACCATCCGCTGAATCTCGCTCGTCCCTTCCCCGATCGTGCAAAGCTTCACATCCCGGTAAAACTTCTCCGCCGGAAAGTCCTTGATGAACCCATACCCCCCATGAATCTGCACGCCCTCATCGCAGATCCGGCAAGCCGCCTCACTCGCAAATAGCTTTGCCATCGCCGACTCCTTCGTCACGTTCATCCCGGCGTCCTTCATCTGCGCCGCGCGCATCGTCAACAACCAGGCCGCATCGAGCTCCGTCGCCATCGTCGCCAGCTTGAACTGGATCGCCTGAAACTCACTGATCGCCTTCCCAAACTGCCGCCGCTCCTGCGAGTACTGCAACGCAGCATCCAAAGCCCCCCGCGCCATCCCCAGCGCCAGCGCCGCAATCGAGATCCTCCCGCCGTCGAGCACCCGCATCGCATCCCGAAACCCGCCACCGACCGCCCCCAGCAGATTCTCCTCCGGCACCACGCAGTCCTCGAAGATCAGCTCCGCCGTATCGCTCGCCCGCAGCCCCAGTTTGTTCTCCTTGCGCCCCGACCGAAACCCCGCCATCCCGCGCTCCACCAGGAACGCCGACACGCCGCCATGCGTGCCCTTTTCCTTGTCCGTCAGCGCCAGCACCACGGCGCAGTCCGAATACGTCCCATTCGTAATAAAGGTCTTTCCCCCGTTGATCACCCACCCCGCGTCCGTCTTCACCGCGGTCGTTCTCATCCCACCCGCATCCGAACCCGACCCAGGCTCCGTCAAGCCCCACGCTCCCAGCCACGCTCCGCTCGCCAGCTTCGTCACCCACCGCTTCTTCTGCTCGTCATTGCCCGCCAGCATAATGTGGTTCGTACACAGGGAGTTATGAGAAGCCACAATGATCCCGATACTCCCATCCACCCGCGAGAGCTCCTCGATCGCCAGCACATACTCCACATACCCCATCCCCGCGCCGCCCAGCTCCTCGGGAAAGATCACCCCCATCAACCCCATCGCCCCCAGCTTCTTCACCACCGCGTGCGGAAACTCACTCTTCTCATCCCACTCCGAAACAAAGGGCCTCACCTCGCCCTCCGCAAACGCCCTGACTGCCGCTCTTAGCTGCTCCTGCTCTTCCGTTAACCCGAACATTTCGACCTCCTGCATAACTCTGGCTAATACTTCTATCACGAATATGCATACTCTGGCAGGTGCATGCAAAAATCCGCCGCCACCCCGTTCCGAAAAGAGAACGCAAAAATCTTCTGGCTTCCGGAACCTTTACGAACCCGCCGGAGTCTATCCTCCCAGCACTTTGCTCCCAGCAATCAGAAAGGCCCTCCGTGCGCCGAGCTCTCCCGCTAGCCTTCCTCCTCCTCGCCCCCGTCTCCCTCCTTCCCGCCCAAACCAGCGTGCAGAACAAACGCCCCATCCCCGCCACAGCCGCAGCCACCATCGCTCCTCTTCCCATCACGCGCGTCTCCCTCTACAAAAACGGCGTCGGCTTCTTCGAGCACACCGGCAAGGTCACCGGTTCGGAGGCCGTCACCATCGACTTCACCACCGCCCAACTCAACGATGTCCTCCAGTCCCTCACCGCCATCGACCTCGGCGGCGGACGCATCTCCGGCGCCGGCTACAACTCCACCACGCCCCTCGACCAGCAGCTCAAATCCCTGTCGCTGGGCCTTGGTGCCGATGCCTCCTCCGTCGACTTCTACAACGCCATCCGCGGCGCACGCGTCGACATCACCGGCGCCGGACCCACCCTCACCGGACGCCTCCTCAGCATCGAAGTCCGCACCGTCCCCACGAAGGACGATGCAACGCAGGGCGCCGAAAAACGCTTCCTCACCGTCGTCTCCGAGACCGGCGCTATCCGCACCTTCGAGCTCACCTCCGCCGTGCAGGTACGCCTTCTCGACACCGAACTCCACCAGGACGTCACGCGCTACCTCCAGCTCCTCGCCAGCACCCGTTCCAGCGGACTCCGCCACCTCACCCTGCACGACAACGGCGAGGGCTCCCGCGAGCTCCATGTCTCCTACATCTCCGAAGTCCCCATCTGGAAGTCCACCTACCGCATTCTCTTCACCGACTCGACCTCCACCAAGCAGACCGCAACCCTCCAGGGCTGGTCCGTCGTCGACAACACCACCGGCTCCGACTGGCTCAACGTGCAACTCTCCCTCATCGCCGGAGCCCCACAGAGCTTCATCCAGCCCCTCTCCACACCCTACTACTCCCGCCGCCCCGAGATCCCACTTCCGCAGGAGGCACAGGTCACCCCGCAAACGCATGAATCCGGCGAGGTTGCGATGCTCAAGGAAGACGGCGCCCCGCCACCATCGGCAACCCCACAAAGCGAAGCCCAAGCCATCACGCTCAGCAGTGAACAGAGACAGGCGAAGATGGCCCCGCGCTCCTACGGAGCAGGATTCACGGGCGGAAGCGCCGGCGGCGTCATGGGAGGTCTCACCCAGAACACCCTGAAAGACCGCTTCTCCAACGGAGGCCTCGATAGCTCCTACCAGGCACTCGCCTCCGACTCCATCGCCCCCGACACCACCACCCGCGCCTTCGACGACTTCTTCGAGTACAAGATCGCCCAGCCCATCACCATCCGCAAGAACGAATCCGCCCTCGTCCCCATCCTGCAGACCAAGATCGACGCCGAGCGCGTCACGTTATGGTCTCCCCAACAACCCGTCGCACTGCGCGCTCTCTGGATCACCAACACCTCGAACCTCACCCTCGACCGCGGGTCGTTCACCATCGTCGAAGACGGCAGCTTCGGCGGCGAGGGCCTGCTCGATCCCATTCACCCCAACGAGCGCCGCCTCCTCAGCTACGCCGCCGACCAGGCCGTACGGGTCACGGTCGATAACTCCCACGACACGCGCAAGGTACAGCACATCAGCATTGCAAAGGGCGTACTGAAAGAGACCACCGCCGAGATCTCGGAGGTCGAATACCTCGTCAAAAACGCCGCCCCCACGGCCCGAACCGTCATCGTGGAGCAGCCACACCTCCAGGGCTGGACGCTCGACTCCGACCCCAAACCGACCGAGACCACACCCACCACCTACCGGTTCCGCGTCGAGACGAAGGCCAACGAGACCGTACGCCTCCACATCGGCGAGCGCCGTACGCTCAACCAGTTCTACCGCCTCGTCAACACCTCCGACGAACAATTGAGCCTCCTGCTCAAGAACGCCAACGCGAGCCCCGCCCTGCTCGCCCAACTTGAACCGGTCTTCGCGGCCAAGCGCGCCATGACCGCGATCGACCAACAGATCCGGGAAAAGCAGCAAAGCATCAACGACATCGGGAACGACCAGAAGCGTCTGCGCGAGAACCTCTCCGCCCTCAAGAGTTCGGTCGAGGAGCGCAGCCTCACCAAACGCTACACCGACGAGCTCAATGCGCAGGAGGACCAGCTCGCCGCCCTGAATAAAGATCTCGCCGCCCTCAAACAGCAGCGCCAGGCAGCCGAAGCCGATCTGAACCATAAGATCGAGAGTTTGCATCTCGACGAGGCGATCTGATGCGGGAGGATGTTCCGGAGAGGATGAGATCAAGGGCCTAACGAGTGGCCCAGCTGTTGAAGATGCAAAGAGTGGTTTTTACACCACTCTTTGCATTGTCCTTATGCCTTTGAATGGCGTTTGATCTTCTGTTCGTGGAAATAGCTCTGGCGATTGGATAGGAATCCGGCCTTCCGCAGACGCGCATCGGAACAGATGCCAAAACTAGGGCTTCTTCGGAGTCGTACTGAACCCTGCATCCTTGTTTCCCGAAGACGCCGTCTTCGGGAAGTACCCCGTACGCGTCCTCACCGAAAGTTTCCCGGTTCCCTTGCCCTTGGCCTCCACATGCACCTGGCGATATCCGCCCTTCTCCGGTGGGTTCGTCGACCGGTAAGCAATCGAGTACTGCGTCCGGATATCCTCGGCCACCTGCGCCGCGATGCCGTCGACCTCCTTGATCGACTTCGGGAAGTACGCCGCGCCGCCCGTCTGCTCCGCCAGCGACTCCAGCACCCGCCGCGCATGCCTCGCCTCGCCCTTGTTCACATCCGAGCCGAACAGCAGCCCCACGCAGTAGATCACCGGCCCATCCAGATCCTGAATCCTGCGGATCGCCTGCTCCAGCGTCGACGACGACGCATTGTCCTCGCCATCCGTCACCACCAGCAGCACCTGCTTCGGATGCTTCGCGTTCTTCTGCAGATAGTCCGCCGAGGCCACCAGCGCATCATAGATCGCCGTACCTCCGCTCGACTTGATGAAGCTCAGACCCTGCTGCAGCTTGCTCACATCGTTGGTGAAGTCCTGGTCGATGAACGCCTCCCACGAGAAGTCCACCAGAAACGCCTCATCCGCCTTGTTCGAAAGCTTCACGAAGTCGAGCGAAGCCTGATCGACCGCCGCGCGCTTGTCGTACATCGACCCCGAACTATCGATAAGAATCCCCAGCGACACCGGCAGATCCTCGTGACGAAATCCCGAGATCGTCTGCGGCACTCCATCTTCATACACGCGAAAGTCGTCTTTCGTCAGCGTCTGGATCGCGCGCCCGCCCTGGTCGAGCACCGTCGCGTTCAACGCGACCTCGTAGGCATCCTGCCGCAGCGTGTACTTGCCCGCGCTGCCCTGCACCTGGCCCAGCCCAACGCCCTGCGTCGAACCATCCTGCGGCTTCACCACCGGATCCGGATCGGGCGAAGGCGCGACGTCGCGATCCACCGTCAGCGACGGCTGCACAGGCGCCTGGCCCCAAACCGGCGCCGTGCAAAGCATCCCCATCATCATCAAACCCGCAAAAAACTTACCGCGACGGTGCATAGTACCCCTCAGGTCCACGAACGACATCTTTCTCCCTTGGATGCACCTTATCCAACCCCACCTCGAATCGTCGCTCACGTCCATCCTTCGTCTGGTTCTCGCTTTCCAAATCAATGCAAACCGGCTCTACTGCGAGGGGGCATAATACCCCTGTCGATTGTGAACCGTCAGTTGAGGCAGGCCCGGCGGAGGAAGCAGCCGCACCTTCAATTTACGCCAGTTCCCGTCCTTCCTCACCTCCGAAGGCTTGTACCCCACCACATATTCGTTCCGCAGCTCGGCCGAGATGCGCGTCGCGATATCGCCCAGGTCGCCAAGATCCCCGACCTTGAACAAACGCCCGCCCGTCATCTCGCACACGTCCGTCAGTAAAATCGGTCCCATCTGCTCCTCCTGCGTCGGCGCGTACTGGTCGAAGATGCCGATGGAGTAGATCTGCAGATCGCTCTCCCGCACCACGCGGCGCAGCTCCCCCTCGGTATAACGGCTCCGGTTATCGCCACCATCCGAGATAATCAACAGCGCCCTCCTCTCCTGCTTCGCGGACCTCAGCTTATTGACGCCCAAATACACCGCATCGATTAACGCTGTGCGATTTTCGGGCTTCAACATCACCATCCGCGCCTCTACATCGTCTACATCGGACGTATAGTCGACGATCACCGCCGGCCGGTCGTTGAACCCCACAACGAAGAACTCATCCTGCGGGTTGCAGGTGCGCAGAAACTCCGTCAACGCCTTCCGCGCGCGGATAAACTTGGAGCTCATACTGCCGCTCAAATCGAAGATGATGCCGATCGAAATCGGCGTATCGTCCGTCGAGAAGCTCTTGATCGTCTGTCCCACGCCATTGTCGAAGATCTGGAAGTTCTCCTTCTCCAGCCCCGTCACCAGCCGTCCCAGCGGATCGGTCACCGTCATCGGCACCAGCACCAGGCTCGCGTCCACACGCAACCGCGCCGTCCGCGTGTTGACCAGCGGTTGCCCATCCGGCCCGACCACCGCGGGATTCACCTCAGCCGGAGTCTTCGGTGCAGGCGCCGGCTGCGGCGTCACCACCTGTCCCAGCGGATTCTCCTGCGCCCACACATGTCCGCCAAGAAAAAGACAGGCAATCAAACCCAGCCGTAACCCAAACCGTCTACTACCCGTCACATCCCGCATAATGTTCCCAGCCCTCTCATCCCCGAACAAGCCCTGCAAGACAACCGAATCCCCAATGCCGCGTCTGCTGCAAACGCTTTGATATCCCCTATGCCCACACCACCACGCCAGCAGACTACACCGCCACTTGCTGCTTCCGCCACCCTATCCACAAAGGGAGGACAAGTCTTTCGTATCCTCACAGTCGCCGCTCTCGGCATGGCCGCGCTTCTCGCCCTCTTCCCTCCCGTGGGCCATGACCAGCTCTGGTGCCTCTACGTCGCCCAGCGCATGCTCGCCGGAGCCAGGCTCTACGGACCCGAGCTGTTCGAGTCCAATCCACCGTTGATCATGGGTGCGTCCTTGCTGCTCGCGCATATCGCGCAACTCACACACATCCCCATCACGGTGCTGTTCAAGCTTGCGGTCGTCGCCATCGAGCTCACCTCCGCGCTCCTCAGCCACAGAATCCTACAAGGTCTTTACCCCGGCATGAAGGCGAACACGCGCTGGTTTCTGACCTTCGCATATGTGGTCATCTACGCCGTCATGCCTGCACGCGACTTCGGCCAGCGCGACCATCTGCTCGCCATCCTCTGCCTACCCTACGTATTAGCCGCCGCATTGGATGCCAGCCAACAAAACCGGGTGCCCCACATCTCGCACCTGAGATATGGGAATACCGCCACCTGTCTCTCCATCGCCACACGCATCCTCATTGCCCTGGCCGCCGCGATCGGCATCTGCCTCAAGCCCCACAACGCCCTGCTCGTTCTCACCTCCGAGCTTCTCCTCCTGGCCTCCACCCGGAAACGCAGACTCTTCCGCCCGGAACTCGTCACGATCCTGGCCACCGGTGCCCTCTATCTTGCCGCCGTCCGCACCCTCACCCCCGACTACCTCACCCAGGTCGTCCCCCTGCTCAAAGATGTCTACTGGGCCATCGGCCACCTCACCCCGCTGCAACTCGCCGGCGAAGCGATTCAGCTGCATCTCCTAGCACTGAGTGTGCTCGCACTCTACCTTCGCAAGGGCTGGCGCGAGAGCGGTCTCACCATCGCATTCCTCTTTGCCGCAGGCCTCGCCAGCACCGCTGCCTACTATCTCCAGGGCACCGGCTGGTACTACCAGCAGATCCCGGCGCTGTCATTCTTCGCCGCCGCCCTCGCCCTCCAACTTGCCGACGCCTGGGACGAACTCATCGTTCCCACCTGCGCTCCCGTGGCTGCACTCTCGCTCTCCCTCCTAGCCCTCGGCCTCACGGCCCACTTCACCAACTACCCCTTCATCCCCTCCCGTTCCTTCCCCATCGACGCCCCCGACGAATCCTTCTTCACCGACCTCGCCCCCAACACCCCCGTCGCCATTCTCACCACCTCCGTCGACGACACCGTCATGCCCACCGCCAAGTACCACCTCCTCTGGGCGCAGCGCACCAACAACCTCTGGATCCTCCCCGCGCTCCTCCGCAACGAGTCCGGCCCACGCCCCCAGCACATCATCCCCCCAGCCCGCCTCGCCGAGCTCGAAGCCCTCCAGCACCGCTTCATGGTCGAAGACCTCAACCGCTGGCACCCTCAGCTCATCCTCATCAACCGCTGCCAGGACCCCAGCGTCCAGTGCCAGGTCATCGAAGACCGCCACGACGACCTCCTCGCCTGGTTCAACCGCGACCCCGCCTTCCGGGCCGCCTTCAGCTCCTACCGCTACGCAGGCTCCAAAGGAGACTTCGATGCCTACCTCCTTCCCTGACCATCGAAAAGAATGGTTCTTTCCCCCTTCGCATGAGGGATTCGCGGCGGATTCTCCCGTGCTATTCTTGTGGCCATGCGAGCGCATATTCTCCTATTCTTCGCCATGCTGACGCCTGCGCAACACCGCGCCGACGATCCCGCGACCGTCACCCTGGAGACAATGCGCGATCGCTACCGGCCTCTTCTCGTCTTCGCCCCCACCGGCAAGGATCCGGACTTCCTCCGGCAGCTTCACCTCGTTGCCGCGGACCAATCCGAGTTGCAGGAGCGTGAAGTCCTCCTGGTCCCACTCACCAGCACGTCCGAGGCAAGACCAGCATGCGTCCCAGGCACCAGCGCCCACATGGAACCCGAAGCCGCTGCCGCCGCCCGCCGGCGCTTCCACATCCCACCCAACTCCTTCACCGTCGTCCTCCTCGGCAAGGACGGCGGCGAAAAGCTCCGTTCCCAAACCCCGATCCCCATCCGGACCCTCCTCCAAACCATCGATTCCATGCCGATGCGCCAGCAGGAAATCCACGACCGCCATACGGAACCAAAAACACCGTAACCTCGTATGCCTCAAAGTCATCTATCATGTGAATTCGGTTTAAACTCCGTCACGCGACCCGGAAACGCCAGCCCAACCCCCGGGTACCCCCTCTCCGCGGCATGTGCGCTCCCCAGCCGCCGCCGAGACCAGAAGCACCGGCTCCAGAAAGGTGTCCCTCATGGCCACGACCCCACAACTCGATCTCTCCGAACCCACCTATAAAGAGGGCCGACGCCTCCCGCATGCGCCCGAGCAACCAACCCCCGTCCCGCAGATCGTCGAAGCGCTCCGCTCCGTCCCCGCCCTCGAAGGCCTCACCGACGAGGAGTACACCTGGATCGCCACCCACGGCACAGAGGTCGTCGGCGAAGACGGAACCCTGCTCTTCGAGGAGGGCGAGCCCGCCAACACGCTCGAGTTCATCCTCACCGGAGAGATCCAGGTACGGCGCCGCCGCGGCGGATCCGTCTCGCTCTTCATCGGCCGCGCAGGCCAGATGACCGGCAAACTGCCCTTCTCGCGCATGAAGACCTACGGCGGCGAGGGCTACTCCGTGGGCTCCATCTGGTCCCTCCGCATCCACGAGTCGCTCTTCCCCGAGCTGCTCGCCGCCATCCCCTCCATGGGACAGCGCTCCGTCTCCATCCTGCTCGACCGCGTCCGCGAGTTCACCCGCATGGAGCAGCAGACCGAGAAGCTCCAGGCCCTCGGCAAGCTCGCCGCGAACCTCGCCCACGAGCTCAACAACCCCGCCTCCGCCGCCCAGCGGTCCGCCGCCTCCCTCTTCACGGAGCTCGGCGAGTACGGCAAGCACAAGTACCGGCTCGGCGAACTCGGCCTCGACCAGCCCACATGCAACGCCTACATGAACTGGGTCAACCAGACCCGGCTCGGCCTCGGCGACTCGCCCATCCAGCCCGTCGAATCCGGTTCGCTCCAGCTTGCCGACCGCGAAGACGCCATCTCCGCCTGGCTTGAACAGCATCACGTCCCCGACCCCTGGAAGATCGCGCCCTCGCTCGCCGAGACCACCATCGGCGTCGATCAGCTCCAGGAACTCGCCGATATGTCCTCGCCTGAGCTTCTGCCGCTCGCCGTCTCCGCCTTCGCCAGCGCCCTGCGCGTCGAACGCATGGCGGAAACGGTCCTCAACTCCACAGTCCGCATCTTCGACCTCATCTCCGCCATCAAGGACTACTCCTACATGGATCAGGCTCCGATCCAGGAGGTCGACATCGCGCAAAGCCTTGAAAACACACTGGCGATGTTCAACGCGCGCCTGCGCGGCATCGCCGTCGAGGTCAACTTCGATCGTGCCATGCCCACCCTCCGGGCTTATGGCTCGGAGCTCAATCAGGTCTGGACCGCGCTGATCGAGAACGCCATCGACGCCATCGACCGCAACCCGGTCGTCAGCCCCGATGCCCCCCGCGGCACCCTGCGCCTCACCACTCACCTCGCCGGCCAGTATGCGCTGGTCGAGGTAGCGGACTCCGGCCCGGGCATCTCCGACGCCCTCAAATCCCGCATCTTCGAGCCGTTCTTCACCACCAAACCAGTCGGCCAGGGCCTCGGCCTCGGTCTCGACACCGTCCAGCGCATCGTCGGCAAGCACTTCGGCTACGTCACGGTCGACACCAGCATCCCCAACACCACCTGCTTCCAGGTACGGTTGCCGCTCGATCAGGCTGAGGCCTTCTAACAGCAACTCGGAAGGGACAAATGAAAAACGAAAGGCGGACAAGCCAAGCTCTTGCTTGGACTGATCCGCCTCTCATCTCTTTGATCCTGGTAACGCCTCGCTTTGAGTGAGCCGTTCAATCTTTATTTGGTGACTTCAACCCCACGCCAGAAGGCCACATGGTGCTTCACATTGCGTGCCGAGGGCTTCGGATCGGGGTAGTACCAGGCTGCATCCGGGTTATCCTGGCCGTCCACGATCAGCGTGTAGTAACGCGCCTGCCCCTTCCATGGGCAGCTTGACGTCGTAGAACTGGCTCGCAGAAACTCCCGCTTGACCGACTCTTCGGGGAAATAGACATTGCCTTCAACCATCTCAAACGTCTCGCTCTCAGCGATCGTCTGACCATTCCAGACTGCCTTAGCCATAACCAGTTTTGAAACCTCCACGGACCTGAGCACCGCGCGGAACGTACCCGCGCCGAAAAGCAGCCGTCCAGCGTTTGTAACAGAATTGTCCACGAAAAGCCAACGACGAGATATATCAGCCCTGCGCAACGAAATCGGGTAGCCCTGACGTCGGCCGGCAGGAAACTCCTCCCGGTCAACGTCAGGCCACCCGAAAACCCTTACGCAGCGCTCTCCACAACCTCTTCCACCGGCTCCGGAGCCGGCTCCGCGATCTTCTTCTTATAGTTGCAGGTAATCGCCGGTGGCGGCTCCTCCGGAGCACCCTTCTTGGCGCGCTTCTTCGGCAAACCGTCGTGGTTGTGCGGACATACCAGGAACGTCCCCTCGCTGTTCGTCAACTCCAGCAGATACGTCGAGTTCTTCTTCGGACAGGGCTCATTCACTAGCTTGATGTTCGAGGCAAAATCGCACTTCGGATACTTCGTGCATCCGTAGAACGTATCGCCCCGCTTCGTCTTCCGCGCTGCGATATCCCCGCCACACTTCGGGCAAGGCACCTCCAGCAGCTCCTGCTTCACATACTTGCACTTCGGATAGCCCGAGCACGAGATGAACTCGCCATACGAACCATTCCGCAGCAGCAACGGCTTCCCGCACTTCGGGCACGCCTCTTCCAGCTCCACCGGAGGCTTCTGCTGCACCTTCTGCGTCAGCTTGCGGATCGTCTTGCACGGCGGATCGTCCGAGTAACCCGGGCAGCTCATGAACGGACCCCACGGTCCATTCTTCAGCACCATCACCCGCCCGCAGTTATCGCAGAACTCCTCCTCCGCCTCGGCATCCGCGCCCGGAGCCGTCAGATCCGGCTTCGCCGCGAAGTTCTCCTTGGTAAAGTCGCAGCTATCCGGCTCAACCACCACCTTCGCCGAACCGCCGCCGGCAGCATTCACCGCGGCAATCAGCTCCTTCTGGTTCTCAGCCTTCACCGGCTGCTCATGAAGATCCGAGACAAACGGCTTCACCAGCATCGGATACGGGAACTTCGCCGTAATCGCTTTGACCACGGCCTTCGGATCCTTCTTCCATGTACTCGCCGCCACCGTCACCGGCTTCGCCTTCGAGAAAGCCGAGCAGGCAAAGAAGCTGCCGAACTTGCCCCACTTCAGAATCAGCGGACTGCCGCACTTGTCGCAGATCTCCTCCGTCTGCACCTCGCTCCGCTTGATGTCTTCCATGTTCTCGCTGGCCACTTCGAGCTCTTCCTCAAAGTGCCCGTAGAACCCCTTCAGCAGGTCCGTCCAGCGCTCCTTGCCCTCTTCGACCGCGTCCAGCTCGCCCTCAAGCTTCGCCGTGTACTGCGCATCGAAGATGTAAGGAAAGTTCTTCACCAGCAGCCCCGTCACGACCGTGCCGATCTCCGTCGGGACGAACTTGCCCTGGATCTTCTTCACATAGTCGCGATCCTGAATCGTATTGATGATCGACGCGTACGTCGAAGGACGCCCGATCCCCTGCTCTTCCAGCACCTTCACCAGACTCGCTTCGTTGTAGCGCGGCGGTGGCTCCGTAAACTTCTGCTCCGGATCGATCCCATCAACCGCGAGCGCCTGCCCGGCAACCACATCCGGCAGAGTCGTATCTTCCGACGCATTCTCCCAGACCGCCAGGAAGCCATCGAACTTCATGATCGAACCCGACACGCGGAAGTCGTACGTCTTGTCCGCCTTGGCCGCAATCTCCACCGTCGTCTGGTCGAACACCGCCGGCGTCATCTGCGACGAGACAAACTTCTGCCAGATCAGGTTGTAGAGCTTGTACTGCTCCTCCGATAGGAAGCCGCGAATCGACTCCGGCGTGTACTCCACATGCGTCGGACGAATCGCCTCGTGGGCGTCCTGCGCGTCTTTCTTGCCCTTATAATCCAGTGGTTCCTTCGGCAGATACTTCTCGCCATGCTTCTTCCCGACATACTCCCGGGCCTCGGTCACCGCATCGGCCGAGACGCGCGTCGAATCGGTACGCATGTACGTAATGAGACCGACCGTCCCATCCGCGCCAATCTCCACGCCTTCATACAATCTCTGCGCCACACCCATCGTGCGCCGTACATTGAAGCCCAGCCGTCCCGCCGCATCCTGCTGCAGCTTCGACGTCGTATAAGGAGCCGTCGGATTCCGCTTCCGCTCCTTGCGCTCCACGGACGCAACCGTCCACTTTGCCTTCTTCAACTGCGCAACGACCGCTTCCGTCAGCTCGCCATTCGCCAGCGCCCCGGAGAGAAACTGTTCCTTCCCCTCCTTGTCCACGCCGTTGGAAACACGCGCAACCTGCCCGTCGATGCCCGTGAACTTCGCGCCGAACTCCGTGCCGCCAGCCTTCAGCCGAGCTCCGATGTTCCAGTACTCCACCGGCTGAAACGCATTGATCTCGCTCTCGCGTTCCACAATCAAACGCAGCGCCACGGTCTGCACACGCCCCGCACTCAACCCGCGGCGAACCTTGTCCCACAGCAGAGGCGAAACCTGGTAACCCACCAGGCGATCCAGCACACGACGCGTCTGCTGCGCGTCCACAAGGTTCTCGTCCACATCGCGAGCCAGCAGGAACGCGGCCTTCACAGCCTTCTGCGTAATTTCGTTGAAGGTCACACGCCGCAGCTTGCTCTTGTCCTTCATCATCGGCAGCAACTGGATCGCGAGGTGCGCGGCAATCGCCTCGCCTTCGCGATCGGGATCCGGTGCCAGGTACACAAAGTCTGCCTTCGCCGCCAGCTTCTGCAACCGCTCTACGATCTTCTCTTTTCCAGGCGACACAATCAGTGTCGGCTCGAACGTCCGCTTCTTCAGCTCGACGCCGATGTCGTTCTTCGGCAGGTCCATGATGTGGCCAAGCGAGGCCTCCACAATGAACTCATTCCCGAGATATTTATTGATCGTCTTCGCCTTGGCAGGCGACTCGACGATCACCAAAGATTTAGCCATTTCTTCCCTTCGTTCCACCAGAGCCGCGAAACCCAATTGCTTCGCGCTCCAAATCCACCTGTTTCATTGCGAACCTAACACGACTTGCCGAAAACAATCCAATCGGCCATTTTCATCCCACCTCAAAATCTATGGATGGAACAGCCTTTCCCGTCGCCCGTCCGGTTGTCATCCCCCAAGGGGATCTGCGCTTGTTTCTACGTTTCCACAACGGCGGTAATCACCCATTAGAACGCTCGACAAACCAAAAAGGTTCAACGCCCCTCAGATTGTCCGCACATAATTCTTCCCCGGCAACTGCCTCACACGTCCACTCAGCTCCAGCTCGAACAGCGCCGTAAAGATCTCCGGAGAACCCAGCACACCCTCCAACCCTTCCATCAGGTCGTCGAGTTGCATCGCCTCATCCTGCCTCAGCCTGTCGAACACAACGCGCTCGTGCTCCCCCATCGCCACCGGAGCAGCCACGTCGCTAAATAAGGATGCACTCTCCTTTACCTTCGATTCATCGCCCTCCAGCCCAACCCGGATCTCCGGCGGCAGATCCTCCCACACATCTTCCCAGCTCGCCGTCAGCTTAGCGCCCTGTTTAATCAGCGTGTTAGGCCCCCAGGCGTTCTTGTTCGTCACGTTCCCCGGCACGGCGTAGACGTCCCGGTTCTGCTCCATCGCGCATCGCGCCGTAATCCTCGTCCCAGAGTACTCCGCCGCCTCAATCACCAGCACCCCCACGCTCATCCCGCTCAAAATCCGGTTGCGAATCGGAAAGTTCTGCGGTGCCGGAAACGTCCCCATCGGATACTCACTGATCACCGCGCCCCCACACGCCACAATCTGCTCCGCAAGCCTCTTGTTTTCCTTCGGATAGATCACATCGATCCCCGTCCCCCACACCGAAACCGTCGTTCCGCCTGCTTCGATCGCGCCCTTATGCGCCGCCGTGTCCACCCCCCGCGCCATCCCACTCAGAATCACCAGCTTCCGCAGCGCCAGATCCCGCGACAGCCGCTCCGCCATCCCCGCCCCATACGGACTCGGCTGCCGCGTCCCCACCACCGCGATCCCCGCCCGGCTCAGCGCCTCCAGGTTCCCCCTCACCCAAAGCACCGCCGGCGGATCGAAGATCTCCCGCAGCCTCGCCGGATACGCATCATCTTCAAACGAAATCACACACCCGCCCGCCTCATCCACGCGCCGGATCTCATCCTCAGCAGCCGCCCGAGCACGCCCATCCGCCAAAAACTGCGCCGCCTTCGCCGGAATCCGCAACCCTTCCAGCTCCGTCAGCGAAGCCGCAAAAAGCCGCTCCGGCTCCCCACCCAGCCGCTCGACCGCCTTGTGAATCCCCTTGGTTCCCATCCCCGGCGTCAGCATCAACGCCATCCACCCCAGACGGCGCATCTCTGCCGCCGCCCCCTCTTGAACACCCATCCTGCCCTCCTGAAGCTCTGCTGAGGTACGCTTTGAATTACCCATGCCCTTACCGGACACGCGCGTCGAATCCACCATATCGCACCCGACAGCGAAATCCCTCCTGCGCCCCTACTACCCCGCCTTCGATGGCCTCCGCGGCCTCGCCATCCTCGTCGTCTGCCTTGCCCACTACCTCAACATCGCCTGGCCGCAGATCTACCCGGTCCTCTTCTGGGGATCGTCCGCCATCGACCTCTTCTTCGTCCTCTCCGGCTTCCTCATCACCGGCGTCCTCTTCGACGCGCTCCCCTACGCACGCTTCTTCCGCACCTTCTACACCCGGCGAGCTCTCCGCCTCCTGCCCCCCTTCCTCTTCGTCTGGGCCATCCTTCTCCTCATCGCGCTCTTCCTGCACCCGGTCTGGAGCCTCTACAACTTCTCCTTCCTCGTCTGCCTCGGCAATCTCTTCACCCCCGCCGGCATCGCCGGATACCACGCCGACCCCTCGTTCTTCTGCTACGTCTCCGCAAGCGGCCATCGCTTCTACGCCACCATCAGCCACATGTGGACCCTCTCCCAGGAGGAGCAGTTCTACCTCGTCTGGCCATTCGCCCTCTTCTTCATCCGAGACCGCCGCCTCCTCATCCGCCTCTGCCTCATCGGTGCCGTCCTCACCCTCGGCCTGCGCGTCTTTCTCCTCTTCCACGCCGACCCGCGCCTGCTCGCCGCCGACCTCCTCTACTACAACCCCTTCACCCGCTTCGACTCGCACCTCATCGGTGCCGCCCTCGCCCTCATCGTGCGCGGCGAAACCTTCCGGCGCCTCGCCCTACCGCGCCTCCGCGCCATCTCACGCTCCCTCTTCTTCACCCCCATCATGACCATCGCCCTGCTCGAGTTCTTCGTCGGCAGACGCTGGCCCCTCAGCCACCACCATCCCCTCTTCACCACCGTCGGCTTCACCTTCGACTGCATCGCCACCACCGGCCTCATGCTCATGTGCATCGACCCGCGCGCCATCGCCACGCGCATCTTCTCTCACCCCGGCTTCACCGGCATCGGCCGCATCTCGTACTCCTTCTACCTCTTCCACTACCTGCCAATGCAGTTCTTCGTGAACCAGCACGACCTCCTCGCCCGCCACCACCTGCTCATCGCCATCCCCGTCATCGCTCTCGGCGCAACCTACCTCACCGCGACCCTCAGCTACCTCTACCTCGAACGCCCCGTCCGCAGCCTATCCACCCGACTGGCCCCAAATCCAGCCAGCCTGAAGCGACCCGCCTGACGATTCGGAAGCTCCTCCCCCGCGCAGCCGCAAACCTGTCATCCTGAGCGAAGGAACAGACGCTGACAGCGTCGGCAAATCACTCTTTCTTCGCCACCCAAGCTAAACTAGATCTGTGCCCCGCCTCCGCATCGCCGCCATCGACTTCCTCAATCCCGCCCCACTCCTCTACAACTTCGAGCACGCCCCCGCCGCCGCCGAGCTCGCCACGCGCTACGACGTCAACTACACCCTGCCCTCGCAGTGTGCCGCCGATCTCCTCGCCGGTCGCGCCGATCTCGGCCTCATCCCCATCGCCGCCCTCACCGAAGACCTCGCCATCGTCCCCGGATGCACCATCGCCAGCCTTCACAAGGTCCGCTCCATCCAGCTCATCGTCCGCGGCAACCGCCCCCTCGAAGACGTCCGCACCATCGCCACCGACACAGCCTCCCGCAGCTCCCTCGCCTACACCCAGATCCTCTTCCGCAGCTTCCTCGCCTCCGATCCCCTCTTCCTCCCGCCCATGTCCGCTGACCCCGTCGCCATGCTCACCCAGGCCGACGCCGCCCTCCTCATCGGCGACCCAGCCCTCCTCGCCATCGAAAACCGCCACACCATCGAAGCCCGCATCGGCCCCTGCACCTGGATCGACATCGCCGAGCAGTGGACCAATCACACCCATCTCCCCTGGGTCGCCGCCGTCTGGGCCGTCCGCCCCGAAGCCCTCACGCCCGAATCCGCCACCCGCCTCCACAGCGATCTCACCGCATCCCGCGACGCCGGCCTCGCCCATCGCGAAGACATCGTCCGCGAGTGGACCACACGCATCTCCATCCCGCCAGGCGTCATCCGCCACTACCTCCACGAGAACATCCACTACATCCTCAACCCCGACTGCATCCAGGCCATCGAGTTCTTTCGCGCACAGGCAGCCTCCATCGGAGCTCTCCCTCCACTTCCAAAGCTCCGTTTTCTAACAACTTAGCAGTAAATCCAAAACATACCGGAACTTCTCCCCCCAACTGCGCGTCTGAACCCCTAATGACGCATCCGCTCGCCATCCTGCACCAGGCAGCCGCCCCCGGCTCTATCCTTGCGTCGCTTGCCCCAGCGCATCACCACTCCAACCCGCTCCTCCATCTCTTCCTTTCCCTCGGCATCTTCGGCATCTTCCTCGTCTCCATCGTCGACTCGTCCTTCATCCCCCTCCCCATCCCCGGCCTCACCGACATCATGATCGTCGTCGTCGCGGCCCAGCGAGACGGCTGGCTCCAGGCCTGCCTGCTTGTCTTCCTCGCCACCTTCGGCTCCGCCATCGGAGGCTTCGTCTCCTACCAGGTCGGCCAGTCCGGAGGCATGGCCTTCCTCGAAAAACGCGTGCCGCCCCGGGTCTTCAAACGCGTCACCCAGTGGATGGAGGATCACAACATCCTCGCCGTCGCCCTACCCGCCATCCTGCCCCCACCCATGCCACTCAGCCCCTTCGTCCTCGCCGCCGGAGCCCTCCGGATGTCCCGCGAGAAATTCATGTGGACCTTCACCCTCAGCCGCCTCGGCCGCCACATCATCGCCCTCTGGCTGGGCATCCACTATGGCAAACAGGTCCTTTCGCTCTGGGCAAAGTTCTCCCAGCGCTGGGCAGTCCCTTTTCTCGTCACACTGTGGTCCGTCATCATTGTTTTCTGCGTCATAGCATTTGTAAGAATCTACAAAACATCAAAATCCGTGAACGTCCGGTTTCGCCAGCCGGCCGCCTGATTCCGTTCCAGAGGAGCAAGACCATTCCCAAGCCTCGCCTCACGATGATTCTCCCGGCCCTCGGCCTCCTGATCGCCGCAGCCTGCACCCACGGCTCGGTCGCCCTGCTCATGGAAGAGCCCTACGGTCACTTCGGCTCCTTCAACCCCACCGGCCACGCCGCTATCTACCTCAACCACGTCTGCGCCGAAACACCCACCCAGCTCCGCGCCTGCCGCCCCGGCGAGCTCGGCACCGTCATCAGCCGCTACCACAAGATCCACCACGAAGACTGGATCGCCATGCCGCTCGTCGCCTATCTCTATGCCGTCGACGACGTCACCCAGGTGCCCGCTTCGGTCGACAAGGAGCAGGCCGACACCATCCGCGAGGCCTACTGGCGCGCCCACCTCCAGGAGCTCGCACCCCCCAAACCCGACGGCTCCGTCCCCGGCGGCGAGTGGGATCAGCTCGTCGGCGAGTCCTACATCCGCAAGATGCATGGCTTCCAGGTCGACACCACCCCCGAGCAGGACGAGCGGCTCATCGCCTACTACAACGACCGCCGCAACGTCGGCCACTTCAACCTCTTCGTCCACAACTGCGCCGACTTCTCCCGTGCCCTCATCAACATGAACTTCCCCGGCGCCGTCCACCGCAGCATCCTCGCCGACCTCGGCATCACTACCCCCAAGCAGGTCGCCAAATCGCTCGTCAAATACGGCAACAAGCACCCCGAGCTGCACATGACGGCCTTCGTCATCCCACAGGTCCCCGGCAGCATCCCCCGCAGCCACGCCGTCGACGGCGTGGCCGAATCGGTCGTCAAGAGCAAGCGCTACATCCTCCCGCTCATCGTCCTCCAGCCCGAGTTCGCCGGAGCCCTTACCGTCGGCTATCTCACCAAGGGCCGCATGACCCTCCCCAAAAACGCAACGATCTTCAACCCCGGCGACATCGAACAAGCCGAAGACACCCCCGAACCCGCCGGCCGCCGGCCCCTTCCCCCCGACACCCCACCGATCCCGGCCTCGCCAGCTACACCGGCAGCGACGCCAACCCCATCGCCCGCCCCACCCGTGTAGCGCAAAGAAAACAGGATCAAAGCGGATAAGGACAGACAACAATGCCGTTGTCTGTCCTTATCCGCTTTCTCCTTCGATCCAGTGTCCTTTGTCGTGATGGCTAAGCAGCCGCCACCTTCACCTTCGGCGCAAACTTCCTCTTGTAATAAGCCGTCGTCAGCACAATCGCCGGAATCCCCACAATCGACGGCCACAGCCACACATACCACTGGTTCCCCAGAACCCGCGTCAGCGTCACCGCGCTGAACGCCGACCACGCTGCGATGTAGCTTCCGATAAACAGTCCCAGGTGCGAGTACCACCAGAACATCTTCTCCGTGGGCTTCCGGATAAATGTCTTCATCTGCCCATACGCCAGCCGCATCCCGATCACCCCAAACACAACCCCCACCACCGGAATCACCTGGATCTTCTCCGCGTGAAACCACCCCAGCCAAGCCAGCAGCGCGCTCGAGCAGAACGTCACCACCGCCGCAATCCAGTCGATCGGCTGCGCCTTCCCGCCGCGCGCCAGCTCCTTCAGCCGCAGCACCCGATACCCCGCGAACGCCGCATAGAAGCTGAACACCGCCACCAGAGCCAGAAACAGCACCGGAGCGAAGATCGCCATCGGCAGAGCCGTCCCCGCCACAATCCCCATGCACCACAGGTAGACCATCCCCCACCGCTTATGCTGCTTGCCGCCCTTGGCCGTAGCCAACGCAATAGGTGCCAGCAGAAACGACCCAAACCCCGCCGCAATATGCAGCAACAGGAACATCTGAAACCACAACGGTCTACCTGCCATGTCGAACCCCCTCACCCATTGTCGCTACCGCGTTCACATCCTCAGGAAGCCAATCCATCCAGCACCTCCAACGTCTCCTTCGCCCAAGCCACGCTCGCCAGCGCATCATGCCGCCCCCGGCTCAGCGTAATCAGCCAGAATGGCATCTGAGGATCCCGCGCATACGTCTTGCGCAGATGCGCCGCCATCCCCGCGAACATCGCCGCATCCTTCTCCTGAGCCTCCAGGTACGCAGCCACATGCGCCCGATTCACCCCTTCGCCGGCATGCGCCCCGAAAAACAGCTTCAGCAGCAACTCATTGCGAATCACATCCCGCTTCACCGGCAACTCCAGCCACCCCGCCAGCCGAGCCCGTCCGGCCTCCGTCAGCGTATACACATGCCGGTCCGGCCTTCCCTCCTGCGTCTCGGTCCTCTTCTCCACCAGCCCCGCCTCGGCCATCTTCTTCAGCGCTGGATAGATCTGCCCATAGCTCTCGCTCCAGAAGTGCCCAATCGTCTCCGACACCATCTGCCGCATGTCATACCCCGACATCGCCCGGATACTCAGCAGCCCCAGCAAGGCATGCGCCGTAGCCCCGAACTCACCATCACTCTTCATATCCGAAAGATATATATCTAAAAGATATAAAAGCAACAGGAATTCGCTTGACGAAAGAAAAAAACACACAAATCAAAAACGGATAAAAACGAGCCAGAAGCTCAAAACAGAGAGCCGTAGCCGTTCTTATCCGTCTTTCCCGCCTGTTCCCTACAAGCTGGAGTACGAGCTAATCCATCTCCCACTGCAGCAGCGTCGCTCCCACCGTAAACCCGCCCCCGAACGCCGCTAGCAGCACCTTCGTCCCCTTCTTCAGCCGTCCCTGCTCCAGAGCCGTGTTCATCGCCAGCGGAATCGTACCGCACGTCGTATTGCCGAACTCGCCAATGTTGATGATGATCTTCTCCTCCGGCATCTCCAACCGCTCCGCCGTAGCCAGAATGATCCTCTTATTCGCCTGGTGCGGAATCAGCAGGTCGATATCCTCGGCCGTCAGATCGTTCCGCTTCAGCACGGCCTCGCTCAGCTCCGACATCTTCCGCACGGCAATCTTGAACACCGCGCCGCCCGCCTGGTGGACATAGTGCATCCGCGCCGCGACCGTCTCCGCCGTCGAGGGATGCAGACTTCCGCCCCCCGGCATATAAAGACTCGAAGCCCCCGACCCATCGATCTCGTGGACATAGTCGACCAGACCGACCTCATCGCCCTCGCAGGGCTCCAGCAGCACCGCGCCAGCGCCATCGCCGAACAGGATACAGGTCGTCCGGTCCGTATAGTCCAGAATCGAGCTCATCACATCCGCGCCAATCACCATCACCTTCTTGTGCGCGCCGCTCTCCACCAGCTTCGCGCCCACCTGCAGCGCATACAGAAAGCCCGAGCACGCCGCCGAAAGGTCGAATCCCCACGCGCCCTTCGCCCCCAGCTTGTCCTGCACCAGGCACGCCGTCGCCGGAAAGAACATATCCGGCGTCACCGTCGCGACGATGATGACCTCGACCTCCTCGGCCCCGATCCCGCGCCGCGCAAGACACTTCTTCGCGGCCTCTACCGCAAGGTCGCTCGTCGCCACACCCTTCTCGACGACGTGCCTCTCGCGAATCCCCGTCCGTTCGATAATCCATTCGTCGCTCGTGGCGACCATCTTCTCAAGATCCGCATTGGTCAGCAATTTTGGTGGAACGTATGTTCCTACTGAACTGATCTTCGCGCGAACCGCTACCCGGGGCTTCAACGTCAACTTCAAAGTCATCACCTCAAACTAAACCCATCCAGAATACAAAACTATTACAAATGAATCACCATTCATGATTTTTAGTCCGTGAACCTCCCTGTCAACGTCCTTCGCCGCCCGAAACCCAGAACTTTTAACCTGTCTTTTCCACAGGAGAGGCTAAACTTTCATCGCATTCTCTCGTCTAAGGTTCTCTCCCTCGCCTAAACTAGCGCGATGATCACCTCCCCCTCCTCTCCATACGCATCGCGTCTCTGGGCCCTTGTTGTCGCCGTTCTCTGTCTCACGGGTCTCGCTCAAGCCTCCGTACCAACCGGCGCCATCATCACCCAGGTCTATGGGGCAGGTGGCAACTCGGGAGCCACGTACAACGCGGATTACGTCGAGATCTTCAATCCGACCTCCTCCACCCTCACCCTCTCCAACTACTCCATCCAATACGCCAGCGTGGCTGGAACCACCATCGCCTCGGTCACCACGCTCCCCCCCTCCATCACCCTCCAGCCCGGACAGTACTACCTCATCGCCGCCGCCGCAGGCTCGGTCGGAGCCGCGCTCCCCACACCTGACTCCCCCAACGCCCCCTTCGCCATCGCCGCCACTGCCGGCAAGATCTACCTGGTCAATTCGACCAATAAACTCACCGCGGCCTGCCCCGCCACCGATCCCTCCATCGTTGACTTCGTGGCCTTCGGTTCCACTCCCAACTGCGCCTATGGAACCGCCGCACCCGCGCCCTCCGCCACCACGGCGATCATCCGCGCCAACGCCTGCAACATCACCGGCAACAACTCCACCGACTACGCCGCGCGCACGCCTACCCCGCACAACGCCTCTTCCACCCTGGCTCCCTGCTCCAACACCGGTTCGAGCCCCCTCGCCGCCACCGCACTCGCCACCCCCTCGACCCTCTACCTCGGCAACACCACCCTCCTCACCGCCACCGTCATCCCCGGAACCCTGCCCAACAGCACCGGCATCGCGGTCACCGCGGACCTCAGCACCATCGGCGGCGTCACCAACCAGCCCTTCTACGATGACGGCACCCACGGCGACGTCACCGCCGGCGACAACGTCTTCAGCTTCTCCGCCACGCCCACCGCGACCGGCACCTTCACCCTCCCCGTCTCCGTGTCCGACGCGCAGGCCCAGTCCGCCGCTCCCACCATCGCCCTCACGGTAGCCGCCGCGCCGCCCACCGTCAGCATCCAGACCATCCAGGCCAACAAGCCCTCCACGTACGCCACCCAGGCCGTCACCACCAGCGGCATCGTCATCGGCGTCAAGTCCAACGGCTTCTATATCGAGTCCAAAAACGCCACCACCAACCCCACCACACCGCAGGGCATCCTCGTCTACACCGGATCCACCCGTCTGCCCTCCTACATCGCCATCGGCAACGAGGTCCAGGTACAGGGTACGGTCAACACCTATCCCGCCTATCCCTCGGCCACCCTCACCCCCGGCACCGAGATCGACGGCCCCCAGACCTTCACCCTCCTCACCACCGGCAACACCCTGCCCACCCCCATCACCCTCACCGCAGCGCAGGACTCCCCCGCCGGCGGCATCAAGCAGTTCACCCAGTACGAGGGCAGCCGCATCGCCATCGGCTCCGTCACCACCACCTCCGGAACCGACGCCTCGCTCAACGAGGCCACCGAAACCAACACCTCCAACGGCCGCTTCTATGGCGTCGTCACCGGCGTCCCCCGGCCCTTCCGCGAGCCCGGCGTCTCCGTCACCGACACGCTCTACGGCACCATTCCCTCCGGCGTCACCGTCTGGGACTCCAACCCAGAGCTCCTCTACTTTGACTCCCTCGCCTTCGGCGCACCCGCCATCGACCTTACCTCGAACGCCATCCTCACCGGCGTCTCCGGCGTGATGGACTTCTCCTTCGGCTCGCCCGAAATCCTCATCGACGCCGCCAACCGCCCCACCGTCACCGGCCTCATGACCGCGCAGCCCGTCCCCGCACAGGCCGCCACCGAGTTCACCGCGGCCAGCTTCAACATGGAGCGCTTCTACAACGACGTCGCCGACGCCGATAACCCAGGCTCGTCCGTCGTCATCGTCACCACCGCCGCCTACCAGCGCCGCCTCGCCAAGGCATCGCTCGCCATCCGCAACGTCCTCAACTTCCCCGACATCATCGGAGCCCAGGAGATCGAGAACATCAACGTCCTCACCGATCTCGCCAACAAGATCTCCGCCGACGCACTCACCGCCGGACAAACCGATCCCGTCTACAAGCCCTACCTCTTCCTCGCCACCGACGGCACCGGCATCAACACCGGCGTCCTCGTCAAGAGCACACGCGTCAACACCGTCAAGGCCGAGCAGTTCGGACTCACCACCACCTTCACCAACGCCGGCGGCAACCAGGCCGTCCTCAACGACCGCACCCCGCTCGTCATGCACCTCGGCGTCAAGCGCGCCAACGGCGCACCCGACTACCCCGTCACCTTCATCAGCGTCCACCAGCGCTCCTTGATCAACGTCGACGACCCCACCTCCACCGGTGCCACCGTCCGCCTCAAGCGTGAGGCCCAGGCCGAGTACCTCGCACGCCTCATCCAGGGCTACCAGGCCGCCGGCGAGCACGTCATCACCGTCGGCGACTACAACGCCTTCGAGTTCTCCGATGGCTTCGTCGACTCCCTCGGCGTCACCACCGGAAAGCCCGTCCCCTCCACCCAGGTCATCACCCCGCCGGTCGCGAACCTCGTCACACCCAACCTCGTCGACCTCGTCACCCTCCTTCCCGCCGCGCAGCGTCAGTCCTACGTCGAAACCGGCTCTGCCCAGGTCCTCGATCACGTCGTCGTCACCAGCGACCTCGTCCCCCTCGAGACCCGCCTCGTCTACGCGCACATCGACGCCGACTTCCCACTCGTCTATCAGAACGATGCAACCCGTCCTGAGCGCGTCAGCGATCACGACCCCGTGGTCGCCTACTTCACCATCCCGCCCGCACCCGCGGCCATCAGCCTCTCGGCCTCCACCCTCACCTTCGCCGGTCAACTCTCCGGCTCCACCAGCGCCGCCCAGACCGTCACCGTCACCAACACCGGCTTCGCGGCCCTGACCTTCTCGTCCATCGCCGTGTCGACCACCACCTTCGCGCAGACCAATACCTGCGGCACCTCCCTCGCACCCTCCGCCACCTGCACCATCTCGGTGACCTTCAAGCCCACCGCAACCGGTGCCGCAACCGGAACCATCACCATCACCTCGAACGCGTCCACCTCGCCGACCACCATCGCCCTCACCGGCACCGGCACGGACTTCACCCTCACCACCACCACCCAGACCCAGACCGTCACCAACGGCAACACCGCAACCGTCTCCCTCGCACTCACCTCGATCGGCGGCTACACCGGACAGGTCACCTTCGCCTGCACCGGCCTGCTCACCGGCGAGACCTGCACCACCACTCCCGTCACCCTCGCCGCCACCGGAACCACCACGGCGACCGTCACCATCTCCACCACCCGCCAGGTAACCCCGAACGCTAAGGCCACCGGCACAACCCGTGCGGCGAACCACACCGCCACCAGCAACGGAACCACGCGTCTGGCCGGCATCTCCTTCGCCGGTCTCACCCTCCTCGCACTGGCCGGCTCCATCAAGCGCAGGAGCCTCGGTCGCTACACCCGCCTGCTCTCCCTCTTCGCCCTCCTCGCCACCCTCGGTGCTCTCGCCGGGTGCAACGACGCAGGCGTCACCTTCAACCCCAGCGGAACCCCCTCCGGCACCGGGAACATCGGTATCGTAGCCACCTCCGCCGGCGTCTCCCACACCATCACCGTCCAGGTCGTAGTGCAGTAGGCGAATCACGCAGCAACGACGAAGGCCACCTCACACTGAGGTGGCCTTCGTCCTTCCCGGCCTCGGAGCGATCCCATGAACGCGAGAAACCAGCCAGTGTCCACACTTTCCAGACAAATGCCCACGTTTTACCGTTCCAAAAACTGCAGGTAAAACCTGAAGAAAACCAAAGAAACACCCATAAAACCCTGAAATCCACCACAAATCCCCACAAACCCCAAAGCGCTTTCCTTTCAAGCACTTAGAAGTGTGTCAAAACTGCAAATTGTGTGGTGAGATCGACACATTCACTCAAATTGGATCGACCACCCGTGCGTCGTCCACATGTCTTGGTAGAACCAATCGCTGAAAGCCGCGAGCCACAGAAGCCGCCTGGCTCCTGTTTCCTTTTCCCGCTTCTCCGCCTTTTCCCCACAATCTTTTTCCTATGTTAAGCGCACCCGCGCCCGCCAAAGCCCTATGGGGGGTATCGATTCAGCGTTGAAGGAGGATTTTTTGCAGATGGAGAAGAGTCTTTTGCACCGGGCGACCGACTGCGCCATCGCGCGAGTGCCTCAGGTTTAAGTGGAGAAGAGGTTTTGCACCGGGCGACCTACTGCGCCATTGCGCGGGTGCCTCAGGTTTCGATGGAGAGGAAATTTTGCACCGGGCGACCTACTGCGCCCATACTAGCCCGTTACCGTTGCTTCCTTCCGGACCTGGCGGGGTTGGCGGGATTACGTCGCGTAGGACCCGGCACAAGAGTCATAATAACACCGTAGGCCCCCATGCCCCAAGCACCCCAGAGCTTCTACGAAGCGCGCCTCCAAAACCTTCAGTCCGAACGCAAAACCACCCAGAGCCGATACAGCCTTCTGCTCCTCATCGTCATCGCCAGCGCCCTCACGACGATGGTGCTGGCCGTCGCCGCCTACCAGCACGCCACACCCCTGTGGACCCCGGGAGTCCCCATACTGGCCCTTGTAGCCCTTGCCCTGCCATTTCTCAGGGCAAAACGCACCCTCGACCGTCTCGAGCGCCTGACGTACCTCTACGAAGCCGGCATCGCCCGCCTCACGCATCAGCCGCCCGAACGCCCGCAGCACGGCGAAGCCTTCCGCGAACCCGACCACCTCTACGACCGAGACCTCAACATCCTCGGCCCCCACTCCCTCTTCGAACACCTCGCCACCACCCGCACCGGCCTTGGCCAGCGCGCCCTCGCCCACACCCTCCTGCACCCGCCGCCACCTGCCGAAACTGCGCGCCGCCAGTCGGTCATCGCCGAACTCACCCCGCTCACTGCGCTCCGCGAACAGATTGCTCTGCTCGGCCCCAGCGCCTACGCTCCCACCCATCACGACACCTTCGACCTCTGGCTCGACGAGCCGCCCGCGCACTTCCCCGGATTCCTCCGTCCCGTCCTCTACGCCATCAGCACGATAGCCGTCCTTCTGGTCGCAGCATGGTCCACCAACCGTCTCAGCGTCGACTCCCTGATCCCCAATCTCGCCGCCGTCTTCGGCCTGCAGGCCGCCATCGCGCTCATCTACCGCCCCAAAGCCCTGCCCATCCTCGAAGCCACCCAACCCCTCCCCGGACAGATCCAGATCCTCCGCGACGGCCTCAAGCTCATGCATCAGCCGCCACCCGCAGCCGACACTGCCCTCGCCCAGCTCCAGAAGCACCTCTTCCTCGTCGAGCAGCGCAAGACCGAGTGGTTCTACCTGCCCGCGTTAGCCTTCAATCTAGGAACCCACGCCGCGATCCGGATCAATCAATGGAAGCTCGAAAACGCCCCCGGCATGCGCCAGTGGATCGCCGCCTGGGCCGAGTTCGATGCCGTCAACGCCCTCGCCGCCTACGCCTTCGAGCACCCGGAAAACACCTGCGCCGAGCTTCTGCCCGATACCCATTCCCCCACGTTCGAAGCATCTTCCCTCACCCACCCCCTTCTTCCCAACGCCGTAGCGAACGACCTATCTCTAGCGAAAGAGAGCCTCTTCTACCTCATCAGCGGCTCGAACATGGCGGGCAAATCCACACTGCTCCGTTCCATCGGCCTCGCGGTCGTCCTCGCCCGCGCCGGAGCTCCCATCCCCGCCCGGGAATGCCGCCTCACGCCCCTCACCCTGGGTACCTCCCTCACCCCCACCGACTCCCTCGCCGAAGGCAAGTCCCGTTTCCTCGCCGAGATCCACCGCCTGCGCCAGATCCTCGCCGCCGCCCGCCAGTCCCCCACCCTCTTCCTCATCGACGAGCTCTTCTCAGGCACCAACTCCTCCGACCGCCTCACCGCCGCCGAAGGAGTCCTGCAGGCTCTCCTCGCCGCCGGAGCCATCGGAGCCCTCTCCACTCACGACCTGGCCTTGACCACCCTCGCCACCGCAGAAAACAAAGGCCGGAACGTCCACATGGCCAGCCCCGACCCCACCGACCCGCTGGCCTTCGACTACCTGCTCAAGCCCGGCATCAACACCACCACCAACGCCCTCGCCTTTCTCAAGCTCCTCAATCTGGATCGCCCATGAACCGGGTGCCCCACATCTCGATCATGAGATCTGGGTTTCCAGCGAATATCGGGGAATGCACGTTGCCCATCCAGCCCGCGTCTTCTACCTTGAGAGCATGTCCTGCAAAGCGATCGCCGCCCTCTTCCTGCTCGTCACCCTCCCCGCCGTCGCTCAGAAAAAGGATCCAGATGTCCATGTTGATGTGCGCCCCGACGTCAAAACCGGCATCGAGTCCACCACGCAGTACCCGACGATCCAGATGGCCATGGACCACGCCCCCGACGCCGGCACCGGACGCGTCTACGTCCACATCTACCCCGGCGTTTACCATGAGCGCGTCATCGTCACCCAGAACCGCCCCCGCATGACCTGGATCGGCATGGGGTCCACCCCATCCGACGTTGTCATCACCAACTCCCTCAACGCCAGGACCGCCGGCGGCACCTTCTTCACCGAGACCGTCGAGATCAACGGGCCGGAGTTCGAGGCCTCCAACCTCACCATCGAAAACACCGCCGGCAACACCGGACAGGCCGTAGCCGCCGCCGTCCGGTCCGACAAGGCCATCTTCAAGCACGTCCGCTTCCTCGGCCACCAGGACACCCTCTTCGCCGACTACGGCCGCCAGTACTACACCGCCTGCTACATCGCCGGCGGCGTCGACTTCATCTTCGGCAACGCTACGGCCGTCTTCGACCACTCTGAACTGCACGCCCTCGCCCCCGGCTTCCTGACCGCCCAGTCCCGCATCAAGCCCACCGAGACCACCGGATACGTCATCGCCAACTCCCGCGTCACCACCGATCTCGACCCCAACGCCGGATCCCCGCACAACACCTTCGGCCTCGGCCGCCCCTGGCGCCCCTACTCCCGCGTCGTCTTCCTGAACACCGAGCTACCCGCAGGCCTCGACCCCGCCGGCTGGAACAATTGGAGCAAAACCTCCAACGAATCTACCGCGTACTACGCCGAGTTCCATTCCACCGGACCTGGCGCAAACCCCTCCGCGCGCGTGCCGTGGTCCTACCAACTCACCGCCGCCGAAGCCCGCCCCTTCGCACCACTCAACTTCCTCCGCGGCCCCGACCACTGGAACCCAGAGCGCGAAGCCACAAATATTCCCTAACTGCTCAGGAACCGGTTGGGCCAAGATGGAGCTATATTTTTCAGTAAGTTATACGGGCTGGACACTCAGAAAATAAAACTTGAAACCTAATTGAACTTTCTTTCGTACAAAGGCTAAGCCCTATACAGCCTATTCCAGAGAAGAAGCTATGTTACTTTCGAATGTGTCCGGTTCGTCCGGTTACTCCAAACTCCCGCATGGAGCGCAGATGTCCGGTCAGGAACCAGGAAATGTCGTTTTCAGAGTTCAATTCAGCGACGCACACTCCGAGTCCCAGCTTATAGCCTACGATTTGACGAGTAAGGCCTGGTTTCAGAGTCCAACGCACCCCTGGCAGACCCATCGCACGATGCTTCTGCAATTCGGCGTCAGTGAGATGCATCTCGCTCTGGCCGACGAAGCCTTCGCTGGCGGAACTCGCGACGCGCAGTTCGCCGCCGTTCCCGTGCTGAAGAAGACGCTCGACGATGCAGGCTTCAAGCCCAAGATCTGGTAGCTTCGTGCCGCGCCTGCATACGTAAGCGCCCCCCCCCCCGGAACACCACATGAGCTGACTTCACTGCGTTCGAGAGTCTCTCCGACCAGCCCCCGCAGTTCTCGTGACCATCTTCGCATCGGTCTATATCGGCTTGTCTCTCTTACTCAAGCCTCCCTCTGCTTCCGGAGGGTGCGCATCGTTACGCGATCTGCATCATCGTCGCTGGCGCGATCGCACTGCGGTTCTATCCCGATAGCCTGGGCATTTCGAAGAAAAGCAATGAAGGAAAGTTGAATCGCGATCGTGCGTCGCGAAGTCAAAGATGAAACGGCGCTGTCAGGCCCGACAACCATCATGACAAAACGACTCGCACTGCCCGTTGCTATCCTCTCTCTGCTGCTCGGCACGTCCCTGACCACGGTCCACGCGCAGCAGTTCGCCTCTTCGTCGTCGCTCCCGGATGCACCGGACTTTACGGATGCACAGGCCAGCCAGGCCGGTTCGACCGACGGTCATCAGGACTTACAAACAAAGCGCATTCTCGGTATCATCCCCAACTTCCGCGCAGTCAGCACCAACGCGCATCCGCCCGCGCAGACCGTGAAGGAGAAGTTCGTCACGGCCTCTCAGGACAGCTTCGACTACTCGGCGATCGTCCTTCCCGCAGCCGTTGCCGCCTTCGATCTGGGGACGAACAATACGCCGGAGTTCGGGCACGGCGGCGTGGGATACGGACGCTACCTGTGGCACGACGCCGTCGACCAGACCATTGAGAATTACTCCGTCGAATTCATCGTTCCGGTGATCACGCGGGAGGATACGCGCTACTACACGCTGGGCAAGGGCGGTTTTCTGAAGCGTACCGGGTATTCGTTGAGCCGCTCCGTCATCACGCGCAACGACGCAGGCCGCGAGACGTTCAATATCTCCGAGGTGGTAGGAGCCGGGGCGGCTGCGGGTATCTCGAACCTCTACTATCCGAGACCCGAGCGGACGTTTTCCAACACCGCCGACAAATGGGGCACGAACGTAGGGATCGACGCCGCGACGTTCATGTTCAAAGAGTTCTGGCCCGACATCAACCATGCGCTCTTTCATGGAAAGAAGTCGGCTAACCCGTAAGAGTCTTCGACGGGGCGCTCCGTTGGTCGAGAACAGAATTCCTTCTCGGCCAACGGTTCTGCCACATGCGAAGCAGTTCCAAGTCATACAGTAGCCGCTGCCCGGGCTGGGTATCCATACGGCAGGACAGTCTTTATGCGCGTAAAATAAGCCTTGTGAACGTATCCGCCCCTACTCTCGAAGAGCAAACCCCTACCGCTGCGCGCCCCAAAGTCGGCTTCGTCTCCCTCGGCTGCCCCAAGAACCTCGTCGACTCCGAGGTCATGATGGGCCTTCTGCACCATAACGGCGCGGAACTGACACCCAACGCTGAAGACGCCGAGATCATCGTCATCAATACCTGCAGCTTTATCGACTCCGCCAAGCAGGAGTCCGTGAACACAATCCTCGAGATGGTGCAGCACCGCACCGAAAACGGAGGCAAGGCCAGGCGCATCGTCGTAGCCGGATGCCTGGTTGAGCGTTACCGCGACGAGATCCAAAAGAACATTCCGGAAGTAGATGCGGTCGTCGGTACCGGCGAGTTGGAAGCAATCCTCACCGCCGCGGGCCTGACCGCAAAGCCCACGCCGAACCACTCGCCCTTCCAGATTCTGCCGCAGGACTTCGGGCAGCCAAGTATCGCAGCGCAGACCCAGCCGGACCTTGAGCTGATCGCGCATCCGCCTGTCGATCACACGCAGGTAGAGATCGAGAACCTCTCCGCGGGCCTGGTTTCCCGCGCTCCGTCGGCTGTCTCGCAGCACTCGCGACCGCTGGCCGATCCGGAGCACGACGCCGAGATCGCACCGCAGCTCCGCATTGCACAATCGCTCGCCGAAACAGGCACAACCGCTGGAACCGCTCCGCTGAACCACCCGGGCCAGCATGTCGATCACGTCTCCCACTCCGACAAGCCTGCCGGAGCCACCAGCCGCCCAGAAGGCGACGCCCGTGAGCAGTCCGGTCGCTTCTCCCGCGAGAGTTGGGATGGCGCCATCGCCGCGCTGCCCGACTACCTCTACTCCGATGCCACGCCGCGCATCCTGACCACGCCGCGCGCCTCGGCGTACATCAAGATCGCCGAAGGCTGCGATCATCCGTGCAGCTTCTGCATCATTCCACAACTGCGCGGCAAGTTTCGCTCACGTCGCATGGGATCGATCATCGCCGAGGCCCAGAACCTCATCGCCCAGGGCGTTCGCGAGATCACCCTCATCGGGCAGGACACCACGTGCTACGGCGAAGACCTCGGTCTGAAGGAAGGCCTCGCACAGCTTCTCGACGCGCTTGCCGTACTGCCAGGCCTGCGCTGGCTGCGCTTCCTCTACACCTATCCGAACAAGGTCACCACGCGCCTGCTCGAAACGATGGCGAAGCACGACACGATTGCCAAGTATCTCGACGTTCCCCTGCAGCACGCGAGCGCCTCGGTACTGAAGACGATGAAGCGCGGCGGCAACGCGGGCATCTTCCTCGACCTCATCGCGAAGGCCCGCCGCATCGTGCCCGGCATCGTCATCCGCACCAGCTTCATCGTGGGCTTCCCATCCGAGACCGAGGCCGACTATAAGGAGCTCGAGGCCTTTATCGTCGCCGCGAAGATCGACTGGCTCGGCGTGTTCACGTACTCGGACGAAGAAGGCGCGAAGGCCTTTGAACTCGCCGCCGAACTCAAGGTTCCCAAGCGCACCATCGAGGCGCGACGCCGCAAACTGATGAAGCTTCAGCAGAAGATCAGCACGCAGGCCAAGCAGGCCTGGATCGGCCGCGAGATCGACCTGCTCGTCGAAGGCCCATCGGAGGAGACCGATCTCCTGTGGGAGGGCCGCACGCCGCTTCACGCCCCTGAGATCGACGGCAAGGTCTTCATCAACGACTTCGGTCCGCATGAGGCTCTGGTTCCCGGCACGTTCTATCGTGCCGAAATCACCGAATCACACGACTACGATGTCGTCGCCCGCATTCTGGACTAGCCGTCCCGGAAGAATGCAGCCCGGACATTCAGACTCCCGTGGCTGCATTTTTCCATGTATTTGTTGACCGCGTCACGCCACGATGGCCGTGCACAACATTTGATGTGCTGTATAGCTCGCTGTCACTAATGTCGTAGACACGACATCCCACGTGGCATACAGTCTGTGCATGTCTGTCCAAGTGAGCGATGTTCGCACAGCGCTGCAAAACAACCAGATCGTTCCCAACTTCCAGCCAATTGTCTCGCTGCATACGGGCGCTCTGGTCGGCTTTGAGGTTCTTGCCCGCTGGCAGCATCCTGAGATCGGTGCCGTACTCCCAGAGAACTTCATCGCCATTGCCGAGGCCTACGGCCTGATCGGAGATCTGACCGATCAGGTCTCCAGCAAAGCCTTCCACTGCGCCCCCGATCTTCCCGCGCCGCTCTTCCTCGCCGTCAATTTGTCACCGGCGCAGTTACAAGATCCCAACGTACCCAGCCACATCGCCAACCTCGCCACCTCCGCCAGCTTCCCGATGGACCGCGTCTACATTGAGATCACCGAGAGTGCTCTCCTCGATGACCTCGACAGCGCCAAAGCCATGGCGCGCAGGCTGAAAGATCTCGGCTGCCGCCTCGCCCTCGACGACTTCGGCACCGGCTACTCCTCGCTCGCTCACCTCCAGGCACTTCCGTTCGATGAGCTCAAGATCGATCGCAGCTTCGTCTCGAAGATGACGACCACGAGGGAGAGCCGCAAGATCGTCGCTGCCATCGTCGGTCTCGGTCACTCGCTCGGACTCATCACAGTCGGAGAAGGCATCGAAACCGAGGAGCAGGCCGACATGCTGCTTTCGCTAGGCTGCGAGCTCGGTCAGGGATACCTCTACGGCAAACCGGCACCCGCCGCCCAGATTCCCACCATGATGAGCACCTCGCATATCTCCAGCTCCGTCGATGCAACCGTCAAGTCGTGGAATATTTCAAGCCTCGAAGCCCTTCCCACGCAGCGCCTCGCGCAGCTCGAAGCCATCTACGATGGAGCGCCCGTCGGCCTCTGCTTCCTCGACTGCAACATGCGCTTCGTCAGCGTCAACGCACGTCTTGCGGCCTTCAGCGGACAGGGCGTGACGACCTATCTTGGCAAGACGATCCAGCAATCCAACCCCGAGCGCTTCGGGAGCTTCGAACCATACCTCCGGCGCGCTCTCGATGGAGAGGCCCTCTCCGGCGTGGAGATCGCGCTGCCTTCAAGCGGTCCGGACCAGCTCGACAGCATGCTTCTCTGCTCTTTCCAGCCCGCATGGGATGAAGGCGGTGAGGTCATTGGCGCCTCGGTCGCCGTCGTCGACGTCACCGAGCACAAGCGGTCCGAAGAGGCGCTCGTGGAACGCGACGATCACGACAAGCACCTTGAAGCGCTCAACAACCAGATCTCCTGGACCATGGACGCCGCCGGCGACAGCCTTCAGGTCAGCACCCGCTGGGTCCGCGCCAACCCCACGCACAAAGAGCCCACGACCTACCTTGCCTGGCTCGAAGACGTCCACGCCGAAGACATCGGCCCCGCACTCCGCGTGCTGCGTACCGCCCTTGTCAGCGGCGTTCCCATCGATATCCGCTATCGCGTCAAGCAGGCCAGCGGGGGATGGCGCTGGATGCGCGCGAAAGGCTCACCGAGCCTCGACAAGGATGGCGCGATCGTTCGCTGGTACGGCACCGTCGAAGACATCGACATCCGCGAACAGGCAACCCAGAACGAGGCGGAGTTGTCGATCGGCAGCGGCATAGCCGCTCATCGGTAGCCTCGCTCCTTCTGCGCAGCAATCCATGCATTCGTCCGCGCATCGAGCATATCTAGCGGAAGCACGCCGCCGTTCAGCATCTCGTCGTGGAACGTGCGTATGTCGAACTTCGGGCCGAGCTCCTTCTTCGCTCTCTCGCGCAGCTCGCGAAACTTCAACTGCCCCAGCTTGTACGAGAGCGCCTGCCCCGGCCATGCGATGTAGCGATCCGTCTCCGACTGGATCGTCGGCTCATCCACCGCCTGCGACTCACGGAAGAACGCGACCACCTGATCCCGCGTCCATCCCTTCGAGTGGATCCCTGTATCGACGACAAGCCGCACCGCGCGAAACAGCTCGCTGGAAAGCCGTCCATAATCGCTCACCGGATCGTTATAGAAACCGACCTCCTTGCCAAGCTGCTCCGCATACAACGCCCATCCCTCGATATAGCCCGAGTTCGCCGCATGCAGCCGGAACTTCGGCAATCCCTTGAGTTGCTGCGCCACGGAGAGCTGCATATGGTGCCCAGGGATACCCTCGTGATACGCCGTCGCCTCATCGTCGATCAGCGTTCGTTCCGCAAAGTTGGAGGTGGCCACGCTCACGCGTCCCGGCCTCTTGCCATCCGGCGTTCCCGTCTGGTAGTGCGTTGCCATAGCCGCCTGGAATGCGGGGATGGCTTCGACGGTCACCGGCGAACCGGGAATGTTCGTGAACAGCTCAGGCAACTTCGGCTGCATCTGCGCAATGTACTTGCGGTAGTCGTCGAGGATCTGTTCGGACGACGTCGGCTTGTACTTCGGGTTCGTCTTCAGCGAAGCGCGAAAGCTCGCCAGATCGGCAAAACCCTCCTTCTTCGCGATTGCCAGCATCTCCGCCTCGATGCGCTTGATCTCGCTCAGACCAAGCTGATGAATCTGGTCGGGCGTCATGTTGCTCACTGACGTACGGCTCCTGATGTTGTTGCGGTAGCGACGGTCGCCATCGGGCAGCGAACTCGCGGCAAGTGTCGTGCGCCCGTGTGGCGCGTACTCCTTCGCAACGAACGTCTCAAACTGCTGATACGCGGGCAAGACCTCGGCGTTCACCGTGTCGGTGATCTGCTTCGTCAGCCGGGCCTGATCGGCAGCCGGGATGCTTGCCGGAAACTTCTTCGTCGGAATCAGAAACGGGTCGGCGGCGATCACGCCCTCGCACTGCGCCGGCACCTTCTCCAGTAGAAATTTCACCGGCATCAGGCCATCCTTCATGCCCGCCTTCATCACCTCTTCGGTCTGCAGAAACACCCGTGGAATCTGGTGCAGACGTGCAATGTAGTCCTCGTAATGCTTCACGGAATCGAGCGGCACAGCCAGCGGAAGATCCGCAAGACCGGTATGCGGCCCATCCATCTGCGACACCGGCATCTCATACTCCTTGAAGCCGTAGTCCGCCTTGCGCTGGTCAAGCGAACGCAGCATCAGGTCGTGCGAGAGCCGGTCCTGCTCTGGAAAGCCATCGGTCGAAATCTCCGCCAGCCGCTTCAGGAAGCCCTCGTTCGTGGCCTCGTTGCGCGCGATCGCGGCCAGCGACTCATCGGCAAGCTGATCGTTGTAGCGATAGTCTCCAAACGCCGTAGCCCTCTGCGGACTGTTCTTCAGCCCAGTCTCGTACTGCTCCTCAAAGAGGGCGTTCTGCGCGGCGATGCGGTCGGCCACTGTCTGGGCAAACGCTGAATGAAACGATAGACCGGCGACAAACACAAGGGCGGCAAGCGAAGGAGAGGGGCGCATTCCGGCAGCTTAGCAGGTCCGCCGTGCCGCCGGAGCGGGATTCTTCTACATGCCCTTCGTCGCCTTCATGTTCTTCATATCGCACTTCGCCCGCTCGGCGATCGCCACCTGCGTCACCGTCACGGAGCCCGCGTAGCAACCCAGCGAAGACTGCTTCGTCGTTACGCCAATGGGCAGCACATAGTGATACTTGCCATCCGGAAACTCCGGCGTAGCGCTTGTAATCCCATTGCATGCATCGAGCTTCGACACATCAATCACAGCGCCGTTGATGTCGCGGCCTCCATAGATGGGGAACCCATCCATCGCAATCCCGATCAGGTGCGAAGGACCCGTCGCCGTATCCACCAGCGAGGTGACGCACGTGGGCACCGCATGGTAATGCCAGGTCGCCGATGCCGAGGCTCCGCCATTCGAGTGCCCGCTGCAATCGTCGAGGAACGAAGCCGTCTGCGAGTTCCCGGACGTATCGGTGAACGTATAGGAAACGTTGTCCGAGACCGCCACCGTCCCCGTCGCCTCGTACGCATTGAACATGGCCACGCCCGAGATCATCATCCCGATCGAGCCCATGTTCGTCGCGGTGGTCGTCGCAGCCTTCGACGGACAGATGTTGTACGTCGTCGACGAGCCGCCGAGCGCGTTCGCGATCGAAGTGTATGCAATCACGCCAAGCTTCAGCCCGCTCGGCGTCGTCGCCACCACGGTCCCGGTCCCCGTCACCGGAGCCAGATAGTACGCCGCATGATAAGCCGGAACACCGGTCGTCTTCAGCGTCATGGTGCAGGTAGTGGGGAACGTCGCCGTCACATTCGATCCCCAGTTCGTCGCCTTGTAAACAGCGTCATAGCCGGTGGACGTATTGTTGCCGGTGGTGGTGCTTGTGGTGGTCGTCGCTGACGCGCTGCCGCATCCGGAGAGCGAACAGAGCGCAGGAAGGATCGCGATCGCGGACACAGCCGCGAGCAGACGCCTGGAGAACACAGTCATGGCGCGTAACTCCTATCTCATTGTGATGGAAGAACTTCTGGAGGGCCCCTGAACATCGAGATAGACGCGAACCCGCACGGCGGGAGTACATCCGGAATGAATATTTCGAACGCAGCTGGATGCAACACCTGATTGGCCAGGGAATGCACGATTTTCCCACCCCTCGCGAAGAAATATCGTTAAATTTCCCCCTTTGTATTCCACCCGACACAGCGCCGCATGGACGACGTGTAGAGTCTTCACCATGATCGCTAAGCTGCAGGATGTCGTAGAAGCGATCGAGAAGAGGCAGCTTGTTCCCTGCTTCCAACCTTTGGTCGAAATTCGTTCCGGACTTCTCACCGGATTTGAGATGCTCGCCCGCTGGAATCACCCCGTTCACGGTCTCATTCTGCCGTCGAACTTCATCTCGCTTGCCGAGGAGCATGACCTCATCGACGAGGTCATGGATCAGATCTTTCTCGCGGCATTTCAGGCAGCCAAGAGCATCGAGACGCCGCACACGCTCTCGGTCAACCTCTCTCCCATCCAGTTTCAGAACCGTTCCCTGCCCGACCATATCTTTCGCATGGCCGAGCAAACGGGATACTCGCTGCACCATCTCGTCGTCGAGATCACCGAAAGCGCACTGCTGGACGATCTCGGCTGTGCCAGGGAGATCGCCCTCGACCTCAAGAGCCTCGGTTGCCGTCTCGCACTCGACGACTTCGGAACCGGCTACTCCAGCCTGAGCCACCTTCAGGCTCTGCCCTTCGATGAGCTCAAGATCGACCGCAGCTTCGTCGCTTCCATGGCGAGCCGGCGGGAGAGCCGTAAGATCGTCGCCGCTGTCATCGGTCTCGGCCACTCGCTCGGGCTAAAGACCATCGCGGAAGGAATCGAGACCGAGGAGCAGGCCGCCATGCTTCTCTGCCTTGGCTGCGAGGTCGGGCAGGGCTGGCTCTACGGAAAGCCGGTCCAGGCCCTCGACCTCTCGAGCGCCCTCGCCGCTCCACCGCGCCCTACCGCCGCGGCTCCCACACCGTGCGGCGATGGATTGTCGGTCTCCAGCCTCGAGGCCCTGCCGAACGAGCACCTCGCGCAACTCCAGGCTATCTACGAGGGCGCGCCTGTCGGTCTGTGCTTCCTCGATCGCAACCTCCGCTACGTGAATCTTAACCATCGTCTCGCCGCCATCCACAACATCAGCGTCGCCGCCCATCTCGGGCGCACCATGCAGGAAGTCGTGCCGCAACTCTTCGAGTTCGTCGAGCCATCTCTGCTCCGCTCCCTCAAGGGTGAAGCCGTCGCCAGGATCGCCATCATCCAACCCGCCACCGGCCCCAGTGAGACCGAAAAATACCTCCTTCTATCCTGTCAACCCGTACGGGACGAAGCCGGCGAGGTCATCGGCATCTCTGTCGCCGTGGTGGATGTCATGGAATACAAAACGCCCTTCGAGCAACCGCCAACAACACTCCCCCTGCACTTCTCCCCCAACGGCGAGATTCTCCGCTGGGACGGCATCGTCGAGGGAATCGGCACGCCACCCAACCAACAGACAGACGGAAAACGCAGCGACGCTGTTCTCTACACGATCACGCCCCCTTCCCTCACGAAGCCCGCTCTCGCCTAGACGAGGGAACCTAGCGCCGCTCCATCCCCAGATAGACCACCACGCCTCCAAGCACCGCGACCAAGCCGACGCAAGCCGCCAGCAGAACCATCTCCAGGCCGTCGCCGCCCATAGGCAGCAGGGCTTCCAGATGCAACGCCTGCGCACCCTTCTGCCAATCGAATCCGCGCCTGGTCTCGACCACCACAAGCCCCACACCCAACAGCACGGTCACCGCCAGGGCAAAGATCTGCGCACCCCACACCGGACGCGCAATCTGCTCCAACGCGGACTGCCTGCGCCGCACCTGTGCCCTCCACCAGATCAACCCCGGAGCCATTGCCGGTGCAGACTGCATCGCCGTTGCGCGGGCTCCACGAAAGGCCTGCGACACCATCACCAGATCGCCGCACTTCCCGCATCCCGCGACGTGCACCCGCAGTTCCTCACCCGAGGCCTGCGGCCAATGCCCGCGCCCCAGCAGATCCTTGACTTCATGCTCGCGTTCACACCGCATCGATCCCCCTCTCCCGCAGCGCCTTCGCAATCTTGTGCCGCGCGCGGAACAGCATAATCCGTACACTCGCCGAAGCCAGACCCATCACCTCGGCAATCTCTTTGTGCGTGTACTCCTCGGCATGCGCCAGCCACAGCAACTGCCGCTCCCGTGGAGACATCCGATTCAGCGACGGCCCCAACAGCGCGGCGCTGTCGCTCTGGCAGGAAACATCCGCCGCCGCGAAGAACTCCTCGGCCATATCGTCGAGCGAACTCGCACGTGGCCTGCGCCAGTAATCCTTCAGCAAGTTCGACGCGATGCGGAAAAGATACTTCCGCGCCGCGACGTCGCCGTCGGGAATCTTTGCGCCGAGAAACCTCACGTAGCTCTCCTGCATGAGGTCGTCGGCCAGGCTGCGATCGCCGGAGACCCGGGCCAGATAGGCCCACAGAGGCCGCGACGACCGCTCGTAGAACAGGGCGAACGCGTCATGATCCATGCTGGCCTCACACGCCGCCGGCGTCTGCGCGCCCTGCCGGATTTTGGGGATTGCCTCCTGCCACGTCATCGCGTACCCGCCTCACATCCGGTCCTGCGTGTTGGAGGCGCTGGGAATCATCCCCAGCCGCCCCGCCAGAAGCCATGTCAACCCAGCCGAGATGATAAATCCCAGTCCAGGCATCAGCACCACGATTCCAGCCACCAGAAACACTGGATGCCCGTTACGCACGCTGTTGCGCAGCATCAGGAAGCCCGCCCCAAGCAGCGTCATCACCACGCCAATCTGCAGCGGAGTCAGCACACGACCCACGGCACTCGGAATCCTCTGCGTCTGTCCAAAGTCCACCGGCACCGGGCCCGCTTCCAGAAACTTCTTGCCTGCATCCGTCTCCATGTAGACCAGCAGCTCCTGGTTCGACGAGAACCGCTCGATCAGCTTGCCGTGCGCATCCACCTGGAGCTTGATGGCACGATTCCAGCGCCGATTCTCCATAAAGACCCGCAGCAGCCAGATCAGAGCGGCGAGGATACAAAGGAAGACCATGAACGGAACCAGCGACTGCGAAACCATGAGCGCCATAGGGCTCTCCGGACGACTGTCAAGCTCCGGCCAGATCTTGCGATCGAGCACCTCATGCCGATGCCCTGCTCGCCCTTCAATGCCATTGAAGAGATAAAACTCCGGGTTCCGTGCCACCTCCGGATGCTGCGTAAGAAAGTCCGCCAGCTGCGGATTCGTGCGGCTGACGTAGGCCTGATCGGCCAAAAGAGAGGGGTCGCGCTCTACCACCTCCGTCAACATGGGACTCATCCGCAACAGCTTGATCAAAGCCGATTGTGTATCCGCCATCTGGTCCTGCGAAATCACCGCCACAGGCACTGGAGCCGCCTTCGGCTGTGCCACCCCCACCCCTAACCCCAGCGCCAGAACTGTTCCCAACAAAATCTTCCTCATCGTTCCCCCTCGGTTGTGCTGTCTACCCGATACAACGCACACCGAGGCAAAGCGTTAACAGCCCCTGCACGGACTCGTCCGGCAGCACGACGTTTTAGAATAGAAAAGCATGGCTACCGCACCCAAAGCGCTCTTCTGCCCCACCTGCCGCAAGGTCGTCCTCGCCGAATGCGAAGACTTCCCATTCTGCTCCGACCGCTGCCGCATCCTCGACCTGGGCAAGTGGGCCTCCGGCGACTACAAGATCAGTTCGCCGATCCTAGACCCCGAGGTACTGGAAGGCCTCGATCAGGGCATGCCCCACCGTCGACGCGACGAAGAAGACTAAATGGGACACCAAAAGCAAGTCCCCATGACGTCCTTTCCAAAGCAGCGCACGCACTGGGCGTGGGCTGTCGGCACCTTCTTCGGCGCAGGTTTGATGAAGCCCGGCCCCGGCACGTACGGCTCCGTCGCCGCACTTGTCCTCTGGTTCCTCGCCGCGCATCTCTTCCAGCCGGCACACCTCGCCCTGTGGACCGCCATTGCAGCTCTGGTCGCGACGCTCATCGGCATACCGGCCGCCACCATCGTCGCCCGTGAGTCCGGTCGCGAAGATCCCGGGCACGTCGTCATCGACGAGGTCGCCGGACAGCTCATCGCGCTCATCGCCGTCACCCCCGACTGGCCCCACGCCATCCTCTCGCTTCTGCTTTTTCGCCTCTTCGACATCCTCAAGCCGCCGCCCGTCCGGCAGCTCGAACGCCTCCCTACCGGAACCGGCATCATGCTCGACGACGTAGCCGCAGGTGTCCTTGCGCTGGTCTGTGCGCAAGCGATCGCTCACTTCACCCACTAGCCATTTGCATCCTCAACCCGCTGACCATACTCTGAGACTTCATGGCCCCACTCTTCACCTTCGGCAAACCGGCAAACGAAACGGCGACTCCGCACCTCACGCACCTCTCTCCGCCCGCGGCCATGCCCGGCGGCGAGGTCGAGGTGCACGGCACGAACCTCGGCCCCTACGGCGATCCCGCCGAGCAGCCGCACGTTACCCTGAACGACATCACCGCCCCGATCCTTCTCTCGCGCCCCACACGCCTCACCATCCGCGTGCCGGAATCGCCCGAGGGCGACCTCATCGTGCACCGCACGCACGCATCCTCGAACGCCCTGCCTCTCAGCGTTGCGACCCTCATCGCCGAAGACCTGCACCCCGTCGCCAACCCAGCCGTAGCGCCCGACGGAGCCATCTTCGCCACACTCTCCGGATCCCGCGGCCAGCAGGTCCCCGTATCCATCTACCGCATCGAGCCCCACACGCCCGAGGGCGAGTTCGTCATGCGCCCCTTCACGCGTAACCTGCTCAACCCCACCGGCCTCGCCTTCGATCCGCAGGGCAATCTCTATGCCAGCTCCCGTGCCGATGGCACCATCTACCGCATCACGCCTTCCGGCGACCTCAGCGTCTACGCCGAAGGTATGGGCATCGCCACCGGCATCGCCTTCGACCCCGAGGGAAACCTCTTCGTCGGGGACCGGTCCGGGACCATCTTCAAAATCTCGCCCGCCTACACGCGCGAAGCCCGCGAGATCTTCGTCTTCGCCACACTCGAACCATCGATCGCCGCCTATCACCTTGCCTTCAACGATGCCGGCACCCTCTTCGTCACCGGCCCCACCACCAACTCCAGCCAGTCGATCCATGCCATCGACCGCGACGGCAACGCATCGATCTTCTACAGCGGCCTGGGCCGCGCACAGGGCATGGCCTTCGACATCGAAGACAACCTCTACGTCGCCGCATCCCTCCACGGACAGCGTGGCATCGTGCAGATCACGCCCGAGGGCAAAGCCTCCCTCGCGGTCTCGGGCAACAACCTCGTCGGCCTGTGCTTCCTCCAGCACGGAGCCTGCGCCCTCGCCACCCGAGACGCCATCTACCACCTCGATATCGGCATCCACGGACGCCCGCTGATCTAGGCTACCGTTCGCCCGGATCAAACAGCAGGACAGGCGACGCCTCGGTCTGCTCCACCACGCGGTTCCGGCCAAGACGCTTGGCGGCATACATCGCTGCGTCACCGCGACGCCGCAGCGCAAGCCACGTGTCGTTCCCCCCCGCAGCCAGTTCCGCGAGCCCCAGACTGGCGGTGATGCAGATCGGCAGACCATCGTCGTAGCCGAAGCTGCTTTGTTCGATCCGCAGACGGATTCTCGCGGCCAGCACACGCGCCGCCGCCAACGAGGTCTCCGGCAGGAGGATCAGGAACTCCTCGCCTCCCGTCCGGGCGACGAGATCATGCAGCCGCAGCTCTTCATGGAGCAGGCAGACCAGAGAACGCAACGCGACGTCACCGGCATCGTGACCCCGGGCGTCATTCAACTGCTTGAAATAGTCGATATCCAGCACGATCAACGAGAGCGCACCGCCGTTGCGGCGGCAGCGTGCCATCTCCCGCTCCGCTTCGACCTCCAGCGCGCGTCCGTTCAACGCGCCCGTAAGGCCGTCCGTACGAGTCTGCTGTCGCAGCGCGAACTGTGTCTCCACCACGTAAAACCAGATAAACGACGCGACGAAGCAGAAGTCGAGGATCATCAATACGAGCATGGTGACCAGGATCTGTGGATCCGGCCATGCCCCAACCCTAAGCCCGCGGGCTGCGATATTGTGGGTCAGCACGACCGTCCGGTAGCCGGTAAAGACAAGAAAGAGCGCAAAGAAAAACGCCGTCACCCGAGCCACAACGACGAACGGCTGGCGCGCACGTGTGAGCAGCAGATGCACGGAAGCAAAACCGGCGATCAGCGCAGGCAGCGTCCCAACGGGATACCTGGTCCATAGCCCGAAGAAGATCTCCGATGGATACAGCGTCATGCTCACCAGCACCAGCGCAGGAACCAGCCTGCCGCGAGGCCCAGTCCGAAGAAGGAACCAGCGGAAGCCCAGGAACATGGCCAGGTAGACAAATGAGGCGATCGCGTTCGCGCCATAGGTGCAAAGCGGTATTGTCACGGCCAGCGGCGCCTGCCCGCGAAGCATCTCGATCGCAGTACGCACCACCCACAGGAGAAGGGCGAGTGAGAACCAGCGCAGACCAAGCAATGTGCGGTTGGCAAACGCCAGTCCGGACAAAACGATCACCGCAAGGATGCGTGAGACCAGACTCGTGACAAACAGCGTGTGGTAGTCCATGGGGGAGGACACAGGTAAGGCGATGATACCTGTTACGGCCATCCGCAACGGCGAACACTGCATAAACCCACGCGGGTTTTGATGCCGCGCAGCCAACACCAACGTAATCTCGCTCGCACCAACCCCGCCGCGCGGACCACCACGTTATGGAAGCAGGTGTTTGGCGGGAAAGAGCGGATCGTGCTCCGGATGATTCAGCGAGGGTCCGTAGCCGGGGCTGTGAGCAACTGCCCCTGGTCCCTCTTCTCCACCCAGACCGTCACCACAGCCACCACCAGACACACCGTCGCCACCGCTGCACTCGCGAACGGAAGCTTCAGATACCCGTATCCAGCCGTCAGCACCAGCCCCCCAAGACTCGCCCCAAGCGCATTCCCCAGATTGAACGCCCCCTGATTGAGCGTCGAAGCAAGGTTCGGCGCACCCTTGGCCTGCTCCACGATTCGCGACTGCAACGGAGCGATCGCACCAAAGTGGATCAGCCCCCACACAAACACCAGCACCACCGCAGGCACCACATGTGGCATCGCCAGGGGCATCGCCAGGAAGAGAGCGATCAACAGCACCAGACCACTCAGCACCAGGGGCATCGGCCTCCAGTCCCCAAGCCTCCCCCCGACAAGATTCCCCACCGTAATGCTGACGCCAAACAGCACCAGCACCCACGTCACGGCGTGCGGCGAAAGATGCGTCACCACTTCAAGCATCGGAGCGATATACGTAAACACGCAGAACAGCGCGACCGATGAGATCGTGCTGAGGCTCAGCACCAGTTGCACCTGAGGACGCACCACCGCACGAAACTCATGCTTCAGCGCAATCGCCTCCGCGGGCTGCTCCGGTACCATACGGTAGAGTGCAGCCAGCGCGATCAAACCCACCGGGATCAGCGCCAGAAACGCCGCGCGCCATCCGAACGCCTGCCCCAGCGCAGTGCCGGCCGGCACCCCCAGCACATTGGCGATCGTCAGGCCGCTGAACATCAACGTCACCGCCTGGGTGCGCTGGTTGTAGGGCACAATATTCGTCGCGACGACACTGCCGATCCCGAAGAATGCGCCATGACACAACGCCGTCAGCACACGCGCACCGAGCAGCAGTTCATAGGTGGGGGCCAGGGCGCAGAGCAGGTTGCCCGCCACAAAGATCCCCATCAGGATCAGCAAGGCACGCTTCCGCTCCGTGCGCGCCAGCAGCAGGGCGATGAGCGGCGACCCAAACGTCACGCTGAGCGCGTACGCGGAGACCAGCACACCGGCCTTGGGGATGCTCACCGAAAAGCTCTTCGCCAGATCCGGCAGAAGGCCCATGATGACGAACTCCGACGTCCCAATCCCGAATGCCGCGACAGCGAGAGCTAAAAGCGATTTACGCATTCCACTCATTTTCGCAGGAGTTGGCGATTGAAGTTGCCGCAAACACAGTTTTCGAGGAATGCCATTCATTCACCTGTGAAGCTCTATGCGACGATTTAGAGAATGAACGCTTACGACAGCAAGTTCCATGATGGGTTCGTAGATGGCCTCCTGATCCGTGAACCGCAGGTGATCATCTTCATCAGGACCGCAAGCAACGAGTCATTCGCGTTGGTCGCGAACGATGTGACAAGGATGCGGGTGGACAGCCTTCTTCAGGGCAACGTCATCTTCGACATTGTTATGCGTCAAGGAGAGGACCTGACCAGAAGCGACGTGGACGTCTATGGATTCGCTGCAAGTCCCGACGGAGAGAAGCTGGCAGTTGATAAGCTTGAGCGGCTAAGAACAGAGAATCGGGTGGCACTCGAAATCAATCCTTCATACGGGTGCGAGTGCTTCTTGATCGCGCAGGCTGTCACGCTGATTCCTCGATCTGAGCTGAAAAACCTCAATCTCTGGTGAGATTTCCCCGAAAGTCCCGTTCTCGGCAAATTCGGTCCGGCTGTTTCCGCAAACACTCCATTGCGGAAGAATGGCTTTGAATGTACCGGCAGTGCTGCTCTATCTCCCGTCCTCATCCAAATCAATCCGTTCCCGCACAATCTCAAGATGGTCCCCAGCATCCCGCATCTCATAGATCTTCCCCCGAGCGTTCTTGAACGGACGATGCAGCACAAGCATCAACCGCCCATCGAAGCTGTGAAAGAGCATCCCATGCCCACTGTCTTCATGGACCAGCGGCGCAAGCTGCTCCCAAGGCCCCTGAATCTCGCCGGAGCGTGACCGCGCGATGGTCTGCACATAGCTGCTCCCGGCATCCGTCGCCCCATGCGCATGCTCATAGCTCGACCACAGCATGAGCAGATGACCGTCCTTGGTACGAAAGAGTTCCGGCCCATCCGTCACATAGATGGAACCCCGCGTACTGGGAATGACCTCCGCATTCACCCACGGAGCATCCGAGCCCTTGAACAGATGGATGGGCGGCCCGGATGCCTCGCTCAGATCCGCCTGCAACGGCACCGCCTCGATAGTACCGTCGATCTTCTGCAGCCACTCATGCGCGTACACCATCCACGGCTGATCAGCCCGGTCGACATACAGTGTCCCGTCCAACGTCATGAAGTCCGCCGGCGGAACCGGCCCGTCCTGCTTCAGCGGAATGAAGGGTCCGCCGGGCCGATCCGCCCTCGCGATCAGCGTGCCGCGCACATACGTCGCGTGCCCCAGCGGCGACGGTTGCGGAATCGTCCTGGTCGTGTTGTGCAGCGTGGTGAAGAGGTAAAAGTGGCCGTGATAAGCATGCACCTCAGGCGCCCACGCCCCATCGTGCGCCCAGAACTCCTCCGGAGGCGTGAAGACAACAGACGGTTTGCTCCAGTGCTTGAGGTCCTTGCTCGTATACGCCATCGTGCCCCGCCGCTTCTCTCCCGTAAGCGATGGGACGTTCGAGGTATAGAGGAAGTACGTCTTCGAAGCACCATCCGCGAGGATGAATGGATCGTGGAGTGGCATGGAAGAAAGCGTGAGCGGATAGTCCTGGGCATGCAGCACCAGATTCGCCGAAAGGAAGAGGACAAGGAAAAAAACTCTACGCATAGGCAGACACTTTAACGCCTTGACACGAGGTTGGCTACCGTAGTCTAAGAGCGTGAATTTCAGCCAGCCCAATCCGATTGATTCCGTCGCCGTGAAGAGTCTGTTCCGTAAGTACTGGTCTCCGCAGGGATGGATCAAAGGGGAGATCGTTCCTTCGGAACTTGAATATGCGAAGCTGGCGGGTGTCATGTTCGAACCGCTTGATAGTACCCATCACCAATCTGTCTCTCGAGCACTTGCGATGCGAGAGCGCATCCACCCTGACGCCGTCGCAAATGCATTTCTATCCAGCCTTTCGAGCCGTCGCATGGATCTGCGCTCTGCACTGGGAAGCTACAGCGCGATTCTCCGTTTGGAGCCTCATCCGTACACTCAAGCTCGAGGCAGGATCGATTGTGCCATCTGCGGAGACTATCTGGAATCCCGCCAAACCGATATCAACATCTTGAACTTCGAACGTTTGAAGTGGGGTGGCGTGCGCCACACTCAGCCGCTCTATGCGGGGCTGGACCTTGAATGGTTTTCATCCCTACAAGTTCCAGAAGCGACCCAAGAAGATCGTTCGCATTTGAGGCAACTCCTTGATAGGGTTTCTACGCTCAGTCCACATGGCCGCCCCAACGATCTTGAGAAAGCGATCAAAGGCATCTTCGCCTCAAATCAGTCGGAACGCCGCACTGTGATTGACATTCTGGGGTTGTCTGGGGTGCTGGTGCCAATGGGATTACCGAATTTCTTCTCCACCTACCCCAAAAGCGCGGAGCGCAAGCAGCCGGACAAAAAGAACGACTGGAACTATCCCGTGCTTTGGTGGAGAGGCTCGGATGGGATCAATGAGGAGGCTCTGAGATTCTGGTTTCCAAATCTCTAGCGACTCCCTCATCCCGAAATACAATAAACCTCTAAACCGCCGCGTCTGCATCCAACCATACCGAGAGCAAACAAACCATGATCGCTGAAATCATCGCCGCCGGCTCCGAGATGCTCACGCCCTACCGGCAGGACACCAACTCCCTCTACCTCACCGAGCAGCTCAACGACCTCGGCGTCACCGTCGCCTTCAAAACCATCGTCGGAGACTCCCTCGAGCACCTCACCGGAGCCGCCCGCATCGCGCTCTCCCGCGCCGACATCGTCCTCTTCTCCGGAGGCCTCGGCCCCACCGAGGACGACCTCACCCGCGAGGCCGCCGCCACCGCTCTCGGGCGCGAGCTCCACCGCGACCCCACCCTCCTCACCGACCTCGCCAAGCGCTTCGCCGCCCGCCGCATGGCCATGCCCGAGAACAACCTCAAGCAGACCGACGTCATCGACGGCGCTACCATCCTCGCCAACGCCAACGGCAGCGCCCCCGGACAATACATCGACACCGTGGTTCCCAATCAAGACGGCAACGGCGTCCGCAAGATCGTCATCCTCCTCCCCGGCCCGCCGCGCGAACTCAAGGGCATGTTCAAGGATGTCGTCCTCCCCATCCTCGCCCCCAACCTCCCACCGCGCTTCCTGGCCAAGCGCACCCTCCGCATGGGCCTCATTCCGGAGTCGCAGGTCGACGCCCGCACCGCCCCCATCTACAAGCAGTTCACCGACGTCGAGACCACCATCCTCGCCGGTCACGCTGAAATCCAGCTCCACTTCCTCTGCGCCAAGGACACCCTCGCCGAGGCCCAGGCCCGCGTCGAAGAACTCAGCGCCCTCGTCGAGCAGGAGATGGGCGACGCCATCTTCTCCTCCGGCGGCGAATCCCTGGAGGAGATCGTCCTCCTCCACCTCGGCATGCGCCAACTCACGCTCTCCACCGCCGAAAGCTGCACCGGAGGCCTCCTCGCCGAGCGACTCACCGGAATCCCCAACTCGTCCCTCACCTTCGCGGGGGGTGTGGTCGTCTACAACCAGGCCATGAAGACCGCCTTCTGCGGCGTGCCCCCCGAGCTCTTCGCAACCCACGGCTCCATCAGCGCCGAAGTCGCCCGAGCTCTCGCCGAAGGTATCCGCCAGCGCACCTCCACCAGCTTCGGTGTCGGCATCACAGGGCTCGCAGGACCCAGCGGAGGCACCGGTCTCGACGCCGACAAACCCATTGGTCTCATCTACATCGCCGTCGCCACTCCCACCGGGACGCAGGTCAAGGAGATCCAGATCGCCGGAGACCGCGACCGCATCCGTCTCTGGGCCAGCCAGCACGCGCTGGAGATGATCCGGCAAACGCTCATCTAACACCGGACAAAGCGCTGTGCCATATCGCATAGTTTTGAACCTGCCTCCTTGGTACACTCAGGGCAGCGCATGAACCCCTGGCTCATCTCCATTTCGATCGCTTACCTTCTCGGGTCTATCCCCTTTGGGTATCTTCTGGTGCGCATCTTCCGCAAGGAAGACATCCGCACCACAGGCAGCGGCAACATCGGTGCCACCAACGTGGCCCGCTCCGGTGCCAAGGGACTCGGCATCGCCACCCTTCTCCTCGACCTCGGCAAGGCCTACGTGGCCGTCAAGATCGCCCAACACATCGCCCCAGGCAACTGGGATCTCGCCACCATGGCTGCGGTTGCCGCCATCCTTGGCCACATCTTCCCTATCTGGCTCGGCTTTCGCGGAGGCAAGGGAGTCGCAAGCGCCCTCGGCGTCTTCCTCGCCCTCAGCCCCATGACGGCGCTCTGCATCCTCGTCATCTTCCTCGCCGTCGTACGACTTACCCGCATCGTCTCGCTCGCTTCCATCGTCGCGGCCGCGGCAATTCCGCTTCTCATGCTCCACTTCGCGCACAATATGTCGCGCATCGTCCTTTTTGGCTTTATCTTTATTCCACTTCTTGTCATCGTGAAACACCACGCCAACATCGCTCGTCTCCTTGCCGGCACAGAAAGCCGTTTCGGTTCCAAGAAGACGAACGAAAACAACGATCCAGGGAAGGCGCCCGCATGAGCCGTATTGCCATTCTCGGTGCCGGAGCTTACGGCACAGCCCTCGCCATCTCACTCGCCCGCCGCGGAGGCCACGACCTCTGCCTCTGGGCCCACTCGCAGAAGCTCGCCGAGTACCTCACCGACACCGGGGAAAACCTCCCCTACCTGCCCGGCTTCACCCTCCCAGCGGACGTCAAGGTCACCAACGACCTCCCCGCCGCCATCTTCGAGGCCGACATCATCCTCTGCGTCACCCCCTCGCAGCACCTCCGCGAGACCATCACCCACATCGCGCCCATCCTGACCCGCAACCAGGTCATCATGAGCGCCAGCAAGGGCATCGAAGACAACTCCTTCCTGCGCATGTCGCAGGTCGTGGGCTCCATCGTCAAGAACCCCTTCGCCGCCCTCTCCGGCCCGTCGTTTGCGCACGAAGTTGCCCAGGGCGCGCCCTCGGCCGTGGTCATCGCCACCACCGAAAGCTCGCTCGCGCAGAGCCTCCAGCGCGATTTCACCTCGCCCTCGCTCCGCATCTACACCAACGACGACGTCACCGGCGTCGAACTCGGCGGCGCTCTGAAGAACGTCATCGCCCTCGCCGCCGGAGTTGTGCATGGTCTGCACCTCGGCAACAACTCCGCCGCCGCCCTCATCACGCGCGGCATCGCGGAGATCACGCGCCTCGCGGTCGCCTGCGGAGGCCGCCGCCAGACCCTCGCCGGACTCTCCGGCATCGGCGATCTCGTACTCACCTGCACCGGCTCCCGCTCACGCAACCGCACGGTCGGCATCGAGCTCGGCCAGGGCCGTTCGCTCACCAGCATCATGGTCGGCCTCAACGGTCAGGTCGCGGAAGGCGTCCGCTCCACCACCGCCGCGCTCGGCCTGGCCAAGCGCTACGGCGTAGAGATGCCCATCACCGAGCAGATGTACGCGATCCTCTACGAGGAAAAGCCGCCACGCGAGGCCATGAACGACCTGATGAGCCGTCCGGGACGCGAAGAGTAGACGGAAAAAGAAGCGATTCCCTGCCCACCTTCGGTTTCCTGGCATGGATAACTCTCGTAACCCGCTCCTTTTCTTGCCCATACGCGTGAGAAACTGATAGACGATGTCTGTCGTCTATCAAACAAAAAAAGGAGGCGCCACCCCACCCCTCTCCGAAGAGACTCGCCTCGCCGCACTCGACGCGTACTCTATCCTGGATTCCCTCCCCGAGCAGGGTTACGACGACATCACCGCACTTGCCTCGTTCATCTGCGGCACACCGATCTCTCTCGTCTCGCTCGTCGCCAGCGACCGTCAGTGGTTCAAATCAAAGCTTGGACTCGGCGTCAGCGAGACACCGCGCAATCAGAGCTTCTGCGCCTGCACTATTCCCACCGCGCAACCCCTCATCGTGGAAGACGCCCGTCTCGATCCGCGTTTCGCGAACAATCCCCTCGTCCTCGGCGACCCCAACATCCGCTTCTACGCCGGAGCCCCCATCATCGCGCCCGGCGGCCACATCCTTGGCACGGTCTGCGTCATCGACACCCAACCCCGCACCCTCACGGACGCCCAGCTCAAGGCACTGGAGTCCCTCGCCCGCCAGGTCATGGCCTTGCTCGAGCTCCGCCGGACCATTGAAGCTAACGCCCGCGCCGCCGAGACCATGCGCACAGTCGAAAAGCTCGCTGTCGTCGGACGCCTCGCCTCGGCCGTCGCCCACGAGATTAATAATCCGCTTCAGTCCATGACGAACCTGCTGCACCTCGCCGGTTCCGCCCCCACCGAGCCACTCAAAGATGTCTACCTCGCCCAGACCCTCGACGAACTGGCCCGCGTCTCCCACACCATCCGCCAGACCCTGCGCTTCCATCGTCAATCCGAGAGCCCCGTACCAACGCGCCTCGGGGAACTCGTCGAATCGGTTCTTGAGCTCTTCCGCGTGCGCCTCGAACAGTGCAGGATCGCAGTCAACGTAAGCGACCGTCAGAAACGCACGCTGCTCTGCTACCGCGCCGACATGCATCAGGTCATCGCGAATCTGGTCAGCAACGCCTTCGACGCCCTTGCTGCATCACCGTCTCCACGCATCGAGGTCCGCATCCGCGACACCGTCTCCCCGAGCACCGGAACAGCAGGCATTCGTCTCATCGTCGCCGACAACGGAACGGGCATGGACGCACTCACGCAGTCGCGCCTCTTCGAGCCCTTCCACTCCACCAAAGCCCCACGCGGCACCGGCCTCGGTCTATGGGTCAGTAAGGGTGTTTTGGATAAGCACCACGCCGCCCTCAGCATCCAAACAAGCCAGTCACCCACCCGCCACGGAACCGTCTTTTCCATCTTTCTGCCGTTCGCCGACTAGCGACAGTATCTGGATTCAAAAACAAAGCGGCGGAGCAGTCCGCACAATCGGCACAATTGGATTCGATACGGAGTGGTGCAAGATCGGCCACGCGGTACTGCTGCGTCGACGTCTGCACCCTCTGCTCCGTCAGGATACGAGCGTCCCAGGCATCGCGGTTCGTACCAAAGATAGAAGCGAGAAAAGCCTGTACGCTCGCACGCTGCTCCTCACCCACATTCCTCTGCTTCAGCTCGCCATCCGCCCAATCGCGGTTCGGACGATAGCTTGTCCGGAGACACTCCTCAAGAGGGGCCAACGCCGCCGCAGTCGCCAGCGCGCACCTCGCTCACCGTCATCCTGAACCTCCCGCCTCCAACTCCGCTAAACTAAAGTCAGCATGGCCTTCAACCTCTTCGGCAAACGCGATAAGACCCCCACCTCCCTCTTCCACTCCGGCGAATCTGTACCCGAGCCCGAACCAGAGGAGACAGCCCCCGAAAAGCGCGGCTTCCTCGACCGCATGCGCTCCGCGGTCGCCCGCACCCGCACCACGCTCAACGACCGCATGGGAGCCGTCCTCGCGCTCACCCGCGCCGTCGACGAGAGCTCCCTCGAAGACCTCGAGGCCGTCCTGCTCACCACCGACATCGGCACCACCACCACTGCCGAAATCCTCGAAACCCTCCGTCAACGCGCCATGCGCCAGGGCATCGAGTCCGGTGCCGAGCTCAAGACGCTCCTCCGCGCCGAGCTCAAGGCCGTCCTCGACCGCGTCGCCGTCCCTGTCCGTCATCCCGCCAGCCCACCCGAAGTCATCATGATGGTCGGCGTCAACGGCACCGGCAAAACGACCACCACCGGCAAACTCGCACAACTCCTCACCAGCCAGGGCCGCAGCGTCCTGCTCTGCGCCGCCGACACCTTCCGCGCCGCAGCCATCGAGCAGCTCGAAGTCTGGGCCACCCGCTCCGGCGTCCCCCTCATCAAGACCCGCCAGGGCGGCGATCCCTCCGCCGCGCTCTACGATGCCTGCGCCGCGGCCAAGGCCCGCGGATCCCAGGTCCTCATCGTGGACACAGCAGGTCGCCTCCACACCAAGACCGACCTCATGAAGGAACTCGACAAGATGCGCCGCACCGCCGAAAAGCTGGTCCCCGGCGCGCCTCACCAGACGCTCCTCGTCATGGACGCCACCACCGGCCAGAACGGCCTCACCCAGGCCCGCCTCTTCACCGAAGCAGCCCACGTCACCGGCATCGTCCTCACCAAGCTCGACGGCACAGCCAAGGGCGGCATCGTCCTCGCCATCGCCACCGAACTCAAACTTCCCGTCGTCTACGCCGGCACCGGCGAAAAGATCGAAGACCTCATCCCCTTCGACTCCGAATCCTTCATCGACTCACTCCTCGACTAATCGCACACACGTATCCCAAACCTCGAAATGAGACTTGGGATACGCGTGTACTACGTCAGGCGTTGGCAGGCGCCATCTGCTGAGCGATCGTGTCGAGATACGTCTTGATCTGGTTCATAATGTCGGACAGGTCTGGAGAGACAAGGGACGATTTCGCAAGATGGAGCAACTCTTCCGCTTCGGTACGCTTGCCATCGAGAATGGCTCTGGCTGCGGCCGAAGTAAAAGCCATGCGAAGCATCTGGCCATGTTGTTGCTCCGCGACAGCATTGTGAAGAGTAAGAGAGAGAGCATTCGCGAGCGACTGCAAGGCCGCCGCCTGGATCGCTTTCTGCCCTGCCAGGGCATACAAGGCGCTGAAGTCCGGAACGGCCTGTGCCTCCGCAACTCCCTGATCGACGACCGGCTCGGGAGGAGTCTGAGAATCCATTTAAAGTCCTTTCGTGCCTGCGTTGAGGATGTCGGACGTCGAGCTCCCCGTGCTGGCTGTGTCGACGGAGTACAGCGTGGCGACGCCCATCACCGTGGCAGCCTGTGCCGTGATATTGTTCTGCTGCTGAGCGGTCGTAGCATTGTGCGCTGCATTGGCAAGCGCCTGGGCCGTGGCCTGATAAAGAGCGGCCAGGGCCATCGCGGGCGCGGACGCCAGCGTTTCAACGCCGGACTGGGTGATGGAGTCGGTAATCTGATCGTTAACTGCAGTAGGGAATGCCATGGAACTCCTTATCCTTTCGGTTGCAGTGCCTGCGGTTAGCTGCCCAGAACTTTCTTGGTGGCGACTCCTGTGGTGGCAGTGTCCAGCGAGTAAAGAGTCGCTATCCCCTGCACGTTAGCCGCCTGGGCCACGGTGTTCAACTGCTGCTGTGTCATCGTGGCATTCTGTGCGGCATTTGCCAGCGCCTGAGCTGTCGCCTGGTAGAGGTTGGCCAGAGCGACGGCGGGCGAGTCGCCAACAACTTTAACGCCGGACTGGGTAACGGAGTCGGTGATCTGACTGTTGACTGCGGTGGGAAATGCCATCTTCTCTCCGATCGTTCTGTCTGCTGCGGTTATGCGAGGCCTTCGCTTGACTGGGAATCGATGACCGCTTGTTGGGCAAGCCGGTGCGCGTTGCTGACCGCGTCGTTGGACGCGTCCGGCTGAGACGGTCCGGGGGAAGCAGTCAAGACCGAATCGTTCGGAACATTCTGGCTGGCAACATCCGGTACTGCTGCACCGGGCGCACCATCTTCCCCAGAGGCGGAATCGGCAGTTCGTTTGCTTGGCATGGAAGCTCCTGCGCAGGAATGCGTGGAAGATGACTAAGAAGCAGGCTTCTCCACCACGGAAGGAGCGTTGAGAGAGGCGACACAGGCAGCGGTCACCGCCTGCGCCAGGATCTGCGCATTTTGCTGCGCCGACGTCGCGTTGTGGGCCGCGTTAGCCATGGCCTGCGCCGTCGCCTGGTAAAAAAAAGCCAGAGCCAGCGCTGGAGCATCGCCAATGACCTTAACGCCAGCCTGCGTAACAGCGTCGGTAATCTGGTTGTTGACTGAGGTGGGAAATGCCATAGGACTGTTTCTCTTTCTCGTTCTCGTTGGCTGCGTAGATGGACTCAGCGCAAAGCGTAAAAAACTGCCGCATCCGCGTGAGGGAGGTTTGCAGGCAACAGCAGAGAAAGGAGAAGGGCCGGATAGTCCACTGGGCAGGTCGTCTCGTACAAAGCCTGGACGACAAAACTGACTTTAGCCGTTGCGCGAACTGGGAAGAATAATAGAGCAAGAAAGTGAAACGTGTCATAACCCCGGAGACTTTTTCCTGTCGCCCAGTCTTTCGAACCACGATCTCGGGTCACGGAAGCCAAGCCGCACACCGGTTTGGTCGTTCTGCCAACCGTTATAATCCAAACCATAGCGCCACCTTCCAGAAGAGCAACCCTGGCAACCGAAGCATGAAACACCCACCGCATCCAACAGAGTGGGAAGCCAGCCCCACATATGAGATCCCGACGTTCGAGTCCAGACATAAACCTATATTTTTGAATACTTTGAAACATTTACCCCATAGGGGGTGGAGTTCTACAATGCCGCTCTTGGAAGCCCATCTCGATCATCTCCCCTTCATGCAGCGAGCCCTCGACCTCGCCTCTGCGGCCTCCGGCCTCGCCTCCCCAAACCCCGTCGTCGGCTGCGTCCTCGTCCGCCAGGGGAAGATCATCGGCGAGGGTGCCCACGTCTACGAAAAGTTCGACCACGCCGAGATCGTAGCCCTCAAAGACGCGGCAGCCCGCGGAATGAACCCCGAAGGCGCCACCGCCTACGTCACCCTCGAGCCCTGCTCCCACCATGGACGCACCGGCCCCTGCGCCGACGCGCTCATCCTCGCCGGTGTCGGCCACGTCGTCGTCGCCACCCAGGACCCCAACCCGCTCGTCGCCGGACGAGGAATCGCCAAGCTCCGCAACGCCGGCATCGACGTCACCGTCGGCCCCCTCTGCGCCGAAGCCCGCGCCCTCAACGACACCTTCGCCCACTACATCACCACCCACCGCCCCTTCGTCACCCTCAAGGCCGCCCTCTCCGTCGACGGCAAACTCGCGCCGCCTCCCGGCCGCCGCTTCCCCAACCAGCCCTTCTGGCTCACCGGCCCCCTCGCACGCCTCGACGTCCAGCGATTGCGACACGCCTCCGACGCCATCCTCACCGGCATCGGCACCGTGCTCGCCGACGACCCCTCTCTCGCCGACCGCTCCAAACTCCCACGCCGCCGACCGCTCCTGCGCATCGTCCTCGACTCCAAGCTCCGTCTCCCCATCGACTCGCGGCTCGTCCACACCATCGAAGACGATCTCCTCGTCCTCTGCAACGAGGACGCCCCCACCCACCGCGCCGACAACCTCCGCTTCGCCGGAGCCCAGGTCCAGGCCATTCCGACCCACGATGGCCTCCTCAGCCTCAACGCCGTCCTCGACATCCTCGCCGAGCGCAACCTCACAAGCCTCCTGCTCGAATGCGGCTCAGCCCTCAACGGAGCCTTCCTCAAGCAGGACCTCGTCGACAAGTGCGTTCTCTTCTATACCGAAACCGAGCTCGGTCCGGCAGGCCTGGACTTCGCCACCGGCATCGCCTCGCCCTTCCTTTTCCAGGAGCGGCTCACCCGCACCTCTCGCGAGCCCTTCCAGAACACCAACAAGGTCGACATGCGTCTGACCGGCTACATCCACGATCCTTGGTCTCTGCAACGCCCGGTGCGCTAACCTAGAAGCATGTTTACCGGACTCATCGAAGCCACAGGCAAGGTTCTCGCCGTCACCCCGACCCCGGGTGCCACCCGCATCACCGTCGCCGCCCCCACGCTCGCTCCACGCCTCAACACCGGCGATTCGATCGCAGTCTCAGGCGTTTGCCTCACCGCCCTTTCCATCACGGACACCGAGTTCTCAGCCGATCTCGCCGCCGAGACCATCGCCCGCACCACCCTCTCGAACCTCACTCCCGGCAGCACGGTGAACCTTGAGCTCCCCACCCCCGCCGGCTCGCCCCTCGGAGGCCACGTCGTCCAGGGCCACGTCGACGGCACCGCCACACTCCTCAGCCTCACCCCCATCACCCCCGACGCACCCACCACCGACTGGCGCCTCACGCTGCAGCTCCCCCCGCAACTCGTCCAGTACGTCGTCCCCCAAGGCTCCATCACCGTCGAGGGCATCTCCCTCACGGTCGCTTCCATCGTCGGCCACGAAGTCCAGATCGCGATCATCCCTCATACCTATCTCGCGACCAGCCTCCGCACCTACGCCCCCGGAACCCCGTTGAACATCGAGGTCGACGTCCTCTCCAAGTACGCCGAGCGCGCCAGGCCCGCCCACTACGAACTCACCGAGTCCTACCTCCTGGCCAACGGCTACTAAACAGCCGCAAATCCGGGGGACCCACATCTCGTCTTCGAGATGTGGGTTTACCAAGAGCCTCATCGTATGATGAAGCCTCATCATGCCGATCCTGCGCCGGAAGCCCCGTCTCAATCGCCCGAGCCCTCTCTCCCGTCTTACGGGAACCATAGCCACCACCCGCCAGCGTTCCCTCGACCGCATCCGCGCCTCCCAGGCCGCCATCCGCCGCAACCGCCTCGCCTTCTACACGCTTCTGATCGCCGGCGTCACCATCCTCTGCCTCACCGCGTGGCCCTTCACCAAAGCCCACCTCCAGGCCATGACGGTCCTCCAGCTCGTCTCCGGCCAACCCGTCTCGAAGCCCCTCTCCGCCATCGTCGCCGAGCCCGTCGTCACCGAAGAACTCACGGTCCCCACGCCCGAAGGCCCCATTCGCGCGCGACTCTACGTCCCCGTCAAACACCCCAATGCCCCCGCGCTCGTCGTCCTCCACGGCGTCCACCACCTCGGTATGGACGAGCCCCGCCTCATGAGCTTCGCCACCGCCATGGCCTCCTGCGGCCTCCGCGTCCTTACCCCAGAGCTCCCCAACATCAAGGACTACCGCGTCGACTCCACCTCCATCCGCGTCATCGGCGACACCACCCGCTGGTTCGCACAGCGCACCGGTGGCCCCGTCGGCGTCATGGGCCTGTCCTTTTCAGGAGGCCTCTCCCTCCTCGCCGCCGCCAACCCCGACTTCCACTCCGCCTTCAAGTTCGTCTTCGCCGTCGGCTCCCAGGGCTCCATGGCCCGTGTCTTCAGCTTCTACTCCACCAACACCGACCTCCGCCCCGACGGCACGACCGAGCGCCTGACCGCCCACGAGTACGGCCCACTCGTCCTCGAATACGACTACCTCGAAGACTTCGTCTCCCCCCGGGATCTCGCCCCCATCCGAGCCGTCCTCAAAGCCCATCTCTACGAAGACAAACCCGCCGAAGTGGCCGCTCTCAAGAACCTCACCCCCGCCCAGACCCTCATCGCCCTTCACCTCATGGACGCAACTTCACCCGAAACCCGCGCCAATCTCGCTCGCGCCCGCGCCCACCACACCGCCGAGATGGAAGGCCTCTCCCCCGGCCCGCGCCTCCGCACCCTCACCACCCCCGTCTACCTCCTCCACGGAGCCGCCGACAACATCATCCCCTCGGCCGAAACCCTGTGGATGGCCTCCGAGCTCGAACACCAGCACCTGCAAGCCGCGCTCGTCAGCCCAGTCCTCTCCCACCTCGACTTCGGCGAAACAAAGCCCAGCGCCATGGACACCTGGCGCCTCATCCACTTCTTCGCCCTCGTCATGCACGCCGCCGAACAAAAATAGTTACAAATTACTTCTTCACCGCCACAGGTTTATCCGGCGTCCACATCGCATTGCCCGCCACAAGATGTTCCACCTTCAGCCCCGGAAACACGCCCCGCAGATCCTTCGCGCACTGCTCCATCCCATCCTCTTCCGAAGGCTCATGCCCCAGCAGAATCAGCGCCTTCTTCCGTCCTTCGGAGCTCGCATCCCGCACATACTCCACCGTCTCCCACTCCGAAGCCTCCCCGGCGATCAGCACCTCGACATCATCCCGCTCCAGCGCCATCACCTGCCGAGGCATCCCCGCGGAGCCCGGTGCAATGCCGATCTTCGTGACCCGCAACGAAGGTTCGCCCACCACCCGCATCGTTTCCGCCCCAAGCTTCTTCTGTAACTCCTTCGCCAGATCAACCAGCGAGATCGGAGGAATCGTCACGAAGTAAGGCTCATCCGGCTTGCGCAGGTAAGCCTTCCACCCAAGCCGCTCCACAAGCCCCATCGCAATCGCATCCGGAGGCACCCGATGGATCGCATCGTGCAGCCGGAAAACCACCATATGGTGCTCCTCGATAAACGCCAGCTTCTCCTTGTAAACCGGGTCATTCGTCAACAGCGTCGTCTGGTCCAGGTGGTTGTAGAACGTAGGCTCATGCGTAATCACCAGATTCAACCCACGCCTGTTGGCCTCACGCAGCACATCGAGAGTATCCAGAAACGTCGTCGCCACGCCCGTCACCTTCGTGGACGGATCCCCCGCCTTCACCGTATCCACCGTACCCGCGCCCACATCGGCCGGATACCGCGCCCGCACCTTCACCAGCGCATCCGCCGCCGTCATCTCCTGCGCCGCCACACTCCCCGCACTCACCAGCAAAACCGCAACCAGCCACAGACCACGCATCGTCATTCCCTTTCTCTACCCACGCATCGAAAACTCAACCTTCGCCCCGTCAGTCAGCGCCGCGTGCGAGATCATCCCGCCACCATGCGCCGCCCCATTCACCCGAACACCCGAGACAAATACCCCACGGCCTCGAGCTGAGATCACCGTCTCCTTCTTCCCCGGCACCCTCAACACCACTCGCTCCCAAAGCGGACTCCCCAACGTGTACTCCGCCTTCCCCGCGCACACCGGATACACGCCCATCGAGCTCAGCACATACCAGGCCGCCATCGACCCCGTGTCTTCATCCCCCGCAAATCCATCCTCCGTGTAAAGCTCCTCCATCACCTTCCGCACCCAGAACTGCGTCCTGTCCGGCCTGCCCGCCGCAGTGAACAGATACAGAATGTGGTGTACCGGCTGGTTCGAGTGAGCATACTGTCCGAACCGTACCGCTGCCATCTCCGACATCTCATGAATCTCCCGCCCGTATGCGCCCACGCGAAAGTCCGGAGCCATGGTCAGCATCGTCTCCAGCGCATCCGCCATCTTCGCCGGACCGCCATACGCTGCCATCATCCCCTCAACATCGTGCGGCACATCGAAACGGTGCTGCCACGCCGCGCCCTCCACATACGGGTCGCCCCAACGAATCGGATCGAACGGCTCCGCCCAGCTCCCATCCGGATGCTTTGCGCGAAAGAACCCAACACCCTCATCGAACAGCTTCCGCCAGTTCCCCGACCGCTTCTCAAAATACACCGCATCGTCCGTCTTCCCCAGCGCCCGCGCGACTTGCCCAATGCAGAAGTCTCCATACGCCGCGTCCGTCGTCTCAGCCGCCGACTGCTCCACCTTCGTCGAGCAGTACCCCTGTTGGAGATACTCCTCAATCCCACGCCGCCCATACCCCCTATCCGGATCCCCCGGCCCCATTGCATGCTTCTTCAGCCCGGCATACGCAGCCTCCATGTCGAAGCCCTTGATCCCCTTCGCCGCCGCATCGCCAAACACCGCGTCGATCAGGCTCCCCGTCATGCACGCCCTGTACCCAGGACAAGGAAACTGCGGCAGCCATCCGCCTTCCTGGTAAGCATTCACCCACGCCTGCAAAATCTCGCCCAGACGCTCCGGATACGCCAGCGACATCAGCGGATACCACGCCCGATACACATCCCAGTACCCATGGTCCGCATACATCACGCCATCCGTCACCCGCCCCGTATACGGGCTCCAATGAACCGTCTTCCCGGCCCCATCCACCTCATGCCACACCCGCGGAAACAGCAGCGCCCGATACAAACACGAGTCGAAGATCCTACCCTGCGAAGCAGTCCCACCCTCCGTAGCAATCCTCCCCAAATGCTCATTCCAAACCTTCGCTGCCGCCGACCGTACCTCGTCGATTCCCCGCGCCCCAATCTCGCGCTCAAGATTCCGCTCTGCCTGCTCATACGAGAGAAACGAAGTTCCAATCCCCACCCGCAGCGACATCACCGCATCGTCAAAGGTGAACGTGGCCACCGTGGTTCCCTTGCTGTTGACCTTCGTCTCCACCGCCCAGGCCCTGTCGAACCGCACCACGTAGTACGTCGCAAACCCCTGCGGCACCCCACCCCGATTCGCCGTCGATGCGAACCGCACCGTCTTGCGTGCGCGATCTCCCACCATCTCCGTGGCCTCACCCGGCACATCGATCAGCAGCCCTCGCGTCTTCCCTTCAGAGAACGTCACCTCCATCGCCGCACACCGTTCCGTCGGAACCAGCTCCACATCGGCGAAGTACCGCATCAACCGCATCTTCATCGTGTGCGGCTTCAGCGTCGACTCCGAAGGCCGGTACGAAGCCGCCCGCGCATCCGCATCCGCCTGGACCTCACCCGAGAATGGCAGAAACACCGCCTGCCCATAATCGCCCAGCCAAGGACTCAACTGATGCGTCGACCGAAATCCCTGCAGCCGGTTATCCCGCGGCTGAAAGAACCACGGCCCATGCCCGCTCGACTGCAGCGTCCAGTGCGCCATCCCAAACGGCACCGCCGCGATCGGCAGCGTATTCCCCCGCGAAAACAACGAAGTAGAATCCGTCCCCTGCAGAATGTTCACGCGCTCCACGCGGCCACCTGGACTCACCGCAGAAGTGGCCACCGCCACATCCTCTGCTCGCCCCGCGCCCGTTCCCAACCCCGCAAGGACAGCCAACCCGGAGCCCTTGAGAAATTCCCGTCTGTCATGTGCCATAGCCGACATTCTCGTCATCGTCCGCACCCTTGGCAAGCCGGCGTCCCTTACCGCTTCTTCCTGCCCTTCGCATTCTTCTCCACACGCAGCTTCCACGCAGCGCGCAGAGCGCCTTCCAGCAACATCGCATCGGCCTCGGCAAGCCGCAAATGCGTCATCCCCATGCGTCCCCAGCCGCCCTTGATCGGTAAAAACACGTCCGGTCGCTCCTCCACAAAAGCAGCTTGCTGCTCCGTTGTCAGCATCAGGTTCCCGTACCCCTCGGCCACAGAGGCCAACGTCGCGAAGATCCTTCCGCCCACACGAAAGTCCATCGCACCCATGTGCGAGCCCTCCTCCGAGCCCTCCAGACTCAAAGCCACACGCCGAAAGTCCTCAGCATTCATGGCATGCATCCTAGTCCACGGAATCAATCACAGCCAAGCTACACTCTCCTCATGCCGCCGATCACACGCCGCGAAGCCCTCAAGCTTGCCTCCGCTGCCTCTCTCACGTCGCTTGCTCCCATCGCGAAGAACGTCCGCTCGACCCCACGCTGGGAGATATTCGAAACCACCTTCGAAGGTCCATCCACCGGCAATCCCTTCGCCGAAGTCACCCTCACCGCGACCTTCACCCTCGGCCATCGCGCCGTGTCCCTCGAAGGCTTCTACGACGGTGCCGGCCAATACAGGATCCGCTTCATGCCCGACGCCGAAGGCTCCTGGTACTTCACCACCCAAAGCAACATCCCCACGCTCAACGGACACACCGGAGCCTTTCTCTGCACACCGCCCACCAGCCACGGCCCCGTAGGCGTAGCCGATACCTACCACTTCGCTCACGCCGACGGTACTCCGTTCTTCCCCTTCGGCACCACCTGCTACGCCTGGGTCCATCAGCCGGAAAAGCTCCAGGCCGAAACACTCGCGACCCTCAAAAAATCTCCCTTCAACAAGCTCCGCATGTGTGTCTTCCCCAAGCACTACGAGTACAACCACAACGAGCCCACGCTCTTCCCCTTCGCCGGAACACCCGGCCACTTCGACCTCACCCGTCCCAACCCAGCCTTCTACGCGCACCTCGAGCAGCGCCTCGCCGGCCTCCGCGCCCTCCACATCGAAGCCGACCTCATCCTCTTCCATCCCTACGACGATCCTGCTCGCTGGGGCTTCGCCTCCATGCCGCCCGCAGCCGACGACGCCTACCTCCGCTACCTCCTCGCCCGCCTCTCCTGCTATCGCAATCTCTGGTGGTCCGTCGCCAACGAGTGGGATCTCATGCACTCCAAGAAGCTCGCCGACTTCGACCGCTTCTTCCACCTCATCGAACAGCACGACCCCCACGCACATCTCCGCTCTATCCATCACTCCGGCCCCATCTACGACAACAGCCACCCGTGGGTCACGCACGCCAGCCTTCAGGTCATCACCTTCGAAAAGGCGCTCGAGTACCGCAACGCATGGCACAAGCCCGTCTGCTTCGACGAGATCCAGTACGAGGGCAACCTCAACAAGCGCTGGGGTAACGTCTCCGGCGACGAACTCACCCGACGCTTCTGGCTCTGTCTCATCCAGGGCTGCTACGCCACCCACGGCGAGACCTTCCTCCCCGAAGACGCCACACTCGACGAGGCCACCACACCCACCATCTGGTGGTCTCACGGAGGCGACCTCCACGGCACCAGCCCCGCCCACATCGCCTTCCTCCAATCCCTCATCCAATCCCCGCTCACCCCCTCGCCGGATCCCTACTACCTCAACGCCACCGCCTTCGATACCACCGGCAAGCCCCCCCGGCAGATCCTCTACTTCATGGACTTCCACCAGCCCCTCTGGTACGAGTTCCCGCTGCCCGAAGGGACCTACAAGGCCGAGGCCCTCGATATCTTCGCTCACACCATCACCCCCATCCCCGGCACGCACTCCGGCAAGTCCCGCATCCGCATGCCGGTCAAGCCATACGCCGCCCTGCGCTTCACCCGCCTCTAAGCGTCCCTCCTATGGCCAACCCATAGAATCTCCTATTGCAATACCATAGGTCTCTGTGCCATCCTTCCTATGGCATTGCAATAGGAGAAAACGCGCATGGGCAACCGCACCGACATCTGGCAGGGCACCCTCGCCCTCATGGTCCTCAAAACCCTCGCCACCATGGGTCCGCAGCATGGATACGGCATCGCCCGCCGCATCGAACAGACCAGCGGTGACGCACTCGCGCTCAACTACGGCACCCTCTATCCCGCCCTCCTCAAGCTCGAGCAGGAAGGGGCCATCGCCAGCGAGTGGGGTCTCTCCGAAAACAATCGCAAGGCCAAGTTCTACAAGCTCACCCGCACCGGCCACGCCCAGCTCAAGCGCGAAGCCAAAGAGTGGAACCAGACCACCGCCATCCTCGCCCGCTTCCTCGAGGGAGAGTCCGCATGAAAGCCCTGCGACGTCTCATCGCACGCCTCACCGGCATCCTCCCCGACAAGCACCGCGAAGCCGAACTCTCCGCCGAGCTCGAAGCCCACATCTCCCTCGCCACCGACGCCAACCTCCGCGCCGGCATGAGCCCCAACGAAGCCCATCGACAGGCCGTCCTCTCCCTCGGCGGCGTCGAGCGAACCCGCCAGGCCTACCGCGAAGGCTCCACCCTGCCTCTGCTCGACGATCTCCTCCACGACCTCACCTTCGCCATCCGCCAGCTCCGCAAGAACCTCGGCTTCACCCTCACCGCCATCCTCATGCTCGCCCTGGGCACCTGTGCCGCCGTCTCCATCTTCGCCTTCGTCGACGCCGCACTCGTCAAGCCCCTGCCCTACAAGGATCCTTCGCACCTCGTAGGCGTCTTCGAGCGCGTCCCCCTCTACGTACATTCCAACCTCTCCTACCCCGACTACCTCGACTGGAAGGCCCGCAACACCGTCTTCTCCTCGCTCGACGTCTACGGCCGCATGGGCGGCCTCATGACCACACCCAGCGGCAAGGTCCTCGTCTCCGCCGCCCGCGTCTCCGACGGCTTCTTCTCCACACTCGGCATCGCGCCCGTCCTCGGCCGCGACTTCCGTCCCGGCGAAGACCTGCCCTCGGCTCCACGCACCGCCCTCCTCAGCTACGCCACCTGGCAAAAGACCTTCAACCAAAGCCCCAGCGTCATCGGCCAGTCCGTCACCATCAACGACGAGCCCGTCACCGTCATCGGCGTTCTACCGCCCGAGTTCCACTTCGCCCCCATCGGCACCCCCGACTTCATCCTCTCCCTCAATCCAAGCGGATCCTGCGATAAGCGCCGTAGCTGCCACTCCCTCTTCGGCCTCGCGCGCCTCAAGCCCGAAGCCACCGTGGCAACCGCACTCGCCAACACCCTCGCCATCGCCGCACAGCTTGAGAACGAACACCCCACCGACAACCGCGGACAGGGAGCCAACGTTATCCCGCTCACCGACTACATCGTCGGCGACATCCGACCCATCCTTCTCCTCCTCCTCGGCGGCGCTGCCCTGCTTCTCTTCATCGCCTGCGTCAACGTCGCCAGCCTCCTGCTCGTACGCTCCGAAAGCCGCCGCCGCGAGATTGCTATCCGCGGAGCGCTCGGAGCCTCACCCGCCCGCATCACACGCCAGTTCGTCACCGAGGCCGCCCTCCTCGTCGGCACGGGCACCGCCATCGGCCTCACCCTGGCCGCCATCGCCATGAAGCTTCTCCTCGCCCTCATCCCCACCGGCATGCTCAACCAGATGCCGTTCTTCCAGGGCATCGGCCTCAACCCGCGCATCCTCGGCTTCACCGCCGTCATCGCCCTCGGCGCTCTCCTCGTCTTCGCCCTCACCCCGCGCCTGCGCCTCTCCCTCCATCACGTCCAGCAAGGCCTCGCAGACGGATCCCGCGGCGTCTCCGGCATGGCATGGCGACGCTTCGGAGCCAACCTCGTCATCATCGAGCTCGCCACCGCCATGGTCCTCCTCGTTGGAGCCGGCCTCCTCGGCAAAAGCCTCTACCGCCTCCTGCACGTCGACCTCGGCTTCCGCCCCAACCACATCGCAACCCTCGGCATCGCTGCGCCAGACGCCCAGTACTCCAAAGAAGAACAACTCACTGCCCTCGAAAAGCGCCTCCACGACCGCGTCTCCCAGCTCCCCGGCGTCGTCTCCGTCGCCTCCTCCACCTCCACGCCCCTGCGCGGAAGCGGCACCGAGTGGGTCCGCGTCCTCGGCCGTCCCTGGCACGGCGAACACCTCGAGATGCCGTACCTCTGCGTCACACCCTCCTACCTCAAGACCCTCGGCGCAACCCTCGCCCAGGGCCGTTTCTTCACCGAGCAGGACACCAAGGACACAACGCGCGTAGCCGTCATCAACCGCGCCTTCGCCCGTGCCTACTTCCCCAACGAAGACCCCGTCGGCCACCAGCTCCAGCACACCTCCATCGCCACGGAATCCCCCATGCTGATCGTCGGCATCATCGACGACATCCGCGAAGGCGCCCTCGACAAGCCCATCACGCCCGTCCTCTACTTACCCTTCGCCCAAGGCAACGACACCTACTTCCAACTCATCGTGCGCACCACGACATCCGAAGGAGCCATGCTCCCCACCATCATCGAGGCGGTCCACAAGGAAGCTCCCGACGTCTTCGCCGACTCGCCCGACACCATGGCCCTCATCCTCGCCAACTCCTCCACCGCGTACATCCATCGCTCCACCGCATGGCTGGCCGGAGCCTTCGCCGTCACCGCCCTGCTTCTCGGCATCGTCGGCCTCTATGGCGTCGTCGCCTACTCCGTCTCGCAGCGCACCCGCGAGATCGGTGTCCGCATGGCCCTCGGAGCCCAGCGCACAACCGTCTACAAGCTCATCCTCCGCGAGGCCGGATCCCTCGCCATCATCGGCATCGCCATCGGCCTCATCGCCTCCATCGCCGCAGCCACCACCATGAAGACGCTCCTCTTCGGCACGCAGGCCTGGGACATCACAACCCTCGCCGCAGTCGCCACCCTGCTCGGCCTCTCCGCCCTCGCCGCCAGCTTCCTCCCTGCCCATCGAGCAGCCAGCATCAACCCGGTAGACGCCCTCAGAGCCGAATAAAAAACGACAAAACGTGCGCCATGCTGAGCAGCAGAAGGACAGCGCACGTTTTGCCGTGACCTTCCATCCTCCTTGCCGCTGCTTTTGCCTCTTTTTCCCGCCTTTCCCACCTTTTCCCCACAATCGTTTGCATGTTCCTCCAGCCCCCCTATAATTCCGGAAGGCCGCATACTCCAGAAAGTTATCGTGAACTAAAGGAACCCCCGTGAAAGCATTCCGCATGGAAAGCCCAGGCAAAGCCACCATCGCCCACATCCCTACGCTCGACTCCGCTCGTCCCGGCGAGGTCCTGCTCAAGGTCAACATGGTCGGCTTCTGCGGCACGGACCTCACCACCTACCGCGGGGGCAACGCGATGGTCCGCTACCCGCGCATCCTCGGCCACGAGGTCGCCGCCACCGTCATCGACAACGGTGGAGACCTCACCAACGGCACCCTCGTCACCCTCTCGCCGTACACCAGTTGCGGCACCTGCGCCTCCTGCCTCCGCAACCGCCCCAACGCCTGTCTCCACAACCAGACCATGGGCGTCCAGCGCGACGGGGCCATGACAGAATACGTCTCCATCCCCCGCGCCAAACTCTACCCCGCTCCCCTCACCCTCAAGGAACTCTGCCTCGTCGAACCGCTGACTGTTGGCGCCCACGCCGCCGCCCGCGGCAGAGTCGCTCCCCACGACACCGCCGCCATCTTCGGCTGTGGCGGCATCGGCCTCGGAGCCATCGCCGCCTCCGCCTTTCGCGGAGCCAACACCATCGCCATCGACATGGACGACCGCAAGCTCGAGGTCGCCCGCAAAGCCGGTGCCCGACACTGCATCAACACCCTCCGCGAAGATCTCCACACGCGCCTCCAGGAGATCACCGAGGGCCACGGCCCCGACGTCATGATCGAGGCCATCGGCCTCCCCCAGACCTTCCGCGCCGCCGTCGAAGAGGTCGCCTTCACAGGTCGCGTCGTCTACATCGGCTACGCCAAGGAGCCCGTCTCCTACGAGACCCGCCTCTTCGTCCAGAAGGAGCTCGACATCCTCGGCTCCCGCAACGCCCTCCACGAGGACTTCCTCGCCGTCATCGCCATGCTCGAAGCCGGCAACTTCCCCGTAGACGACGCCGTCTCCGCCATCGTCTCCCTCGACGAAGCCGCTCCCATCCTCGCCGAGTGGAGCTCCGCCCCCGGCCGCTTCACCAAGATCATGGTGAACCTCAACGACTAAAGCGCCACGAAATCGGGTGCCCACATCTCGACTCTGAGATGTGGGTTTCACCAGGGCAACCTCTCTTTCCATAGGCAAAAACTACTTTTCGAAAGCATCCGGAACAAACGTTTCCATTCTTTACCTTGCACACCGTCCCGCCGCGTCCCTACAATGCAGTCCTCAAGACAAAACGAGAAAGAGGAAGAATGCAGGTCTCGACTCCCGCCCGCACCACCCAGAATCCCGCCGACAAGAACGTCCCTGTTTTTCCCTCCGGACAGATGCTCGCCTTCGGCCTCGTCTCCCTCGCCTTCTTTCTCTGGGGCATGTCGAACAACCTCACCGACATCCTCGTCCAGCAGTTCAAGAAGTCCTTCGAGCTCTCCCTCTTCCAGGCCCAGCTCGTCTCCACCGCCAACTTCCTCGCCTACGGCGTCATGGCCATCCCCGCCGCGCTCCTCACGCGCCGCTTCGGATACAAGGGTGGCCTGCTCATCGGCCTCTGCGTCTTCGCCACCGGAACGCTCCTCTTCTGGCCAGCAGCCGTCGTCAGCCGCTACAGCCTCTTCCTCGTCGCGCTGTTCACCGTAGGCTGTGGACTCTCCATCCTGGAGACCACCTGCAACCCCATGATCGCGCAGTTCGGCGACCCAGCCACCAGCGAGCGCCGCCTCAACTACGCGCAGTCGCTCAACCCTCCCGGCACCATCGCCGGTCTCCTCTTCGGCACCTGGTTCATCTTCTCCGGCATTGAGAAAACACCCACCGAAGTCGACGCCATGAAGGCCGCCGGCACCTACGCACCGTATCTCCACTCCGAGATCATGCGCGTCGTTCCCACCTACGTTATCCTCGGAGCCGTCGTCCTCCTGCTGGCCTTCGTCATCTCCCGCATCAAGTTCCCCAGCTACCTCGACTCGCTCGCCGCCACCGACGCAGACGCTCCCCAGGGCTCCTTCTCTGCCCTTCTCCGCTATCCGCACTTCCTCTTCGCCGTCGTCGCCCAGTTCTGCAACGTCGGTGCCCAGGTCGGCGTCTGGTCGAACCTGATCCCCTACTTCAAGGCCTACACTCCTGTCACCGAGAAGACCGCCGGCTACATGCTCACCATCTCGCTGGTGCTCCTCGCCGTAGGCCGCTTCGTCACCACGCCCATCATGCGTTATCTCTCCCCCGCGCTCATCACCGGACTCTACGGAGTCTGCAACGTCGCCCTCGTCTTCATCGGCATCACCCGCCCCGGCATGTTCGGCGGATACGCCCTCATGACCTTCTCGTTCTTCCTCTCCATCATGTTCCCCACCATCTTCGCCCTCGGCATCAAGGATCTCGGCCCCAACACCAAGCTCGGCGGCTCGTTCCTCGTCATGGCCATCGTTGGCGGAGCCGTCACCCCGCTCATCATGGGAGCCATCAAGGACCGCACCGGCTCCCTCGCCACCGCCTTCTGGGTGCCTCTCCTCTGCTCCGTCGGCGTAGCCCTCTACGGCTTCATGAACAAGAAGCCAGCCACCACCCACGAAGTCAACCTATCCCCGGAAGCCCTCTAGAAAACCACCTCAAACCTGGTCCCCACGTCTCGATCCAGAGACGTGGGATCAACGCCTCCAACCTCTCTGGAAGTCACCTCGTCTGTTCTGCCGTCCAGGTATCCCAAGGCTTTAGCCCCGGGGTTTCATAGGCCTTCACAAAGATGGGCTTTAGCCCCTGCGGTATGCCTTCTTTTCCTGGCCTGACCAACCCCCAGGATCGACTATGACCACCATCGATGCCCATCATCACCTCTGGCGCTTCACCCCCGAAGAGTTCGGCTGGCTCGAAGGCCCGCTCGCTCCCCTCCGCCGCGACTTCGACACAGCGGACCTAACATCCGCGATGAACGCCGCCAACATCGACGGAGCCATCGCCGTCCAGGCCCGCCAGACCCTCGAAGAGACCCACTGGCTCCTAGAAACAGCCGCCACCACCCCAGAGATCAAAGGCGTCGTCGGCTGGGCCCCCATCGCCTCCCCCAGCTTCCCCGCCCACCTCGACACCCTCCGCGAAAACCCCTACCTCAAGGGCCTCCGCCACGTCATCCAGGCCGAACCCGACCCCGACTTCATCCTCGGCGAAGCCTTCAACGCCGGCATCGACCTCCTCGAAAACACCGGCCTCGTCTACGACATCCTCATCTTCGAGCGACACCTCCCCCAGACCATTCGCTTCGTCGACCGCCACCCCAACCAGCCCTTCGTCCTCGACCACATCGCCAAGCCCCGCATCGCCGAAGGCGCCCTCGAGCCCTGGGCCACCCAACTCCGCGAACTTGCACGCCGCCCCAATGTTTTCTGCAAGATCTCCGGCCTCGTCACGGAAGCCGACCCACTCCACTGGACCTCCGGGCAGCTCACCCCCTACCTCGACACCGTCGTCGAAGCCTTCACGCCATCACGCCTCCTCGCCGGCTCCGACTGGCCCGTATGTCTCGCCGGCGTCGAGTACGCCGCATGGTTCGATCTCCTGCGAAAATTCTTCGCGACATTCACATCAACAGAACGGAATGCCGTCTTCGGCCTCAACGCAAGGGAAATCTACCGCCTCGCACCGCAACTCCTGTAACATCCTGTCCAACGACACAACACACGACCGGCAACACACTCGCCGCTCCGTGTCCGTCGCATTTTGCAGCGAGAGAGAGGAGCGCCAGGCCGTGCCGCGACCGAAGCACCATCTCCTCACTGCGGTAGGCTTTGTCCTTGCCACAACGTTCCTCGGCGCAGCCATCACCGCGCTCATCGCGCGCTCCATCCTCATCTCCACCGCCATCACCCACCTTCAGACCTACGCCTCCGACTTCCTCGCCGAGGACGACAAGGTCGCCGCCAACATCAACGACACCCTCGACGCAGCCGACGCCTCCACCGCACCACCCTGCTCCGAGGCCGACTTCGTCATCCTCCGCCACCTCCTCTTCCGCTCCCCTTACATCAAGGACATCGGCCGCAAACAGGACGGCCGCTTCCTCTGCTCTGTCATCGCCGGCATCGTTCCTCACCCGGTCGTCGCATCGCATCGCGGCTTCACCCCCCAGGGCTCCCACAACGTCATCTACAACGTCCCCATCGACATCGATAACAACTTCCACGGCGAGATCGTCGCCAGCGATCGATCCAACGTCATCCTCCCCCCCGACACCTTCGACGCCTTCTACCGCCTGCCCATGTTCTTCTCCGCCGCCGTCATCGACGCCGGCAAAGGCACCATGGTCACCACCTACTCCAACGCTCCCGTCCCCCCGCAGCTCGATCTCATCCTCGCCAGCGGAGCCACCCACCGCGGCAGCTATCTCTTCTACTCACGATGCTCCGGCACACGCCCCAACTGCGTCCTCACCGGCATCCCCTACCGCGAAATCTGGCGTCCCAACCGCCCACTCGTCATCACCTCCGTACTCTCCGGAGCACTCATCGGCCTTGCCTTCAGCGGTACCGCGCTCTTCATGGACAGCCGCCGCCGCACCCTCGCCAGCCAGCTTCGCCGCGCCATCCGCCGCAAAGACCTCACCGTCCTCTACCAGCCCATCGTCGACGTCTCCACAGGTGCCACCATCGGAGCGGAAGCCCTCGTCCGCTGGACCGACGAAGACGGAGCCCCCGTCCTTCCCGAACTCTTCATCTCTCTCGCCGAATCGCATGGCTTCGTCGGCACCATCACCACCTTCGTCCTCCAGTGCGTCCTCAAGGACCTCGGCGACCTCCTCCGTGCCAACCCTGCCTTCCAGGTCTCCATCAACATGTCCTCGCAGGACCTCACCGACCCCAACTTCCTCCCGCGACTCGACAGCCTCCTCCACGCCCATCGCGTCCCAGCCGCCAGCATCGGCATCGAACTCACCGAACGCTCCACCTCCGACCGCGAGACCGTCATCGAAGCCATCCGCCAGCTTCACGCCCGCGGCCACATCGTCTACATCGACGACTTCGGCACCGGATACTCTTCGCTCTCCTACCTCAACGAACTCTCCGCCGATGTCATCAAGGTCGATCGCTCCTTCACCCAGACCATCGGCACCCACTCCATCACCGCGTCCATCCTCCCGCAGATCCTCTCCATGGCACGCACCCTCAATCTGCGCATCGTCGTAGAAGGTGTAGAACGTCCCGAACAGGCAGCCTACCTGGCCCTCGAGGAAGGCCACATCTCGGCCCAGGGCTGGCACTTCGGAGCCCCCACCACGCCCCAGGCCCTCAAAGCTCGTTTAGCCCAAACGACTTAGAAAGTCTCACACCCAGCCGTTGCTTCCTCATGTACTATCTCTTCACACCAGCATCATCATGAAACATCTCTGAAACTCCCCGACTGTCTTGTTGCCCGGTTCTCTGCGACCCTTTTCCGTATCGAGGAGTGTACGAATGTCCCCGAAGCAGCGTTCCACCGCGCGGAATGTAGCCCAGTCCGCCTGCATCTTCCTGGTCGTCTGCCTGCTCACCGCCGGCCTTGCCCTCCTCATCGCCCGCTTCTTCATCCTCGCCACCGCGGCCGCCCGCCTCAAGACCTACGCCTCCGAGATCCTCGAGCAGGATGAAAAACTCGCCGCGAACATCAACGCCACACTCGCCGCCGCCAACGCTTCCACCTTCCCCGAGTGCTCCGACCCGGACGTCAGCTATCTCCGCAAGCTCCTCTTCCGTTCGCCCTACCTCAAAGATGTAGGCCGCGAGCACGACGGACAGTTCTTCTGCTCCGCCATCGCCGGTGTAGAGCAGCCCACCATCAAGATCGGCAAGCCCGACATCCAGACCTACAACGGCCGCATGATCTACTTCAACGTCCCCCTCAGCTCCGCCGAAGGAGCCCATGGAGAGATCGTCGAGTTCGGTCGTTCCAACGTCGTCCTCAGCCCCGATGTCTTCGCCGAGTTCGATCGCCCGCCCCTCTACTTCTCAGGCGGCGTCGTCAACTTCCAGCAACACACCTTCCTCCGCACCTACTCCAACGCTCCCCGTCCCGCCAAGCTCGACCTCATCCTCTCCAGGCACGAGCTCATCCGCGACGGTGTCCTCTACTACGGAGCATGCTCCACCATCCGCCCCGACTGCGTCCTCACCAGCATCGCTCTCACCGACATCTGGACCCCCAACCGCCCCTTCTTCCTCATCGCCGCCGCCATCGGAACCATCATCGGCGTTCTCTTCTCCGGCACCATCCTCTTCATGCGCACACGCGACCACAGCCTGCCCAACCAACTCCGCCGCGCCGTACGCCAGAAGCGCCTCTCCGTCGTCTACCAGCCCATCGTGGAAGTACTCACCGGCTCCGTCGTCGCCGCCGAAGCCCTCGTCCGCTGGAACGATGACGACGACAAACCCGTACGCCCCGACATCTTCATCGCCATCGCCGAAGAGCAAGGCTTCATCGGCGACATCACCACCCTCGTCCTCGATCGCGTCACCGACGAACTCGCCGACATCCTCCGCTCCGCCCCCGGATTCCGCGTCTCCGTCAACATGTCCGCGCAGGACCTCACCGACGACACCTTCATCCCACGCCTCCAGACGATGCTCCAGACCAAGCACGTCCCAGCCGCAGGCATCGGCCTCGAACTCACCGAACGCTCCACCGCCGAACGCGACATCGTCATCGAAAGCATCCGCCAGCTCCGCGCCTACGGCCACACCGTTTACATCGACGACTTCGGCACCGGCTACTCCTCACTCGCCTACCTCAGCGAGCTCGACGTCGATGTCCTCAAAGTAGACCGAGCCTTCACCCAGACCATCGGCACCAACTCCGTCACCGCCAACATCGTCCCGCAGATCCTCGCCATGGGCAAAGCACTGCAACTGAAGATCGTCGTCGAAGGCATCGAGCTCCAGGAGCAGGCCACCTATCTCTCCGGCATCGACGCCATCATCCAGGGCCAGGGATGGCTCTTCGGCAAACCCGCCTCCGCCCAGGCCCTCCGCGAACGCCTCATTCAACGATAAGCGCAAAAATTCGGGTGCCCCACAACCTGCCCTCAGCCTGTCGAATGGGTATCGCGTTGGAGAGGTGGGAGTACCGCCGCAACCGTCACTGATTCTCCACCCGCCCCGACGCCCAAACCCTCCCCCGCACCGGCCCCAGAACCTCCTCCACCGCTCCCCACAGCCCATCCGGCACCTCCATCGTCAAAGCCGCCAGATTCTCATCCACCTGCTCCACGCTCGCCATCCCCACCAGCGTAGTCGCCACCTCCGGATAATCCGTACAAAACCGCAGCGCCGCAGCGCCCGGCGCAACCCCATACCGCCCACACACCTCCGCAAACAGAGCCCCCGCCGCCTGTACCTCCGCAGGTGCCGGATGCCATGCCGGCACAAGCCGTCCCCCCAGAATCCCCATATGCAGCGGCGAGGCATTGATCAAACCCACCCCCGCCTCTGCGGCCTTCCCGCTCAACTCCACATCCATATCCGTATTCAGCAGGTTGTACCGGCAGTAGCTCAACACCACATCCAGCTCCACCGCCTCCATCACCCGCACCAGCGCCCCCAGCGGATACCCGCTCACCCCAATAAACCGTGCCTTCCCCGCCGCCTGCATCGCCCGCATCGCCGGAATCGTCTCCCCGATCACCCGGTCCAGGTCCCCAAACTCCACATCGTGCGCCAGCAATACATCCACATGGTCCGTCTTCAACCGCCGTAGCGAATCCTCCAAACCAGCCGTAATCGTCCCCGGCGAAAAGTCGAACGTATCCACCCCGTACCGCCCGCACTTGGTCGAAAGCACCACCCGGTCCCGACGCCCCACCAGCGCCTCCCCCAACCGCGTCTCCGCCAGCGTATTCCCGTAATACGGAGAAACATCGAACAGATTGATCCCACACTCCACGGCATGCGCCACCGCCCGCGTGCCCTCCACTCCATCGATCTCCCCGAACGCCTCCCCCAGCCCCGAAGCTCCAAAACCAATCGTCGAAACCATCAGCCCCGTCCCGCCCAATGCCTTGCGTTCCACCCCGTCCTCCTCAAAATTCCTTTACAGTTATCGTAAAAGAAATCCAGAGGCCACCCCATGTTGAAGACCGGAATCCTGAACCCGCAGATCAACTCCCTGCTCGCCCGCATTCGCCACACCAACACTCTCGTCCTCGCCGACCGCGGCTTCCCCTTCTGGCCTCACATCGAAACCGTCGACATCTCCCTTATCGACGACGTCCCGCAGGTCGCGCAGCTTCTCGCCGCCATCCAGCAGAACTGGACCATCGGCCGCATCTGGATGGCGGAGGAGTTCCGCGAGCACAACACCCCCGAAACCGTCTCCCGCATCGCCACCCTGGCCCACCCCCTCGCCATCCAGTACGAGCCCCACGTGCAGTTCAAACTCCGTGTTCCCCACGCCATCGGCCTCATCCGCACCGGAGACACCACCCAGTACGCCAACATGATCCTGGAGTCGGCATAAAGAAAGAATCCTGCGACCGAAGTTCGCATCCCGCGCCACCAAAGTAACCTGTTTACAAATACTTGCGGAAATGAGCAACCATTCATTCCAGGTTGTGTCTTAACAAACAGGAGCACTGGACCCGGAAAAAGATTGCCGGGCCGGAAATCCGGCAAGGGCGTTCGCGCCAGCAGGAGCACCACCATGACAACCGTTACCGCTCACCTCAAAAATTTCGTTGGCACCTACGCCCGCGCCGCAATTCTCGGCACGGTTGCTCTCGCGACAGCCTTCATCGCTCCCGCTGCCGCTCACGCCCAAAACTACGGCCAGGACTACAATCAGGGCTATCCCCAGAATGACAACCAGGGCTACGCCGAGGCCAACGTCGCACCGCCCGAGATCCCCCAGTACGACCAGCCCGAGGCCCCCGGCGACGGCTACATCTGGACCCCGGGTTATTGGGCTTACGGCCCCCAGGGATACTTCTGGGTCGATGGCGCATGGGTCGAGGCTCCCTATGACGGTGCCCTCTGGACCCCCGGTTACTGGGGCTTCAATGACGGAGCCTACTTCTGGAACGCCGGCTACTGGGGACCCACCATCGGCTACTACGGCGGCGTCAACTACGGCTTCGGCTACTTCGGCACCGGCTTCTACGGCGGCTACTGGAACCGTGGACACTTCTTCTACAACACCGCCTACAACCACCTCGGTGGACGCGGCTTCCGCAACGTCTACGACGATCGCTCGCACGGCAGCAGCTTCCGCCCCGGCGGACGCGGCTTCGACCCCCATCCCCGCATGGATGAGCGTCGCGGAGCCGGCTTCGGCAACAACATCGGCTTCAATCGCGGTGGCAACAACGGAGACAATCGCGGTGGCTTCAACCAGGGCAACCGCAACAACTTCGATCAGCAGAACCGTGGCGGTTTCAACAATCAGCAGCGGAACCGCATCAACGATGAGCAGGCCAACCGCGCAGGCTTCAACCAGCAGCAGGGCAACCGGCCCGTCTACCAGGGAGGCGACAACCAGCAGCGCAACTTCGCCGCTCCCCAGCAGATCCAGACCCCCAACCCCCAGGCCTACAACGGCGGCAACCAGAATCAGGGACGCGGCTTCACCCAGGCTCCGGCGCAGCAGCAGAACTTCAACCAGAACCAGGGTCGCAGCTTCGTCCAGTCGGCTCCTGCGCAGCAGCGCTTCAGCCAGCCGCAGCAGCACTTCAACCAGCCCGTCCAGCAGGCGCGTCCTGCTCAGGGATACAACGCCCCGCAGCAGCACTTCAGCGCCCCCAGTGGCGGCGGTGGAGGCTTCCACGGCGGTGGCGGCGGCGGACGCCGCTAACTCCAACGCGTAAACCAGGAAGGGCCGGGACAACCTCCCGGCCCTTCCCTTTTGCACCGCCACCATCCGGGTGCCCCACATCTCGTTTCTGAGATGTGGTATGCCGCCACCGCTCACGACGCGGTCTAAAATATCCTCATGCCCCTCATCGCTCTGGACGACATCCGCGCCGCGCACACACGCATCGCCGGCACCGCTCTCCGCACGCCTCTGATCGCCCTTCCCGGCCACCCCGGCATCTTCATCAAGGACGAGTCTGCGCAGCCCATCGGCTCCTTCAAGCTCCGCGGTGCCTTCAACGCCATCGCGCTCCTCGCCGAACGGGATCCCGCCGCCCTCAAGCGCGGCGTCATCACCTACTCCTCCGGGAACCACGCGCAGGGCGTAGCCTACGCCGCCCGTGCGCTCGGCACCAAAGCCGTCATCACCATGCCCGACAACGCCCCCACGGTGAAGGTCGAGGCCACTCGAGCCCTCGGAGCCGAAGTCGTCTTCACCGGCCCCGCCAGCTCCGCCCGCAAGCTCAAGGCCGAAGAGCTCGCCGCGGAGCACGGCTACACCATCATCCCGCCCTACGACGATCCCGCCATCATCGCCGGACAGGCCACCTGCGCCGTCGAGATCCTCGAACAGGCCGGCACCGAGGACCTCCTCATCCTCTCCCCCGTCTCCGGCGGGGGCCTCCTCTCCGGCACCGCAACCGGGACCAAGCTCCTCTCGCCCTCCACCCAGGTCTGGGGCGTAGAGCCCGCCCTGGCCGCCGATGCCACCGAGTCCTTCCGCACCCGCACCCTCGTCGAGTGGCCCGCCGCCTCCACCACCCGCACCATCGCAGACGGCCTCCGCACCCAGTCCCTCGGCCACCTCAACTTCGAGCACATCCTCGCCTTCGTCGACGGCATCGTCAACGTCACCGAGGAAGAGATCTTCGACGCCATGCGCGTCTACCTCTCCACCACCAACCTCATCCCCGAGCCCTCCGGTGCCGTCACCCTGGCCGCCGCCCTCTACCACGCCCAAGAGCTCCCGAAAGCCGCCAAAACCGTAGTCATCCTCAGCGGCGGCAACCTCGACCCCGCCCTCCGCACCCAACTCGAATCCGAACTAGCTGCACACTAAAGACAAAGGGGAGTGTATCCACCCGGAGTACACTCCCCACAGGCCTCCATGCTCTCAACCACCACGCAGGATCTCTCCGTCACCCTGGCGGGAGTCCGCACAGAATCCGGCGTCACCCTGCTCTCCCTCACCGGGCAGTCCCCTGTCCTGCTCATCTTCCTCCGCCACTTCGGCTGCTCCTTCTGCCGACAGGCCATCAGCGACGTCGCCAACCTCCGCGACGAACTCTCCCGCCGCAACGTGCGTCCCGTCTTCGTCCACCTCGGCACCCCGGAGCGCGCCAGGCCCTTCTTCGACTACTACCACCTGCCGAACGTGGAGCGCATCAGCGACCCCGCAGCCATCCTCTACCGCACCCCACCCTTCGGCCTCCGCCGCCAGCACTGGTCAACCCACTTCTTCATCCCCAAGGTCATCCAGTCCTGGCTCACCGGCAGCATAAAAAAGTACGGCATCGGCAGCCTCCAGGACGACGCCAACCAGATGCCCGGCATCTTCTTCCTGAAAGACGGCAAAGTGGCCCGCACCTTCCTCTACAAAACCATCGCCGACCAGCCCCCCTACCTCAAGCTGATCGCCTGAACAGAAAAAGGCGGATAAGCCCAGGCTGCCGCCCGCACTCATCCGCCCCTTACCTGTCACCCAAGTGACGCCTCGCGTTACGTCGTAGCAACCGTATTCGCACTGATCAGCAGCAGGCTCACCTTACCCTCGGTCACCCTCTTATGCGGTGTCATCCGAGGCACGCTCAGGTAGTCGCCCCTCTTCAGCGTCACCTTCGTATACCCCTCACAATCCGGAGCCAGATACTCACCCGGCTTCGTCTCCCGAGCACCCTTCAGCGTGCCGCCCACGTGATACACCGTCTCTCCATCCAGCACCTGGAACACGTGATCCCGCGTCGCATGCGCCTCGAACTCCTTACCGCTCTTCTTCGTCTCCGCATTGATCGCCATCGTCACCGAAAGCCCCGGCGAAGCAATCAGATTTTTCGTCCCATCGTTGGCCTGCACACCCGCAAGTTCCCCAGCCATATCGCTCGCGGAAAACTTCTTGAACGGAACCGTGGCTCCAGCCAGCTCTTCAGCCATCAGCGGCAAACCACTCAACGGAAGCATCACGCCGGCAGCCAGCGGAGCCGTCCGGATAAAGTTACGGCGAGTCGAAACATTTCTCATGCACTGAAGTGAACCACACCCCCGACAGCCCCCGCAACTATCCGCCGTTCTTCCCGTCGCCCACACCCAGATCCGCCAGCGTCGTCCGCAGATACTTATGCGGATTCACCGGCGTATTCCGGACCCGAACCTCGTAATGCACATGGTTCCCGGTCGTCCGGCCGCTATGCCCGACATACCCGATCACCTGCCCCTGCACCACTGTCTGACCGCCCACCACCGCAAAGCCCGACATATGCCCGTAGCACGTCTCGATACCGTTCCCGTGGTCGATAATGACCTCGCGGCCATACCCGTTCACCATGCCAGCCGACTTCACCACACCCGCCGCCGTAGCCCGGATCGGCGTCCCAATCACCGCCGTAATATCCACGCCCTTATGGAACTCGCCCTCACCGTTCCCCGTCACCGGGTCCTCGCGCTGCCCAAAGCTGCTCGAGATCGGGCCAACCACCGGCCACAACGACGGAATCCCCAACCCCACATCATCGCCGCCCATCACCGCATCGAATCCGCGAATCCTGCTGCCGAACCCAGGTCCCGTCGAAATCGCACCCGCGATCGCCCGCGCCGTCGATCCGCTCATCGCCTCCGAGCGCAAAGCATAAAACGTGTCGATCGACTTGAAGTAGCTGTCATCGTTCAGAACGGCAGAAGGATCCACCACCTTCGCCGTAGCCACCTCAGCCACCTTGCTGTTCGTATCCTTGCCCGGTCGTCCCAGGTGCAGCTTCCCCATCGGAATCGCAAGCTTGTTCGTCGTCAGTCCATACAGCGCCGAGACCTCGGTCGCCAGCGACCCCAGCGACGCCGCCTGCACATCCTTCTCATGCGCCTGCTTCTCGAGATGCGCATAATCCTTGCGCAGCGAATCCTGGTCATGACGCAACTCGTTGAACCGCGCCGTCTTGATCAGCATCCGGGTATACGAACCCGCCATCCCCGTGATCGTAAACATACCGATCACCGCAGCCGCCACAAACACATAGGCATACCGCAGCGGAATCGGAACCTTTTTCAGGCTTCCTTCCTCATCGCGGCTGACGAAGACGATATAAAACCGTTTCTTCGAGGCTTTCGTGTTGTGTATCAAAAGGAACCTTTGCCCTGGTCTGATCCTGCCGGCGGCTCTCCGGCACGATATCGAAGGCTTCCAATCCACCCGGGCAAATCAAATCTGCCAATCGCCATTCGTGTCTGCGATCTTCGGATGAAGGAATCTCGTGGGCGTACCCCTCTAAAAGTATCAAACTTGCCCCCCTCCAGCAACATCGCGGCACAAATCCGGGTGCCCCATATCTCGCTTCTGAGATGTGGGTTCCCAGCACCGCGATGAGTTCCCACGCGCGTATCCTAAAACTCAAATGCCTCCGAAAAAAGGTGAGCTGGCCCTCATCGCCCAGATCCGCCAACAGTTCGCCACCAGCCCCACCGCCCTCATTGCCAAGGGCATCGGCGACGACTGCGCCATCCTCCGCCCGCCCACCGGCACCGAAATCCTCGTCACCACCGACTTCACCCTTGAAGACCGCCACTTCCGCCGTGATCTCCATCCCGCCCGCGTCGTCGGCCACCGCTGCCTCGCCCGCGGCTTGAGCGACCTCGCCGCCATGGGAGCCACACCACTCGCCGCCTTCCTCTCCCTCGCCCTCCCCAAAGACCTCCCCTCCGCCTGGACCAGGCAGTTCCTTCAGGGCCTCCAATCCCTCGCCCAGGCCAGCAAAGTAACCCTGGCCGGGGGCGACACCGCACAGTCCCCCACCCACCACATCCTCGCCGACATCGTCCTCCTCGGCACCGCCCCCACCGGCACATCCCTGCGCCGCTCCGGAGCCAAACCCGGCGACCGCATCTACGTCACCGGCCAACTCGGAGCCGCCGCCGCCCAACTCCGCACCCTCCTCGCCGGGGGCAAGGTCCGCACCCACCACCTCCCCCAGCCGCGCCTCGCCATCGGTCGGAAGCTCCGCACCAAAGCCACCGCCTGCATCGATCTCTCGGATGGCCTCTCCACCGATCTCACTCACCTCTGCGAAGCCTCAAAGGTCCGCGCCGAGCTCGACCTCGCCAGTCTCCCCATCCACCCCACCGCCACGCAGAACGACGCCCTCCACGGTGGCGAGGACTACGAGCTCCTCTTCACCTCGTCCGCCCGCATCCCCAAATCCATCGCCACCCCCATAGGCCGCATCCTCAAACCCCAAAAAAATCACCCCAGCATCACCGCAGACGGCATCCCTCTCCCGCCACAAGGCTGGGAGCACTTCAAGCAATAGCCCGAAACCAAGAGCTCACGATTTGCTTGCCCCAATCCCCCTCCACTCGGCCCACCTGCCGCAGCGAGCCCGAGTCGTCGAGAGAAGCCCCAGGCCGTTGCCCTTGTCTCTTTTTCCCGCTTTTTCCGCCCTTCCCCCCACAGTCTTTTCTCCGTTCTAAACTGAGCTATGCGCGATTCCACGCGAATCATCCGTTCCACCCTCACCCCCGCCATCCCTGGAGCTCCGCTCCACGCTGGCCCCGTCTTCGCCTCCGCCTTCCACGTCCCCGGATCGCCCGACGGAGTTCCCTACACCTACGCCCGCTCCCACAATCCCACCTACACCGTCCTCGAAAAGACCATCGCGCAGATCGAGTCCGGCCCCGGCTACCGCGCGCAGGCCCTCGTCTTCGCCTCCGGCATGGCCGCCGTAGCCGCGGTCTTCGGAGCGATCCTGAAACCCGGAGACATCTGCGTCATCCCCTCGAACTCCTACTTCACCGCCCGCGTCCTCATGCAGGAACACTTCGCCAAGATCGGCGTCGAGATTCGCTCCGCTCCCACCGTCAACGACGCGCAGGGCAAGCTCCTCGAAGGCGCAAAACTCCTCTGGCTCGAAACCCCGTCCAACCCCGGCATGGAGATCTGCGACATCGCGGCCCTCTCCGAAAAAGCCCACGCCGCCGGCTGCCTGGTCGCGGTCGACAACACCACCGCCACCCCCCTCGGACAGAGCCCCCTCGCCCTCGGCGCCGACTTCTCCGTCGTCTCCGACACCAAATCCATGACCGGCCATGGCGATCTCCTCCTCGGCCACGTCGCCACCCGCGACCTCGAACACCGCGCCCTCATCGACCAGTGGCGCACCCTCACCGGAGCCGTCCCCGGCCCCATGGAGGCCTGGCTCGCCGAGCGATCGCTCTCCACCCTCCCCCTGCGCCTCGAACGCACCTGCGAAAACGCCCAGGCCATCGCCGAGTTCCTCTCCACACGTCCCGAGGTCGAAGCCGTCTTCTACCCCGGCCTCCCCTCGCACCCCGCCCACGAGCTCGCCAAACGCCAGATGAAGCTCTTCGGCCCTGTCGTCAGCTTTGTCCTCCCCACCAAAGCCGCAGCCGAGACCTTCCTGTCGAAAGCAAAGCTCATCACCGACGCCACCAGCTTCGGAGCCGTCTACACCACCGCCGAGCGCCGCAACCGCTGGGGAGGCGACGCCATCCCCGACGGCTTCATCCGCCTCAGCGCTGGCTGCGAGCACATCGAAGACCTCCTCGAAGACATCGCCCAGGCCCTCACCTAGCGCCACAAAACCGGGTGCCCCACATCCCGCTTCTGGGATGTGGGTTTTGAATCGCCACGAGACCCCACATGCCCCCACTCCTCCATCTCGACCAATACCCCCACACCTGGACCGTCCAACTCCTCTCCGGTCCCCCCCTCATCGCCCCCTCGCGTCAATACACCTACCCCATGTCCATCGCCGGTGAAGAAGATGCGCTCGCCCGCGGAGCCCTCTACCTCCTCGTCCGCCCCGCCCCCGGCGAACCCGCCTTCCTGGCCACCTGCGCCCTCGGCTACCGCGACCCGTCCATGCCGACCGGCGTCTACGCCACCCCCAACCCATCCCAGCTCTGCGCGGTCGCCGGAGGCTACGCCTACCTCATCGATCCCACCAACCCCACCCAATCCACCCACATCGATCAGCGCCCCGTCACCGCCGTCCTCCCCACCCAAGACCTGCTCCTCTTCGCCGGCTTCCACACCATTCAGGCCTGGGGCAACGCAGGCCTCGCCTGGACCACCCAACGCCTCACCTGGGACGGCATCACACTCGGCGAAGCCACCAACGGAGTCCTCCACGGCACCGGCTGGAACATGCGCACCGACAAGGAAGTCCCCTTCGAGATCGACCTCAAAACCGGCACCCACACCGGCGGCGGCTTCTAACCTACTCCTCTGCCCTCAGTTCATAAAAGCTCAAAGAAACATCCCCCTGTTTCCTCACACGCGCCAACTCCAGCCCCCCAAAAACCTCCGGCATCTTCGCCCGGCTCTTGTGCTCCGCCACCACCACCGCCCCCGGAGCCAGCATCGCCCGTCCCTTCAGGCTCCCCAGATACCCCAGCGTCCCAAGGTACTCTGCCTCAGCCTCATACGGCGGGTCCAGAAACACCACATCGATCTGCCCGGTGAACTTCTGCAGCCGCGGCCAGAGCGCCCCGACCCCGCGATCCTCGATCGCATACCCCGCATTGATCTTCAGCGCCGCCAGATTCGCCCGAATCGAGGCCACCGCCGGCGCAGCATTCTCCGCAAACCAGACATGCGCCGCACCCCGGCTGATCGCCTCGATCCCCACAGCGCCCGTCCCCGCATACAGATCCAGAAAACGGCAGCCATCCAGCCGTGGCTGCAAAATATTGAACAACGTCTCGCGCAAACGATCCGACGTCGGTCGCGTCGAGTCTCCCTTCGGAGCCCCCAGAAGCCGTGACCGGTACATTCCACCAATAACCCGCATGCTCCGATCCTAAGCCTCCAGCGCATACAATCAAAGTCATGCGTGGTTGGAGTTTTCCGTTCGGTCGAATCCTCGGTGTACAAGTCAGAATGCACGCGTTCTTCCTCATCCTGCTCGGTCTCTCGATCAGCTACGGAGCCTCTCGCGCCAACAGCGGAGGACGCGGCCTCCTCCTCTGGATCAGCCTCTGCCTCGCCGTCTTCCTCCGCGAAGCCGCCCGCGCCATCGCCGCCGCCTACTTCGGCCTTGAACTCCGCGGACTTCTCCTCCTCCCCACCGGAGGCGTTCCCACCTACACCGTCCCCGAGGCCGACCAACCCGCCGCCACCCGCCAGATCATGGCCCTCGTTGGCCCCGTCGCCAACATCGCCTTCGGCCTCGTCGTCGGAGCCCTCATCCTCACCATCGCGCCTGAGCTCAACCTCTACGCCCGCCCCTGGGTCGTCCCCGAGCATCTCCTCAAGGCCCTCGTCTGGATCAACCTCCTCCTTGGCCTCGTCAACCTCCTGCCCGCCGCGCCCCTCGACGGTGGCCGCCGCCTCCGCAACGGTCTCGATCAGGCCGCCCGCACCGCCACACGCTCCAAACAGCTCGCCTCCATGGGACAGATCGTCGCCGTCGGCCTCATCCTCGCCGGCATCCTCACCGGCTCCACCGTCCTCATGGTCTTCGGCTTCTTCTGCCTCATCGGAGCCCACATGGAGGACCAGGGCCTCATCCTCCAGACCGAGGTCGACACCGTCACCATGCGTGACGTCATGCTCACCGACTACACCACCCTCTCCGCCTCCGACACCCTCGAAGACGCCCTCGAACGCGCCGTCCACTCCCTCCAGGACGTCTTCCCCGTCGTCCGCGGAGGCTTCATCGTCGGCGCCGTCTCCCGCCAGTCCATCGCCGAAGCCCTCGCCGCCGGCGGCAACAGCTACGTCCAGGGCGTCATGGCCCGCACCTTCGAGGTAGCCCGCCCCGAAGACTCCCTCGTCCAGACCCTCCGCCGCATCTCCGGCGCCGGCTCCACGCAGTTCATCCCCATCCTCGATGGAGAACGCGTCCTCGGCATCATCACCCCCCACCATCTGGCGCAGTCCATCCCCCTCCGCGGCCACCTCACCCGCCGCGAAAAATAATCGCGCCGCCGCGTCCTGCCCTCCCTCATGCGAATCGAACGATGACCACCACCGACGCCCCTCTCGAACCCGGCCTCTATCTCGTCGCCACCCCCATCGGCAACCTCGAGGACATCACCCTCCGTGCCCTGCGTATCCTCCGCACCTGCGACCGCATCGCCTGCGAGGACACCCGCCAGACCCAGAAGCTTCTCAATCACTACGCCATCCAGAAGCCCACCGTCAGCTACCACCTCCACAACGAGAGCACCCGCACCGAAGAACTCATCGCCGAGCTGAAAACCGGCGGTCGCATCGCAGTCGTCTCAGACGCCGGCACCCCCGGCATAGCCGACCCCGGAGGCTACCTGGCCCAGGCAGCCATCGCCGCCGGCATCCAGGTCTTCCCCATCCCTGGAGCCAACGCCGCCATCAACGCCCTCATCGCCAGCGGCCTCTCCACCGAAACCTTCACCTTCCACGGCTTCCTCCCCGCCAAGGAAGGCGCCCGCAAAACGGCCCTCGAAGCCCTCCCCCGCAACGCCACCCACATCCTCTACGAAGCCCCTCACCGCATCCTCGGCGCCCTCGACGACATCGCCGACGTCTTCGGCGCATCCCAGCCAGTCGTCGTAGCCCGCGAGCTCACCAAGCTCCACGAAGAGTTCCTCCGAGGCACCGCCAAGGAAGTCCAAACCACCCTCGCCGCCCGAGCCCAGGTAAGAGGCGAAATCGTCCTCCTCTTCACCCTCCAGCCCACCCAGGCCGAGGCTCCGAAACTCTCCATCGCCGCCGAAGTAGCCGCGTTAGTCAAGCAGGAAAGCATCCCCGAAAAAGACGCCCTCAAACGGGTAGCCAAATCCCGAGGCATCGGCAAAAGCGAAGCCTACCGCGAGCTCCAGCGCGAGCAAAACCGCCTCCGCTAACCCGCGAAGCCTTTGTGATGTAGTCGCAGATGCCGTTGCCCCTTTCGTTGTCATCCCCGAAGGATCTGCTTCTGCGTTTGCGTTGCGGTTGCGGTTGCCGTTGCCGTTGCCGTTGCGGTTGCCGTTGCCGTTGCGGTTGCGGTTGCCGTTGCCGTTGCCGTTGCGGTTGCCGTTGCCGTTGCGGTTGCCGTTGCGGTTGCGGTTGCCGTTGCCGTTGCCGAGTTCCCGCCCACCACAAACGTGCGTCATCTCGACCGGAGCGATGGACAGCATCATCGTCCATCGCGCAGTGGAGAGACCCCCGCATTTCGCTCTTGCTTTTGCGCTTGCTTCTACGTACCCCAAGGCTTCAGCCTTGGGTCTCGCAGGACTGCCAAAAGTCGGGCTTCAGCCCCTGTATTCGGCAATCCCTTCCGTCACCCGCGGAAAGCCCTCGCCAAGCCACTGAAACGCAAATCGCCGAGGAAGCGACCTACCCGTCGCTTCCTCGGCGAGCAGAATAACCTCCTCAAGCGTCTTCTCCACCAACGCAAGAAAGTCAGCCCGCTGCATAAGATTTCCTACTCCCGCCCAGCCACCCGATCATAAACATACCGGTCGCTCGTCGTCCCCAGCGACTCATTGAACAAGCTCGTCCCCCCCGAAGCCTGTTTCAGCTCCTCGGAAAACGTATGAATCGCCTTCAGCGCATCCGCCGTAGCCGGAATCTCCAGCGTCGAGGTCTTCAAAAACTTCTGGTATCCCTTATCCACCAGCCGAGCAATCTGCCCATTCAGCAGCCACCCAGGCTTCGCGATCAGCTCCACCGAGCCGTCCTTGGCCTGCGCAATCTCCGCCGCGCACCCGTACTTGCGCACCTGGAATGCACCCCGTGAACCCTGCGAGGCCGGTGCTACATCAAAATGCTGCGTGCCCAGAGCAGAGAGCACATCCTGAAAGCTGCGTACCAGTATCTTCTTTGCCATAAGTTAGACTCGAAGTTAACCATCGCACATCCGCCGCACACCTTCAAACGGATGTTCGCTACATTACGGAAGCCAGGCATGATCACCGCTGTGAACACATTCGGCACAACCATCCTCGAACGAGTCGGCAATACCCCGCTCATCCGTCTCGAGCGCATCGCCGCTCACCTCGAAGGCATCCAGATCCTCGGCAAAGCCGAGTGGGCCAACCCCGGCGGATCCGTCAAGGATCGCGCCGCCTCGGCCATCGTCAAGGACGCCCAGTCTCGCGGATTCCTCCTCAACGGCGGTGGCCTCCTCGACGCCACCAGCGGCAACACCGGCATCGCCTACGCCATGCTCGGAGCCGCCCTCGGCTTCCCCGTCACCCTCTGTATGCCCTCCAACGTCTCCCCCGAGCGCAAACGCATCCTCTCCGCCTACGGAGCAGAGATCGTCTGGACCAACCCCGCCGACGGATCCGACGGAGCCATCCGCATGGCCCGCAAGATGTCCGCCGAGGCACCCGACCGCTACTTCTATGCCGACCAGTACTCCAACCCGGCCAACTGGCAGGCCCACTATCGCACCACCGCCAACGAAATCTGGGAGCAGACCGACGGCCAGGTCACCCACTTCGTCGCCGGCCTCGGCACCTCCGGCACCTTCGTAGGCACCACCCGCCGCCTCAAGGAACTCAACCCGAAGATCCAGTGCATCTCCATGCAGCCGGACTCCCCCTTCAACGGCCTTGAGGGCCTCAAGCACATGGCCACCGCCATCGTGCCCAAGATCTACGACCCCACGCTCGCCGACGAGAACATCGACATGGACACCGAGGTTGCCTACAAGGTCGCCAAGGACCTAGGCCGCCATCAGGGCCTGCTCGTCGGAGTCTCCGCCGCCGCCGCCGTCGCCACCTGCCTCCGGATCGCCGAGCGCGAGCACAAGGCCGGACGCGAAGCCGTCATCGTCACCATCCTCTGCGACTCCGCGGACAAATACCTCAGCGAACGCTTCTGGACCGAAGGCTAAACAGACATGATCCACATCCCATACAAACACTACGAAGCCCTGCGCGCACACGGCGAAGAGACCTATCCCCACGAGTGCTGTGGCATCCTCCTCGGCAGACGGGAGGCCGACGGCAACCACGTCCACGAGATCGTCCGCGCCGGCAACACCCGCACCGACTCCGCGCACAACCGCTACCACATCGCGCCCATCGAACTCGTAAAAGCCCAGCGCCAGGCCCGCAACTCCGGCTGGGACATCGTAGGCTTCTACCACTCGCACCCCGATCACCCCGCGATGTGGTCGAGCACCGACTTCGCCGAGGCCCACTGGATGGGCTGCAGCTACATCATCACCGCCGTAGAAAAAGGCGCATCCAAAATCACGAATTCGTTCTTCCTCGCAGGAACCGGCGAGGAAGACAAGGCATTTCAGGACGAAGGCATTACCATAGAGGTAGTGCAAACGGCTGAAACCGAGCAATTGCAGGGAGAGACAGCATGAAGATCCACATTCCAACGCCTCTGCGCGCGTATACCGAAGGAAAGGAGACCATTGGCGTTACCGCCGAGAACGTGTCCGGTGCCCTCGACGCACTCACGACCCAGTTCCCTGCACTCCGCCAGCATCTCTTTACCCCAGAAGGTAAAACGCGCTCATTCGTGAACATCTATCTGAACGACGACGATGTTCGCTACCTTCCCGAGAAGGAAGCCGCTCCTGTTCAGGAGTCCGATGAACTGACGATCATCCCCTCGATCGCCGGTGGTTGTTGTAGCTGTTGTCTGTAACAAATCTCCGCACTAATCCCAAAACAAAATTCTTATAACCAAAAGCATCTGCCGTTGCAGCTGCGGTTGCCGTCGTCTTTGCGATTGCCCCTTTGGTTTGTCATCCCCGAAGGTTCTGCCGAAGGCGCCGCGGATCTGCTTCTGCCGTTGCCGTTGTGATGAGCGTGGGGCTTCAGCTCCACGAATAAAACGCAGAGAGAAGGGGCTTTAGACCCGGGCCTTTTCTCTTGCTTTTGCTCCTGAGATACGTCCGGGCTTTAGACCCCAGACTCTCGCATCAAGCCGCAAACGAATCCCCGCAGCACCCGCCTCATCGAATAGAAGAAGACCAAAGAAGGAACCCAATGCGCCCCATCCCGACCGAAGATCTCCCGAAGCTGACCAACGACGAGATCGCCCGTTACTCCCGTCATCTCATCCTCCCTGAGGTAGGCTACGAAGGCCAGCAGCGCCTCAAGGCTGCCAAGGTCCTGTGCGTAGGCACCGGTGGCCTCGGAGCCCCGCTCGCCCTCTACCTCACCGCCGCCGGCATCGGCACCATCGGCCTCGTCGACTTCGACACCGTCGACGACTCCAACCTCCAGCGCCAGATCATCCACTCCACAGCGACAGTCGGCAAGCTCAAGGTCGACTCCGCCGAGATCATGCTCAAGGGCCTCAACCCCCGCGTGAACGTCATCAAGCACAACACGATGCTCACCAGCGACAACGCCCTCGAGATCTTCAAGGACTACGACGTCATCGCCGACGGCACCGACAACTTCCAGACCCGCTACCTCGTCAACGACGCCTGCGTCCTGCTCGACAAGCCCAACGCCTACGGAAGCATCTTCCGCTTCGAAGGCCAGGCCTCGGTCTTCGCCACCAAGGAAGGCCCCTGCTACCGCTGCCTCTATCCCGAGCCGCCGCCGCCGGGACTCGTCCCCTCCTGCGCCGAAGGCGGAGTCCTCGGCATCCTCCCCGGCCTCGTCGGCGTCATGCAGGCCACCGAGGTCATCAAGCTCATCCTCGGCATCGGCGACACCCTCGTAGGCCGCCTGCTCTTGGTCGACGCGCTCGGCATGACCTTCCGCCAGCTCAAGCTCCGCAAGAATCCCGACTGCCCCGTCTGCGGCACGCATCCCACGGTCACCGCCCTGATCGACTACGATCAGTTCTGCGGCATCCCCAAGCCCACCTCCACCGGTCCGCTTGAGGTCGCACAAAACCAGGAGGTAGCAGCAGTGTCCGTAGTCGACGGCATCCCCCAGATCACGGTCGAGACCCTCAAGGCCAAGCTCGACGCCAGGGAAGACATCTTTGTCCTCGACGTCCGCGAGCCCCACGAGTACCCGATCGCCAACCTCGGCGCCCCGCTCATCCCGGTGGGCGACATCGAAAAGCGCATCGCGGAACTGGCCCCGCAGAAGAACGCCGAGGTCATCGTCCACTGCCGTTCGGGAGCAAGAAGCCAGAAGGCAGCCATCGCTCTCAAGAACGCCGGCTTCACCAACGTCTCCAACCTCACCGGAGGCATCCTGGCCTGGGCCGACAAGATCGACCCCACGATGCCCAAGTACTGAGAAACCGAATCAGCACAGAAAAGACGAAGCGGGCCCATAAAGCCCGCTTCGTCTTTTGCCGTTGCCCTTTTGGTTGTCATCCCCGAAGGGGATCTGCTTCTGCCCTTGCCCTTGGGATGAGAGTGGGGCTTCAGCCCCGGGCCGTTGCGGTTGCCTGTTTCACCCCACACACTGCAGAATCAAATGCCGCCCCGCACCCGAGCAACTCCCGACCCTAAATTCACCACATCGTGTCCACATTATCCATGCAAAAAACCACGTTGCATCGCACCGAAAACTACAGGTAAAACCCAAAGAAACAGGCATAAAACCCGAAGAAAATCCTAAGATTCACCACAAACCCCTAAAATCCACCACAAATGCCAAAATAGACCACGTTTGGTCCAACCACCAAAACCCAACCCACCAGACCAATTACCCCAAAACCGTGTTCCGAGCATCGAAGACATACGCATCGAACGTATGCGAAATCTCGAATCCCGAGTCCAGATAAAGCTCCACAGCCGCCCCGTTCGCCTCCGTTACGGTCAGCGTAATCGCCTCGCAGCCAGCCCGCGCCAGCTCATTCATGGAGTGCCGCAGCAGATGCGCCCCCAGCCTCCTTCCCCGGTACCGCGGAGCGATGCAAAGCTGCGTAATATGCGCCGTATGGAGCTGCACCCGCGAACAAAGCACGACACCCACCAGCGCCCGCGAGGAGCGGTCCGTAATCACCCAGGACGACTTTGCCTCAAACACCCCGCACCCCGGAAATCGCACGATATTGTGCAGAAACCGGAGCGATCCAGCCAGCGAGCAGTACTGGTCGTTGATGCGCGCGTCGATGTGCCCCTCGTACGAGGCATGAATCAGCTCCGCCGCAGGCTGATAGTCCGCCGGCATCCAGCGCCTCAACTCAAGCTCCGTCGGCAGAGGCGCGATCGCCGGAATCCCCGCCCGCGCGCGGAGCCCGACCTCCATAAACAGTCGCCGGTGCGTGTCGAACTGTGCCTGCTGAAACGGCTCCACGATCACGGCGCTGTCATACAGCAGCAACTGCGCTTCAATCCGGTCGATCTCCGGCGAGTGCCTGAGCACCTGCAGAAGCTGCCGAAGCAGCTCCTGCGTCGTCTCGATTGCGGACATCGCATTGTTATCGACGGCGAACGCATCGCCCACCACGGCCTTGTATCCCTCGTACACACAGAAGGTAAACCCGCAGATCTTGCCGCGATCGAGCGCCACAAACCCAGGCAGAATGCGCGAGTCCAAATACTGTAAAAGCAGCTCCGTCGCATCGCTGTAGTTCCAGCGCAGCCTCTGCTGCCACACACGGGCCTCGTTCTCGAGCAGAGGCCGAAGCTGACGCGCGGTAAAGTGGCGCACGTCGAGAATCTCGAGTTCGGTTCTGACTGCTGCTGTCGCCATGCGTGCCCGGTACCCTGCTTGGATATTACTGCACGGCTATCGGACGGAGGCGACCGTATCCACGGGAACCGCTGGCGTTGAAGCCACACCAACACCGGTTGCATAGACCTTATAAACTTCCAGCCCCTGCGACTCATAGAGGAATAACGGCTTATAGATCCGCCCGTTCAGGTAGCGGATCAGATCTTCCGTGTCGGTCGTGCGAATCACCAGAAGGTGCTCGCCCACCGGCACCCCTTCGGTCTCGTAGTGAATCATGGCGCGGTTCCGGTAGAACGCGAGCCCATAGTCCATGTCGCGCTTCACATTCTGCGTCGCCACCAACTCGATCCCCGGAGCCTGTCTCGCGATCTCCACCGCCAAAGGCCGCGCCGAGTAGTTCAGGTCCAGCTCTTTGCCATGAAATCCAAGCAGAAAAACCAGCGAAGCCACCACCGGGATCAGCGTCGCATACGTAATCCGCGTAATGCTGAAGCGCTGCGTGATGAAATACACCGTCAACCCGATCGCCACCGCCGCAAACGCAGCCCACGACAGCCATGCGATCGAGGGAACCAGCGTCTCGTACTTCATATGCTGCGGCGAAAGCACCAGCACAAACACCATCACGGCGCACAGCGCGGCATGCGAGACCATCAGCGTCTTCGAAAGCCCCGTCCGGCGAATACGGTTCAGGTAGTCGCCCGTAAGAATCGTGATCGGGGGAATCGCGGGCAGGATGTACCCCGGCAGCTTCGATCCCGAGAACGAGAAGAAGATCACCGGCAGAATCGCCCATAGAATCAGGAACTCCGGGAAGGCGTCGCCTGCGCGCGAGTGTCCCAGGTACCGCTTCGGATCGTTCCGTACCCGCCACTCCGCGATACAGACCTTCGACGCCGAAAGCAGCGCGCGAATACCGATCACCGTCCACGGCATCAGTCCGATCAGAATCACGATCAGGTAGAAGTACACCGGCTGATGATGCTGATACTTGTTGGTGGCAAACCGTTCGAGGTTATGCTCCAGGAAAAACTGCCGCACGAACGTCGGGTTATGCCGCTGCACCGCGATATACCAGGGCAGAACCATCACCAGGTAGAGCACCACGCCCGGAATCCAGATCGTCCTCCGCAGCGCCGACCACTCCCGCCGCAGCCCCAGGAAGAAGCAGATGATCACCAACGCCAGGAACGGCGCGACCGGCCCCTTGGCCAGCGTAGCCGCGGCCCCAAAAAAATAAAGATCGAACAACCAGAACTTCTTGCCCGTCTCATACCACGCATACCACCCCAGCATGCCGATACAGAACGGCGCCGCAAGCTGCATGTCCGTCGAAGCACCCCGCGAGAAGGCAATAATCGCCAGCGACGAAGCCGTAATCAAAGCCGCGTCGAGCTGCCCTCCCGGCCGGAACCGTTTCATGTGCAGATAGATCAAGATCACCAGCGCCAGCGCACCCGACGTGGAGGGCAGGCGGGCGGACCAATCCGAAACCCCAAACTCCCGGAAGAACCCCATCGCGCGCCAATAATAAAGCGCAGGCTTCTCCAGCCACGGCTGCCCATAAAGGATCGGCGTGACCGTCCCAGCCTGCAGGCAGCGGTACGCTGCCTGAATATCCGCGGCACGAAAGCTCGAAGGAATCAGGCTCGTATGCTCGGCTGCGCAGAACTGGTCGTGGACAGCCAGCATCTCGCGCGCAATCTGCGCATAGCGAGGCTCATCCGCACCCACTAGCCCAAGGCGGTCGCCTCCGGTCAACGGCGCAAGACCATAGCAAAGCAGCACGAACGTCACCGCCAGAAGGACGAAACCCTCCCAAAGCACCGACGGAGCCGGAAGAGAAACGGCACTGCGCAGGCGCACAAGGAGCGCGTTGGATGGGCTTGCCACCGGGTTTGTAGGGTGCAGGGGTTCAGTCACGATGGAGTATGGAGGCGAGACAAGGCTATCAGAGCGTTGTTCTGACAATAGCCCCTCAGGCCGTTTTTAACTATTTTTCTACGATCGGTTTCGGGGCCGCAGCCAGCTTCTTCTCGCGTTTGCGCATCCGGCCGAGCAGCTCGTCCATCCGTCCGGTCATCTTTTCCGACCGGTCGATGGCAAAGCTGAGTTCGGGAACGTGGCGAACGCCCATTCTGTCGCGCAGTTGGGAACGAACGTACTCCCGCGCCGCCGTCAGGCCGGCCAGCGTCTCTTCCTCTTCCTCGAACGTGCCTTGCACGGCGACGAAGATACGGGCGGATTTGCCTCCGGGTGCAAGCACAACCTCGGTGACGTGAGCGGGTGCGATACGTGGATCGGAGAGCTCGCCCTCGAGCATGGCACCAATCTCTTCCGAGAAGGTGTTGGCTACGCGATTACGGTGATACTGTCGGGCTCGTGGTTCGGGCATGGTGATCTCTATGATAAACCGTTATTCGTCCAGAATCTCCGCATAGGAGTCCTCGATCTGCGCTCCCAGACCATTGGCCAGCGCCGTCACGGCCTTGTCGAGGATCTCCATCTGACCCTTCAGGTACGTCGTGGAGTTCGAAATGGCGACGATTCCCAGGGTGGCGCGGTTCCACACCAGGGCCTCGTCCATCTCGGCAACGCCCGCGTTGAACTGGTTGCGCAGTTTTTCCTTGATGGATCGAACCACCTGGCGGCGGTCCTTCAGCGACTGCGCGTGAGGGATTTCGAGCTCGATCGTCAGTTTGGCAATGGGCATAAGTATGATGGCGCTGCGAGGATTCGGATGGATTTAGAGGTGGAGAATAGCAGGATGCCGCGGCGATGGACTCCGGTGGTTCTCCTCTCGCTCGCCTCCCTCATCAACTATATGGATCGCGGCAGCCTGAGTGTAGCGCTGCCCTTCGTCGCAAAGGAGATGCACCTCGACCCCCTCCAGGAGGGTTGGGCACTCTCCGCCTTTTCCGTCACCTACGTACTCTCGCAGATGCCGGTCGGCTGGCTGGTAGACCGGGTCTCGCTCAAGTGGCTGTACGCGGCCTGCTTCGCGCTCTGGTGCGGTGCCTCGGCGGCAACCGGCCTGGCAACCGGGCTGATGACGCTGATTCTATGCCGATTGCTGCTGGGCATGGGAGAGGCCATTTACCTGCCGGGTGGCATGAAGTTCATCGCAGAGCAGTTCCTCCCGGAGGAGCGCTCCATCCCGGCTGCGGTCTTCGACGTCGGCTGCAAGCTTGGTCTGGCGCTGGGTCTGGTCGTGGAGGTCTGGATCCTCCGCCGCTTCGGCTGGCGATGGCTCTTTCTTTCCACCGGATTTGGCGGATTGGTGTGGCTTCTGCCCTGGCTATTGCTGTACCCGAAGCCCCAGGTCAAGGACGCGCCGCCAACCCGGCTGGGAAGCTGGGAGGCCCTCCGCAAGACGCTTTCAAGCCGCAACGCCTGGGGAATGGCTGCAGGGTACGCGTGCTGGAACTACTTCTGGTACCTGGTGCTGAACTGGGGGCCGACGTACCTGTACAAGGCCCGCGGCGTTCCCCTTGAAGCACTGGGATGGGTCGCGAGCGCCTTCTACCTCATCGTGGCGATGACCGAGGTCGGCGGCGGATGGCTCGTCAAGCGGCTGGTCCATGGCGGCTGGACCCTGACGCGGGCCATCCGGTTCGTCATCGCGGCCGGCTTCGCCATCGGCATGATCGCCCTGCCCGCCTCCATGGTGACCGGGCGAACAGCAGCAGTCGGCCTCTTTTACGTCTCGGCGCTCTCTGGGATCGTCATGGCGGGGCTCCTGATGGTGCCTCTCCAGGTTTCACCCAGGAACCAGGTGGGAAGCTGGGTGGGCTTTCAGAACTTCATCGGAAATATCCCAGGGATCGCCGGCCCCGTGATCACGGGCTGGATCGTGAAACGTACCGGGTCGTTCGTCCCAGCGTTCGCACTCGCCGCAGTCATCTGCCTCGCGGGAATCTGGTGCTATCTGGGGTGGGTCCGGTTGGATCGAAACGCTGAGGCTTAACACAAAAGCCCCACGTCTCGGCAACGAGACGTGGGGCTTTGCGGGTGCTCTTATTCCGCGTGATAGTTCGGTGCTTCCCGCGTAATCACCACATCGTGGACGTGCGACTCACGCAGGCCGGCATTCGAGATCCGGATGAACCGTGCATTCTGCTGCAGCTCCGGAATCGTCCCGCAACCCAGGTAGCCCATGCCGGAACGCAGACCGCCAACCAACTGGTAGACCATCGCCTCCAGCGGTCCACGGTGCGGCACGCGACCTTCGATGCCCTCGGGCACGAACTTCGCCAGACGGTTCTGGCTCGAGCCCTCACGGGCGGTGATGTTCGGACGCTCTCCGGCGGTGATCTCGTTCATGTCGTCCTTGCCCTGGAAGTAGCGCTCGCCCGAACCCTGCGCCATCGCCGAGAGCGAACCCATGCCGCGATATGCCTTGAAGGAACGGCCCTGGTAAAGAATCGTCTCTCCCGGGCTTTCGTCCACACCGGCGAAGAGCGAGCCCATCATCACCACCGAAGCACCCGCCGCGATGGCCTTCGTCACGTCGCCCGAATACTTGATGCCGCCATCCGCGATAATCGGGATTCCGCGCTCCTGGGAGGCTCGGAAGGCCTCCGAAATCGCCGTGATCTGAGGCATACCGGCGCCGGTAACCATGCGCGTGGTGCAGATCGAACCGGGCCCGATGCCGACCTTAACGGCATCCGCACCCGCTTCCATCAGCGCGATCGCACCCTCATAGGTCGCAATGTTTCCAGCCAGCAGATCGACATCCGGGAACGCATTCTTGCACTCGCGCACCGCTTCCAGCACGCGGCTGGAGTGTCCGTGCGCCGAATCGATCGCCAGGCAGTCCACACGCATCGCGATCAGGGCAGCGGCGCGCTCGAGGAAGTCGCCGGTCGCTCCGATGGCTCCGCCAACCCGCAGGCGTCCCTGCTCGTCCTTGCTGGCGTTCGGGTACTTCAACTTCTTCTGGATGTCCTTGACCGTAATCAGGCCTTTCAGCTCGAACTGGTCGTTGACGACCAGCAGTTTTTCCACGCGGTGCTGGTGCAGAATGTGCTCCGCCTCTTCGAGCGTCGTGCCGACGGGAACCGTGATCAGGTTCTTCTTCGTCATCACGTCGTCGATCAGCATCGTCGTATCCGACACAAAGCGCAGATCGCGGTTCGTCAGAATGCCGACCAGCTTCCGGTTCCGCGTCACCGGCACGCCGGAGATCTTGTAGCGGCGCATCACATCCAGCGCGTCGGCGATGGGGCGGTCCGGCGAGATGGTCACCGGGTCGACAATCATCCCGGATTCAGACCGCTTCACCTTGTCGATCTCGCCCGCCTGCTGCTCGATCGTCAGGTTGCGATGCACAATGCCGAGGCCGCCCTGCTGGGCCATGGCGATCGCAAGACGCGATTCGGTCACGGTGTCCATGGCGGCCGACATCAGCGGCGTGTGGAGTGTAATTTTCTTCGTGAGCTGGGTCTGAGTCGAGACCTGCGTGGGGATAACGTCGGAGTACGCCGGGACGAGAAGAACATCGTCGAAAGTAAGGGCTTCGGGGATCGTCGCAAGGATCATAAGGTGTGCTGATTTCTGCCGGGCCTGGGCTGTTTTTAACGTGGGTGGCCACTTTGGATTTGTTCGATTGTAGGGACGACGGCGCTTTCGGGCAACTTTGCGTATCGAATTTTGATGAATCCGGGACGGAATCGATGCAGAAGTCCCCTGGAGGGGAAGATGGGACGGTTTTCAGGAAAAGGTTTACTGGGGTTGCACCGCAAGCGTAGGCTGGTGCGCGCACGGAACTTTGGGAATAGGACGATCACACCATGGACAAGCGGGAGTTTTTGAAGAAATCTGGAGTAGCGGTTGTGGGGAGCATGATGCCGAAGATCGCACTGTCGCAGGGACGTCCGGAGGGAACCCAGAAGAACTGGGCGGGAAATTACACCTACAGCACCGACCGGCTGGAGCAGCCCGGAACGGTCGAAGAGGTGCGCACCGCGATCGCAGGGTCAACCCACGTGAAGGCGCTGGGTGCCCGTCACTCCTTCAACAGCATCGCCGACAGCCGCGAAGAACAGATCCAGCTCAAGCACTTCACCTCCATGGAGCTCGACGAAAAGGCCCACACGGTCACCGTCGGAGCTGGGGTCACCTACGGAGCCCTCGCGCCCTACATCGACGCCAAAGGTTTCGCCGTGCATAACCTCGCCTCCCTGCCGCACATCTCGGTCGTCGGAGCCTGCGCGACCGGAACCCACGGATCGGGACTGAAGAACGGCAACCTCTCCACGGCGGTCCGCGCCGTCGAGATGATGACCGCCGACGGCAAGCTCGTCACCCTTTCGAAGGCCACACTCGGCGATCAGTTCGCCGGAGCCGTCGTCGGCCTCGGAGCCCTGGGCGTCATCACCCGCATCACCCTCGCCGTCCAGCCACGCTTCGACATGACGCAGGTGGTGTATCAGCACCTCGACTTCGCCGTCCTGAAGAATAACCTCCGCGAGATCTTCGCCAGCGGCTACAGTGTCAGCCTCTTCACCGACTGGCAAAACCACAGCGCGTCCGAGGTCTGGATCAAGAGCAGGGTCGACGGTTCCAGCCCGAAACCCGCCCCCACCTTCCACGGAGCCACCCTCCAGACTGAGAAGCTCCACCCCATCGCCGGTACCGACCCTATCAACTGCACCGACCAGCTCGGCGTCCCCGGCCCCTGGTACGAGCGCATGCCGCACTTCAAGATGAACTTCACCCCCAGCAAGGGCCAGGAGTTGCAGACCGAGTACTTCGTACCATTCGAGCAGGGCTACGAGGCCATCCGCGCGGTCGAAGAGCTCCGCGACACGATCACCCCGCATCTCTTCATCACCGAACTCCGCACCATCGCCGCCGACGATCTCTGGATGAGCATGGCCCACGGCCGCGAGTCCATGGCCATCCACTTCACCTGGAAGCCCGAGTGGGAGGCCGTGAAGCCGATCCTCCCCTTGATCGAAGCGAAACTTGCCCCTTTCGGGCCACGCCCCCACTGGGGAAAGCTCTTCACCCTCGACCCTGCCAAAATTCAGGGACAGTACAAACAGCTTGCAGACTTCAAGGCGATGGCCGCACGGTATGATCCGAAGGGCAAGTTCCGCAACGACTTCCTCAACACCAACGTCTTCGGAGCCTAGCCGCCGGCCACGGCTCCAAGGATAATCAGCGGTTCGGATGCATGTGCCACAGCGGCGGGCAAGGTCGCGTCCTGCGCGATGTGCGAGAGATCTTGCTCGCACGCAAAGAACCGCAGAAACGGCCTCCGCTGCTTCGTCGTCTGGTCCCGCACGGTCCCGCGCAGCGCCGGATAGCGCTGTTCCAACGCATCGAGGACACGCCCGATCGTGACCGGCGCCTCGACCTCCAGATGCACCTCACCCTGCGCCTGGGCGAGTGTTCGCAAGTGAGCGGGCAGTTCCACGCGGATCATGGCAGCGTCTGTACCTCGACGGAGAGCACAGGCGGCAGATCCCGCACAATCGCGTTCCAGGTATCGCCCGAGTCCGCCGAAGCGTACACCTGTCCTCCGCTCGTGCCGAAGTAAACTCCGCACGAAGGCATCGCGTCCACGGCCATGGCGTCGCGCAGCACATTCACGTAGCAGTTCTCCTGCGGAAGCCCCTCCGTCAGCGCCTCCCAACGATTCCCGCCCGTACGGCTGCGAAACACCCGCAGCTTCCCCTCGTGGACGTAGTGCAGCGAGTCGCTCGAGATGGGAATCACGTAGATCGTCTCCGGCTCATGCGCATGCACATCGATCGCAAATCCGAAGTCCGTCGGCAGGTCCCCCGAGACCTCCTGCCAGTTCCCGCCCGCGTCGTCCGAACGCATCACATCCCAGTGTTTCTGCATAAAAAGCGTGTCGGGATGCTGCGGATGAGCGGCAATATGGTGGACGCAGTGCCCCACCTCGGCGTCCGGATCCGGGATGTGGGCCGACCGCAGCCCATGATTGATCGCCTTCCAGCTCGCGCCCGCATCGTCCGAGCGAAAAGCCCCAGCCGACGAAATCGCAATCGTAATCCGCTCGGGATGCTGCTTCGACAGCAGAATCGTATGGAGACACATCCCTCCCGCGCCGGGCTGCCAAGCCGGGCCGGTGCCATGTTCACGCAGACCGGAGAGCTCCTCCCACGTCTGCCCGGCATCCGTCGAACGAAACAGAGCCGCATCCTCCACGCCAGCCAGCACCGTGTCCGGGCACGTCAGCGAAGGCTCCAGATGCCATACCCGCTTGAACTCCCACGGGTGCGCTGTGCCGTCGTACCACTGGTGCGTCCCCGGAATGCCGTCGTACGTAAAGTGGTTGCCAACCGGCGTCCACGTCTCCCCGCCATCGTCCGACCTCTGGATCAATTGGCCGAACCACGCGCTCGACTGTGAAGCGTAGATTCTGTCCGGATTCACCGGCGAAGCCTTCAGGTGATAGATCTCCCACCCCGCGAAGTGCGGCCCGGAGATCTTCCAGTCTTGGCGTGATGCGTCGGAGCTGAGGATAAAGGCACCTTTGCGGGTGCCCACAAGAACTCGTACGTGGCTCATGCGTTCTCCTTCTTCGTACTCGCGAATGGCGGTAGAAAGGGCGTTGGGTCGTGCTCGGCCCAGCGGCGATAGACCTCTTTGAGCACCCAATCGCGGTTCGTCGCCATATGGTCGATCACCGGAATAGGAGCTCCTGTGTGGTTGTGGCGTGCTCCCCAGACAAGCAGCTCAAGCACAATCGGAGCCAGCGCGATTCCCTTCTCTGTCAGCCGGTAGATCAACTTGCGTCCATCGGCGGGATCGGGGGTGCGGGTGAGAATGCCGTCGGCCTCCAGCGAGACCAGGCGCTCGGAGAGAATGTTCGTCGCGATCTTTTCGCCCGAGTTCTGGAACTCCTTGAACGTCTTGTACCCCCGCACCATCAGGTCGCGGACGATCAGCAGACTCCAGCGGTCGCCGAAGATCTCCAGCGAGAGATTGACGGGACAGCCGGAACGGCGCTTCTGGCGTGGTTTTGCGGGCACGGCAAGAGCATACTCAGCCTCACTTGCTATTTGCAAGCAATTTTCAGACATCCGAGACGAGGCGACTCCACCTTCGGTATGGGCATCTGACCAAAAGTAGCCGGTTGAACGTGACTCCGCCGCGAGTCACCGGTTCGCAAGCGCCTGACCTTACGGCCGCGATGGTTTCCGAACGAACGAACCCTGACCGACACATCTCACTCCCCTTTTATTCCACCAGCGCACCCGTATGGGCTGCGTCTATGAGGTTCTGTCCCATGAAAGCACTTGTTTATCACGGACCCAAGAGGGTCTCGGTCGACACCGTACCCGACGCAAAGATTGAGAAGATGACGGATGTCGTCATCAAGCTGACCACCACCAACATCTGCGGCTCCGACCTTCACATGTACGAAGGCCGCACCGACGTCGAGAAGGGCAAGATTCTGGGTCACGAGAATCTCGGCGAGGTGGTCGAGGTGGGTAAGGCCGTCGATACGGTGAAAAAGGGGGACAAGGTCGTCCTTCCCTTCAACATTGGCTGCGGATTCTGCGCCAACTGCGAAAAGGGTCTCTCCGGCTACTGCCTCACCTGCGCCGACCCAAAGGTGATGCCGGGCATGGCCGGCGCGGCCTACGGATTCGCCGGGATGGGCCCCTACTCCGGCGGACAGGCCCAGTATCTGCGGGTTCCATACGCCGACTACAACTGCCTCCAGTTGCCGGAAGACGCCGACAAGAAGGAGAACGACTACGTCATGCTCTCGGACATCTTCCCGACCGGATGGCATGCGACACGGCTTGCAAATCTGCAGCCGGGTGAGTCGATCATCATCTACGGCGCCGGCCCCGTTGGCCTGATGGCTGCCATGTCGGCCCGCATCCAGGGCGCGAGCCAGATCTTCGTGGTCGATGGCCAGGCTGACCGCCTCGCTCTCGCCAGTGAGATCGGCGCGACGCCCATCCACACCAAGGACGGCGACATCGGCGACCAAATCCGCGAACTCACCCACGGGCTAGGTGCGGACTGCGGTGCGGAGTGCATTGGGTACCAGTGCAGCAACTCCGCCGGCAAGGAAGTGCCGAATCTCGTCATGAACTCGCTGGTTGACTCGGTCAAGGCGACCGGATCGCTTGGCATCATCGGCGTCTTCGTCCCCAAGGATCCAGGTTCGGACGACAAACTCGCCAAGGTCGGTCAGATCGCCTTCGATCTGGGCAAGTTCTGGTTCAAAGGACAGAAGATGGGTACTGGCCAATGCAACGTGAAGGCCTATAACCGTCGCCTGGCCGAGTTGATCCATCATGACAAGGCCAATCCCTCGATGATCATCTCGCACGAACTGCCCCTCGAAAAGGCTCCCGAGGCATACAAGCACTTTGACAACCGCGACAAGGGCTGGACGAAGGTGATTCTGAAGCCAAACGATGCGTAATGGAACGAATCCTGCCGGACCGATGCCCAATGCGGGCACGGTCCGGCAGGGTAACACCTTGAATTCGCTACTTCGGTGCAGTACTATATGGATTGCAGACGAATTCGCTGTTCCGTCGGTATGCCTTGCGTGATCGCACCGCTTGGGGACGGAAGGGTAGGGTGGGCTGATGCCCACTTTTTTATTGCTCCAAAAAGCATCCGCTTTTTGCAATAAACAACCGTCTGCGGATTGGTTTTTTAGATTTATGGCGATTCAGATGGACGCAATTCGGGCACTGGCCGTGAGAGTAGCGGCATCTCATCACCTGGAGGTGGTGGATGTTGAGTTCTCCGGAGGCGGTAAGTTTCGCGCGCTGCGCGTATTCCTGGAAAAAGACGCCGAAGAACGGGCCAAGCTGAAGGCGATGGCCGAGGCCGACGCCGAACTTGATCTGCCCAGGGGCGTTCCGGTCGAAATGCTCTCGGGTACGACGCACGAGGACTGCGCCGCTTTCGCGCAGGACTTCGGCACGTTGCTCGACGTGGAAGACGTCATCCCCGGTGCCGAGTACACCTTGGAGGTCTCCTCGCCCGGGCTCGAACGCAAGCTCTACAAGGCCGAAGACTACCAGCGTTTTATCGGCAGTCTGGTCAAGCTCCAGACCTTTACGCCTGTCGTTCTGGATGCCGGAAAAGCAGGCGAAAGCAAGGGCAACCGTCAGTGGCAAGGGCGGCTCTCAAAGTTTGCCGAGGGCGTTCTGACGCTGGACCTGGCGGCAGTCAAGCAGAAGGGCAAGGCCAAGAAGGCATCGTCCGCAACGCAGGTTGAGATCGCGCTCGCGAACGTCGAGAAGGCGAATCTCGTCGCAGAGATTTAGGAATCAGGGCCAGGGATCTGGGCTCAGAAAAGCAACAACAGGCAAGGCAACAGTTTTCAACAAGAAGGATGTGTGACCGATGGCAAGTGTTCTGTACCAGTCGATCGAGATGTTGAGCAGGGATAAGGGGATTGACCCCGCCGTTGTCGTTGGCGCTGTAGAAGACGCGATCGCGCTGGCGACCCGCAAGTACTACAAGACGCAGGAGACGATGCGCGCCGAGATGGACAAGGAAACCGGCGAGATTCGCGCCTACGTGTACAAGACCGTAGTCGAGACCCAGGAAGAGGTCGAAGACGAGATGAACCAGATCTCGCTCGAGAAGGCGCGAGAGCTTGCGCCCGAAGTTGAAGTCGGCGGCGAACTCCGTTTCTATAAGGACACCACCCCGCTGGGCCGTATCGCCGCACAGATGGCCAAGCAGGTCATCTTCCAGAAGGTCCGCGAGGCCGAGCGCGACACCGTGTACCTCGAGTACAACCACCGCGCCGGCGAGGTCCTGAACGCGACCGTCAAGCGCCTCGAGCCCATGGACGTCATCTTCGATCTCGGCAAGGCCGAAGCCCGCATGCCCAAGCGTGAGCAGTCGCGCCTGGAGCAGTTCGCCGTCGGCGAGCGTGTTCGCGTCGTCCTTCTCCGTGTCGACCGCGCCGCCAAGGGTCCGCAGGTCATCGTCAGCCGCGCCGCTCCCGCACTGGTACAGAATCTGTTCCAGTCGGAAGTCCCCGAGATCTACGACGGCACCGTCTCGATCCGCGCCATCGCCCGCGAGGCCGGTGAGCGCACCAAGATCGCCGTCATGAGCCGCGACAAGGACGTCGACCCGGTCGGCGCCTGCGTCGGCATGAAGGGCATGCGCGTTCAGTCGATCATCCGCGAGCTGCGCGGTGAGAAGATCGACATCATCGAGTACTCGGAGGAGATCACCACCTTCGCCGAGAAGGCCTTGCAGCCCGCGAAGGTTTCGCGTGTCTCGATCGTCGACCTGGCCGAAAAGCAGATCGAAGTGATCGTCGATGACACACAGCTTTCACTTGCCATTGGTAAAAAGGGACAGAACGTTCGTCTCGCGGCCAAGCTGTTGCAGTGGAAGATCGACATCAAGAGCGAGGAAGAGAAGCGCCAGGAAGTCGAACAGCAGATGCAGGCGATGAGCGGTGGTCCGACCACGCCGATCGAGCAGGTATCCGAGCTCGGCGAAGCAATTCTCGAAAAGTTGATCGCTGCCGGCATCACAACCGTGGAAGAACTTGCGGATATGACTCCGGAGCAGCTCGAAGAAGTTCCGGGAATCGGCGAAAAGACGGTCGAGAAGATTTCGGTCGCCGTGCGCCACTACTTCGGTCACTACGACGCGGATGAGGTTCGTCCGGTAACGGCAGCCGCGGATGAGACTCCGGCTGCAGAGGAGACGTCCATGGAAAAGACACCGGAAGAGATTTTGGCAGCACAGGGAGCCGATGCGGGCAGCGTTGAGGAAGACGACGCGCTCTCCGCCGAGGATCTGGCTGCTCTGGAGGAATCGCGAGCGGATGCCGACGGTTTCAGCGACAACGACAATCGTGAGTCCGAGATTGAAGCGGACAACGATTCGATCGACGAGCTGGTGAATGAAGCCCAGGAGGTCTCCGATGAGGGGATCGAGGACGGGAACGACCGTGGCTAGGGCAGCGCGCCTCCACACGAGACTGGATTGGGGTCGCAAATGCTGCGATTTCGTTGATAATAGCTGTTACGGAATGCATTCCTACTTCGATGAGGCTGATATGAACAGCTAGCGCCGCAGGGGAAATGAAAAGGGACGGATGAGCAAAGTTCGCATTAACGATCTTGCAAGAGAACTAGAAGTAAAAAGCAGGCCGATTCTCGACGCGTTGGAGGCTCTGGGCGTGATGGGCAAGACCCACTCCAGCTCCATCGAGGAGGATCAGGCAGAGAAGGTGCGCGGATACTTTAACGGTTCCCTGCGCACCAGCACGGCGAAGCCCGCGGTTGAGGCCAAGCCCAGCTTTAATCTGTCGCATGTTTCGAAGCCGGGAGACGCTTTGAAGGCGATTCTGGAGCGCAAGCAGGCCGAAGCTGCCGCAAAGAACGCTCCTCCGGTGCGTCCGCAGGCTGTGGTCGCACCGCCGGCCCGTCCGGTGGCTGCCGCTCCGGCCCCCGCGTTTGTTCGTCCCGCCGCGTCCGCCCCCCCGGTTGTGGTGGCGCGACCCGCCGTCCCTGCTGTCGCTCCGCCTGCCGGCGCACGTCCTGCCGGGACAATGCCTACGGTTGCGGCCTCAGCAGCTGCTGCTCCCTCTGCTCCCGCCCCCACACCGGTTGCGGCCGCACCTGCCGCCCCCGTTGCGGCTCCGGCTCCTGTCGCTCCGCCCGTAGTTGCCTCGGCTCCTTCCGGACCGGTGGTCGCGGGTCCGCGCAGAATCGTTCCTTTGCCCAACCAGGGTGCTCGCATCGTGGCTCCGGCTCCGGCAATCGCCAGCCGCCCTCCTTTGGGAGTCTCGGTCGGTCGTCCTCCAGTGGTCGTACCAGGTGCAGTCGTCGTTGCAGCCAAGCCTGCCTCTACCGCTCCGGCACAGCCGGGCGCACGCGTCGCGGGCACCAAGCCCACGGTCGCTACGCCTGAGGCAGCGGCTGCCTTTGCCGCTGCCGCTCTGGCCGCGAACGCACCTCCGCCACCGCCTGAACCTGAAGTTCCGGTTGTCGAGGCTGCTCCAGAGGTCGTTGAGGCTCCTGAACCAGCTCCCGCACCTGCCGCTCCGCCAGTTCGCCGCGTCATCATGCCGCAGACCGGCCCGCGTCCCATCTACGCAGCGCCCGCGGTGGTTCCGGGTGCTCCGCAGCGTGGCCGTCCCATCTTTGATCGTCCGCGTCCCGGCGGTCCTGGAGCTCCCATGGGCGCCCCGGGCTCCCGTCCTCCGATGGCTCCCGGCGCACGCCGTCCCATGCACCCCACCCGGGCCGGAATGCCCACGGGCCCTGGCGGAGCACCCGGTGCGCGTCCTGGCTTTACGCCCGGCGCACGTCCCGGATTCCCGCCACGTCCCGGCTTCGCCCGTCCTGGTGGAGCTCCCGGGGCGCCTGCTGTCGCTCCCGGTCCCGGCGAGGGCATGCGCCCCGCTGCGCGTCCCGGCCAGCGCCGTGGTGGCCAGCGTTACGAAAAGGTGAAGGAAGGCCCGATGAAGGGCTTCCAACCGCCACCGCGTTACGGCGGTATGCCCATGTCGCGCGAGCCGCTGCCGATCACGAAGACCATCTCCGTGACCGAAGGCATCTCAGTGAAGGATCTGGCCGAGAAGCTCGATGTCCGCGGCAAGGATCTGATCGCTTCCCTGCTCATGCGCGGCGTATTCGTCACGGTGAACCAGTCGCTCGAAGGCGAGCTGGTGAAGGATGTAGCCCGCCAGTTCGGCGCGGATGCAACCGTCATCTCGGTCGAAGAGCAGCTTGAGAACGAGGCCATCGAAGGCTTCCTGGAAGATACGACCGGCATGGTCGAGATCGTGCGCGCTCCCGTCGTCACCATCATGGGTCACGTCGATCACGGTAAGACCTCGCTGCTCGACGCGATCCGTTCGACGGACGTGGCGGCTGGCGAAGCAGGCGGCATCACGCAGCATATCGGCGCGTACAAGGTTCACGTCACCAAGCCGGATTCCCCGGCCTTCGGTCGCGAGATCGTCTTCCTCGATACGCCTGGTCACGAGGCCTTCACCCGCATGCGTGCACGCGGTGCGAAGGTTACCGACATCGTCGTGGTCGTCGTCGCAGCTGATGACGGCGTCATGCCGCAGACCCTCGAAGCGATCGATCACGCGAAGGCGGCGAATGTGCCGATCATCGTGGCGATTAACAAGATCGACAAGCCAGGTGCGGACTCCAACAAGGTCAAGCAGCAGCTTGCCGAGCGTGGCCTGCAGCTTGTGGGCTGGGGCGGAGAGGTTGAATTCGTCGAGGTTTCGGCGAAGAAGAAGCTCAACCTCGATCTACTCGAAGAGATGATCTGCCTCGTTGCCGATATCGCTTCGCCGAAGGCCGTTCCGGAGCGTCCCGCTGTGGGTACGGTCATCGAAGCCAAGCTCGATCGCGGCCGCGGTGCGGTTGCCTCGATCCTGGTCCAGAACGGTACCCTGCGCACGGGCGACAGCTACATCGTCGGCAATACCTTCGGTAAGATTCGCGCCATGTTCGACGATCGCGGACGCGCCATCACCGAGGCAGGACCCTCGACCCCGGTCGAGATCCTCGGCCTCGAAGGCATGCCGGATGCGGGCGATACGTTCCTCGTCATGGCAGACCGCGACAAGGCTAAGGGCATTGCGCAGTACCGCAAGATGAAGGAACGCGAGGCGCAGCTTGCCAAGAGCTCTCGTGTCTCGCTCGAAGGACTTGCCGAACAGATCAAGCAGGCTGGCGTCAAGGATCTCAACATTATCGTCAAGGGCGATGTGCAGGGTTCCGTCGAGGTCATCGCCGAGGATCTGGAGCACATGTCGACCGAGAAGGTTCGCATTCGCGTACTGCACTCGGGCGTCGGCGCCATCACCGAGTCGGACATCCTGCTGGCATCGGCTTCGAACGCGGTGGTTATCGGCTTCAACGTTCGTCCCGAGCGCAAGGCGCAGGAACTGGCCGACCGTGAGAACGTCGAGATCCGCATGCACTCGATCATCTACGAGCTCCGCGACGAGATGGAGAAGGCGATGTACGGCCTGCTCGATCCAGTCTTCAAGGAGAACTACTCGGGTCGCGCCGAAGTGCTCAATGTCTTCAAGATCACCAAGGTCGGTCAGATCGCGGGTTGCCGCGTCACCGACGGCATCATCAAGCGGTCGGCGCAGGCTCGCCTTCTGCGCGACGGTGTCGAGGTCTGGAAGGGCAAGATCAGCTCACTCAAGCGCTTCAAGGACGATGCCTCCGAGGTTCGCGAGGGCGTCGAGTGCGGTATCGATCTGGCCGGACAGAAGGACATCCGCGTTGGCGACATCATCGAGACCTACACGACCGAGAAGATGGCCGATGAACTGGGAGCCAATACCCTCGTTCAACGCAAGGCCGAAAAGGCCGAGAAGGATCGCGAGGCGGCAGCAGCCGCAGCCGCGGCACCTGCCACCGCATAGCCCAAGCAGACAACATAAAAAGCAATGGCCGGGATCATATCCTGGCCATTGCTTTTTGCATCGAAGCAAAAAGATTTACTATCAGTTGACTTCCCCGGAGTATGGATCGGGGAGGAGACGGGGCGGTTATTCCTTCGCAAACCAATCTATGGTTGTCCACTGTGCTCAGGAGCGTCGGCGATGCCGTTATCGCATGCGATGCCAACGGCTACATCTTGTTCATGAACGGGGTTGCCGAGGAGCTAACCGGCTGGACACAGGAGGAGGCCTTCGAAGAACGTCTCTCCGACGTCTTCCGCATCATCCACGAAGAGACCCGCCTCACCGTCGAAAGCCCGGTCGACAAAGTACGTCGGCTTGGGACTATCGTCGGCCTGGCGAACCACACCCTCCTCATCCGCCGCGATGGCAGCGAAGTCTCCATCGACGACAGTGGCGCCCCGATCCACGATAAGGAAGGTCTGCTTACCGGAGTTGTGTTGGTCTTCCGCGACATCACTGACAAGCGCCGCGCCGAGCGCAATCTCGAGTTGCTCTCCGACTCGGGACGCGTCCTCTCCAACTCACGCGATCTCAGCCAGACCCTGAAGCGAATCGCCGAGCTCTCTATCCGCACCTTCTCGGACTTCTGTTACTTCGACCTGATCGCGGAGGACGGCAGCATCGACCGCGCAGTCCGGCTGCATCGCGATCCGGACATGCAGCCCATTCTCGACCTTGCCTCGAGTATGACTCTGGAACGAACTGCCAATCACCCCGTCAACCGGTCTCTCGATACGGGCACCTCCACGCTCATCACCCATGTTGAGGACGCATGGCTGCAGTCCATAGCAATCAATGACGTTCATCTCCGCTGCATACGAGAGCTCAAGGCCCACTGCCTCCTGACGGTACCCGTGCAGGATGGTGACCGCCACTTCGGCACGTTCACCTTTTGCCGCACCGTCAACCCCGCGACCTTCAACGAGGACGACTGCCACGTCGCCGAGGAGCTGGCCCATCGCGTGGGAGCTTCGCTGACAAATGCCTTTCTGTTCCGCTCCATGGAGAGGTCCAGCGCTGAGCTGAGAGCCGAGCAGCAGAAGCTCCGCCAGTTCTTTCTCCAGGCTCCGGCGCCCATTATGGTATCGCATGGTCCGGAGCACACGATCACGCTCGTCAACGCCGAATACGTGCGGATCATACGACGGTCTTCCGCCAGTGAGTTGGTAGGAAAGACGATCCGCCAGGCCCTTCCCGAGTTGGAAGGCCAACGCTTCTTCGAACTCCTGGATCAGGTCTACCAGACCGGGAAGGCTTACGTGGGCCGCGAGATGGTGGGCCATCTGGAGAACGTTCGGACCGGCGAGGTGGAAGAGGCCTACTTCAACTTCGTCTACCAACCCACGGTGGACAGCAACGGCAAGGTTGACGGTATCCTGACCCTTGCGGTGGAGATCACCGAACCGGTGCGAGCACGGATAGAGATCGAAAAGCGCGAAGAGCTCCTCCGGCGCCAGGCCTCCGAGATTGAGAGCGTCTACAAGACCGCTCCAATCGGACTGGCACTCTTCGACGCTGTCGACTACCGCTACCTTCGTCTTAACGACCAACAGGCCTCCATCGTCGGCAAACCCGCCGCGGAGATCCTGGGCAAGACGCTAACCGAGATCGCGCCCATTGAAGGTCTCCGCGAGATGTTCGATGGTGTCGCGCGTGGCGTGCCGCTTGAAAACGCCTTGCTGGAAGGGGAGCTGCCCTCCCAGCCAGGGGCGCACCGTTACTGGACGGTCAACTATTTCCCTGTCTTCGCCGAGGATGGCTCGGTCCAGGCCATCACAGCGGCGTCGCTTGAGATCACGGCTCAAAAGAGAGCCGAGCAGGCCCTGATCCAAAGCGAAAAGATCGCGGCCGTGGGACGGCTCGCCAGCTCCATCGCGCACGAGATCAACAATCCGCTGGAGTCGATTACGAACCTGCTTTACATTGCCAGGACCTCCAACGACGTCGACGATATTCATCACTACCTGGAGACCGCGGACCGTGAGCTCAGACGGATCTCCCTGATTGCAAGCCAGACCCTCCGCTTTTACAGGCAATCGACCCGCCCCCAGGCGATTCAATGCCAGTCGCTGGTGGAGAGCGTTCTCGGCCTCTATCAGGGTCGTCTGGTCAACTCCGGGGTACGCGTCGAGGCTGACCGCTGGATCTCGCAGCCAGTGGAGTGCCTGGAAGGCGAGATCCGTCAGGTGCTCAACAATCTGGTTGGCAACGCACTGGATGCCATGCCCCATGGCGGAAGGCTCATTGTGCGCAGCCGGACCGCGACCGACTGGCGGACAGGCCGCAGGGGACTCACCCTCACCTTTGCCGATACCGGCAGCGGCATCTCACCCACGGCACAGAGGAGGATCTTCGAGCCGTTTTTCACCACCAAGGGCCTGAACGGCACAGGCCTGGGTCTGTGGATCAGCAAGGAGATCGTCGAGAAGCACCAGGGGCGTCTGAAGCTCAGGAGCAGCCAGAAGGCCGGGCATAGCGGAACCGTCTTTTCGCTCTTCCTGCCCTTCGAGGCCGCGCTGCCGGAATCCGCCCCAACGATCTGACGGATCGTCTTTGACGAACCGCCTATCCGCCCGCTACCAGCCCATCGTACCCGGCGCTCCCTTGAACGGTCCTCGCAGGTCTCTCGTAATCCATCCGCCATAGAAGTTGCCCGGCTGGGCCTCCACGCGCTCGCCATCCACCCAGCACTCGTCCACCCGGCTCGCATAGAATGCCAGGCGATCTTTCAGACCGGCATACGCAGCAGACGGGGCTGCATAGCTCCACGCAGCGTCTGCCGAGATCTGCCCGCCAACGTCGATCGTCCAGTACGTCGCCAATCCCTTGAACTCGCAGAAGCTGGAGCGCCGCGAAGAAGCGCGCATGTGCTCCATCGCGATGTCGCCCTGCGGGATGTAATAGACCGGCGGATGACTCGTCTCCAGAATCCGCAGCGCCGATGTCGTCTCTGCCAACACGACTCCCTGATGGAGAACCCGCAGATGACGCACCGTAGGCTCCATCCTCGGCGGCCTCGGATAGTCCCATACCGATTCCACCCCATCCTTGTTCGTCATACGGAAGCCTCCACGAGACGGAAACACCAACGCCTCTGCTCCCAGAGTAGACTCCGTGAAAACGGAGATACTCATGAGGCTACACGCAACCGAGAAGAAGTTGAACGAGATGAACAGACTCGCCGATATGGGTCATTTTCCGGCTGCGGTCAACGCCGGCGCCACCTTCAACGTCCTCATGACCATCACCCTTACCTGGCTGATCATCCCCCACGCCCCACAACCCTACGCTCCCGTCGCGTGGCTGGCCCTGGTCCTCGCTCTCAATCTTCTGCCTGTGTTGATCCTCCGGCTGCGGCTGCACCCCGACACGGTGTACCGGACGCTGGGTGAGATGGACTTCATCCGCGACCAGCATAAGTTCTCCGACTGGGTCTATGTCGCGGCCTCCGCGAACATGGCCTTCTGGGTTCTTTGCTCGTGGGCGATCTTCTCCGTCGCACATACGCCCGCAGCGCTGACGGTCATGCTGATCGTGGCCTTCCTGGCGACATTCTCACCTGTTATCCTCCGCAAACGGGTCCAGCGCTAACCGCCGTCGTCCATCTCCGGACAGCAGCGCATTCACCGCGCGGGGTAAAATCGCATCCATGAACGTTGATCTGATTCAGGCCGCCTTACGCGAACAAGGCCTCGATGCATGGCTCTTCTACGACCACCACGGACGAGATCCGCTGGCCTATACGATCCTTGGATTTCAGTGCGGGCATGTCACTCGCCGCTGGTTCTATCTCATCCCTGCGTATGGAGAGCCGAAGAAGCTCGTCCACCGCATCGAGTCAGGGCGACTCGACATGCTGCCAGGCGCGAAGGCGGAATACTCCTCGTGGCAGGAGCTGGAAGCGGGGCTGGCAACGCTGTTGGAGGGCGTGACGAAGATCGCCATGCAATACTCACCACGCAACGCCATCATGTATGTCTCCATGGTGGATGCCGGCACGGTCGAAGTTCTGCGCGGGATGGGCAAGGAGATCGTCAGCTCAGCCGATCTGGTCAGCCAGTTTGAGGCGGTGCTGACGGACGAGCAGATCGCGACGCACTATGTGGCGCAGCAGAAGATCGACGCCATCCTTGCCGAGGGCTGGAGGGAAATGGGCCGTCGTGTGCGCGGCGGCGGCACCGATGAGTTCACCATGGTGGAGTGGCTGGCCGAGGGCATGCGGCGCGAGGGGCTCATCTGGGAGCACGGGCCGAACGTGAGCGTTGGCGCAAACTCTGCGGACTCTCACTATGAACCTACGCGAGAGAGCTCAAAATCCATTCGACGCGGAGATTTTGTGCTCATCGACATCTGGGGGAAGGTGGATCGGCCGGACTCTTGCTTCTACGACATTACCTGGACAGGTGTCGTCGACCGCGAGCCTACAGAGCGGGAGTTGACGGTCTTCAACACGGTCCGCGATGCGCGCGATGCGGCGATTGCACTGGTTTCGGCGCGGTTCGCGACGGGCACTCCGGTGGAGGGCTGGGAGGCCGACGACGCGGCGCGTGCAGTGATTCGCAGCGCAGGCATGGGCGACTATTTTACGCATCGGACTGGCCATAATATCGGGCCGGTGTTGCATGGCAGCGGGGCTCATCTGGATAACCTGGAGACGCACGACATACGACGGATTCTCCCCAATACGTGCTTTTCCGTCGAGCCCGGCGTCTATTTCCCCGGGGAGTTCGGGGTGCGCAACGAGATCGACATGATTGCCACGAAGGGGTCTGCGATAGTCACAGGGCGCGCCCAGACAGAGCTGGTCCGGATCTAGGGGAGTTAGGGTAGGATAGAAAAGATGACGACTCAGGTGCAGGTTGCGGCGAAGGCGAATAGCGGGACAGGTGTGTCGCCGTATCTTGTGCTGGCGGCTGGCTGGCTGGTTCCGGGCGCGGGACATTTTCTACTGAAGAAGCCGATCCGCGGTGGCCTGATTCTGGTCTCCGTGGTCGGAATGTTCGTAACCGGCATCGCCCTCGAGGGCAAGATCTACACGCCGAATACAGGCGATCTGCTGGATATTCTTGGGTTTGTGGGCCAGTTCGGATCGGGCGTCCTTTATATGCTTTCGCGCATGCTTGGCTGGGGACATGACTCGGTACAGATTGCGGTCGCAGACTATGGGACGAAGTTCCTGGTGGTCGCAGGGCTGCTGAATATCATCGCCGCCGTGGATGCGCACTCGCTGTCGACCGGGAGGAAGGCTTCGTGACCCACTTCAATGCAGTCCTTCTTTTTGCCCTTTTCGTTTCAACGGTTTTCGGGATCACGATGCGTTCGGATCCGAAGAGGATGATCCGGTTCGGGGCCTATTGCTTTGCGATGATGGTCGGTTCGACGATCGTGGCAAGCTGGGTAATGTGGCTGATCAAACGCTGAAACTGGCGAGGACAGGACGGTTCCCCCAGTGCTATCGGCTTAGCTAAGCTCAGAAGCAAAAGCGGACGCGTTACCCACTCCATCCAATACAAAGGCGCATCCGGTGAGGGATGCGCCTTTATGTTTCGTACGGCCAAGTACTAGACTTCGGCGTTAGGGTCGGGCTGCTCGCCGGGGTTGCGCTCTTCGAGCTGCTTGGCGAGCTCTTCACGCTTCTTGGTGCGGGCTGCGGCGCGCTTCTCGGCCTTCTCGTTGAGCTCGGCTTCGGCTCCGAGGAGCTCGAGGACGGCCATCTCGGCCGCGTCGCCCTGACGGGCGCCGATGCGCGTGATGCGCAGGTAGCCGCCGGGACGGGTCGCGTAACGGGGAGCTACGGTGTTGAAGAGGCGGTCGACCGCTTCAGGCGTCATGAGGTAGGCTGCAGCCTGACGACGGGTGTGGACGGTTCCCTTCTTGCCGAGGGTGATCATCTTCTCGACGATGGGGCGGCTCGCCTTGCACTTGGTGATAGTCGTCTCGACACGATCCAGAAGGATGATCGAGGTAACGAGGTTGCGCAGCATGGCGCGACGGTGGCTGGTATTGCGGCCTAACTTGAATCCTGCATTGCGGTGACGCATGGTGAAATCTCCTTCGGTACGGCCTTCTGGCCTGGACCGGGACTGCTGGGGTGCTGGGGTGCTGCTGTTTTTCTTACGTAGAAAAGGCAGCGTGTCCGTAGAAGGCCACGCCGCCTGTCTTAGTTAGAAGTTTTCGGGCTCGCTGCCGCCGAGGTCGAGATCGTCGTCCTCGTCGTCATCTTCATCATCGAAGCTGCCAAAGCTGGCTGCCAGGGTGGCCGCCGGAAGGACCGAGGTCGGGCCCGGGACCGGGTTGCCGCTCTCGTCGATCTTCATGCCGAGGGACAGGCCCATCTGCGCGAGGATCTCCTTGATCTCATTCAGGCTCTTGCGGCCGAAGTTCTTGGTCTTCAGCATCTCGGCTTCGGTCTTCTGGATGAGCTCGCCGATGGTCGCGATGTTGGCGTTCTTCAGGCAGTTGTAGCTGCGCACAGAAAGCTCAAGCTCTTCGACCGAGCGGTTGAGGTTTTCGTTGCGGATCATGGGGCCGTCGTGCAGACCGTCGTGACCAGCCTCCATCTCCTCTTCGAAGTTGATGAAGATCGTCATGTGATCCTTCAGCAGCTTCGCGGAGAGGCCAAGAGCGTCGGCGGGAAGGATCGTTCCGTTCGTCGAGATCTCGACGGTGAGCTTGTCATAGTCGGTGATCTGGCCGAGACGGGCCGCTTCGACCACGTAGTTGACCTTGCGGACGGGCGAGTGGACCGAATCCACGGGGATGAATCCGAGGCCAAGGTCGGCGTCGAAGTTCTTGTCCGCCGAGATGTAGCCACGGCCGCGCTTGAGGCGCATCTCCATGTCGATCTTGCCGCCCTCGGAGATGGTGCAGATGTAGACATCCTTGTCGAGAATCTCGACGTCGCCATCGGCCTCGATGGAGCCCGAGGTCACCACGCCGGCGGTATCCGCGCGGAGGTAGAGAGCCTTGGGGCCTTCGCCGTTGAGTTTGAAGGGGATCTGCTTGAGGTTCAGGATGATGTCGGTCGCGTCTTCGACGACGCCGGTGATCGACTGGAACTCGTGCAGGACGCCCTCGATGCGGACGGCGGTGACGGCCGCGCCTTCGATGGACGAGAGCAGGGTGCGGCGAAGGGCGTTGCCGATCGTCGTACCGAAGCCGCGCTCAAAGGGCTGGGCGGAGAACTTGCCGAACTTGTCGGTCAGGGTTTCGTTATCGACTGCGAGGCGCTTGGGCTTTTGAAAACCTCTCCAAAGCATGGGTGTACCTTTCTTCCGTCCTGGTCGCGAAGCATTCTGCGAATCCGGCGGGTGGTTCGGTTGCGGTTCAGATTGTGGTGGAGGGGAGTGCAGCGTGCACTCCCCTCCCGGGTGAAACAGGTAAAGTCTTCGAAAGAATGAACTTACCGTCGGACTTCGAACGAAAGCAAAGCCTTTTATTGAGGAGCTTTTTCTTTACTTCGAGTACAGTTCGACGATGAGCTGCTCGTTGACGGGCAGGTTGACATCCTCGCGCTTCGGCAGGCTGATGATCTTGCCCGAGAAGTTGTCGCGGTTGATGTCGATCCATGGCACCGAACGCTGGCCAGAAGCGAAGTTCTTGGACTCCTCGAGGATGGCGAGCTTGTGCGAACCTTCCTTGACCGAGATCTCGTCGCCCACCTTGCACTGGTAGGAAGGAATGTTCACCTTCTTGCCGTTGACGAGGACGTGACCGTGGCGGCAGACCTGGCGGGCCTGACGGCGCGAGGTAGCAAGACCGAGGCGATAGCACACGTTGTCGAGGCGCGTCTCAAGCTGCTGGAGCAGGAGTTCGCCGGTGACACCGGTGCGGTTCGAAGCCTTCTCGTAGTAGGCACGGAACTGGGTCTCGAGCGTGAAGTAGATGCGCTTGGCCTTCTGCTTCTCACGGAGCTGCAGACCGTAGCCGACAACCTTCTTCACCTTGCGGGACTGGCCATGCTGGCCAGGGGGGAAGTTGCGCTTCTCGATCGGGCACTTCTCGGTAAAGCACTTTGCTCCCTTGAGGAACAACTTCGTTCCGTCGCGACGGCACATGCGGCAGACGGGTCCTGTGTAACGAGCCATTTGAATCTCCTGATGTTGCTATGTCGATCGTTTTACGGGCGGCAAACCCTTCGTCGCGATCCAGTGAAAGGTAGAAGTTGACCGTTGCAAGTTGCCAGTTCAAAGCGGAGGTTACCCAACTTAGAACTGACAACTTACAACGTAGAACTGCTTGTCAGACGCGACGGCGCTTGGGCGGACGGCAGCCGTTGTGCGGCATCGGCGTAACGTCGCGGATCGAGCGAACGTCGATACCGGCGGTAGCGAGGGCGCGGATCGCGGACTCACGGCCGGAGCCGGGACCCGAGACGCGCACGTCGACCGCACGCAGACCGTGATCGCGAGCCGCGTTGGCGGCGTTCTGGGCTGCCTGCTGCGCGGCGAACGGGGTTCCCTTGCGGGAGCCGCGGAAGCCGAGCGAGCCGGAGCTCTTCCAGGAGAGCGTGTTGCCAACCTGGTCGGTGATGGTGACGATGGTGTTGTTGAAGGTCGCCTGGATGAAGACAAGGCCGAATGGAACGTTCTTCCGTTCGCGCTTCTTGAACTTCTTGCCCTTGCCTGCTGCAGCCTTGCCGGACTTCTGCTGATTCTGTGTCTTCGCCATTTATTTCGTCGCTTTCTTCTTGCCGGCAACGGTACCCTTGCGCGGGCCCTTACGAGTGCGGGCGTTGGTGTGGGTGCGCTGTCCGCGGACGGGAAGCGAACGGCGGTGACGGAGACCGCGGTAGGACTGGATCTCAATCAGGCGCTTGATGTTGAGCGAGATTTCCTTGCGGAGATCGCCCTCGATCTGGCCCTGGGCTTCGATCACCTGACGGATGCGATTGAGTTGATCCTCGTCGAGCGTACCGATCTTCGCGATGGGATCGATATCGGCTTCTGCGAGAATCTTGGCGGCGCGGGAATCGCCGATGCCGAAGATGTAGGTGAGACCGATGCGCGCCTGTTTGTTGTTAGGGACATCGACTCCAGCAATACGTGCCATGGGGTTTCCTTTAGGTTGGGCTTCTGGGCTTGGCCGGGAAGCGGGGTGGAGGGTTTGCGGGTGAGTCCGAGGGGTTCAACGCAAGCCTTGACTTCGGCTAACTAGCCTCTCGGGGCCGGGTCGTGCAGTTTGCAGCGAGGGCGATTAGCCCTGGCGCTGCTTGTGCTTGCTGATCTCGCAAATGACACGCACAACGCCGTGGCGGTGAATGACCTTGCACTTGTCACAAATCTTCTTGACGGAGGCGCGAACCTTCATTGTCTGTTCCTTCGTTTCTTTTTGAAGCTACGGTGGTGCCTACAAACGTGATGCATGCCAAGGCGTGAGCCCTGGCTTGCCTGAAAGCCTGTCTTCACTGGCTATCTGGATAGAACGGGAGGGACGTTTGTTTACTTGTAGCGGTAAACAATGCGGCCACGGTTGAGATCGTATGGGCTGAGCTCAATCGCGACACGGTCGCCGGGGAGGATACGAATGAAGTTCTTGCGCATGCGTCCGGAGACGTGTGCGAGGGCCTGATGCTTGTTTTCAAGCTCGACCTTGAACAGCGCGTTCGGCAGAGTCTCAACGACTACCGCCATGACTTCAATTGCATCTTCCTTCGACAAACGATCTCCTTTTTGAGGCCACCTCCCCGCCCCTCGGGGGTGGGATCGGCCTCATGGTTGGCAGAGAGTTGACGCAACTCTGCACAGCATCTTCTATAGTATCGCGGAATTCGAGTTTCGTCACGCAGCGAGTGGTTTGATTCTGGGGCGATCCTTCTGGGATTCGAGCCAGAGGTCGCGCTGGAGCTGGGCCTTGGAAAAAAAGTCCGGGGAGAGCTTGAGGGCTTCGCCGAGTCGGATGCTGAGGTCGACCGTCACGGCAGTGCGGTCATTGAGGACGCGGGATATGGTGGCGCGGGCTACGCCGATGTGGGCCGCGAGTTCGGTGGCAGTTTTGTCGCCGAGGAACTCACGGAGGAGCTCGCCTGGGCTGGCCGGATTGTGCATCGTCATGGGGATTCTAGAATTGTCAAATCGTTCCAAGAACTTGTAGGACTAATCTTTCGCGAGAAAATAGGTAGTCAGCAAGGGCAGCATCTCAGGGTTGATTGAATAGACATTTAGTTGCATGTCGTCATAGGGCTTATTTCCAGATTTAGGGCTAATCCATCCAGTGATCTGTACGAGATGGTCGGGAACTGACCATCTCGCCATATCAATACCAGAATTCTTGACCTTCATTTTCACACCTGCCGTACTGAGCTCCCGATGAATCACAAACTGTCTGATAGTCTCGCGCTCCGCGGGCGACAGCCTGCTCATGGTGTCATTGAGGTCTCTAAGCCGTTCCACCATAAAGGGATCATCGAGTATTTTATTGCGCTCTTCCGCCCGGACATCAAGGCGAATCATTGTCTTAGCGAGATCCTCATAATCGGGAAGTTCAGCCAACTCTCCAAAATGGAGGCGCAGAGATTCGAAAACACTTTTTAGATCGGCGGGATCATCGATGTTTGCGCCCATACGGCTTGAGAATGGAGCGGGCAATTGACTCTTTCGGAGCCGACCAACGCAACACGGCAACATTGTAACCCCGGTGAACCATGTACGACCCGCCTCGAACCAAACCCACTTACGACTGAGGCCTCTTTCTGTTGCGAGCACAAGAACGAATTGTGCAGTCTCCAAGGATCGGAGAATCTTGGGAATCCACTCGTCGCCGAGCTTAAGGTCAGTTGGGTCGCTGGACACGAATACCTTGTGTCCAGGCAAGGCCTTCTCGATCGACCCCTTTAGAGAGACGGCTAAAGCCTCATCTACCGCAGCGTGACTGATAAATATCGAGCATGACTTATCGTCCATGCACTAATAATATGCCGCTAACGAGTCAGGACCTGGGGGCCGTTGTTGGTGATGGCAACGGTGTGTTCGAAGTGAGCGCTGTAGCTGCCGTCTACCGTGACTGCGGTCCAGCCGTCTTCGAGGACTTTTACTTCGGGCTTGCCGGCGTTGATCATCGGCTCGATGGCGAGGACCATGCCGGCTTTCAGGCGGGGACCCTTGCCTTTGGAACCGTAGTTGGGGACCTGCGGGTCTTCGTGCATCTGCTTGCCGATGCCGTGGCCTACGAACTCCTTGACCACGCCGAAGCCGGCCTTCTCGCACATCTCCTGGACAGCCCATGAGATATCGAAGAGGCGTCCGCCGACCTGGGCGGCTTCGATGGCGGCTTCGAGGGAGGCTTGCGTGACTTCGAGGAGCTTGGCGATCTTGGGGGTGGGGGTGCCGATGGCGTAGGTGACGGCGGCGTCCGAATAGAAGCCGCCGACGATGAGACCGCAATCGATGGAGAGGATGTCACCCTGCTTCAGGACAGTCTTGTCGCTGGGCATGCCGTGCACGACTTCCTGGTTGAGCGAGGTGCAAAGCGCGGCGGGAAAGCCGTGGTAGCCCTTGAAAGCCGCGATGGCGCCGAGCTGGTCGATCTTGGCCTGCGCGATCTTCTCGAGGTCCATGGTCGTGGCGCCCTCGACGACGTAGGGGGCGATGGTGTTGTGGACCTCGCGGAGAAGCTTGCCGGAGTGCCGCATCTTCTCAATCTCGGAGGGGGACTTGATCATGATGGCCATGATTACTCTTCTTTCTGGCCGCGGAGCTTTTTGAGCGCGGTGTGGATGGCAGCGGTGACCGCCTCGATGGGCTGGGAGCCGTCGACCTCTTCGAAACGGCCGTGACCACGGTAGTGGTCGATCACGTGGACGGTCTTGGCGGCGTATTCCTTCATACGCTGCTCGAAGGCTTCTTCGGTGTCGTCAGGACGTTGGATGAGCGCGGCGCCATCGTGGTCGCAGATGCCGGGGACGAGGGGGGGCTGGGAGTAGATGTTATAGCTGCACTTGCAGGTGGGGCAGATGCGGCGGCCCGTGATGCGATGAAGGAGATCGGTCTCGTCGACCTGGATGCTGACGGCCACCAGGGGAAGCTCCGAGGTGGCGTGCGCGGCGGCGAGATGAGCGTCGAGCCAGTTGGCCTGAGCGAGAGTGCGGGGGTATCCGTCGAGGATGTACCCACGGAGGACATCGGGTTCAGCGAGGCGCGAGCGCACCATGCCGTTGACGGTGTCGTCGTCCACAAACTGGCCGGCGGCCATCAGGTCTTTCGCCTTGAGGCCGAGTTCGGTGCCCTCAGCGATGTTGCGGCGGAGGATCTCACCGGTGGAGATCTGCGGGATGCCGTATTCGGCGACCAGGATCTGGGCCTGGGTTCCCTTGCCGACGCCTGGTGCTCCAAGAAGGAGCAGGGGGCCGGGGACGAAATCGGAAGAAGCGAGAGTCAAAGCGTGCATACCTCGAAACAATGCCGAAAAAGAAACGCTAAACGCTAAAGTGGCACGGCTTATCGCCGTGCCCCTTTAGAAAGACAGAGACGAAACGACTACCAGCTGCGACGGCCCTTGATGCGACCGCTTTTGGGCGAGAAGCCGTCGTAGTGGCGCATGATGAGCTGCGATTCGATCTGGTTGACCGTGTCCATGGCGACACCGACTACGATGAGCAGCGAGGTGCCGCCGAAGTAGAAGTTGACACCGAGGCCCTGGGTAAAGGCGGCCGGGAGATGGTCGAAGATCGGCCCGATGAGGAATAAGTGGTTGAAGTGGATACCGCTGATCAGCAGCGTCGGGATCGTCGTGATGATGATCAGGTAGATCGCGCCGACGAGTGTGATGCGCGTGAGGACATCGTTGATGAAGTCCGAGGTGCGCTTTCCGGGGCGAATGCCCGGGATAAAGCCACCGTTCTTGCGCATGTTGTCGGCGATGTCATCGGGACGGAAGACGATGGAGATGTAGAAGTACGCGAAGAAGACGATCGCGACCATCTGCAGCAGGACGTACCAGGGCTCTCCCGGTGCGAGTGCGGCGAGGATGGGTCCGACGATCTTGGTATCGCGCAGAGGACCGGAGCCGAAGAAGCTCATGCCGGAGAACAGCAGGGGCGCCGAGAGGATGGAGCTGGCGAAGATGACCGGCATGACGCCGCCGGAGTTGACCTTCAGCGGGAGATGGATGGTCTGTCCGCCCATCATCTTGCGGCCGACGACGCGCTTGGCGTACTGCACCGGAATGCGGCGCTCCGAGCGCTCGACGAAGATGATGAAGGCTACCACCGCGATCATCGCTGCAACGAGCAGGATGATGATGAGCGGGGTCAGCGGGCCCCAGGCCTGCGTGGTGGCCTTGGTGTAGAGCTCCTGCACGCCACGGGGCAGGCCCACGACGATACCGGTGAAGATCAGAAGCGACATACCGTTGCCGATACCACGCTCGGTGATCTGCTCACCCAGCCACATGATGAAGGCGGTGCCGGTCGTCAGGGTGATCACGCACATCGGAATGAAGGCGAACTTGCCGATGGTGACCATGGACTGACCGGTCGAGGTGTTGGTCAGGGTCAAGGCGATGGCAAACGACTGCACGATCGCGAGCAGGACCGTGACGTAGCGGGTCCACTGCGTGATCTTGCGGCGGCCCATCTCACCTTCCTTCTGCAACTTCGCAAGCGGCTCATAGATGACGGTGAGCAGCTGGAAGATGATGGAGGCGGTGATGTAGGGCATGATGCCGAGCGCGAAGACAGTCAGCTTGCGGAGGTTTCCGCCCGAGAAGAGGTCGACCAGGCCGAGCGCGGAGCCGGAGTTCTGATTGAAGAACTGGGCGAGCAGGTCGGCGTTGATGCCAGGGGTGGGAATGTGTGCGCCGAGGCGATAGACGGCAAGCAGGCCAAGCGTGAAGAGCACGCGGTTGCGGAGGTCTGGGATGCGGAAGATGTTGGCGAATTTCTCAAACATCGGAGAAGGAGACCTCGGAGTACGAATGGTTTGCTGTTGTGGTTAAGCGGCGGGGCGAGGGCCATCTTTTTGCCGTATGGCCGAAAGGAGCCCCCGCTTTGCCTTGTGTCTCAGAACTGGATGAGCCTAGTCTAACTCGTTCCAGAGAACTACGCGATGACGATGGCCTGTCCGCCGGCCTTCTCAATGGCTGCCTTGGCAGTCGCCGAGAACTTGTGGGCGTGAACGGTGACCGCGGTGGTGAGCTCACCGTTGGCCAGAACCTTGATGAGCGCGCCCTTCTTGCGGAGGAGGCCCAGCGAGATGATGCGGGCGAGCGTGAGTTCGGACGCGTCGCCGGTCTCGGCGATTACCTCGGCGATGCGGTCGAGACCGAGCACCTGGTACTCCACGCGGAAGATGTTGGTGAATCCGCGCTTGGGAAGACGGCGGTGAAGGGGCATCTGACCGCCTTCGAAGCCACGCATGAGGGACGAACCCGAGCGGGAGCCCTGACCCTTGTGACCGCGGGTCGAGGTCTTACCCATGCCTGAGCCCATACCGCGGCCGATGCGCTTCTTGTTTTCATTCGCCTTCTTGGGAGCGCGCAGATTGGAGAGATTACGATTTGCCATTGTATTCCTCGCTATAACGCCGGCTGTTGCAAGCCGACTCGCATGTGAGAAGTTGTAAGTCGTCAGTTCTAAGTGGTGAGGCAAGGCCTTTACTTTGAATTGAAAACTTACAACTTAGAACTAATCGACGACGCGGACGAGATGGGGCACCTTTGCCACCATCCCACGGATCGAGGGGGAATCTTCGCGCAGAACGATCTGGTTCAGGCGCGTGAAGCCCAGGCCCTTGATGACGAGCTTGTGCTTGACGGGCGTGCAGATCATGGAGCGGAAGTACTGCAGCTTGATCTTGGCGATATCTGCCATGGTAAGACTCCTTTGAATTCCTAAACCCAGCGGCTTAGAGTTCGTCTACTGATTTACCGCGCAGAGCGGCGACTTCGGCCTTGTTGCGAAGCTGGATGAGAGCGTCGAACGTAGCCTTGATGACGTTGTGCGGGTTGGCGGAACCGAGGCTCTTGGTGAGCACGTTCTGCACACCGGCCGAGGTCATGACGGCGCGAACCGTCTTGCCGGCGATGATTCCGGTTCCTTCAGGAGCCGGCTTCAACATCACCGAACCTGCGCCGAAGTGGCCCAGCACCTGGTGAGGAATGGTGGTCTCGGTGAGGTTGACCTTGTGCAGGTTCTTCTTGGCGGCTTCGATTCCCTTGCGGATAGCCTGGGGAACTTCCTTCGCCTTGCCGGAGCCGTAGCCGACGATACCTTCGCCGGGATCTCCCACCACGACAAGCGCGGCGAACGACATGTTCTTACCACCCTTGACGACCTTGGTGACGCGATTGATGGAGACGACCTCATCCTTGAGGTTGAGGCGGTTCGCATCGAGCTTTGGTTTCATTGCCATATATGGAATCCTTTGACCACTTCGTGTGGAGAATACTTAGAAATCGAGCCCGGCTTCGCGGGCGGCTTCGGCGAGGGCCTTGACGCGACCGTGGTAGAGATAACCACCGCGATCGAAGACCACCTTCTTGATGCCCTTCTCGATGGCGCGCTCTGCAATGAGCTTGCCGACGAGCTTAGCGGCTTCGACGTTACCGCCGTACACCTTGTCCTCACCCTTGACACCCATGGACGAAGCTGCGGCGAGCGTTACGCCGTTGAGATCGTCGATGAGCTGGGTGTAGATGTGGTTGAGCGAGCGGTAGACGTTGAGGCGGGGACGCGCGGCAGTGCCGGACATCTTCTCGCGGATGCGGGTGTGGACGCGCTTGCGGATGACATTACGTTCGCGTGGATTGATCATGATTCGCTTTCCTTCCTAGTGGCGTACCCAGAGTGCTGGGGACGTTCGGTTGATAGTGCTGGGATGAAGTCGCATAAAGGTCAGCAGGACCTCTATGCGACCGCCCTAAAATTTACTTAGCGCCCGTCTTGCCGACCTTCTTCTTCAGCTTCTCTCCGGTGTAGCGGACGCCCTTGTTCTTGTAGGGATCCGGCTTACGGAGCGAGCGCATGTCGGCGGCAACCTGGCCAACCTTCTGGCGATCGATGCCCGAGACGACGAGGTGCGTCTGCTTGGCGTCGACGGTGACATCGATGCCGGTGGGCAGCGGGAACTCAATGGGGTGCGAGTAGCCGAGCGTGAACACGACCATCTCCTTGCCCTTGAGTTCGGCGCGGTATCCGATACCGACGATATCGATGTCTTTGGTCCAGCCGGTGGTGACGCCGGTGACGGCGTTGAAGACGAGCGAGCGGGCGAGGCCATGGAAGGCTGCCTGCTTGTCGTTCTCACGCTCCACGAGGAGCTGTCCATCCTTGGTGACGAGGGTGATGCCGGCCGGGATCAGCGCGGTCACTTTGCCCTTGGGGCCTTCCACGGTGGCGACGCCATCCGCAACGGTGTACTTCACGCCGGCGGGCAGAGCGATGGGCTTCTTGCCAATACGAGACATTTCGAATCCTTATGGGCTTGCGAGTCCCGGGGGTATGCCCCGTTCCACTGCAGCCTGGGAGGCTTGGGCTCCCGGGTACATCTTTGATCTTGAGGAATACCGCCGCGGACGAACATCGACGCCCATCCGCGGCAGGCGATTACCAGACTTCGGCGAGGATCTCTCCGCCAACGCCTTCGCGGCGAGCTTGGCGGCCGGTCATGACGCCCTTGGGGGTGGTCATGATCGCAATGCCGAGGCCACCCTGCACGCGACGGATCTCATCGCGGCCGAGGTACACGCGGCAGCCGGGGCGCGAGATGCGCTTGAGGTCGCGGATGACAGGCTCGTTGTTGGGGCCATACTTGAGGTACACGCGAATGACCTTCATGCCGTTCTCTTCGGTCGGCTTGAAGTTGGCAATGTAGCCCTCCTCTTTGAGGATGCGGGCGATCTCGGCCTTGAGCTTCGAGGCGGGAACGTCAAGCTTCTGGTGACGGGCGCGGATGGAGTTGCGGATACGCGTAAGGAAATCGGCTACTGGATCGGTGAGGTTCATTCTTCTCCTTCACCCCCCGTTCGCTCCGTGCCGAGCGACATGGAGAACCTGCGAGGGTGGTTGTGGAGCGCGCCCGCTGGGGCAGCAACTCAGTGATGGATGGTGAAGCTTTGAGCCGTTAGCTCACGGCTTTCGCTGAGAGCTAACGGCTGAAATTCCTTACCAGGACGACTTGACGACGCCCGGAATCTCGCCCTTGAGCGCGAGGCCGCGGAAGCAGAGACGGCAGATGCCGAACTTCCGGAGGAACGCGCGCGGACGACCGCAGATCTGGCAGCGGTTGTGCTGGCGGGACTTGAACTTGGGCTTCTTTGCGTCTTTGACGCGCTTTGCGGTCGTTGCCATAATATCTGCTCTCTATTCTACCTGCAAAATCGGGTTAAGGCTCGGAGAGCCTTTTAGTTACCGGTGCGGAAGGGCACGCCGAAGGCCTTGAGCAGGGTGCGGGCGCCGTTATCGTCCTTGGCGGTGGTCACGATGGTGACGTTCATGCCCTTGAGCTTGTCCACCTTCGCATAGTCGATCTCGGCGAAGATGAGCTGGTCGCGCAGGCCGAGGGTGTAGTTGCCACGACCGTCGAAGGACTTCGACGAGACGCCGCGGAAGTCGCGGACGCGGGGCAGGGCGACCGAAATCAGGCGGTCGAGGAACTCGTACATCTTGTCGCCGCGCAGGGTGACCATGGCGCCGATGGGCATGCCCTCGCGCACCTTGAAGGCGGCGATGGACTTCTTGGCCTTGGTGGTCACGGGCTTCTGGCCGGTGATCGCGCCGAGGTCGGCAACCAGGGGATCCATGATCTTCACGTTCTGGGTGGCTTCGCCGAGACCCATGTTGATCACAATCTTCTCGAGCTTCGGAATCGCCATCGCATTCGTGATGTTCAGTTCCTTCGCAACGGCGTCGCGGATCTCCGCGTGATACTTCTCTTTCAAACGTGCTGCCATGATGGACTTCGCTTTCTCCACGGGTGCCGGGGTGGGGATGTTCTCCGTGTACCGATGCGTGGGGTGAACCGTTGAAACAGTTGGAAGTTGACAGTTGTAAGTTCTAAGCTTTCACTTCCAGCTTAGAACTTACAACTTAGAACGTTTTGCTTACTTCTTCTTGTCGGCGATGGTCGCTCCGGTGGTCTTCGCCACGCGGACCTTCTTGTCGCCTTCCGTCTTGATCCCGATGCGGGTCTTGTTGCCCTCCGCGTCGATGAGCATGACGTTCGAGATGTGGATCGTGGCTTCCTTCTCCGCGATGCCGCCCTTGATGTTCTGCTGGGGGTTGGGCTTCACGTGCTTCTTCATCATCATCACACCCTCGACCAGAACGCGGTTCTTGTCGGCGATGACGCGCAGGACGCGGCCCTTCTTGCCCTTGTCCTTACCGGCGATGACTTCCACACGGTCGTTGCGCTTGATCTTGATCTTCGAGGTGACGACGGGCTTGAACTTGGTTGCCATGGTGATACCTTTCCTCGGCGATACGGAGCCGGATTCCGTGAAAGCGGTTGTAAGTTGCGAGTCGTAAGTTCTGAGTTGTTCCTGACAACTGGGAACTTACAACTTAGAACTAAATAACTTCGGGAGCGAGCGAGACGATCTTGAGGAACTTCTTCTCGCGGAGTTCGCGGGCCACGGGTCCGAAGACGCGGGTTCCGACCGGCTCGTTGGCATCGTTGATCACGACGGCAGCGTTCTGGTCGAAGCGGATGTACGTGCCATCGCGGCGGCGGTATTCCTTGCGGGTGCGAACGAGCACGGCTTTGACGACCTTGCCCTTCTTGACGGTGCCATCGGGGGAAGCTTCCTTGACCGCGGCGGTGACGACATCGCCAAGACCAGCCTTCTTGCCCAGGCCGCCGCCAAGCGGCAGGATGACCTGCAGCTTGCGGGCGCCGGAGTTATCGGCTACGTCGAGGATGGTCCTCATTTGTACTGACATGTGAGTCTCCTAAAAAACGAACAACAAGAAATCGTGAGAAAGCTTACTTAGCAGGAGCGGCAACGACCGGCTTCGCGTCGGAGAGCTGCGAGAGCGAGGAGCGGCGAACGATCTCTTCGAGCGTCCAGCGCTTCAGCTTCGACAATGGCCTGGTCTCGCGGATGCGGACGACGTCGCCCACGCGTGCCGAGTTCTGCTCGTCATGCGCGTAGAACTTCTTGTTCGACTTCATGACGCGCTTGTACTTGGGGTGCGCCTTGCGCATCTCGATCTCAACCGCGATGGTCTTCTGCATCTTGGTCGAAACAACGATGCCGACCTTCTCGTTGCGGCGCGATGCCGCTGCTTCGGGGGTGGCGGGAGTGGTGGCTACCTGGGTATCTGCCATGGGTTAGACCTTCGCTTTCTTGCGGGCGGTGCGTGTGCTTGCGGGGGGAGCGGTGCGAACCACCGCAGGTTTGGCGGCCTTCTCGGCGGCGAGCGTGCGCTCACGGGCGATGGTCTTGGCGCGCGCGATGTCGAGCTTCAAAGGCTTAATCTGCTTGATGCCTTCGAGGTTGCCGAGGCTCTTCTGGAAACGGATGCGGAAGAGCTGCTCAGCCGCGGTGTTTTGCGTGCCCTTGAGTTCTTCGTCCGTCTGAGTGCGAAGCTTGGAGAGTTCCATGATCGTTTTCCTATACGTCTAAATCGTTTGGCTGAAGCGCTTTACTTGACCTTGTTGGCCGCGGCGTACTTGACTTCCGCGTCGTGGCGCATGATGAAGCTGGTCTTGAGCGGAAGCTTGTGAGCGGCGAGGCGCATCGCTTCACGAGCAAGCTCAGGAGACACACCTTCCATCTCGAACATGATCTTGCCGGGGCGGACGACGGCAACCCAGTGATCCGGAGCTCCCTTACCCTTACCCATACGGGTTTCGGCCGGCTTCTTCGTGATCGGCTTGTCCGGGAAAAGGCGGAGCCAGACCTTACCGCTACGCTTGATGAAACGCGTCATGGCAATACGGCAGGCTTCGATCTGGCGGTCGGTGATGTAACCGCACTCCATGACCTTAAGGCCGTAGTCGCCGAACGAGAGATCGCTGCCGCGCCACGCCTTGCCGCACATGCGGCCGCGCTGCTGCTTGCGATACTTGACCTTCTTTGGCATCAACATGGCAAAACCCTCTTTTTGCTGGACTGAAGTCCTGGCATACTTCTCTATTTCGACCCGCGGACTTCATCCTCTGAAGTCCGCGGATTCTGATGATCTTGAATCGGAGCGGGAGAGACTTTTCTTAGAACGCGCCGGTGGTCGTAACCGGCTCGCGCCGCTTCTTCTGCTCGTAGATATCGCCGCGGTAGACCCAGGTCTTGACGCCGATGATGCCGTAGGTGGTGTGTGCCTCGGCAAAACCGTAGTCGATGTCCGCACGCAGCGTGTGCAGCGGCAGACGACCCTGGAGATACCACTCGGAGCGAGCGATCTCATTCCCGTTCAGACGGCCCGATACGCGGACCTTGATCCCCTTGCAACCGAAACGCAGCGCCGAATCCACCGACTTGCGCATCGCGCGGCGGAAGCTGACGCGCTTCTCGAGCTGCAGCGCGATGTTCTCGGCCACGAGCTGCGCATCGAGCTCGGGCTTGTTGACCTCGAGGATGTCGATGAAGACCTCGCGCGAGGTGCGCTTCTGAATATCGGCCTTGAGCTTGTCGATCTCGGCGCCCTTGCGGCCGATGATGATGCCCGGACGCGCGGTGCGGATGATCAGACGCAGCTTGTTGCCCGGACGCTCGACTTCGACCGACGAGACACCGGCGGCCTTCAGCTTCTCGCGAAGCTCAGCCTTCAGCTTGACGTCCTCGACCAGCAGCTTGTCATAGCCGCGCTCGACGAACCAACGTGACTTCCACGGCTTGTTGATGCCGAGGCGAAACCCATACGGATGGACCTTCTGTCCCATAACTTCCCTTTATCGTTGCCGCGATCCGGTTGAGCCGGTCCGACACCCATGCACAATTTCTAAGTTTACCTGAACCCGCGGAGTTACTGGGTAAAAAAGTTGCCCGCGAGCGAAAATACTAAGCCTTTGCTGCCGCTGCCTTCTTCTTCGGAGCCGCCTTCTTCGCTGCCGACTTCTTGGCGGCGACCTTCTTGGCGGTCTTCTTGGCAGGAGATCCCTTGACGGCCTTCACCGGCTCGGGGGTCACTACCTTGGGCTCGGCAACAGCACCCTTCTCAGCCACCGTGATGATGATGTGACAAAGACGGCGCTGGTAGCGGAACGCGCGGCCCATCGGGGCAGGGCGGATACGCTTCATGCGCGGGCCTTCGTTCGCGATTGCGGTGCGAACGTACAGGTTGTCGACGTCGACATCGAGACCCTGCTCGTCGGAGACGTAGCTGGCGTTCTGGATGGCCGAACGAAGAACCTTCTCAATCACCGGCGCCATGCGCTTGGTGGAGAAGTGAATAGCGTTGATCGCTGCCTCGACGCGCAGGCCCTTGATCAGATCAAGGACAAGACGCGCCTTCTGCGGACTGGTGCGCTGGAACTTGGCTTCCGCGCGAAACTCTCTGGGCTGTGCTGCTACTGCTTTTGCCATGATCTTTATCCTTCGAACTTTCCTGGCCGAGCCTTCGTGATGAAAGGCCGGCGATTCTCTCGTTACGCGTCGTTCCGCGGATACTTACTTGGGCTTCGCGGAGGACTCAGTCGCCTTACCCGAGTGGCCCTTGAAGGTGCGGGTAGCGGAGAACTCGCCGAGCTTGTGGCCCACCATGTTCTCGGTGACATACACCGGGATGAACTTGCGTCCGTTGTGGACGGCGATGGTGTGACCGACGAAGTCGGGGTGGATGGTCGAACGACGCGACCAGGTGCGCAGCACCTTCTTGTCGTTCGTCGCATTCATCGTGTCGATCTTCTTCATGAGATGACCGTCGATGAACGGGCCCTTCTTTGCAGAACGTGACATATCTTTTGCTCCGAGTGCTGGTTATGGTGCTTGTGCTCGATACGACGAATCTCTCAACATGCAGAGACTTGGGCTAGCTCGGCGTAACTATGAAACACATCCGCCCGATGAGCCCGAAGGCCCACCGGGCAAATGCCAACTTACTTACCGCTGGTGCGACGCTTGACGATGAACACATCGGTCCGCTTGTTGTTGCGGGTCTTGTATCCACGCGTCGGCTGGCCCCAGGGGGTAACCGGGTGACGACCGCCCGAGGTCTTACCTTCACCACCACCGTGCGGGTGATCGACGGGGTTCATCGACACACCACGGTTCGAAGGACGGATGCCCTTCCAGCGGTTGCGTCCTGCCTTACCGATGGTGACGTTCTCATGGTCGGTATTGCCGACCTGGCCGATCGTCGCCATGCAGTCCACAAGCACCTTGCGGGTCTCGCCGGAGGGCAGCTTCAGGAGGGCGTAGTCGCCTTCCTTCGCGATGAGGTTGACCTGCGCACCGGCCGAGCGGGCCATCTGCGCGCCCTTGCCGGGACGAAGCTCGATGTTGTGTACGATCGTACCGGTCGGGATGAACTTGAGGGGAAGTGCGTTGCCGACGAGAATATCGGCTTCGGGACCGCTCATGATCTTCTGTCCGACCTTGAGGCCGATCGGCTGGATGATGTAGCGCTTCTCACCGTCCGCATAGTGCACCAGCGCGATGCGCGAGCTGCGGTTCGGATCGTACTCGATGGTCGCGACAGTCGCGGGGATACCGTACTTGTCACGCTTGAAGTCGATCAAGCGAAGCTTCTGCTTGTGACCGCCGCCGTGGTGGCGCATGGTCATGGCGCCGGTGGAGTTACGTCCGCCGGTGCGGGGCTTGACGCCGAGAAGCGGCTTATGCGGCTTGTCGGTCGTGATGTCGTCGTTCACCAGCTTCGTAGCGAAGCGCTGGGTCGGCGTAGTGGGTCGGAATGATTTAATCGGCATTGTCTTGATCCTTGCCTTGGGGCTCGAATAATGGTCTCGAGCTCAACGCGGTACGTGAAACGAAATCGGTCAGTGAGGCCGGCAGCCTCAACCCCTTACAGGCTGTTGAGGTACTCGGGCATCTTTTCGCCTTCCTTCAGGCGAACATAGGCTTTCTTCCAGTCGGGGCGGTAGCCGGCAAACTTGCCACGGCGACGCTCCTTGCCTTCGACGGTCGCGGTGCGCACACCGTGAACCTTGACCTTGAACAGGGTCTCGACGGCCTGCTTGACTTCGGTCTTGGTAGCCTTAAGGGCAACTTCGAAGACAAGCGTGTTCTGGACTTCCTTGACGGTCATGCCCTTCTCGGTGATGAGGGGACGACGAATGACGGTATAGAGGGTTGGCATTTATGCAACCTCCTTCTCGAGCTTGCGCTTCGAAGTGTTCTTGGCGAGCGTGTCCTGGATCGCCTCGAAGGCATCCTTGGAGAACACGGCGCTCTCATAGCGGAGCAGATCGTAGGGGTGCACTTCCGAGCTCAGCACCAGCTCCACACCGGCCAGGTTGCGCGAACCGAGGTACAGCTTCTCGTCGAGCTTCTGGCTGGATTCAACCAGCAGGGTGGTTTTGCCGGTCTTCAGCTTGGTCAGCGCTGTCGAGTAGAGCTTGGTCTTGCCCTCAGAGGCGACCAGCGTGTCGACGATGGTCAGCTTGCCCTCGGAGATCTTCGCGGCGATCGCGGAACGCAGGGCGCCGAAGAGCTTCTTCTTGGGAAACTGGTAGTCATAGCTGCGGGGCTGAGGTCCGTGAACCGTACCACCACCACGCCAGAGCGGCGTGCGGATGGACCCGACGCGGGCGCGGCCCGTGCCCTTCTGCTTCCAAAGCTTCTTGCCGGCACCGGAGACGCGGTTGCGGGTCTTGGTTGCGGCAGTACCCTGACGGAGGGCAGCACGGTAGTGCTTGACCGCCTCCCAGAGCAGGCCGTCGTTCACTTCTCCGCTGAAGATGTCGTGGAGTTCGAAATCCGCGACCTTCTCCCCGCTGAGATTGACTACATTGATGTTTGCCATGAATCTTCTCTCTTCTTGCCCACGATCGATGCCGGGGCCTTGACGTTGTTTGAGCGCCTTGAGGGGTAAGCCTCAAGGCGCTTTGTTGAAAAGCTTTTTCTTTACTTCTTCTTGGACGGAGCAGCCTTTTTGGAAGCCTTGAGAGCATCCTTCGTGGCGGCACCGGCGAATCCACGACGCTCACGCGGCGGAGCCTTCGCCTTCGAAATCAGCACGAAACCATCACGCGGTCCCGGTACCGCGCCTTCGACGAGGATCAGGTTGTCCTCGAGGTCGATGCCGCGGATGCGGAGGTTGCGAACCGTGATCTGCGCGGCGCCCATGTGACCAGGCATACGCTGACCAGGGAAGACGCGCGAGGGGAACGACGAAGCGCCGATCGAGCCCTGCACCTGGAACATGTGACCGTGCGACTTGGGTCCGCCGCCGAAGCCGTGGCGGCGAATGACGCCGGCAAAGCCGCGGCCCTTCGAGGTGCCGATGACATCGACGAAGCGCTCATCGTTGAAGATATCAACGAGGATGCGATCGCCGGCCTTAGCCTCTCCGGTCGAATCGACGGCGACTTCCTTGATCATCTTGACGGGCGGCACGTTCGACTTTGCGAAGTGACCGGTCATCGCCTTGTTAACCTTCGATGCCTTCACGAAATCGACATAGCCGATCTGGGCGGCATCGTAGCCATCCTTCGCGATGGTCTTGAGCTGCGTGATGACGCACGGGCCAGCCTTCAGAACGGTCACGGGATGAACATCGCCGCGCTCGTCGAAGATCTGGGTCATGCCAATTTTCTTACCGAGGATTCCTGCTACGGACATTGCTGTTTCCTTTCCTCATCATGCTCCTGGAGAGCACTGCCGGGTTATGAGCCTTGGCCGCTGGCTCCCTGCGGGGAACAAGCGGCTAGTAGCTGGTTGCTTACTTCTGAACCGTTTTGATCTCGACGTCGACACCGGCGGGCAGATCGAGCTTCATCAGGGCATCCACCGTCTGCTGCGTGGGCTCCAGGATGTCGATCAGGCGCTTGTGCGTGCGGATCTCGAAGGCCTCGCGCGACTTCTTGTCGACGTGGGGCGAACGCAGAACGCAATACTTGTTCTTCATCGTGGGAAGGGGAATCGGGCCGGCAACCTGGGCTCCGGTGCGCTTGGCCGTCTCGACGATCTCACCGGTGCTCGTGTCGAGTACGCGGTAGTCGTACGCCTTCAAACGGATACGAATTCTCTGTCCAGCCATGGTAATTCTCTTTTCTTCGTACAAAGATCAGTTGGAGTGACCTGTCGGCGATGAACATCTACACCATCCGGCAGCCCTCGGTTATCTAGAAAAAGCACAACCTTTTAACTTTACAGTAATTCTTGGGCTTGGTTGCCCAAAAAAGTGCAAAAAACATCATTTTTTTCTGCCCCGAAGCGGCCCGGAAACATCCGGGCCGCTCATGCACTCGACCAGAGTTTGATCCCTGTTCGCTTATCCCTGCACTTACTTGATGATCTCGGAGATCGTACCGGCTCCGACCGTGCGTCCGCCTTCGCGGATCGCAAAGCGCAGACCCTTCTCCATCGCAACCGGCGTGTGCAGCGTAATCTCGAGCTGCACGTTATCGCCCGGCATCACCATCTCGATACCGGCCGGCAGCTTCGCCGAACCCGTCACGTCGGTGGTACGGAAGTAGAACTGAGGACGGTAGCCGTTGAAGAACGGAGTGTGACGTCCACCCTCTTCCTTCGACAGCACATAGATCTCACCCTTGAACTCGGTGTGCGGCGTGATCGAGTTCGGCTTGGCCAGAACCATGCCGCGCTCCACGTCTTCCTTCGCGATACCGCGGAGCAACAGACCCGCGTTATCACCGGCAAGACCCTCGTCAAGCTGCTTCTTGAACATCTCGACGCCGGTGCAAACCGTGTTCTGCGTGTCGCGGAATCCAACGATCTGGCAGGCCTCGCCCACCTTGATCTTGCCGCGCTCGATACGGCCCGTCACCACGGTTCCACGACCCGAGATCGAGAAGATGTCTTCGATCGGCATCAGGAACGCCAGGTCCACCGCGCGCTCCGGCTGCGGGATGTACTTGTCGACCGCAGCCATCAGCTCGTCGATCTTCGCTTCCCACTGGGGCTCGCCGTTCAGCGCGCCCAGAGCCGAACCACGGATGATCGGGGTGTCGTCGCCAGGATACTCATACTTGTCCAGAAGCTCGCGGACTTCCATCTCGACCAGCTCAATCAGCTCTTCGTCTTCGACGGCGTCGCACTTGTTCAGGAACACCACGATGTACGGAACGCCAACCTGGCGAGCGAGCAGAACGTGCTCCTTCGTCTGAGGCATCGGACCGTCGGTCGCGGCAACCACCAGGATCGCGCCGTCCATCTGTGCCGCACCGGTGATCATGTTCTTGATGTAATCGGCGTGGCCCGGGCAGTCGACGTGCGCATAGTGACGGTTCGGCGTCTCGTACTCCACGTGCGAGGTCGCGATCGTGATACCGCGCTCACGCTCTTCCGGAGCGTTGTCGATCGTGTCGAACGAACGGAAGGTGTTGTTCGGGTTGTGCTTCGAAAGAACCTTCGTGATCGCTGCCGTCAGCGTCGTTTTGCCGTGATCGATGTGACCAACGGTGCCAATGTTGACGTGCGGTTTCGACCGGTCAAACTTTTCCTTACCCATAAAAAACTCCTTCTAACAAAAAGCTTCTGTTCCTTCAATTTCGTTGAGGCCCTGGTGAAGACGAAGGCCAGATCTTTGGCTATCGTTCTTTACTTCGGTTCCTTACCCTGAACCTTGGCGATGATCTCTTCCGAAACCGAACGCGGAGCCTCTTCGTACTGCTTGAACTGCATCGAGTAGTTCGCACGTCCCTGCGTCGCGCCGCGCATGTGCGTGGCGTAACCGAACATCGTGGACAGCGGCACCGTCGCACGGATGGCCTGCGTGTTGCCAACCATCTCCATGCCTTCGATACGGCCGCGGCGGCTGTTCAGATCGCCGATGATCGTACCCATATAGTCTTCGGGCACGGTCACTTCGACCGACATCACCGGCTCGAGCAGCACAGGCTTGGCCTTGCGTGCGGCTTCCTTGAACGCCATCGAACCGGCGATCTTGAATGCCATTTCGTTCGAGTCGACGTCGTGGTAGCTTCCGTCATACAGCGACACCTTGATGTCCACCATCTCGTAACCGGCAAGGATTCCGCCCTGCATGGCTTCCTGAATACCCTGGTCGATCGGCTTAATGTATTCCTTCGGAACCGTTCCGCCCTTGGTATCGTTGGTGAACTCGTATCCCTTCCCCGGCTCATTGGGGGAGATGCGAATCTTGGCGTGGCCGTAGTTACCCGAACCACCGGTCTGACGAATGTACTTGCCTTCCGCCTCGGCGTTCGAGCGGATCGTCTCGCGGTAGTTCACCTGCGGCTTGCCGACGTTGGCCTCGACCTTGTACTCGCGCATCATGCGGTCGACGATGATCTCAAGGTGCAGTTCGCCCATACCCGCAATGATCGTCTGGCCCGAATCGATGTCTGTGCGGACGTTGAAGGTGGGATCTTCCTGCGCGAGCTTCGCGAGGGCCATACCCATCTTCTCCTGATCGGCCTTGGTCTTCGGCTCCACCGCAACCTCGATAACGGGCTTCGGAAAGTCGATGGACTCAAGCACGACGGGATTCTTGTCCGAGCAGATCGTGTCGCCCGTGATGAGGTTCTTCAATCCAACCGCGGCGCAGATATCGCCCGCGAGGATCTCCGTGATCTCTTCACGCTTGTTGGCGTGCATCTTCAGCAAACGGCCGATACGCTCCGTCTTGCGGGTACGCGGATTCAGCACCGAGTCCCCGGTCTTCAACGTACCCGAGTAGACGCGGATGAAGATCAGCTGGCCGACGAACGGGTCAGTCATGATCTTGAAGCCCAGAGCCGAAAGCGGCTCGGAGTCTTCGGGCTTGCGGATGATCTCCACTTCCATGTTCTCAGGATCGTGTCCGACCATGGGAGGGATGTCGAGCGGGCTGGGCAGGTACGCCACAACCGCGTCGAGCAGCGTCTGCACGCCCTTGTTCTTGAACGACGAACCGCACAGCACCGGGAAGATGTTCATCGCGATGGTGGCCTTGCGGATACCGGCCTTGAGCTGAGCCTCGGTGGGCTCCTCGCCCTCCAGGTACAGGTTCATGATCTCGTCGTCGGAGTCGGCAACAGCCTCGATCAGCACCTGACGGGCTTCCTTGGCCTTGTCGAGCAGGTCGGCGGGAATCTCTTCCACCGAGTACTCGGCGCCCATGGTCTCATCGTGCCAGTAGATGGCCTTCATCGTGACGAGATCGACGACTCCGAGGAACTTGGCCTCGGCACCAATCTGGATGTTGATCGGAATCGCACGCGCGCCCAGGCGGTCGACGATCGTCGAGGTCGCATAGACGGCATCCGCACCGGCCTTGTCCATCTTGTTGATGAAGCAGATACGGGGAACCTTGTACTTGTCGGCCTGGCGCCAGACCGTCTCCGACTGGGGCTGCACACCGGCAACCGCGTCGAAGCAGGCGACCGCCCCGTCAAGCACGCGGAGCGAACGCTCCACCTCAGCGGTGAAGTCCACGTGACCCGGAGTATCGATGATGTTGATGCGGATGCCGTTCCACTGACAGGTGGTCGCAGCGGAGGTGATGGTGATACCACGCTCCTGCTCCTGCTCCATCCAGTCCATGGTCGCGGTGCCCTCGTGCACCTCGCCGATACGGTGGTTGACGCCCGTATAGAAGAGGATGCGCTCGGTCGTCGTCGTCTTGCCGGCGTCGATGTGAGCCATGATGCCAATGTTGCGGCATTTGTCGAGAGTGATAGTGCGTGCCACGGTCAAGTCTCTTGTCTGCTGGCGCCTGGCCAGCGGTTGTGATGCGGTTGAATCTAAACCCTCAGGAAGAGAAGCCCTTGCTTAAGGGGCTCCGTCATTACCAGCGGTAGTGAGCGAACGCCTTGTTGGCTTCGGCCATACGGTGGACATCTTCCTTCTTCTTCATTGCGGCACCACGGCCGTTGGCGGCATCGAGCAGCTCTGCGGTCAACTTGTCGACCATGCCCTTTTCGCCACGGGCGCGACCATAGGTCACCAGCCAGCGGATCGCCAGCGACGTGCGGCGCTCCGGCAGCACTTCGATCGGCACCTGGTAGTTCGCACCGCCGACGCGGCGGCTCTTCACTTCCAGAAGCGGCTTGCAGTTCTCGATCGCCTTCTTGAACAGCTTGAGGGCTTCATCGCCACCCTTCTGCTCGAGGTTGGTCATGGCGGTGTAGAAGATGCCCTGGGCTGTCGACTTCTTGCCGCCCCACATCATCGAGTTCACGAACTTGGTGACCAGGGTCGAGTTGTAAACCGGGTCGGGGGAAACTTCACGCTTGGCGATATAACCTTTACGGGGCATGCTGTTCTCTTTCTCGTCTTCCTCCAGCGCTGGACTTCTCAAGAGCTGGACCTAGTTGCATTGAAGCAAAATGAACGAACAGGACCGGGGTCGCCCCCGGTCCCAAAACTTGACTACTTCTTGCCCGGGGTTGCCGCGCCGGCCTTCGGACGCTTCGCGCCGTACTTGGAGCGGCTCTGCATGCGCTTGGCAACGCCAACCGAATCCAGGGTTCCGCGAACAACGTGGTAACGCACACCCGGCAGATCCTTCACACGGCCACCGCGGATGAGCACAATCGAGTGCTCCTGCAGGTTATGGCCGATGCCTGGGATGTAGGTGGTAACTTCAATGCCGTTGGTGAGGCGTACACGAGCCACCTTGCGGAGAGCCGAGTTCGGCTTCTTGGGGGTCTGAGTGTAAACGCGGGTGCAAACGCCACGGCGCTGGGGCGAACCCTGCAGAGCGGGCGATGCGGTCTTGTAACGGGTCGGCGTGCGGCCCTGCTTCACGAGCTGATGGAATGTAGGCACTTCGGTGTTACTCCTTATCGGTATTACCCGAATTCTTTTATTCGGGCTCGGCGCAGGGCAGCACCTTCGCTCAATGGCACCCCTCTGCACGTACACCACACACGCAAAGGGCGGAGCACGCGAACGCACTCCGGGCGAAGTTCTGAATCCTGCGCGCGGCCGTACAGCTAACCGTGCGTTGTGTTCCCTGCTTCACGTCTGAGGTGATAACAGTCGACTGTGACCTTACGTGCTGGCCGTCTTCGCAGACCTGCCTGGCAGTGGCTCAGTTTCGCTGTCCCGGCCCGCATAGCCCTCTCAGAAAGGGTATTCGCAGGCACGATTGCGATGGGTCGCAGAAGGTTTCTCTACGTTGAATCTCTTGTATCCAGTGATTTTGAACCGGGAAGAACTTCGCCGATCCACCCCGCCGCAGCCACACAACGGGAAGCTCCGGATACTCGCGGAACCTTCTCATAGTACCGAGTTCTGCGATTTGCGTCAAGGAATCAGGACAGTCAATTGACCCTCTGCTCCACATGCCCTACCGCTTCAAACTGCCCGACAACGCCACCAGATTCTCCGGCGTGACCTTGATAATCCCGCCACGCGGGCTGTCAATGTCGGCGATCAGGAAGAACGAAACCGCCGCCAGCAGAGGAAGCAGCGTCCCCAGCCAGAACCGTGGCCTCCGTACGTTGTACCCCTGCATCCCGTTCGCCCCAATTCCCACCGCAAAAAGCAAAAACCACGCCGCCGCCGGAATCCGGTTCCACATCGCCGCCTGCATGTACCCCTGGGCGTTCAACACGTCGTTCATGCCGCCAACCACCAGCGTGGTCACCGCGGTCGATTGATCCGGCCCCGGTGCCTTCACCCCATCCCAGAGCAACGCCTGCAACCGGTCCGTCTCCCGATCGATCTCCCGCCGCCGCTCCGTGAAACGGGGCGTGACGTAGTACTCAATCCTCAAGTCGGTATAACGGACCAGCAATCCCTTCAGCCGCGCGGCATCCGCCGCAGGCAGCAGATCCGCCCGCAGGTACTCCGTGCCGATCGCATTGGCCTCGCCCTCTTCGAGCGTCTTCCTCTGGTCATACCGCGAGATCGCCATCGAAAAGCTGAACCCGATAATGAGGCCCAGCAGCGTCAAGGTAGCCCCCAGCACTACCCCCAGGTCCTCCCGCTCCTCCGGATGCACCTCATCCCGGCGACGGCGGAAGAGGATCCCGACCCATGTCGCGGCGAACAACAAGGCAAAGGCGAGAAGAAACACGAGAAACGGAGAGTCCATCAAACGGCTCATGGGGCGCGACCTTTGGAAGATGTGGGGACAGTGTACCGTCCACCCCGCACATGAAACGTTTTGCTCCAGCGCCCATCTAACAGTGCAGAGGTTTTGTTATGCCAAGGCTGAATGCTATTCTCCTCTCCCTGGCGGCCCTGTGCGGCTCCGCCCTCAGTCAGAGTCCCCTCCCCACCGGTCCCGCCGTCGTCTCGTATGTCGAAGGACAGGCCTCGCTCGAAGGTCATCCGCTCTCCCACGTCGCCGGCTCCGCCTCCCTGCAACCCGGACAGTACGTCGCCACCGGCAACGGTAAGGTCGAGATCGTGCTCGCTCCCGGCGTCTTCCTCCGAGTCGGAGACGACAGCACCGTCCAAATGGTCGCCGCCGACGCCACCCACACCGAAGTCCGTCTCGAGCAGGGCCGCGCTGATGTCGAAGCCGTCGGACTCCCCGAAGGGAACAACATCCTGATCGACATGAAGAACGGCCAGACGCACCTGCTTGAACGCGGCCTGTACAGCTTCAACGACGCTGCCTCCACGGTCCGGGTCTTCGAGGGCAAGGCCGAGTCCTATCCCGGCGCCGACCTCACCTCGGACATCAAAGCCATCGAGATCAAGGGTGGTCACGAGCTTGCCCTGTCCGCCGCGCCATTCAAGCCGCGCAGCTTCGACAAAGACAAGTCCGAAGACGCGCTCTACCTGTGGGGCGACCGCCGCTCCGGCCTCCTGACCGCGAACTACGCCGGCGACTCCGGCTACTACCCCGGTTATTCCAGCGGATACTGGGGCGGATACGGCTATCCCTACTACGGATATGGCCTCTATGCCCCTTACGGCTACGGCTTCTACGGATACCCCTATTACGCCGGAGGCTTCTTCTACGGAGGAGGCTGGGGCTATCGTGGCGGGTGGGGAGGCTGGCGTGGCGGCGGAGGCATCGGCCGGCCTGGCGGCTGGCGGCGCTAAACGCGCCTGATATACCACGCGGAAACGGTGCTACGCTTTCTCCATGAGAAAACGCAGCACCCTTCCCCTCCTGTTCGCGGCCATGGCTGCGTCCGCGATCGCGCAGAGCGGCAACCCCGCGCCCGTCGAGCCGATGAAGACCCACGACCCTGTCGTGTTGGCCGCCATGAAGGCCTCCATCGGTCGCGTAAGCATGCCCGGACAGGTCGCCGTCTCTCCCGACGGCAAGTGGCTGGCCTACACGGTCGGCGGACGCTCCGGCGGCGGGCTGCATCTCCTGGAACTCGCCAACCCCGACCCCGCGAAAGACAAGATCATCACCCCGGGCAGCGAAACCTCCTGCGCGAACGGTGCGCCCGTCTGGTCGCCCGACGGAGCGTGGCTCGCCTACACCTCAAGCTGCACCTCCGCCACGGAAAAGCCCGGCCAGACGCAGATCTTCCTCTGGTCTAAAACCACCGGCACGTCCAAACAACTCACCCACCTCAACGGCCTCTTCCAGCAGGTCGCCTTCTCCCCCGATGGCAAACAGGTCGCCTTCCTCTTCGTCGAAAACGCCACCCGCTCCGCTGGAGCGCTCGCCGCGATGAAGCCCTGGTCCGGCGTCATCGGCGAAGATGGCATCGAGATCCAGCGAGTGGCCACCGTCGACCTCGCCACCGGCACGCTGAAGCAGGTCACCCCCGCCACCCTGCACGTCTTCGAGTTCGACTGGTCGCCCAACAGCAAGGAACTCGCCTACATCGCCGCCGCGCCGCCGGGCGAGAACAACTGGTGGGTCGCGGACCTCTACACCCAGGCCTTGGGCGCTGCTCCCAAAACCATCGTCGATACCGCCAAGGTCACCGGCGACCTCCACGGTCTGCAGATGGCCGTACCCCGCTTCTCCCCCGACGGCAAGCGCATCGCCTTCATCGGCGGCCTCATGTCCGACCAGGGCTCCACCGGCGGAGACATCTGGGTCGTCTCCGCCAAGGGCGGCGCACCCGTCGACATCACCCCCAACATCGACGGCACACCCTGCTACGAGGCGTGGGTCGACGACAACAAGATCGGCTTCGTCGAGGATCGCCGCGGATCCATCCGGCTGCCCGACTACGACGTCACCAAGCGCGCCGAGGTCCCCGGTTCCGCCCTCGATCTCGGTCAGGTCTCCCTCTCCGGCGGCGCCATCAAGGACGCCGTCTCCATCTCGCGCAATGGCATCTTCGCCTTCGTCAAGAGCGGCTTCACCCTCCCCGCCGAGGTATGGGCCGGCCCCGCCGATGCCATGAAGCAGATCACCCACCTGAACGACGGAGCCAAGCCGCCCGCCGGAAAGACCGAGTCGGTCGAGTGGACCAACGAAGGATTCCACGTCCAGGGCTGGCTCACCTACCCCGTCAACTACGATCCCGCCAAAAAGTACCCATTGATCGTCAGCGTCCACGGCGGACCGTCCTCCTCGATCGGTCCTCGCTGGGGCACCATGTCCACCTACTCGCTGGCCGGATACTTCGTCTTCCAGCCCAACCCGCGTGGCAGCTTCGGCCAGGGCGAAGCCTTCGCCGCCGCCAACAAGAAAGACTTCGGCTACGGCGATCTCCGCGACATCCTCACCGGCATGGACGCCGTCGAGAAGAAGGTCTCAGTTGATCCCAAACGCGAAGGCCTCACCGGCTGGAGCTACGGCGGCTTCATGACCATGTTCGCCGTCACCCAGACCCACCGCTTCCGCGCCGCCGTCGCCGGAGCCGGCATCTCCGACTGGCTCAGCTACTACGGCGAAAACTCCATCGACCAGTGGATGACGCCGTTCTTCGGCGCCAGCGTCTACGACGACCCAGCCGTCTACGCCAAAAGCTCGGCGATCACCTACATCAAGAACGTCACCACCCCCACGCTGGTGATCGTAGGCGATCGTGACGGCGAATGCCCCGCCCCGCAGTCGTTCGAGTTCTGGCATGCCCTGCGCGCGCAGGGAACGAAGACGCAACTGGTCGTCTACCCCAACGAGGGCCACGGCTTCCGCAACCCGGACAATATTCGCGATCGCACCGAGCGCGAAATGACCTGGTTCCAAACCGAAATGCCCGCCCAATAACACGTCGCTGGGCCCTCCCGGAGCTGCGTTCCGCGCTCATGGGAGGGCCCAGCGAAGCAGCCACACCTCACGAAGTGCCCGTCCCGCGCGGAGCGGGCCCATCCGCCAGGACACATTCTTGCCTTTTCCCGGGTTGCCAACAGCAACCTCGCCCGTCTAATCCCCATCGGTTGATTTGCTTCTCAACTACCAGCCTTCTACACTGGGGCTTGCGATATTCAGCATGTGCGGTGAGACCGTCTGGCTTGCAAAGCGGCTGGACGGGGAGGATCAATGCGTCGGTTTGTTACTTTAGTCGTTTTGTTGTTGTTTACGGTTCCTTTTGGACTCTCCATCTCGGGTTGTCATAAGGCAGCGGTCGTCACCTTCTGCGGTGGCGGCGACTCGGGCGTGGTCGTTGGACAGACGACGAATATCACGCTCCAGCCCAAGGTCTATGGAATCTCCCTGGCGTACGCACAGAAGGGCCAGATCTCCACGCCGGCCGCGACGGACTGCAAGGGGAACTCCACCTCGCCGACCAAGTACACCTACGGCACCACGGACATGACCATCGCCGACGTCAACCCGGCGACCGGTCAGCTCTGCGCCGGCACCTGGAACCGCAACGTGGGCGGCGGCATCGCCGACTACACGACCTGCAACCCGACCAACAAGACGGGTATCGCCTACGTGACCGCCGCGGCCGACAGCACCACCAGCAATCCCCTGCCGGTGTTCGTCCACCCCATCGTCACCAGCATCGTGCTCGGATCGCCCACGCCAACGGCCAGTTGCGCAACCGATCCCGACCCCTCGACCAACTGCTGCGCCGTCGCGCAGAATGCGTCGACCTCGGCGAATCCCTACACCGGCAATAGCTGCCTCTCGCAGGGCGTCACAGGCCAGCTCTCAGCCCGTGTCTACCAGAACGGCACCAACCTGCCCGCGGATAACATCAGTTGCTCGGTCGGTCACCTGACCTACACGCCGCAGGACACGACTATCGTGACCATCGATCAGAACGGTGTGGCCACCGCGGTCGCTCCCGGCTCGACCATCATCTCGGCAAGCGTCTCCTCGACGCCCAGCTCGGCCGGCTTCTTCTCCACCTGCCCGCCGGTCTCCATCGCCCTGACCAATCCCGGTGCAACCTCCATCGGCCAGAACAACACGCAGCCCCTGACGATCGTCGCCAAGGACACCAACAACACCACCCTGACCGGTCTGAACCTCGAGTACGTCTCGACCACGCCGGCAACCATCCCGGGCGGATCGAGCATCACCCCCACCTACCCCGGCGCGGCCTCCATTACGGCCTACTGCATGCCCGGAACCTGCAACCCGTCGCCGTTCAACCAGATCGGCCTCTTCGGCAACGGACTTCCGGTCAGCTCGAACAAGGTGCAGGTCACCTCGCCCGGAACCATCGGCACCATCCTCTATATCGCCAGCACCCAGTCGCAGTACATCGTTCCGGTGGACTTCACGACGACGACGCTCGGCACCCCGGTGCGCCTGCCTTACGTGCCCACCTCCATGGTCATCTCGGTTGACGGCTCGACGATCTACCTCGGCAGCACCACCGAGCTGATGGTCTACAACGCCGTCTCCAACGCCGTCACCCGCGAAGACACCTCCTCGCCGGGTCTGGTGCTCGCCGTCTCCCCCGACGGCAACACGGTCGTCATCACGGACCCCGTCCGCAAGGTGACCACGCTTGAAACGAGCGCAGGCGCCGTTATCACCACCTACGGCGCATCGAGCACGCATGCCGCCTGGACGCCTGACAGCCAGACTGTTTACATCACCGCGGGCTCTCAGCTTCTCGTCTACTCCACGCAGTCCGGCTGGCACGCCATCGCGCCAACCACCCCTGTGCTGGACGTCGCGACTACGACTCCCTCAGTCGGCGCTTACTTTGCCGGAGCGACCACCACGGCTCGCGGCTACTGCCCCATCACCACGGCCAACGGCACCACGTCGACCACCAACATCTTCTATCCGGACGCCGGCGTCGTGGGCCCCATCACCGATCGCATCGCCGCCACCAACGACGGCAACCACATCCTCGGCGTCACCGCGACGACGGGAACGCCCCAGTTGACCGACTTCGTCGTCGGCATCCCCTTCGGCTCCTGCCCTTCCACCGGTCTCAACTTCACCACGACCGCGACCAACCAGGCCTTCCTGACCGGCGTCACCGCGACGGCCATCACAGGTGTGGTTCCATCGACGGACTCGAGCGTGGCGTTTATCACCTACACCGGAACGGGCGGCGTCCTGCCCAGCTACATTCCGGCAGCCCCGGGCCCCGGGACGGTCGGTTCGGTGAAGCTCTCGGGTACGGCGATCGCACCGGTAGCCGGTGTCTTCAGCTCGGATAACACCACCTTCTACGTGGGCACCTCGGGCGACAATCTGGTCCACATCATCAACCGCACGACGATGACCGACACCAAGACGATCGCGCCGAACCTGCCCATCCTAAACGGCACCACTCCCGTGGCTCCGAACCTGATGGTCCAGAGGCCCCGGAAGACCACTTCCTAACCAGAACCCAGACACACATAAAAAGCCCTCTCGCAAGAGAGGGCTTTTTGCGTGCGGCTTGCAAACAAAGATCAAGCAACAACAGCAATCAGTACAGAGGCAAACAAGAAAAGGCGGATAAGCCAGGTTTCCCTGTCCTTATCCGCCTTTGATCCTTCGTCTCCAGCTTTCCTTGTCTTGCCCTACGCCAGACGAGCCTTCAAAACCGCCTTGCCAATGGCATCCAGCACGCCATTCAGGAAGTGGATCGACTCCGGCGCCGCATAGCGCCGAGCGACTTCCAGCGTCTCGTTGATGATGATCGGCCCAGGCGTATTGGGGAATCCCAGCATCTCCGCCGTGGCGGCACGCAGGAGGTTCCGGTCGACGACAGGCATACGCTCGATGCGCCAGTTCTGCGCATGCGCCTGGATCAGGTCGTCGATCTCGTCCTCCCGGACCGTGGCGATGCGATAGAGATCCTCGGCGAACGAACGAGTCTCCTCGTCCACATCGTCCCGCGAGGTCCAGAAAAGCTTATTCACCTGCTCCGGAGTCTGTTTGCCCAGGTCGCCCTGGAAGAGCATCTGCATGGTGAGTTCGCGCGACTTGCGGCGGGTTCCCATTATTCGGCCACCTTCAACTTTCTCTGTATCGATACCATTTCAATCGCGGCGCTGGCCGCTTCGAATCCCTTGTTCCCTGCCTTCAACCCGGCGCGATCCAAAGCCTGCTCCAGCGTCTCGCAGGTCAGCACGCCAAACGCGTGCGGTACACCCGTATCCTGCTGCGACTGCCCGATGCCGCGCGCGACCTCGTTGTAGATCGCCTCATAGTGCGCCGTCTCTCCACGCAGCAGGCAACCGAGCGTGACGATCGCGTCGAACTTCTTCGACTCCGCCAGCGTGCGCGCCGCGTTCGGAACCTCCCAGGCTCCGGGCACCCGCACAATCTGGATGTCGGCCATCTTCGCCCCGCTGCGCGTCAGGCAATCGATCGAGCCCTGCAGCAGACGGTCGGTGATGACGGTGTTCCAGCGCGTGGTGACGATGGCAAACTTCATCCCAACCGCCGAAAGATCGCCCTCCACCGCCGGATGCTGTCCATGCAGCGGGTTCTCCGACTGCCAGAAGCCGATGGTGTCCTTGGCATCCGCGCTGAGCTGCACGGTGAACAGCCGCGAATTCCAATGCGTCTCGGCAACCGGCGAAAGGCGAGCCGCGGCATCCTCCGAACGAAGGTGCGCGGCCATCCACCTCTGCACAGCGGCGTGGACATGGTCGAGCTGCGTCACTTCGATCAGGGTCTCGGGGACGGCAGGCGCACGGCCGGTGACGAGTTCAAGATTGCCCATGGGAGCGAGAAACGCTGAGCCGCGGCCGGTGCTGTCGTCCCAGCCCTTTCCGGGTTCGAAGCCAAGGGCGCTGAGAAGACTGGAGAGCTGGTCGAACACGTCGGAAGAGGGCACGGCGCGGACGAGCGTAATTCCTTTGATCATAGGTTGATTGTATCGTTCCGCAGCACCACGCGCCGTCCACGCTTTCCATACATTGGCCCACGGAGAAGCGAACGTTTCGAACCAGGGCGTACAGTGTTGGGTGGAGGAATCATGGCATTCGAAACCCTGCTCCTGACGTCCGAAAACGGCATCGCCACCCTCACGCTCAATCGTCCCCAGGTGCTGAACGCCCTGAATGCGCAGGTCTTCGACGAACTCGAACAAGCCTTCACCGGGCTCGCCGCCGACGCGGCGGTGCGCGTCGTACTCGTGACTGGCCATGGAGATAAGGCCTTCGCCGCAGGTGCCGACATCAAGGAACTCGCCGTAGCCGACGCCTCCCTGGGCGAGCTTCTCTCCCGCCGCGGACAGGGCGTCTTCCGCCAGATCGAAACATGCGGCAAACCCGTCATCGCCCTCATCAACGGCTTCGCCCTCGGCGGAGGCTGCGAGCTGGCCATGGCCTGCACCATGAGAATCGCCAGCGAAACCGCGAGACTGGGCCTCCCCGAGGTCAAGCTGGGGCTGATCCCCGGGTACGGTGGCACGCAGCGACTCCCGCGCCTTGTGGGCACGGCCACCGCCTTGAAGATGATGCTGACCGGCGAGATGGCCGGCGCCGCGGAGGCTCTGCGGCTCGGCCTGGTCGATGAGGTGGTCCCACCCGAGGGACTGTTGGCGCGCGGGCAGGAGTTGGCCGGCACGATCGCCGCCGCGGCCCCGCTGGCGGTTAAAGCAGCACTGGAGGCCGTGCGTCGCGGCGCTTCGCTCGGCATCGAGGATGGCACCGTGGTGGAAGCGGAGATTTTCGGGAGGCTCTGCGGGTCGGAGGATAGGAAGGAAGGCACCAGCGCCTTCTTAGACAAACGGAAGCCGGTCTGGTCCGGGAGGTAATCGGAGCGCCTAACCTGCGCACTCGAACTTCTGGCGGCTGGCCTCGGAACAGAACCAGAAAGTCTCCCCCTGCACCATGCATTCGCGAATGCTGACCATGCCGCCACAGTCCGGGCACGGGCACTGAACGAAGTAATCGGGGTGCAGGAACAGCTTCCACCGGGTGTAGAGATTCTGAAGAGGACCTCTCCTGGCTTTCCTTCGTTCCACTTTTCTGAAAATGGGTCGTGCTGAGCGACTCGCGAGATTCAAGGTATCCACCTTGTCGTTTGGGGGTAGACTGCGTATTTTTTTGAACTTTGCGGTACGAGAGAATTCTATGCCAGATGTGCGGTCGAAAAAATCCGGTAAGTGATTGAATTTTCTACATTACGCCGGTAATATGCCAGTTTAGTTACCGCTTTCGAAGCTGGCGTGGGCTGTGACGGCATCGCATGGGATGCCGATGTTTTCGGTGTGGTGCGGATACGCGATTTTTCCTGAAGAAGCAGTGGACAGCTTGCTATGCTGGTACGGTGCGTACCTTTCCTCTTCCCCTCCCCTCTCTGCAGCGCGCCGCATCCGCGGCCCTTTTGATGAGTCTTGCCGGTCTCGCCGGCTGCCATTCGGCGACGGCACCCTCGGCAAGCGGCACGGTCTCCGCGCACGAGGTTGTGGCAACCGAAGCTGCACGGCAACAGATGGAGTTGATCCCTCCCCCGTCGAAGACGCGCTATATGGCGATCCACACCCTGGCAAGCTGGGAGAATCCCTACGTGACCGTACAGGGCAACATGGTCACGCTGCATGTGCTGCTGGCGGATGCGAACACCAGCGGTATCGGCGAGGGCACGCTGCTGCGTCCGGTGGGCGCACGCCGGCAGGATCTGAATGTCAGGGTAAGCGATCTCCCCGCGGCACTGAACGCGATTCCGCAGAGCTCGTGGCCCTATGGCCGCGTTGTAGCCGTGGAAGAGGCCGGAAACATTCCGGTCAAGGCCAGACCGGAGGTCCGGCGCAATATGGAGTCCGCAATGGCAGTGCTGAACGACCTTGGCGTGGTCGTCTACGAGTGGACCGAGGGTGGAGCAGGGCTGCGCTAAAGAAGGCCACATACGCCCTCCACGAGCCTCTGTCACGTCGTGACGCTTCCAACGATCATGGCCCTCTCTGAGCGTGCCATGGCCTGACATCGCGCGGCAAGGCCGTACGAGCCAACGGCCAGGACAAGCTTCTCTCGGTTATATTTTCATTACATCGATATAACTCTGGGGGTTGTTCTGCACACGACGGCTTTGGTGGTGTTCTGCGGTATCTTTGCACTGGTTACGCTGGCAGGCTTCTGGGCGGCCAGGTGGAGACGGCCAGAGGCAGGCATGGCATCGCTCGAAGAGTGGGGGCTTGCCGGACGCAGCTTCGGCACCTGGATTACGTGGTTTCTCATCGGGGGCGATCTCTATACCGCCTATACCGTCATCGCGGTTCCGGCGGCTCTCTATGGAGCCGGGGCGATGGGTTTCTTCGCTCTGCCCTACGCAGTCATCGCATATCCGTACATGATGATCGTGCTGCCGCGCCTCTGGAATGTCTGCCACCGGCACGGGTATGTCACATTCGCCGATTTTGTCGGTGGGCGCTTTGGGAACAGGTGGCTGACGGTCGCGATTGCGCTAACCGGTGTCCTTGCCCTGATGCCCTACATCGCCCTGCAACTGGTCGGGATCCGTGTGGTGATCGAGGCGCTGGGCATCAAGGGTGAGTGGCCTCTCGGCGCGGCCTTCGTAGTCCTGGCGGCCTACACATACTCGAGCGGCCTGCGAGCGCCGGCGGTCATCGCCATCGTCAAGGACGTGATGCTGTACCTCATGGTGATCACCGCGCTGGTGATTCTGCCGGTGAAGCTGGGTGGGTATGCGCGTGTGTTTGAGCTGGCGCAGACCTCCCTCGCGAAGCACGGCGCTTCGACGATGCTCGCGCCCGGGCAGTTTCTGGCCTATTCGACGCTGGCCATCGGCTCGGCGATTGCGCTGATGCTCTATCCGCATACGGCCACGGCGGTCCTGAGCGCGGGCAGCGCGAAGGTCGTGCGGCGCAATGCGGCGATGCTTCCTGCGTACAGCTTCCTCCTGGGGTTGATCGCGCTGCTGGGCTATGTCGCACTGGCGTCGGGCGTAGTCGCGAAGAATCCCAATGAGTCCGTGCCTCTGCTGTTTCTCTCCGCGTTTCCGGAGTGGTTCGGCGGGTTCTGCCTGGCGGCGATCGCGGTCGGCGCGCTGGTCCCCGCGGCCATCATGTCCATTGCCGCTTCGAACCTGTTTACACGCAACCTGTACGGCGCATTCGCCACGACGCCTCTGTCGCCCAAAGGCGAGAGCGAGATGGCGAAGATAGTGTCGCTGCTGGTCAAGTTCGGCGCTCTGGTGTTTGTGCTCAAGCTGCCCGCAACCTATGCGATCGAGATGCAGTTGCTGGGCGGAATCTGGATTGGGCAGATGTTCCCCAGCGTGGTCATCGGCCTGTTTACCCGCTGGTTCAACCCCTGGGCCCTGCTGGTGGGTTGGGTGGTCGGCATGGGCACCGGCACCGGCATGGTGTGGGCGATGGGCATGAAGGGCTCGGTGTACCCGGTGCATGCGTTTGGCGGCGTCTATGCCATGTATGCGGCGGTGCCCGCGCTTCTGCTGAACCTGGCGGTGGCGACCGTATTGACACTCGCGCTACGGTTAGTGGGTGTGGGACGAGGAACCGATACGACCGATGCGACCGCTTACATTGGCTAAGGGCACCCCGGTCGGCTGGCTCTGCATCGAAGGGCAGAGTGATCCTTCGAAGGAAGAGGTTTTGGCATGAGCAACGTGGCAATCGAGAAGAAGACGGCGACCAGGTCGTTGGTGAAGGGGCTGATCGCCGGTTTGATCGGCGGTATTGCGGGCGCCGCGGCGAAGCATGTGGCCGAAAAGATCTATCCGCCCCGGGTCAAGGGCGAGCCCGTTCCTCCTGAGGTGCTGGCGCAACGCGTCGCGGGCGGAACGTTGACCACCGGCGAGAAGCAGGCCGCGGGCGAATCCGTTCACTGGCTCTTCGGAGCTTCGGCAGGCGCGGTGTACGGTGGCGTCGCCGAGTACTACCCACAGGCCACGTCCAAGGAGGGCGCGAGCTTCGGTCTCGTGCTCGCCACGGTCACCCACGAAGGCGTGCTTCCGGCGATCGGTCTGGTGACGACTCCGCAGAAGCAGAGCCAGCGCGAACAGACCAGCGAGATGACGTCGCATATCGTGTACGGGGTGGTGACCGAGATTGTACGGAGTGTCGTGAGGAAGATGCTTTAGAACGCAGGCAGCTTTAGCCGGAACGGGGATGCGCCAGGGCGCATCCCCGTTCTGCGTTAGCGGCGATTCTTGTCCTTGTCGTTCAGGTAGTCGGTGTAGGTGACATTGCCGTCCTTGTCCAGGTTCGTGGTCGGACGGCCAAGCTTCATCCGCTGCGACGGCGTCAGCCGGACTCCGCTGCGGTCCGTGGCGGGGTACACGCGCGAGCCGCTATCCCGGATGGCGGAGATGCGATCCGGAGCGCGTTTCTGCGGGTCGAGGGCTTCACCCCGCGGCGGCGGAGGCGGAGCGATATCGATCCAGGAATCACGGGACTGGGAATCACGGACCTGAGAGTCACGAAGCGGGGGTGCGGGGCGCTGCGGAGGCGAAGACGCCGCCGGACGATACGTCGTGCGGTCGTCGCGCGGTGGCGGCTCGGCGGGCCGATAGATGGTTCGGTCGTCGCGCTCTACCGCTGGACGCAGCCCCGGAGAGGGCTGCAGCGGAACCGACGGGCGGCGGATGAAGTTCTGAATCGTCTCGGGGTCTTCCCGACGAGGGGGCGTGGCATAGACCGGCGCAGGGGCGGGCGGCTGTGGAGACACGGATTTGCGGGCGTAATGGAACGGCGGTGCATCGTCATCGGTCGTCGAAGCAACCGGAGGCGCGGGCGACGGCGAAACCGGTGGCCAGACCGGCTGAGGAACCACAGGAACGACGGGGCGCGACTCCACCTCCGAGACGAATCCGGCAGCCGGCGCGCGAGGCGGAGCCGCCGTAGGACGAGCCGGAGGCACGTACGGGGCGAACTCCTCGGGAAAGACGAGGGCGCGAACCATCTCTTCGTAGGTCTGTGGACGGTTGGGAGCGCGGACGGACGCCGCTGCGGGCACAGGAGGCGTGTCCATCCTCGGTACAGGTGGAGCTTGCGCTGAAACCGGGGCGGCAGCAGCAGGAGGCCTTCCGGCCTTGGGAGCGCGATAGAGCGGGAAATCCGAGAGGTCGTCGGGGCTCGATGCAGCTTCGCTGGCGGCGGAAGAAGCCGGCGGAAGCACCGGCTCGGGCGCGAAGGCCTGCGGGGTTTCGCGTCGTGGGACCTGGTAGGGCGGCTTCACTGGCGGCAGAACGGGGTCGGGCACGAGCTCAATGGGATCGGAGGCGTAGGAGACAACCAGCTCGGGATCCGGCCTCAGGGCTGCTGGCGCGGCCGAGACCACCGGGGTACGCGGCGCGACGGGCGGCGCAGCGACGGGCGCCGGCGTCCGCACCGGAGGCGAGGAGAAGCGGAAGGCGGGTGCGGAGAGGGTCGAACTGACGCTCGTCAGGAAGGGATCGGGACGAAGGGTCGACGTGAAGGTCTGCGAGACGGCCTTCGGCTCTACAGCTGCGGGCGCCGCCTGCACCGGAGCGGCATACACCTCGCTGGTGGTCGGTACCGGCGGAGGAACATAGGCAGGCTCGGTATAGGCGGGTTTGGGCTGGACCGGCTCCACGGGAATCGGCTCCGTGGGAACCGATACGGACGGAACAGGCTCAACAGACGTTGGCTCCGAAGACTCCTGGGCAACTGCAGCGGGCGCGGCATCCTGGAGCGACGACCAGTACGAGAGAGGCGGCAGCGGAGACGGCCTTGGCTCGGGAACAGGCTGCGACCAGGGCGGTGTCGGATCCGGCAACGTAACGATCGGCTCCGGCTCGGGGGTGGGGACGGCCGAGAGAATGGGCTCCGCGCCCGGCTCCGGGACGGGAGGGGCTGTTTCCACCAGGGGAGCTCCACCGAAGGGCGCGGCAACAACCGGCGTGGCAGCGGCTGGCACAGCGGGCTGCTCGCCGGCAGCCTTCTCGCCATAGAACGCGTAGCCGGGCTTTGCCTCGTGCTCTTCCTGCATCACCGCCCCGCTGCGGGGGCTTGCGAAGAAAGAAGGGACAGCCGCATGGGTCGTTCCGGAAGACGCCCGCGCGAACGAAGGCGGCGCGTCGAAGTCTGCGGCCTCATCCCCTTCCCCGGACGGCGACTCCGAGGGGGAGACTGCCTGGTACTGATTGGGGTGAAAGATCTCCGCCGCCGGCGAGGGATGGGGCTCCGGTTCACCCTCCTCATCCGGTTCGACTGCCGCTTCGAACGGCGGGTGAAAGGTCTCGTCGTGAGCGCTTCGCGGGCCGGGAGAGAGGATATCCGAAAGCTTCGGGGCCTGTTCCAGAGGATCCCCGAGTGGATCGGGGAAGAGGGAGTCGTCCGCGTCCGGATCGCTATGGGTGTGAGAAACAGAGGAACCGGGCGCTGCGTACAGGAACGCTCCCGAATGCGAGGAGCGAATACGCGAGGGAAACTGGAGCTCCTGCTGCGGATCCTCCTGATCCTGTGCGGAGTCGTTCCCGTAGTCATGCGCGGCATCCGTCTCGGACGAGTCCTCAAACTCGTACTCATCGTCATCCTCCGTCCGCTCCTGCGCCTCGTACTCGCTGGCGTCCATCCCAGCGAAGAGAGTCAGGCAAGCGCCGAGGAAGATCACCGCGAGACCGATGGTAGCGGCATACAGCCACGGACTGGGGCTCGTCGCGGTATTGGAGAAGCTGGGACGGCTGGCCACCGCGACGTTCAGCCGCAACTGCTGGTCCATCGCGTCGGCGATACGGGCCTCGTTGGCGCGCTGCTCGGCGAGGCGGTAGGCAGACTGCAGGGCGGCGGCCTTGCTCTGCAGACCGGCAAGAGTCGGCGGCGGATGCTGGATGGAATCGAGCGTGGCCTGGAAGCCGGCGAGCTGGGTGGCCAGGCTGGTGCGCGTGGCATACAGGGTCTTAAGCTCGGCACTCGCCTGCGTGATCTCCTCCGTCGTGGACTGCCACAGGCTGTTTGCCGCGGGGTCGCGCTCCGGCGGGGTGGACTGCCGCGCAAGCTGCAGCGAGGCGTTGGTATCGGCAATCTGGCTGGCCAGCGACAGCGAAGCCCGCACGGCCTCCTCGTCCGTCGGCGGACGAGTCAGCAGAATGGCCTGCTCGTCCGTATAGATCGCCAGCATGGCATTCAACTGCGCGGTGGAGAGCAGAGGCATGGCCGCGCTTTGGTTGCGGCTCTTGTTGGTCCGGTCCAGCGGACGCGCGGGAATGGTGATCAGCTTGCGTTCCCCGGTCAGGATGCGGCCAATGGACGCGTCGATCTGCTCGTCGTTGCGCTGGATCTGGTGCGTCAGCGCAGCAATCTGGAGCGACGCCTCGGCCGCTGAGCCGACAGGCGTGGGCGGGTGGGCGAGACGGAAGGTGTCGAGCGCCAGTTGCGTCTGCTGCCACGCATCCCGCGCGCGATTCGACTCGGCGATGAAGAAGGCGGTCGCAGGCGTCGGGTGATCGACCTCCGACTGCGAGGCAAAGAACACGTCGAGGAGACGGCTGGCCAGCTCGGCCGCGCGATGCGGGTCTCCCGCCGTGACGACGACGTGAATGATGTTGGAGTTCGGCGCGACCGTGGTGATCAGTTGCTGCGAGAAAAGCGCGACCGCAGCCTGGTGACGTCCGATGTCGGCGGCGGTGTGGGTCGCGTCGGGCTGCGCCGGGTAGTCGGGGTCGACGACCTTGGCAGCCAGCTCCGGCGAGTGCAGAAGAGCGAGCTCCGACTGCATGCGCTGCTCATCGACGGTCTCCTCGCTGCTCGCGGTCAGCCGCGCCGAGAGCGGCAGCTTATTGCGAACCAGGATATCGAGGCTGGACTGGAACTGCCGGGGCAGGATGACCACAAGCGCGATCGCCGCCACGAGCAGAACACCCAGCCCAACCAGGATGGGGACGCGGTGGCGGAAGAGCATACCGAGGATGCCACGAGGCTGCCTCTCTGCGTATGCTTCGGATTCACTGTCCGAAAAGCGGTGGATCACGGTTGCGGTCCCTCGTGCGGGCGCTCTTGCGGGCTGAATCGATTGGTGTCCGCTGCGCCTGGTTCGCTTCGGATTATCGTAGCAGCGCAAGCGGGCTGCGGGGAGAGCCGTTTGCACGGTTGCGCAGGATCAAATCCAGCACGGGAATCCACAGGCTTTCACGAAACGGTGGATAACGCGCCTAAGAGACAAAGAGGCGGGTGAAGGCGTCGTTGGCCCAAAGCCGTTCCGTATCGTGGTGCGCGCGGGCATGGTCGAGGATGCGGTCGGCGGTGTCCGTCTCAATCTGAGAGCTGTAGAGCAGAACGGCCTTGCGCTTCCAGGCCAGGGGGTTGGGGTTTGCGGTCAGAATCGGCGTCAGGTGCGGCTGGTCCGCAATCGCCGCATCGCGAAACGCATCGGGCAGATCCTCGTAGAAGGCGCAGGGAAGATCCGCGACCAGAGACACCGCCGCCTCGCGGGCGACGCGATGGTCGATGTGGTTGCCAAGCGCCAGGGGCAGGACGAAGACCGGGTTCGGCAGACTGAGGTAACGCGTCAGCACCTTACGGATCTTGACTAAAGCTCCGTCCGCAGGATCGAGCGGCATCTCGTACACCACCTCAGGCTCACAGTGACGGCGAAGCGGCGCGTCCTTGATGTTGGCGTCGACCAGCGTCATCCCCGGAATGAGACGCACAAACGCCTCGTCCTCCCGCTTGCGCATCGCGGAAACGTAGGAAAGACGGTCGTTTTCGTGCAGCGAGTCCGCATCGGAAAACGGCGCTTCAATGGAGCGGGTAAAGGCATTGATCAGAGTCACGGCGTGTCCGGCGCGGCGCCACGCGGCAAGCGAGAGCGCGAGCGAGAAGGCGGCATCATCGCGGTGCGGGGAGAGAACGAGAAGGTTGAGGCGGGGCTGCGGTGCGGGCACGAGTGTTTGTCTCCACGCTCAAGGTTACACAGTTGCGCCGGATGGGGTCGGTTGCAGTGACGTAAACGTCCGGAGCGGGAATCTTGACGTGGTTCATAAGTCACTTGGGGAGTCCCGTTTTGGAACCACTTCCCTGCCTATAATCGGTCTACCCCAGTCGGTTGAGACCACAAACGGTTGGGATCGAGCGAAGGCAATCCTTTCATGGGTGTCTTCGCAACAGGAGCCTTGCAGAGTGACGAAGCAGACGCGTCGTACGGTGATCGTGGGGGCTGGACCGGGTGGGCTGGCGGCGGCAATTCTGCTGGCCAAATCAGGTGTTCAGGTGACGGTGGTGGAGAAGCGCGGAGACGTCGGGGGACGAACGTCAACCATCAGGCAGGACGGATTTCGCTTCGATGTCGGGCCGACGTTCTTCCTCTACCCGCGTGTCCTGAAGGAGATCTTCGCCGCCGCCGGGTACGACCTGGAGCGCGAGGTCCCCATGACGCGGCTCGATCCGCAGTACCGACTCGTCTTCGGAGACGGCGGCGAGCTGCTGGCAACGCCCAACCTGGAGCAGATGGTCAAGGCGATCGCGGCGATCTCGCCTGAGGATGCACGCCGCTTTCACGAGTTCATGACCCACAATCGCGGCAAGCTGGAGAAGTTCATGCCCTTTCTCCAGGCTCCGTTCGAGAGCTGGCGCGACCTCATGAAGCCGGACATGTTGAAGCTAGTGCCTCTGCTCGCTCCATGGCGGTCCCTCGATTCCGATCTCCAGATGCACTTCAAGGACGAGCGCATCCGCCTCGGCTTCAGCTTCCAGTCAAAATACCTCGGCATGAGCCCGTTTCGATGTCCGAGTCTCTTCTCCATCCTCTCCTTCCTGGAGTACGAGCACGGCGTCTTCCACCCGACCGGCGGCTGCGGCGCGGTCACCCAGGCGATGGCCCGCATCGCCACCGAGCTGGGCGTGGAGATTTTGCTCGATGAGCCCGTGGAAAAGGTGCTGATCGAGCGCGGCACCGCGGTCGGCATCAAGACCGCATCGCGCACCCTGCAGGCCGATGCCGTAGTCGTGAACGCGGACTTCGCCGAAGCGATGAAGAAACTCGTTCCCAACAGCGACCGGCGCAAATGGACCGATGAACGCGTCGCGAAGAAGCGCTTCTCCTGCTCCACCTTCATGATGTACCTCGGCATCGATGGCCGGTACGACGATGTATCGCATCACACCATCTTCCTGGCCAAAAACTACAGGCAGAATCTGCGGGATATCGAGTCCCTGCACCGTCTTTCCGAAGATCCCTCGTTCTACGTGCAGAACGCCTGCGTCACCGACCCCACCCTGGCGCCCGAAGGCAAGAGCACACTCTACGTCCTGCTGCCCGTGACGCATGACGCCGGCATGATCGACTGGTCCATCGAGGGCCCGAAATACCGCAAGCTCGCGCTCCAGCAGATGGAGAAGATCGGCATCACGGACGTCGAACGCAGAATTCGCACCGAGAAGATCATGACCCCGGAGGGTTGGGCCTCGGAGTTCGATCTCTACAAGGGCGCCACCTTCTCCATGGCGCACTCGCTCGACCAGATGCTGCATCTCCGCCCGCACAACCGCTTTGAGGATGTCCGCGGCATGTATCTGGTCGGCGGTGGAACCCATCCGGGAAGTGGTCTTCCGGTTATCTTCGAGTCGGCCCGCATCACATCGCGGCTCCTGCTCGAGGACCTGAAAATGGAGCCGCAGTGGTCGACCTCCGCCGGGACCAAGCCGATGGTCTCCCAGGATGAGTTGATCGGGGCCACATCGTGACAGTTCCCTCCCGGCGAAGCGAAATCGCTCAAGGGATGAGCGAAAGCGGGTTGCGCAAGGTCCCAACCGGGCCCGGTTGGGATGCAAAGGTACAAAGAGCATGGGCAGAAGAGCCCGTGGCCGAACGTTTGAAGGTATTGCGTCGCTTTCGCTTCAGGATGTCGCACCGCACCGACGACCTCTGCCGGGCGATCGACGCAGGAACAGCCCGGACGCCGGCGGATGTAAGGGCGTCGGAGATTCTGCCTCTGCTCGGCGCGTGTGAGTTCCTGGAAAAGAACGCGAAGAAGATCCTCGGAAGCCGTCTTCTTTCGGCATGGACGAGGCCCATCTGGCTATGGGGCGTCTCCAGCGAGATCCAGCGCGTGCCGCTGGGCCGCGTGCTCGTGATCGGCCCCTCCAACTATCCCCTCTTTCTCCCCGGCGTCCAGGTGCTGCAGGCTCTCGCAGCGGGCAACGCCGTAACGTGGAAGCCCGGCAGGGGCGGGCGCGCCGTCGCCAAGCTCGTGGCCGAAGAGCTGACGGCCGCAGGGTTGCCGCGCGAGTTGCTGCGGCTTACCGAAGAGTCGGACGAAGCGGGAACGGCGGCAGTCGCCGCGGGGGCCGACAAGGTCTTCTTCACCGGATCGTCCGAGACCGGCCGCGCCGTCCTGCGCTCTCTCGCCGAGACCGGAACGCCCTCCGTCATGGAGCTCTCGGGATGTTCGGCCGTGGTAGTGCTCCCCGGCTCGGATTTGGGCCGCGTGACGGCGGCAGTGGTGTTTGGACTGCGGCTGAATGGCTCGGCCACGTGCATGGCTCCGCGACGCCTTCTTGTCGTCGGCAGGACGACCTCGCGGCGGGAGGCTCTGGTCAACCGTCTGCGCGAGGCCCTCGAAGATGTGCATCCGGTGCTGCTCGATCCGAACGTGCAGGAAAAGCTGCGCACGCTGGTCGAAGAGGCCCTCGACGCCGGCGCGTTGCTGGTCGGCGAACTGGCTTCGATAGGCGAAGCCCAGGGGCCGATCCTGATCGTGCTGGCCCGGCCAGAGATGCGGATTGCCCAGGCCGATATCTTCGCGCCGGTGCTGAGCGTCATCGACGTGGAAGACGCAGCGGGCGTGGCGGCAGCGCAAAGAGCCTCTCCGCTCGCGCTCTCGGTCTCCATCTTCGGCGACGAGCAGACGGCGCGGCGCATGGCCGGCAGAATGACGATCGGCACGGCAATTGTGAACGACGTCATCGTGCCAACGGCCGATCCGAGAATTCCCTTTGGCGGGCGGCGCGGTGCAGGCTTCGGCGTCACGCGGGGCGCCGAGGGTCTGCTCGAGATGACCGCCGTGAAGACAGTACTGGTGCGCAGGGGCCGGACGCGCCGCCAGTTCGAGGCCACCACCGAGAGGCACGTCTGGTTCTTCGAGGGCCTGATCCTCGCGGGGCACTCGGCGACGTGGAAGGAAAGGCTGCGCGGAGTGCGGGTTCTGCTTGGCGCGGCTCGAAGAATGGACCCCGAGGTGTTGTCGGCGGAACCGGCAACGACAGAAGAAGAAGCGAACGAAATGCGGGAGCAAAATGTTGACGAATAGTGGGCAGGGCAATAACGTTGCCGTGATCGGTTCCGGTCTGGCTGGGCTGGCTGCGGCGTGTACGCTGGCGGCACGTGGGCACAAAGTCACGGTGTTCGAGAAGAACCCATGGCTCGGCGGCAAGGCCGCGCAGTTGAGCGAGAAGGGCTTCCGCTTCGACATGGGGCCGACCATCCTGATCCAGCCCTCCGTGCTGCGGAGGGTCTTCGCCGAGGCCGGCAAGAAGCTCGAAGACTACATCACCATGGTGCGTCTCGACCCGCAGTGGCGCTGCTTCTTCGAGGATGGCACCCGGCTCGACCTGATGGACAACGCCGACGCCATGGCAGCGCAGCTTGAGGCGCTCTGGCCGAAGATGGGCGCCGGCTACCTGAAATTCCTGGAGCAGTCCGAGCAGTTGCACGGCATCTCCGACCGCTTCTTCTTCTGGCGCTCCATCGGATCGATGATGGACACCATGGAGGTCAAGGGCGCGTTCGACCTGAAGGTCCTGCGCGACGTCATGCGCATGCGCCTCGGCAAGACCGTCGCCGGCATGATTCGCGAGCATATTCCTGACGCCAACGTCGCACAGATGCTCGACCACTTCGTGCAGTACGTCGGATCCTCCCCCGACGCCTCACCCGCGATCCTCTGCGCGATCGGCCACATGCAGATGGAAGAGGGGATCTGGTATCCGATGGGCGGCACGCGCGCGGTACCGGAGGCGCTGGTCAAGCTCGCCCGCGAACTCGACGTCACCTTCCACACCGACACCGACATCGCCCGCATCCTGACCGATGCCCCCACCAGCGGGGCCAGGGCCGCGTCGCAGGTCTACGGCGTGGAGACCACGAAGGGCGAAAAGTTCCTCTTCGACGCCGTCGTTTCGAACTCCGACGCCGTCCGCACGCATCGCGAACTGATCGGCGGAGCAGCCGGACGAGCCTTCGACGACAAGCGCGAGTACGAGCCGGCCTGCTCGGGCGTCGTGCTGTACCTCGGCCTGAACAAGCGCTACGACCACCTCGCGCACCACGACTTCGTCTTCTCCCGTGACCCGCACGAAGAGTTCCGCGCCATCTACGAGGAGGGCGAGCCGGCTCCCGATCCGACCTGCTACCTCGCAGCCACCGCGGCAACCGATCCCACCTCCGCACCCGCAGGTGGCGAGGCCCTCTATGTTCTGGTCCACACCCCCTACCTGCGCCCGCACCACGACTGGAAGAAGATGTTCCCCGCCTACCGGCAGGTGATTCTGGACAAGCTGAAGCGGACCGCCGGGCTGGAAGACATCGAAGAGCGGATCGTCTTCGAGGACGCGCTCACCCCACAGGACATCCACGACCGCTACCGGGTCTTGAACGGCGCAATCTACGGCATCTCCAGCCACGGCGTCTTCCACGGCGCGTTCAAGCCCGCCAACCGCTCCCGCGAACTGGACGGGATGTACCTCGCGGGCGGCGCGGCGCATCCCGGTCCCGGCATGCCCATGGTGATGATGTCGGGCTGGATTGCAGCAGATTCGTTGGATAAGGACGCGCGGGGCGTAAGCTAGGCTTCTATGGCCACCGCCGTTCCACGCATCTCTGCGCCTCTGCTCCTGTTCTTCCGGCGGATCGTGCGGGGCTATTTCCGCCGGAACTTCCACGCGGTCCGGGTGCGCGGGGCCAACCGGTTCTCCGGCGCAACCGGCCCGCTCATCGTGTACGCCAACCACGGCTCGTGGTGGGATCCCATGGTGGCCTTCCATCTCGCGGATACCTTGATGCCGCAGCGCAGGCACTACGCACCCATGGACTCCGAAGCGTTGGAGCGCTACAAGATCCTCGGCTGGCTCGGCATCTTCGGCGTCGCCATGGAGTCGGCCCGCGGAGCCGTGCAGTTCCTGCGAACCGGCGAGGCTGTCCTCGCAGCGGGCGGAGTGCTCTGGGTCACCCCGCAGGGCAGGTTTGTCGATGCACGGATGCGCCCCCTGGAGTTCAAGGCAGGCCTGGCCGCGCTGGCATCCCGCACCGGATGCACCGTGCTGCCGCTCGCCATTGAGTACACTTTCTGGGATGAACGAACCCCGGAATGCCTGCTCCAGTTTGGCGAAGCCGTCCACGTCCGGAAGGGAGAAGCCCTCGACGGCGTGTTGGAGTCGGCCTTGCTGGCGGCGATGGAAGAGTTGAAGGAAGCCTCCATGGCAAGAAGTGCCCGGGGCTTCCAGACGTTGAGCAACGGAGCTGTCGGCACGGCTGGTTTTTATGCCCTGGGGTTGCGCGTCAAGGCGTTCCTCCAGCGGCGAAAGTACAGAGCGGAACATACGGCGGTGGGTGAGTGATCGGCATACTGATCGGTGCGGGGCTGGTGTGTGGAGCGATCCCCGCCGCCCTCTTCTGCGCAAATCTTGGACGTTACCGCGAGCCCCTGGCCGCCGGCGAGCCGGGGCGGATCTCGGTCTTGATTCCCGCCCGGGACGAGGCCGCCGGAATCGCCGCGGCAGTGGAGTCCGTGCTGGCCTCGACCGGCGTCGAGCTTGAGGTCATCGTCATGGACGACGCCTCGACCGATGGAACCGGCGCGATCGTCGAACGCATGGCGGCACAGGACGGCCGTGTGCGCCTGGAGCGCGCCCCTCTGCTCCCCGCTGGATGGAACGGCAAGCAGCATGCCTGCTGGGCTCTCGCGCATGCCGCCCGGTACGACGTGCTGTGCTTCGTCGACGCCGACGTCCGCTTGCAACCCGAAGCCCTGGCGCGCATGGCCGGCTTCCTCGCAGACAACGGCCTCGTCAGTGGCTTTCCCCGGCAGGTCACCGGTACATGGATGGAGTGGATGCTTCTGCCGCTCATCCACTTCGTGCTGCTCGGCTTCCTCCCGCTGGACAGGATGCGCGCCGGCACCGATCCCGCCTTCGCCGCTGGCTGCGGACAGTTCCTCATGGCGCGCCGCGAGGCCTACTTCAAGAGCGGCGGCCACGCCGAGATCCGCGAGACGATGCACGACGGCCTTCGTCTGCCACGCCTCTTCCGCGCCGCCGGCTATCGGACCGACCTCGCCGATCTCACCCCACTCGCCACCTGCCGCATGTACACCACCGCGCCGCAGGTCTGGAACGGCCTGGCCAAGAACGCCACCGAAGGCATCGCCGACCCATGGCGGATCGCTCCCATCAGCGCCATCCTGTTCCTCGGCCAGGTGCTCCCCTTCCTGCTGGTCTTCTGGACACCCTGGGCCCTCCCCGGCATCGCCGCGGCATGGCTTCCCCGTGTACTCGGCGTGCAGCGCTTCAAGCAGGATTGGCGCGGAGCCCTGCTGCATCCGCTGGGCATCTTCCTTCTCCTCGCCGTGCAGTGGTACGCCCTGGCGCGAAAGCTCATGGGCGGCAGCGTGAGTTGGAAGACGCGCGCCTACGCAGGCGAGTAGACCCAGCGACTCGTCTCCTTACTGCGGGATATGCTCCCGTGTCTGCGCCCAGTTCACCACCAGCGCATCCACCACGACATGCCCCACCCGGTATGCCGAGTCCAGCGACGGCATAAACGCCCCATACTTCGTGATCTTCGTCTCCGCCAACGACTCAGCCGCCGTAATTCCCGCCCTCTGCTGGTCGTAGTTCGAAGCCGTCCGCAGCACCATCACGCGGTTGAGATCCACCTTCCCGGCGCGCGCCAGCCAGGTCAGCGACTGCATTGTCCCCGTATCTTCCATCCCGCAGGCCGCATAGTGGCCCTTTCCATCCGTCTGGTAGGCCACCCAGTCATGCGCCCACTGGCTCATCAGCTTGCCATGCCAGAAGTTCTGCCCCGAGAGCACATCGCCGCGCAGCACGAACGGTGGCCGATGCGCCGGGGCATCGGCATCCTCCGGCAGATACGCCTTGCGGCGCTCGGCGATCTCCGCCGTATCGGGCAGCTTCGTGTCCTTCGTCAGGTTGAATGCCCAGTTCGTCAGCGTGGAGTTCAGAGGAAAGGCCGCTCCATTGTCGTCCGTCCGCGGCTCCTCATACGGAGTCGACTTGCGCAGAGGAACATGCCCCGTCGGCCAGTTCGGCGGAATCTCCCGCGCATCGATCTCATGCCCCAGGTCGCCATCCACAAGATAGTCCGCCCACACCGCCGAACCAAGCGAACCCACATGCGGATCGATCCCCGCAATCCCCGCGACCAGCCAGTACGCATGGCTCAGGTCGAAGCGCGGATCCAGCCCAAGCGCCATCACTGACGCCGTCGCCTTCGCCGTCCCCATGCCGGTCAACAGGCCCAGCACACCCGTCTGCGGGTTCAAACGCAGGTCGTGATACCCCTGCGGAAAGGCATACACCTTATCCAGATGCTGCCTCTCCACCCAGTACTGATACTCGCCCGGCATATCCCCCGTGTCGTTCCCCACCTCGAACATGGAGACGACGACCACCTTAATCTCGATGGGCTTCTGGGCAAACGCGCTGGCGGCTGCAAACGCCAGCAGGAGGGCGGTAACGTGCTTGATCATGCGGGACCTTCGCCTGTGTCTGGATAGGTGATGCCTTGATGCTATCAGGGTGACGCATAGCCGCTGGATCGTGCCTGCCGGAGCATGGTAGCTTGGCATCGAGGTCAACCATGTCTACGTCCCGTTCCCTGCTCCGCCTTTCGGCCACCGTCCTCTCCCTCTTCGCTCTCGCCTCCGCGCCTCTTCGGGCAGCGGATGATCTGACCGTCAAGGTCACCGGCGGACAAGTAGCCGGAGCGCTGACCGAGGATGGCAGGGTCGAGAAGTTCCTGGGCATCCCCTACGCCGCGCCGCCCGTCGGAGACCTGCGCTGGAAGGCACCGCAGCCCGTCGTCGCCTGGGAAGGCGTCAAGCCCGCCAGGGACTTCGGCAACCACTGCATGCAGGCGTCGGCCTTCAGCGACATGCTCTTTCGCGATCCCGGAGAGAGCGAAGACTGCCTCACCCTCAACGTCTGGGCGCCGGTCAAGGCAAACAAGCTTCCGGTCATGGTCTGGATCTACGGCGGCGGCTATCAGGGCGGCTCGGCATCCGAAGGCCGCCAGGACGGCGAGGCGCTGGCCCATCGCGGCGTCATCGTCGTTTCTATGAACTACCGGCTCGGCATCTGGGGCTTCCTCGTGCATCCGGAACTCACGGCGGAGTCTCCCCATCGCGCCTCCGGCAACTACGGGCTCATGGACCAGTCCGCGGCCCTCGCCTGGGTCAAGCAGAACATCGAAGCCTTCGGCGGCGACCCCGGCAACGTCACGCTCTTTGGCGAGTCGGCCGGATCGTTCTCGGTCAGCACCCAGATGGCCTCGCCGCTCTCCAAGGGGCTCTTCCACAAGGCGATCGGCGAAAGCGGCGGCGCGCTCTATGCAAGCGGGCCACAGGCAAAGACCCGCAAGGAGCGTGAGGCGATCGACAGCGCATACATGCTGAAGGCCTTTGGCACCACGAAGATCTCCGAGCTGCGCAAACTCACCAGCGAGCAGTTGAAGACAGCCATCATGAGCAAGGAGACGCCAGGCCGTTTCGGGCCGGATGTCGACGGCTACTTCCTGCCGGACTCCGTCGCCAGCATCTACAAGGCCGGCAAGCAGGCGCACGTACCCCTCATCGCAGGCTGGAACGCCGATGAGGGCGGCACCAAGGCCAGGGATATGCCCTTCGAGTTCAGGGCCAAGGCCGAGAAGGAGTTCCCGGACAAGGCCGACCAGTTCGTGTTGCTCTATCCCTCGGGACGCGAGGTCCTTTCGCGGCGTGCGGCGAACGACTATGCCGGCGATAAGTTCATCGCCTACTCCACCTGGCGCTGGCTGGAGGCGCAGGTCAAGACCGGCGGGCAGCCTGTCTACCGTTATCACTTCGAACTCCCCGCTCCCGGAGACAAATACCACAAGGCCGATTCCGGGGCCTTCCACTCCGACGAGATCAACTACGTCTTCGGAACGCTGGAGCACAGGCCCGAAGCCGTCTGGGGACCGGAGCATTTCGTGCTGTCGGAGAAGATGGGCGAGTACTGGACCAACTTCGCGAAGACCGGCGACCCAAACGGCCCCGGACTGCCCAGGTGGCCCGTCTACGGACCGGAGGACTGGACGGTCCTGCATCTCAACGCCATCGTCGTCGCGCAGCCCGACGATCTGCGGGCGCGCTACCTCTTTCTCGATTCCTACTGGGGAAAGTAAGGGGACAGGAACAAGTTTCAGATGCTGAAAATGTATCGAAAGAGTCCGGATTGACAGCGTTTCCGGGATGTGGAAGAGTTCTCTGAGACCTGAGTTCCGACCTGAGAGAACTGTTCCCTTCCCGTCTCCTTCCTCCCCCGGGGCACGCGCAGATTCTCGATTCAATTGCTTTCCCGGAGGCTGTTTGGAGCGAGCGAGGCGCGACGTCTACAAGCGGGTCTGTCTCCTGGTGGCCGCGGGAGCCATCGGCGGTGGCCTTGCGCTCTTCGCCTCGCTCTACTCGATCCTCGCATCGGCGCAAAACGAGCTGACCAGCTTCGCGTCGGAGTTTCTGCAACAGGACGATAAGGTAGCCCGCGACATCGCGGAGACCCTCGACGCAGGCAATCACTCGCCCCACCCTTTCTGCTCGGAACCCGACATGGAGTTCATGCGGGAACTCCTGTTCAAATCACCCTATCTGAAGGATGTGGGAAGGGTCCGGGATGGGCTCTTCTTCTGCTCGGCCGTCGCCGGGAAGCTCACGACCCCCACGCCGTTCATCTCCGAAAAACTCATCAAGGTCGACGGCAAGCTCGTGTACTTCGGCGCGCACCTGCGTGTCGCCAAGGGACACACGGCTGAGATCGTGTCACAGGGAACGACGGATGCGGTCGTGAGTCCGTCGGTCTTCTCCGACTTCAACCGACCTCCCATGGCCTACACCGGGGCAATCCTCGACAGGAACACCCGGCAGATTCAGCAGATGTACACCAACTCCAGCGTCGAGATGCCATTGCACTACCTGCTCGCGGATAAGATCATGCGCAAGGATGGCGTACTGTACTATCCGCAGTGCTCGAAGACCCAGCCGGACTGCGTGCTGGTTGCCATGCCCATGGATAAGATCTGGTCGCCGCACTACAGCTCCATGGCGGGAGCATTTGCCGGCGGCTCGCTCCTGGGCATCATGCTCAGCGGTGTGATCATGGTAATGAACCGCAGACGCAGAAGCTTGGGGAACCAGTTGCGGCGCGCCCTCCGGAAGAAAGCCCTCTGGGTGCTCTACCAGCCCGTGGTGGATCTCGACTCCGGCAGCCTGGTGGGGTGCGAGGCGCTGGTCCGGTGGAACGACGAAAACGACACCCCCGTCAGGCCGGATATCTTCGTCGGCATCGCCGAAGAGCTTGGGTTTGTCGGCGAGATCACCCGGTTCGTCGTCGAAAGGGTCGCCTCGGAGATCGGCGACCTGCTGCGCGCCAATCCGTGGTTCCGGGTCTCGGTCAACCTGTCCGCGATGGATCTGGCCGACGAAAACTTCATCCCCATGCTGGACGGAATCCTCAAGGCGAAGGGCGTTGCGGCCGCAAGCGTGGGACTCGAGCTGACGGAGAGATCGACAGCCGACCGGGACAGGACCGTGAAGGTCATTCGAGAGCTGAAGGACCGCGGTCATGTGGTCTACATCGACGACTTCGGTACCGGCTACTCCAGCCTGGCCTACCTCAGCGAGCTGTCGGTGGATGTGCTGAAGATCGATCAGGCCTTCACCAAGACGATTGGCACGGACTCCGTCACCGCCGCGATCGTGCCGCAGATTCTGGAGATGGCCAAGGCCCTGATGCTGAAAGTCGTCGTGGAAGGCGTCGAAGAACAGGCCCAGGCCGACTATCTGGAAGAGCGAAGCAGCGGCCTGCAGGTTCAGGGCTGGCTCTTCGGTCGTCCTGTGCCCTCCGGCGAACTTCGGACCCGGGTCAAGAACGAGGCGAAACTGGTCGGCTAGCCCTCGCAGTGCCGTATCTGATCCTTACGAGTGCGGTCGCTCACCCATTCGCCGTGCGATAATCGACGCCAAAACAGACCACTTTTGCGTGATCGTCGTTTTCCATCCGTTTGGCCAAAAAATCCATGCAAAAGACCACGTTTTACCATCCAAAAAGTCTCTGGTGAAACATGGGAAATTTCACGGTCCCACCCCGTAAGTCCTTTAGAACAGCAGGATACGGGCAAATGAAAAAGTGCACCGAAAACAGTGCACTTCATACCACTTTTTAAGGTTGGAGGTCCGACCAATCGAGGCCTAAACGCCCTTTTTCATGGGCTCCCAGATGAACTTATGGATCTGCAGTGAAAGCCGCGCGTCGACCCCATCGGCCATCATCCACTCCACCAGCGTGCGTGGGTCCAGCGTGGCATTTTCGGTCGTCCGCAGAGGGCTTGGATCCTTCGAAAACGCTGGAGAAAGCAGGATACCGGCCACCCGCGAACGGAGCGAATGCTCCGCGATAAACGCCCTGGCAAAGTCGTAGTCCGCGCGGTTGGTGAGGACAAACTTCACCTCATCCCGCTTCGTCAACACATCCAGATTACTCATTCGAAAGGAGTTCGAGGCAGCTCCCGCACCCGGGCATTTTACGTCGACGATCTTATGAACCTCCACCGGAACGTCCTCGAGAGGTCTCTCGCCCGAGGTCTCCATCATCAGCGTGTAGCCGGAGTCGATCAGGCGGCGCATCAAGGGCAGCAGCTCGCGCGCCTGGAGCATCGGCTCGCCGCCGGTGAACTCGACGAGCCGGCACGGCGCAAGCGCCTCAATCTGCGCGACGATCTCGTCGGCCGTAAAAGGCTTGCCGCCCGTAAAGGTGTACTCGGAGTCGCACCACGCGCAGCGCAGATTGCAGCCGGCAAGCCGGACGAAGATGCACGGAAGACCGGCGAAAGAGCTCTCGCCCTGAACGGATTTGTACAGTTCGATGAGATGCATTAGGCGTAGTAACGGGCGAAGCTGGTGTCGGTCTCGTAGATGGTGCAGTCCTTCACGCGCACGCGGCCGTTCGTCATCTCGTGGAGCTGCGTGCTGGTCTGGTCGAAAAAGTACTTGGCGAGGTTCTCGGCGCTGGGGTTCAATTCAGTGACGAAAGGCTCCAACTCGTTGATCATGCGGTGATCGAGGTATTCGACCGTCGGGCGCATTACCTGCTTCAACAGCTTGAAATCGAGCAGGAGGCCCGTGTCGTCGAGCTTTTCGCCGATGAGGGTGACGTAAACCTTGTAGTTATGGCCGTGGGGGTTTTCGCATTTCCCACGGTAGTTGCGGAGGTAGTGGCCGGAGGAGAAACCGGCTTCTACGGTGACTTCGAACATCGAGTGCTTCCCTTCTTGTGTGAATCTAATTTGGGCGTTGGCGGCCGCGGCGGCGAGCATCTTCGGCTCGGCGTTCAGCCTGCTCAAAAAGGCTGGAGAGGATACCGGCGAGCGCGATGAGCAGGGCCAGGACGAAAAGACAAAGCCCCGTGGTGCGCCACAGCGAGGCGTCGCCGGGCGAGCCGGGCTGCTGCGCCACGTTGGTGTACGCGAGTCCGCAGGAGACCAGCGCGAACAGGCCAAGGGTGGCGGCGAGGATGTAAAGATTGCGGCCCATACGATTCTGTCTCTATTCTACCGGGACGCGTGAAAAGAAGGGACGTTCGCATTGCCGTAGCGAACATCCATGGGCGAAGATTTGCATCCTACCTGAGATTGACACTCGATCGGGCGAGTGATGGATAGGGCGAGGGGGGGCATAGGGGATGGATGAGCCACAAGCCTACAATGGGCGTGTGACCCCAAGACTGAAGGTACTGGTTGCCGTCGCTTCGATACTTTGCGTGCTGGGAGTCGTCCTGCTGTTGAAGCGGGGAACAAAACCCAGCGCTCCGGTGGCCGCCCCGGCCGCTGCGGCCGCCGCCGACCAGGAGATGGGGCCTCCCGCCCAGGACAACGACAACGTCACGCTGCTGTACGCGCATAACCTGCGGCTGCGTCAGGGGCAGGTCTTCCGGGCGTATATCCGCTGGATTCGCGGCAAAATGGTGCGCAGCAACCCGAAAAGAAACGCCTCATTCGACGATCCGGAGTCGTTCGTGCTGGAGATCGACAAAGGCGTGGTCCGCGTGAAGATGCAGGATATCGTCGACTTCCTGAACTCCGGCGCAGAGGGCGACGCGCCGCTGAAAAAGATCTCGATGGAGGCAGACGGCGATCTGCTGAAGGTGCATGGGACCGTCCACAAGCTGATCCCGCTGCCGGTGGAGATCACGGGACAACTGATTCCGGAGACCGACGGGCGGGTCCGTTTCCACGTCGTCAAGATCAACGTACTGAAGATCCCCATGAAAAAGCTATTGGGCGGCCTGCACGTCGAACTTTCGGATCTGGTGAAGAAAACCCACGTAGTCGGCGTGCAGGTGGTCGACAACGACATCTACTTCGACACGCAGAGGCTTCTTCCTCCGCCGCATCTCCGCGGCGAGATGACCTCGGTAAAGGTGATGTCTCCCGACATCGAGGTGATCTTCGGAAACGCGCCAAACGACGAGTCGCAGCTCTCGCAGTGGCACAACTTTCTGCGGCTGCGTGGCGGCACAGTCGACTTCGGAAAGCTGACGATGCGGCACACGGACCTCACCATGATCGACGCCTCCAAGGACGAGTGGTTCGACCTCGACCTGGTGAATTACCAGTCGCAACTCGTAAACGGCTACTCCCGCATCACCCCCCAGGCAGGGCTTGAGATCTTCATGCCGGACGTCGACGACAAGGCCGCAGCCAAGGAGATGAAGACGGTGACGCTGGAATGGTTGAAGAACCGGAACACTTCAGTGCCCGAAGTTCCGGGGAAATAAATACTGATGTCTTCCACGAAGCTCAGTGTTTGCCGTTCGGGTTAGTCTTGAATTACTTGCAGGTCTTCGAGCAGAAAGCAGGGTCTATGATGCGTGCGGGCTGGTTTGGAGCATGGGTATTGGCTGCGATTCTGACGGGTTGGCAAGTTCAGGCGCAGGACTTGCCCGTCGCCCCAGGCACGACGGGCAGCGTGCGAGGAATCATCACGGATACGGACGAAGCCGTCGTCGCGGGTGGACAGATCACACTCGAAGAATCTATCCCGAAGACGGAGACGCCGAAGATCAACAAGGCCGAGCGGGTCGCAGTTTCGGACAATGAAGGCTCCTTCCTCTTTGCCGATGTCGCACCGGGACGTTACCGGATCACGATTCGAGCAAAAGGTTTCGCGGAGTGGAAGATCGAGGATGTCGACGTGACCGCGGGCAACGAGACGGCGCTGCCGAAGATTTCGCTTGGCGTGGAAGCACTGGACACGACGGTGAACGCGATCTTTCGCGAAGATCTGGCGGAGAAGCAGATCAGCGTGGAGATGAAGCAGAGGATTCTGGGGGTACTCCCGAACTTCTACGTGAGCTATGTTTCCGATGCGCAACCTTTGACGAGAAAACAGAAGTTCAAGCTGGCGGCGCACGTGACTGTCGATCCGGTGACATTTTTCACGACGGGTGTGGCCGCCGGGATCGAGCAGTGGCAGGGCGATTTTTCAGGCTATGGTCAGGAGTTTTCGGGGTACGCGAAGCGTTATGGTGCCTCGTATACGGACCGGGTGAGTTCTACCTTCTTTGGCGCGGCGCTTCTGCCTTCGCTGCTGCATCAAGACCCTCGTTACTTTTACAAGGGTCATGGCAGTGTGACGAAGAGAGCGCTCTACGCGATCTCGACGGTGGTGATCTGCAAGGGCGACAACGGCAAATGGCAGCCGAATTACTCGAATGTTGGGGGAAATCTGGCGGCAGGGCTTCTCTCCACGACCTACTATCCGCATAGCGAGCAGCATAGTGTGCAGATCACGGTGGTGAATACGCTGATTGGGACTTCAACCGGGGCGATCGGCACGCTGTTCCAGGAGTTCATGCTGAAGCACCTGACGCATGGCGTGCCGCCGCCTACGCCGTAGTCCAGGGCTTTGCTATGGCCGGGCATCCTTCAGTATTCGGGATGTTCGGTTTGAATGTCTATTCCAACTGCCAAGCCCCGCGTAGCCCTTACGGCGACAGAGAAAATTGCCGATTGGAACAGGAAAGGCCGAAGCGAATGCTTCGGCCTTTCCTGTTTTGGCTGTGTTCGTTTTAGAAGATGATCTTTCCTGCGAACTGGACGTTGAACGGCTCGCCCGGCCCGATGCCCGGTGCGCCGCCGTTGTTGCGGGTGTTGGTGCTGCGTCCGAAGGTGGAAGACGACAGCGTGCCGGTTCCCGGATTGGCGAGGTTGATGCGGTTGAAGAGGTTGAACATCTCGGCGCGGAGCTGGAAGTTGACTCCCGCGCGGAGCTGCGTGTTCTTGACCAGAGAGGCGTCGACGGTGGCGAAGGCCGGTCCGCGATACGCATTGCGGCGCGACGTGCCGAAGGTCCCCTGGGTTGCAGCCGAGAAGGACGACCCAGTGAGCCACTGCACGTAAGGCGTACCGCCGTTGGAGGGAGTGACGAGTTGACGCGTAAGGCCAGCCTTGGGATCGCCGATCTGGTTGGCGCGATCCTGGAACTCGCCCGTACCGCTGTTGTCCACGCTGCCAAGCTTGACCGAGAAGGGCGTGCCGGTGAAGGCGGTGACGAAGGCATTGCCCTGCCAGCCCTTGGTCAGCACAGGCAAGCTGTGGCCGATCTGTGGGGCCTCATACACGATGTAGCCGTTGAAGGTGTGGCGCACATCGAAGTCGGCGTTGCCGTACTCGGCGTTCGGGTTGGCGGAGTCCTGGGGCGCGAAGCCACGGGTACCGGAGACGACGTCAAGCGCGTGACCCAGCGTGTAGGAGCCCTGCGCGGTGAGACCGTGGAAGTTGCTGGTCCGAACCATTGCCTGGAAGGAGTGATAGTTCGAAGTACCCTCGCTCTCGATCTGGTTGATCGCGGCGATGGTCTTGGCATTGGTGATGTTCGTGGCGGTGTAGTAGGGGCGACGCGGCTGAAGGGCTGCGGTCGTAGTCCCGGCGCCGGGACGAGCCTGATTGATATCGACCAGGCGGAACAAGCGGCGGCCCAGCGAGCCGACGTAGCTGAGCTGCACGATGGTGTTGCGGCTGAGCTGGTATTGCGTGTTCAGGTTGAAGTTCTGCACATAGGCCGTGCGGAAGTTCGGGCTGATGGTCGAGAGACCGAGCGCGGCCGGGATGGACGCGCCCACGAAGGGGTTGACGCCGGTCAGCCATTGGTAGGAAGCACGGGAGAGGTTGAGTACCGGGGTCGCTCCGGTGGGGTTGGCCTGAACGCCGGCCGCGCCGCCGTTGCCTGGACGATTGTCAAAGAAGCCGTTGAAGTTCGGCACGTCGAAGTAGATGCCGTAGGTGCCGCGTACGACGAGCTTGCTGGCTGCCTGATACGAGAAGCCGAAGCGGGGAGCGACGTTGGTCTTGTTTTGCGGGTAGATGGACGAGAGCGACGAACCCGAGACGAGGCCGTAGGCATCGGCTCCGGCAGCACCCGGACGGAAGTCGGAGACGACACCGTCGGAGGTGAAGGGACCGTTATAGGTGTAGCGCACGCCGTAGTTCAGGGTCAGGGTTGGGAAGACCTGGTACTGATCCTGACCGAAGAGATCGAAGGCCTTGTTGTAGATGCCGCGGCGCAGGGTGCCTTGCGTAAAGCTGGAGGATGCGACGTATCCGGCGAGGTAGTCGGCGAGCGCCTTGACATCGGTGCCAACGCCAGTCGTGCTGGCCCAGGGGCCGGCGGTGCCGGTGAAGTTGAAGGTTCCACGCACGTTGCGCTGATACTGCAGGTCCATGTAGTTGCGACGGAACTCGCCACCGAAACGGACGACGTGCTTGCCGAAGGCGTAGGTCGCGGTATCGGTCAGGTGACCGGTGTAGTCCTTACGGCCAAGAGGCTGCGTCTGGCCAACGGTGTCGAGACCAGAGATGTTGATGGTCGGGGCACCGAAGAGCGAGGGGGACGTGACGCCGGTGTTGAGGCCGAGCGCGGGGATGTTCTGCGAGTGGTTCTCGTCGTTGAACGTCTGGTTGAAGACGCCTACGCCGGCGAGAAGCTGGTTGGAGAAGTGGTCGGTGATGGCCCAGTTATGCGTCGCGGTGAAGTTCTGGGTGATGTCCGGAGCGACCTGGTAGTAGTCGAAGATGTTGGTGCCAACGGCGGCAAACTGGCGTCCGGTGCCGATGAAGGCGCGAGCCGAGAGGCTCTGCTTGGGCGAGATCGTCCAGTCGATCTTGCCGATGGCGTTATCGCTGTAGCCGCTCTGCGGACGCGGATCGAAGTAGTTGCCGGCGGTTGCAGGGCCGCTGGGCTTGTTGCCCTGGGGCCAGAGGGAGAGAACGCTGAGCGAGAGCGGATTCACCGCAACCGAGTTGGCGGTCAGCAGAGCCGTGGCGGCGTTCACGTAAGCGGTGGTGGGCTCCGTGGCCGAGCCGGTGTTCTGGATCAGGTACTTCTGGCGCTCGTAGTTGGTGAAGAAGAAGAGCTTGTCCTTGATGATCGGTCCGCCGATGGAGCCACCGAACTGCTGGTTACGCAGCTTCGTCTTGCGGGTGGTCGAGAGCAGGAAGGGGCTGCGGGCAGCGAAGAACTCGTTGCGGTTGAAGTAGTATGCCGAACCGTGGAGGTGGTTGGTGCCGGACTTGATGGCCAGCGAGATGAGACCGCCACCATTGCGGCCGACCTCGGCATTGCCCTGCGACTGCACGGTGAACTGGTCGATCGCGTCGATGGGGAGCGTGACGCCGGCGATGGAACCGACACCACCCTGGTTCGCGGCCGCGCCGTTCTGCCAGATGTCGTTGTTGTCCGCGCCGTCGATCTGATAGTTGTTCTGATTCGTACGGGTTCCGTTGAGGGAGCCAGCTCCGTTGTAGCCGGGGACGATCTTGACGAGCTGCGTGAAGTCGCGTCCGTTGAGCGGAATGTTCGCGACGGCCTTGTCGTTGACGACGGAGTTGTTAGTCGAAGAGACGGTATCGAGCGTGACGGCCGCGGCGCTAACATCGACGACTTCAGAGCGCGAAGAGACGGCGAGCTTGATGTTCAGCGAGTAGATCTGGCCGGGACGGACGGCGATGCCGTCGATCTTGGTGCTCTGGAAGCCAGGAGCTTCGACGGTCACGCTGTAAAGACCAAGGGGAAGATCCTGGAGCGAGTAGTCACCCGAGCTGGAAGAGGTGATCTGACGCGAGGACCCGGTATCGGTGCCGACGAGGGTGATCTTCACGTTAGCGATGAGGGAACCGGTGCTGTCCTGCACGGTACCAGCGATGCCTCCGCGGAAGGTCTGCGCAGAAGCCATCTGAACGATGGCAAGCGCAGGAACGAGTAACGCTAAACGGACGTGCCTTGAAAAAAGACTCATGAGTGTGGCTCTCCTGTAGGGTGTTTCCTCAACGGTATGAAGGGGATCAACGTAGGTGTAGAGCTGTACCGTCTGCGGCGAAGACTCAAGATACTGATGGACGCCGACAGTCCGGTGGGAGTGTCTGTATTTCAGGCCTCGAAGTTGGGCCGTTTTGGTTGTGTTATTTGGAGGCTAATCGCTGGCAGGGTCGGGGCGCAAGTCACCGCTAACGGCAAAGCGGGCAAATGAGCCTACACGCCGCTGATTACGGGGTCTTTACAGCCGCAAAAAACGCTTCCACGTCTTCGATCGATTGGGTCAATCGATAGGGTGGCAGCGATTCCAGAAAGATTTTGCCGTAGCGTTGCCTCTGGATGCGCGGATCGAGCAGCATGAGCACGCCGCGATCATCCAGCGAACGGATAAGGCGGCCGAAGCCCTGCTTCAATGTGATGACCGCCGACGGAATCTGGTAGTCGAAGAAGGGTTTGCCACCCGCAAGCTCAATGGCCTCCATGCGCGCCCGGACGATGGGGTCGGTAGGCACGGCGAAGGGGAGGCGGTCGATGATGACGCAGGAGAGTTGCTCGCCTTGCACATCAACGCCCTGCCAGAAAGAGCTCGTACCGAACAGGATGGCATTGGGTGTTTCGCGGAACTGCTTCAGCAGAACATGGCGCGGTGCGGTGCCGTGCAGGAGCAGAGGATAGGGCAGCTCCGCGGCCATGCGGTCGTGCATCTGGCGCATCTGACGATAACTGGTGAAGAGGCAGAAGGCGCGGCCCTCCGTAATCTCCAGGACGCGACGGGTGCGCTCGGCGGCCTGCATGAAGAAGTCGTCTTCGCGTGGATCGGGCATGTTCGGAGGGAGATACAGCAGGGCCTGCTTCTGATAGTCGAAGTGGCTGGGCACGACGAGTTCGCGGGCGAAGTTGAGCCCGAGCCGCTTGGAGACATGCGCGAATGGGCTCTCGCCTGTGGGGCTGGCGACCGTGAGCGTCGCGGAGGTCAGGATGACCGACTGATAGATGTCGAAGAGCGACGCCGTCAGCAGGGCCGAGACATCGATCGGCGTGGCCTGGATATGCGTGTTGTACGCGGCCACGGCTCCGGCGTTCGTACGAGCCAGATTGCGCACGCCTCCCATGGCACGGCGCTCGATCCAGAAGACGGTGTTGGGATCGTTGGTCTCGAGGAGGAACTTGAGATGGTTGCGGATATCGGCAGAACGGCGCGCGAGACCCTTGGTCTCATCCGCGCCCTTGATGCGGTCGAGATCGCCTTCGAGGCGGATCAGCGCGTTGGTGACCGAGACGTACGTATCGCCGGCCTCTTCGAGGAACTCCTCGCGATGCTCAAACGGCATGCGGCCTGGCCCCTGATTCTCGTTGGGGAGCGCGGAGAAGAAGATGCGAGCACGATCCTTCAACGTCGCACAGGAGCTCTCGATGGCGCTGGAAGACGCGTTCTTCGCGCGAAGAAAGATCTCCGTGTCGCGGGCGAGTTCGTCGAAGCGGGCGTTCGAGAGGCCGATGCCCAGGTAGTTCGAGGCAATTTCTTCGAGCTCATGCGCCTCATCGAAGATGACCATCGACGCCTCGGGCAGGATGCCGGCATCGGGCACTCCGGGTGCCTGCTGCTTGATCGCGAGGTCCGCAAAGAACAGATGGTGATTGACGATGACGATGTCGGATTCGAGGGCCTTGCGACGCATACTGGTGACGAAGCAGGACTCGAAGGCGGGACAGGTCTGACCAAGGCAAGCCTCGGTGCGCGCGTCGAGCTTAGGCCACAGGATCGAGGTCTCGGGCAGGCCGTCGACCTCGGCGCGATCGCCGGTCTCGGTCGTCTTCTCCCAGTTGGAGATGTGGTGGAACTGCTCGATCTCCTCAAGGCCCGTGAGCATGGGTGTGTCGCGCAGGGCATAGAGCTTCTGGCGGCAGAGATAGTTCTGGCGGCCCTTCATGTAACAGACCTTCAGAGGTCCGAGGAGAGACTCGAGGAACGGGACGTCCTTGAAGTAGAGCTGCTCCTGCAGGTTCTTGGTACCCGTGGAGATGATGACGCGCTGACGGCGCTCGCGGGCAAAGCGCAGGGCGGGCAGCAGGTAGGCAAGCGTCTTGCCGGTGCCGGTGCCAGCCTCGACGATGAGGTGCCGCTTGTCGGCGATGGCCTTTTCGATCGCCTGCGCCATCTCGTACTGGCCGGGACGGTGCTCGAAGGCGAGCGACGACTTCGCCAGCGTGCCGCCGGGGGAGAAGAAGGCGCGGAGCGTCGGGAGCTTCTCGGCTGCCTGATTGGCCGCTGGAGTCGGGATGGAAGTGGGCGGCATCGGAGGCGGCTGCTTCGATGATATCCGCTTGCGCGTGGGACATGGGGCGGAGGTGCGGCGGAAGAAAAGCGAATATACTGCTGCGAATCCCGAACGTCCCGTTTTGGTGTGGCGTGTGGAACCCTGGAGTTCAACATGAAGGTTGCGCAGTTCTCGGTTTGGATGGCTCTTGCGGCAAGCGCGGGAGCGGCAGTGCATACGGCGAAGACGCCCGTCGACTATGTTTCCCCCAACATTGGCGGCATCGGGCAATTGCTGACGGCGACCTCTCCTCTGGTGCAACTTCCGCATGGGATGGTCCGGCTGGCACCGGTAACAACGCCGGAGATCAAGGATCGCTATCTCGCGGACAAGATCTATGGCTTTCCCGCAGGCGCGGGGACCATTATGGTCACGACCGGCATGCCGAGCACGATTCCAGCAGAGAACGCCTCGGAGTTCGATCACGACTTCGAGACCGCAACGCCTTACTTCTACAAGGTGGAACTGGCGACGTCGGGGGCCGCTGCCGCGTACACGGCGACCGCGGAGGCGGCGATCTACCGCTTCACGATTCCGGAGGCCGACCAGGGGCATATCGTGCTGATGCAGGGCGAGGACGCCTTCCTGAAGACAGTGGGCACGCGTGCGGTGGCGGGGGGCATGCGGATTCATGGATCAACGGGGCCGCTGAGCGAAGTGAGTTCAATGGCGCGGCAGTATATCTATGCTGAGTTTTCCCAGCCTCTTGCCAGTGTCTCGACCTGGGTGGGAGGCGCGAGAGGCACAGCCACGGAGGTGCATGGGTCGCGGATTGGGTTGGCAGCTAGGGTGAGCGGGTTGGTCGAGGTGCGGATTGGCGTTTCCTACATCAGCGAAGAACAGGCGCACAGGAACCTGGACCGCGAGACGAAAGGGAAGAGCTTTGAAGCGCTGAAGTCCGCGAATCGCTCGGCTTGGGAGAAGGCTCTGGGGCAGGTAAAGGTCGACGGCGGAACCGAGAGCCAGAAGACGATCTTCTACACCGCGCTGTGGCGCTCGCTTGGGCGGATGACGAATATTACCGAGGACGGCAAGTATTACTCAGGCTTCGACCACGAAGTACACGATGCGGAAGGCCACGATTTCTATAACGAAGACGGCCTCTGGGATACATTCCGGTCGATGCATCCGCTACAGCTTCTGCTGGATGGACACCGCCAGGAGGACATGGTGCGGTCCTACCTGCGGATGTATCAGCAGGGCGGTTGGCTCCCTTCGTTTCCGTCGATCGCAGGAGAGCAGGCGGTGATGATCGGGCACCACGCAGACCAGTTGATCCTGGACACGTATGCGAAAGGCTTTCGCGACTTCGATCTGTCGCTTGCTTACGAAGCGATGAAGAAGAACGCTACGGAAGCGACGATGCTCCCGTGGAAGCGCGGCGGGCTTACTTCCCTGGACAAGGTGTACCTGGAGAAGGGATTCTTCCCCTCGCTTGCGCTGGGCGAAGCGGAGACCGTGCCTGAGGTGACGCATGAGAAACGGCAGCCGGTATCTGTAACGCTCGAAGTGGCGTATGACGACTGGACTGTGAGCGAGGTAGCGAAGGCTCTGGGCAAAAGTGAGGATGCTGCGCTCTTCGCGCGGCGTGCACATAACTATGTGAATCTCTTCAACGCGGAGACGGGCTTTATGGCTCCGAAGAGCGCGGATGGGAAGTGGGTGGAGAAGTTCGACCCGAAGAACGGTGGCGGACAGGGCGGTCGCGAGTACACGACCGAGGTGGATTCATGGCTCTACACCTTTAGCGTGCAGCATGATCCCGAAGGGCTGATCCGTCTGATGGGTGGACGCGATGCCTTCAACAAACGTCTCGATCAGTTGTTCGTCGAGCAGTACGACACCAGCAAGTTTCACTTCCTGGGCCAGTTTCCGGATGCAACCGGATTGGTTGGGCTGTATGCGCAGGGCAATGAGCCGAGCCTGCACATTCCCTACATGTATGACTTCTCCGGCCAGCCGTGGAAGGCGCAAAAGAGACTTCGTCAATTGATGGATGTCTGGTACACCGATGGGCCGTTGGGGATCTCGGGCGACGATGATGGCGGCGAGCTTTCCTCGTGGTACGTCCTCTCCGCAATGGGCTTTTATCCGGAGTGCCCGGGAAGTCCGGTCTATGAGATCGGCAGCCCTATCTTTACGCGGTCGGCGATTACGCTGGGCAATGGCAAGGTGTTTGCCGTTGTTGCGGAGGGCGCCTCCGCGCAGAACAAGTACATCCAGTCGGCCATATTGAACGGCGCTCCATGGAGCAAACCCTGGTTCTCGCACGCGGATATTGCGCAGGGTGGGACCCTGAAACTCGTCATGGGACCGAAACCAAACGTGAATTGGGGTAGTTTGCCCGCAGATGCACCGCCTTCCATGACCCATTGAGCGTGCCTGCCCACCTATAATGGTGGGTGGACGCGTGGCGTCGAGAGAAGGCATGTCGGATGGCGAATAAAGACGGTAGCAAAAGGTTAGGCAAGAAACACAGGCAGGCGGCGACGCGGCCGAAGAAGGGTCGCGCGCCGAAGTCGACGCCGACGACCGGAGCAGTCGATCCACGCAAACGGAAGGTGCTCTCGACCAAGAAGGCCGAGGCCAACAAGCTGGCGCATGTGCCGAAGCGTTCTCCTGAGCGTGAGACGAAGAAGACGATCGCCCCGGAACCTGGTCCGGCGAAGAAGAAGGACACGCGACCGGCGGACGGGATCGTCGGCCGGCAGAAGCCGAACTCCATGAACATGGGGGACCGGGACGACTGGCGCGATGTGGAGTTTCTTGCCGCGCAACTCACGATCGAGACCGAGAAACCAGATGCGAAGGATCTGCCTCTGGTCGCAATCTGCGGACGACCCAACGTGGGTAAGAGCACACTGTTCAACCGTCTGACCGGGTCGCGGCGCTCGATTGTGGGCGACGAGCCGGGCATTACGCGGGACCGGATCTACGGGCAGATGGAGTGGTTTGGGCGTGAGGCGCGGCTGGTCGATACGGGCGGTGTAGTGCCCGATGACGAGGCGCTGATTCCTTCGGAGATCTTCCGGCAGGCGCAGGTGGCGCTCGAAGAGGCCGACTCGATCGTCATGGTGGTCGATGGACGTTCGGAGCTGGCATCGCCGGATATGGAACTGGCGCGGCTTCTGCTGCGCGGGGGCAAGCCATTGTTCCTCGCCGTGAACAAGATGGACTCCGAATCGATGTACTGGCAGGCGGAAAACTTCCGTCAGCTTGGCTTCCGCAACGTGGTGCCAATCTCGGCGGAGCACAACGGCGGCATCGGCGACCTGCTGGATGAGGTCTTCGCTTCCCTGCCTGAACCGAAGACGGAAGAAGACTTCGACGAGACTCCGACGGAAGTGATGATGACGGAGATCGACGAGGAGACCGAAGACTCCGACGGTGCGTGGACGGCTCCCGAGGCGCTGACGGAGGACGAGGTACGCGACCGGCTTGAGGCTGAGCGGGATGCGGATCGCCTTGCGGCACAGGTATATCTCGAGGACCAGCCGACGGCACCGACCGAGCGTCCGCGGATGCTGCGGTCGCATGGTGAGCATGTCTTGAAAGAGACGAAGGTCGCGATTATTGGTCGGCCCAATGTTGGGAAGAGCACGATGCTGAATGCTCTGACCGGCACCGAGCGGGCGATCGTTTCGCCGATTGCCGGGACCACGCGCGATGCGGTCGATGAAGTGGTCGAACGAGGCGGGCATAGTTTCCGGTTTGTCGATACGGCCGGAATTCGGCGCAAGGGCAAGACCAAGCTCATGGCGGAGAAGCTGTCGGTCATTATGGCCCGGAAGCATCTTGAGGCGGCGGACGTTTCGCTGCTGGTGATCGATGCAACCGAGGGTGTGACGGGGCTGGACGCCAATATTGGCGGGTATGCGCATGAAAGTGGCCGGTCCGTGATCATCGTCGTGAACAAGTGGGACCTGATGACGAAGGTGGGCAAGGACGGGATGCGCCTGTGGGATGGCAAGCCGCCGGCCGACCAGAAGATCTACGAGCAGGACGTTCGGGACGCGCTGAAGTACCTGGAATACGCACCTTTGCTTTTCGTTTCGGCGCTGGACGGCAAAGGCGTGGATGCCATGTTCAAGAAGGTCGAGCTGGTGTCGCGTGAGCGCCGCAAGCGCGTCACGACGGGCCAGATGAACAAGTTCCTGGACAAGGTCGACTTCCAGAAGGCTTCGGTGCCGATGAATAAACGCGTTCGCATTTATTACATGACCCAGGCCGCTGTGGCTCCGCCTACGTTTGTGCTGTTCACGGATAAGGATGTGAAGATGCACTTCTCGTTCGAGCGGTTCCTGGCGAACCAGATTCGAGAGCACTTCGGGTTTATCGGGTCGCCGATCTGGTTCAAGATCAAGGCCCGTAACAAGAAGAAGGAAGACAAATAGGTCCGACCTCCTGCCTGAAAAGTGGTATGAAAGTGCACCGATTTCGGTGCACTTTTCTTTTTGCCCGTATCCTGGCGTTCTAAAGGGGTTACGGGTGCGCCATGCGAAAATCCCCATGTTTCACCAGAACACTTTGGGACGGTAAAACGTGGAGAAATGCATGGAAAATATGGCCAACGGACCAGAAAAGCACGTCGCGGTCAAAGTGGTATGGTCGCGCGTCGCTTACCGCACAGCTGTGCTTTTATCAGCCCCATCGGGAGCAGGGCAACAAGAAACCCGCCGCGATTTGTTTCGCGGCGGGCGTTCGTTTGGATCGATGCTGCGGGTTAGTTGGCCTTCTGTGCGCGGCCCTTGCGGAAGAGCTCGTTGACGGTCCGGATGAAGTGGGCTGCTACCCGAGGGGTCGGGACGGCACCGCTGAGGACCTTCTGGTAGGGGACGTCGTCGCCATACAGTGCGGCGGTGTCCTTCACGTTCTGATTGACTTCGTCGCCCTGCAGATCGATGCCGGCGAAGAGTCCCTTGTTGCGGGAGTAGGTGAGGAATTCGGCGTTGGCCAGTTCGGTCGTTGAGGCCTGGGCGCTACGTCCGACGGGACCGGCTGCAACGGAGGCGTCTCCGCCGAGCTTGACCTTCTCGTGGAGGAGGTGCTGGGCGGCCTTGTGGCTGCGACCGATGAGGACGAGGTCGGTGGACTGGCCGCCGATCTGGAAGCCGAAGCTGGCGCCCGCCATCTGGACGAAGACGGGTGCGCTCCAGCCGCGGGGGGTGCGGCAGGTTGCGACTCCCTGACCGTACTCGCCGCCGAAGATGAAGGCTCCCTTTTTGAAGGCGGGGACGACGATGACGCACTGGGCGGAGGCAGCGATGTCGAGCGGGATGCCCTTGTCGGGGGTGTCCATGAGTTCGTGGAGGATGCTGTGGGCCGCTTCGATGCGGTGGACGAGCTTCTCCGGGGCTTGCGCCTGAGCAGCGGGCGCGGCGAGGATGCTGACGGCTACGAGCGCTGAGGCAATGAGGTTACGCATGGGACTCCTTTTATCGGTTCCCTTTGTTGGAGAGCGTTTGCGGTGTCTTCGTTGTATCGCGGAGAAAAGAAAGGCTGGATGGGGCGGACTGATCGTCGCGGCCTCGCCTGGGCGGCGGGGATTCTTTTGCGGACGGGCGTTCTGGAGTGGCGCATTCGAACTGCTGATGCTATGGGCGTTTATGAGGATTGATGCTCCAAGTGCGATACGGGCCATGGTCTACCGATGGTCAGTGGTCGCCAACTGAAAGTGGCATCTTGATCAAGCTATCGCTATGCCAGCGAACTACAAGCGGAACGCCAGCATCCTTGATGGACTCGTCGCTCACGTCGTTTCCGGTTCCATAGTTGATCTGGGCATAGGGATTCTTATTGACGTCCAACAGCACTACCAGCTTGCTGCCCGGAGCCATCACGCGGCTCACCACATTCGTCGCGAACGGTATCCTGACCGATTTTCCAGGCGTCAGGAGAACGCGCTTCTCCGGGTGTCCAGCGTAGCTTGCACGCCCCAGCCAATAGCCAAGGTGGAATAGCCGTCCATCTGCCATCTGTTCAAACACTGCCACTACGAGGTCGGCATCTTTCTTGTTGAGCGTTACATCAAGCTCTCCTGTAAAGGCTCCGCTCATGGTTTGAGGCTTTGCGAACGGCTTGCTGGCGTAGACCATCTCCGTGACCGGCCCATCGTCTTCAAGCTTTGCTTCGATGATGGGACGAGGGTAATAGTGCATGCCATTCAACGTGGAGCGATCAGCGAGGTCCACCGTCTCGGTGACTGCCGCGCTCTTATCACCGTTTTGTGGAAGGAGTGAGTAGTGTCCCTCGTCCTTTACGCTGCTGAAGTAGAACGGAGTTTGCTGTTGTGTCATTTGGGCCAGCGATGAAGCGTGATGCCACTCATTCGCTCCCATGACCTCAAAGTTGATTTTGTCTTTCAGCAACTTAGGCTTTGGGCCTCCACGCATGACGTAATCCATCCATTGATATTCAAGTTCAGGTGTACTGAACTGCGCTGCGGGATCGATGGTGTACCCGCGCAAAACCTTGGCCTTTTCAATGCGGTGACTCCCGATATGGTCATAGGGACCGATGACGACATAATCTTCCGCCCGCGCATTGTATTGAGCGTGCTCTCGTACAAAGTCCAGCGCCGACTGTTGTGCATCGTCGTAATAGCCGGTGATGGTAAGAACCGGAATGTTGATCTGCGCGAAATCCTGTTTGTAGGGCACCATGTCCTGCCAGAATTTGTCGTACGCAGGATGCTGAAGCCAGCGCTGCAGCAAGGGATTTGGCTGCCCGTCAATCTGGTCGATCTTGCGATACGGTTCGCCGCTCGCGAACCACTTCTCCTGCATCCGCTGCCAGCGGGCGGAGTCGTTGTTGGCCTTATCGTCCAGCAGCTTGTTGGCCGTAACGTAGAACGCCCAACTGTAGTTGGCATTCAGAAAGATGTTGTTGGCCATCGGAAGACCATCTCCGGGAATGGCTGCCGCCGAAACGGCAATGGTTTTCAACGCGGGGTGAAGCTTCTTTGCTGCCGCCCAGGCCGTGTACCCCTGGTAGCTTCCTCCTCGCATCCCGACCTGACCGTCGCTCCAGGGCTGCTTCGCAATCCAGTCAATGACGTCATACCCATCCGAGGCCTCGTGCTCGTAGGGCACGATAGGGTCCGGGCTGAGGCGTTTGCCACGCGTATCGGCTATGACGCCCACGTAGCCGTGGTCCGCTGCATCTTTCGCTTTAGCAAGTTGTGCAGGCGGATCCGTATATATATCGACCGTCAGCACCGCAGGTAGCCTTTCGGCAGTCCCCTTTTTTTTCACCACGACCGCCGAGACAACACCACCGTCTCGCATGGGAATCAGAACCTTGTCCCAAATCTGATAGTCGCTGTCAGGATGAGCTGAGGGAGGCTGGGGCTGCTGAGCCGTAGCTGCAGCACGACCTGCGAACAGCGTTACTAAAACCAAAAGTACCTTTGCGACCCAACGCTGCGCAAACCGGGGGATCATCATGATGACGAGCCTACCAAAAGGGACAAATCGCCGAGTATCTCATCGACGTGGTGAACGGTCCTGATATGGCCACGAAAGGCAACTGCAACGGCAGAAGCAGGTTCCTTCTTTGGGGGATGACAACAAGAAAGGACACGGCGAGGACCGGCGAACGTGATTCGGCTGATGCTTCGCTAGGCGTTGAGCCAGGCGTCCCATGCGGCGAGGGCGCGCTCGCATTGCATGGCGTGACGGACCTTCTTGTCGCGGATCTGCTTGCGGAGCTCCTCTTCGAGTGGGACAAGCAGGTCGAAGGTGATGTTCGCGGGTTGGAAGCGTTTGGATTCCGCGTGGGTGATGTAGTGGGTGAGGGAGCCGTTGGCGGAGAGGCGGGGGGCGGGGGTAGGTTCATTCCCTGCTGCCAAGGCTGCGGCGTAGCGGCCGGCGAGGAGGCCCGAGGCGATGGACTCGGTGTAGCCTTCGACGCCCGAGAGCTGGCCGGCGATCATGATGCTGGGGTGGGCCTTGAGCTGGAGGGTTTCGGTGAGCAGGCTGGGGGCATGGATGTAGGTGTTGCGGTGGATCTGGCCGTAGCGGAGGAAGGTCGCGTTTTCGAGGCCGGGGATGAGGGAGAGGACGCGTTTTTGTTCGCCGAATTTTAAGTGGTTCTGGAAGCCTACGAGGTTGTAGGAGTCGGCGCGGAGGTTCTCCTGACGGAGCTGCACGGCGGCATAGGGCCAGCGGCCGGTTTTGGGGTCGGTGAGGCCTACGGGCTTCATGGGGCCGAAGCGGAGGGTGTCGCGGCCGCGGCGGGCGGTCTCTTCGATGGGGAGGCAGCCTTCGAAGTACTGCAACTTTTCCGGCGCGGCGACGGGGTTACCGTCTTCGGGGAGCTTCTCCCAGGACTTTTGCTCGATGGCCTCGGCGGTGGCGAGGGCGTCGATGAAGGTCTCGTACTCGTCTTTGGTGAAGGGGCAGTTGATGTAGTCGGCGGAGCCCTTGTCGTAGCGGGCGGCGAAGTAGACCTTGTCCATGTCGATGGTGCTGGCGTCGACGATGGGGGAGATGGAGTCGTAGAAGGCGAGGTGGTCAGCACCGGTGAGGCGCTGGAGCTCGGCGGCGAGGGCGGGTGAGGTGAGGGGGCCGCTGGCGAGGATGGTGATGGTGTTGGGGTCGTGCTCGTCGAGGTTTGTGACCTCTTCGCGATGGATGGTGATGTTCGGGTTGGATTCAAGGAGGGTGGCGACGCGTTTGGAGAACTCGACGCGGTCGACGGCGAGGGCGTGGCCGGCGGGAACGGCGGTGGCGTCGGCTTCGCGAAGCAATAACGACCCAGCGCGGCGCATCTCCTGCTTGAGAAGCCAGGGGGCGGTGTTTTCGGACTCGGACTTGAGGGAGTTGGAGCAGACGAGTTCGGCGAAGTCGGCTGTTTGGTGGGCTTCTGTCGAGCGGTGCGGGCGCATCTCGTAGAGGGCGACTTTGCAGCCTGCATGTGCGGCTTGGAGGGCGGCTTCGGGGCCGGCTAATCCGCCGCCTATGATTTTGATGGTTTTCATGGTTTTGATCTTTCTCGGACAAACAACGACAACGCAGAAGCAGATCCCCTTCGGGGGTGACAACTCGAAACGCTACAGCTTGGACATGGCGGCTAGTTTGGGGAGGTTTTCGCCGAGGACGCGCATGACGCGCCAGTCCATCATGCGGACGGCGCCGAGGGATTCGTAGAAGCCGATGGCGGTGGTGTTCCACTCGAGGACGTCCCACTGGAGGCGGCGGCAGCCCTCGGAGACGGCGATGGAGGCTACCTTCGTGAGGAGGGCTTTGCCGATTCCCTTGCCGCGGGCCTCGGGGTAGACGAAGAGGTCTTCGAGATGGATGGAGGGGCCTCGCCAGGTGGAGTAGATGAAGAAGAAGAGGGCGAAGGCTACGGGCTTGCCGTCAATCTCGGCGAAGAGGCAGCGGTAGAGTGGCTTTTCGCCGAAACCGTCGCGGAGGAGCTCGGCCTCGGTGAGAACGACCTGGTCGGGCTCGCGTTCGTAGTCGGCGAGGGCGCGGATGAAGGCCAGAATCTGGGGAACGTCTTCGGCGGTGGTGGGCCGGAGGGTGAAGTTGGACATCAGTCTAGTTTACTGTTTGTCGGCGTCCTTGGTGTCTTTTGTGGTGTCTTCGTCTTTCGGGGGTGGCGGGGTTTTCTTGACGGGCTTGGGCTGGGCGGCGAGCCACTTGTCGAAGGGCAGGTTGAAGTCGAAGAGCTGCTTCTTTTCACCCTGCCAGCGGATCTCCTTGAGGAAGAGGGTGGCGTGACGCATGGCGGGGTCGTCGAGGTCGCGGATGTCGTAGAAGAGATAGCCGGAGGCGGTGGTGTGAGGGGCTACCGTGGTGGACGGGAAGGAGAAGTCCTGGTCGTCCTGGGTGATTTTCTTGTCGACCTGCTCGCCGGAGGTGATGGGGATGCTGGCTCCGGGGAACGGGAGGGGCATGCGGCGGCCCTGGGCGGATTTTCGGTTGTAGAGGCGTCGCTGGAGGTCCTCGGGGAGGGCGGCGGGGAGGATGTCCTTGTTTTCGGAGATGAACTGGATGCGGACGTCGTCGAGGGTGAGGGGCTTGTCGCCGTCGTTGGTGATGAAGACGCGGACTGGGAGGAAGCCGTGCTGGATATAGGCGTTGCGGAAGAAGGCGCAGTTTTCGGGCTTGTCGCAGGGCTCGGCGGCCACGGTGACCTTCTCGTTGGGGTGGGCCTCGAAGAGGGTGTACTCGCTGGCGGGCTTGGCGGGGGGCATCTTCTTGTCGGCGGCTGGGGCCGCGAGGGGCAGGGCGAGAAGGGCGGCGAGTACGAGGGCGCGAGGCGGGTTCATGCTGGGTTGATTATGATCTTCGCTGGGGTCGAAAAGAAAGCGCATGCTGCGTTTGACGACGTACATAGCGATTTGGACGACGAAGCTTGAACGACGGGGGAGTGCGGTTGGTTCTGACGATTTATAGCGCTCTGCTGATGATGGGGCTGGTGTTGGGCGCTCCGTGGTGGCTGGCGCGGATGATGACGAGTGGACGGTATCGGGCGGGGCTGGCGGGGCGTCTGGGGGCCGTTCCGGCAGGGATCCGGGAACAGGGATCCGGGAACAGGGTTGTCTGGGTGCATGCGGTTTCGGTGGGGGAGGTGCTGGCGGCTTCGCATCTGGTGGGGGAGCTTAGGGCTAGCGGTTATACCGTAGCGGTTTCTACGACGACGCAGGCTGGGCAGGAGCTGGCGCGGAAGCGGTTTGTGGGATGTGCGGTGTTTTATATGCCGCTTGATTTTGCGTGGGTGATTCGTCGGTATCTGCGGGCCTTGACGCCACAGTTGGTGGTGACGATGGAGAGTGAGCTTTGGCCGAATCTGATTCACCAGTGCAAAACGGCCGGGATTCCGCTGGCGGTGGTGAATGCCCGGATTTCGGACCGGTCCTTTCCTCGCTATATGGCGTTGCGGCGGGTTTGGGGACCGCTTTTGCGGGAGGTTTCACTATTTCTGGCGCAGAGTGAGGCTACGGCGGAGCGGCTGCGGGCGATGGGAGTGGCGGCCGAGCGGGTGGCGATGAGTGGGAATTTGAAGTACGACGTGCGGGCCGGGTTGGAGACAGCGATGACGCGGCGGGTGCGGGGATGGCGGGACGGCCTTGGGGTGGAGATCGTCGTTGCGGGAAGTACGCTGCCGGGGGAGGAGGAGATGCTGCTCGATGCGTGGCTTTCGGTGCAGAAGGGGGCTTCGCCGAAGATGACGATGCTGGTGATTGCGCCGCGGCATACACCTCGTTTCGACGAGGTGTATGCGTTGATTGGGAAGAAGGGGTATGTGGCGGTGCGGTGCTCGGAGTTGCCGGAGTTTGGGGCGGGGGCGCTGTCGGGGAATGTGGTGCTGCTGCTGGATACGATTGGGGATCTGGCTTCGATGTACTCGTTAGCGACGGTGGCGTTTGTGGGGGGGAGCCTGGTGAAGAAGGGTGGACACAATCCGCTGGAGCCGGCGCAGTTTGGGGTGCCGGTGGTGATGGGACCGTCGTGGGAGAACTTCCGGGAGATCGTGGGGGAGGAGATGGTGAAGGCGGAGGCGATCAAGATTGTGACGCCGGAGGAGTTGGTGGGTGCGTTTGTTTTGCTGCTGGGGGACGATGGCGGGATGGGAGAGCGGGGACGGGCGGTGTTTGCGAGTCAGTCAGGGGCTACGGAACGGACGCTGGCGGCGCTGAAAGGGTTGATCGCTTGAAGAGACCATGGCTGCTTCCGCTGGTGCCGGCCTATCGGGCGGCTTTGTGGTTAAAGGAGCGGGTGGCGAAAGCCCCGAAGCGGCTTCCGGCTCGGGTGGTGAGTGTGGGGAGTGTTTCGGCTGGGGGGGCTGGGAAGACTCCGGTGGTGATGCTTGTGGTGGAGATGCTGCGGGCGCAGGGACTTGTCGTAGATGTGCTTTCGCGAGGGTACGGACGGTCGGGCAAGGGTGTGGAGCGGGTGGAGGTGGCGGGTTCGGCGAGCCGGTTTGGCGATGAGCCGATGCTGATGGCGCGGCGATTGGGCGTGCCGGTCTGGGTGGGGTCGGATCGTTACTCGGCGGGCTTGGCGGCGGATGAGGCGGATGTGCATGTGCTGGATGATGGGTTTCAGCACCGGAAGCTGGCGCGGGATCTGGACGTGGTGCTGCTGACCGCGCAGGATGTGCAGGATCGGCTGATTCCGGCAGGGGATCTGCGGGAGCCGCTTTCGGCGCTGGGGCGGGCGGATGTGGTGGTTCTGCGGGAGGAGGAGGCGGGTGCGCTGCGCTCGCTGGTTCCGGCGGGGAAGGCGGTTTGGGTGGTGCGGCGGGTTTTGCGGCTGGAGCGGGCTTTGCCGGAGAAGGTGATTATTTTCTGTGGGATCGCCCGGCCGGATGGGTTTGTTTCGATGCTGGCGGAGGCTGGGGCTATGCAGGGTGAGGGAGTCTTCTTTCCGGATCATCATGCGTTTGGGGTGAGGGATGTGACGCGCTTGATCCGGACGGCGCGGGCGGCGGGGGCGGAGGCGTTTGTAACGACGGAGAAGGATGCGGTGAAGCTGACGGCGTCGATGCGGAAGAGGCTGGAGGAGGTTGGGCCGGTGATTGTGGCGGAGCTTCGGGTGGAGCTGGTGGAGGGGTCGGTTGGGGATCTGCTTTGAGGCTGTGATGGGAAACCATCTCCCAGAAGCAGCAGCCCGGACGTGAGACCCAAGGCTCATAGCCTTGGAGTACCAACAACCCAAGACGAACCCGCCCCACAGATATGAGACGATGGGGGCTTGATCGAGGGGACGCCAAATCGGGTTTTGATTGTGCGTGTGGGGGCGATGGGGGATATCGTCCATGCGCTGCCGGCGGTGGCGGCGCTGCGGCGGGCGCGGGCGGAGTGGCTGATCGACTGGGCGGCCGAGGGACGGTGGTCGGATCTGCTGGTTTCCGTGCTGGAGGACGAGGGTCCGGTGGTGGACGCGGTGGTTCCGGTGCGGGTGGGGTACTGGAAGGCGCATGGTCTTTCGGTGGCCACGTTGAAGGATGTGCTGGCGTTGCGGCGATGGATGCGGGCGGCGCGGTTCGATCGGTGCGTGGATCTGCAGGGGTCGGTACGGTCGGCGGTGATTGGATGGATGGCTGGGACGAGACTGGCAGGGTCGGAGACACCACGGGAGAGTCCGGCGCGGTGGTTGTACAAGCGGCGGGTCCGGACGGCTTCGGTGCATGTGGTGGATCAGGCGTGCGAGATTCTGGGGGCGGCGGTTGGGGTGGCGCTCGAGGCTGGTGCGGGGCCAGTTCCCTTCCCGGAGGATGAGGCGGCGGAGCAGTGGTGCGATGCCTTTCTGGCGGATATTCCGGCGGAGCGGGGGTATGTGGTGCTGGCTCCTACGGCTGGTTGGGGGGCGAAGGAGTGGCCGGCGGAGCGGTTTGGTGAGTTGGCTGGGCGGCTTTGCAATGCGGGGTGGACGGTGCTGGTGAACCTGACCAATCCGAAGAGCAAGCCGGAGGTGGTCGAGGGGAGCGAAGGACGGGCCCTGGTGCTGGACTGCTCGATTGCGCAGTTGACGGCGGTGCTGCGGCGGTCGTCGCTGTTTATTGGGGGGGATACGGGGCCGCTGCATCTGGCGGATGCGCTGGGGGTGGCTTGTGTGGGGCTGTTTGGGCCTACGGATCCGGCGCGGAATGGGCCTTATTTTGGGATGAAGAGTGGGCGGGCAAGAGTCTTGCGGGATACCTTCAGTGTGACGAATCACGCGCGGATACGGGAGACGGAGGCGGGTTTGAGTAGGATTGGGGTGGATGAGGTGTTTCGGGCGGCCCGGGAGTTGTTGCCGAAGCTCCCTTGAGAACAGCGTGGCGGCATGCCCACATCTCAGAAGCGAGATGTGGGGCACCCGAATTTGTGGCGAGATGGAGAACGGATGAGTGAACGGACGGGATGGCAACGGATTGCACGGCGGATCCGGGTTCCGATGGGATTTTGTTTTGCGGGGTTCTTTCTTTGGCTGGCGCGGCCCTCGGCGGTGACGCTGGCATGCAGCCTGCTGCTGGTGCTGCCGGGGCTTTGGCTGCGGGGGTATGCGGCGGGCTATGTGAGGAAGAACGCGGAGCTAACGACGACGGGGCCCTATGGCTATACGCGGAATCCACTGTACCTGGGGTCGATGATGATCGCGTTCGGGTTCGCGGTCGCCGGGGGACAGGTGTGGATCGGGATTACGCTGGCGGCTTTGTTTTTAGCGATTTACCTGCCTACGATCCTGTCGGAAGAGAAGTTTTTGCGGGGTGTGTTTCCGGGTTTTGACGACTACGCGGCGCGGGTTCCGCGGTTGCTGCCACGGCTGACTTCGGCCTCGGCGGGGGATGCTCCGGAGGATCGTGGGGCCTTTTCGAAGCAGCTTTACTTGCATCACCGCGAGTACAATGCTTTGATGGGTGCCGGTGCGATTTACCTGGCGCTTGTGATCCGTTTGCTGCTGCGCCGCTGACATCCCGGAGGATACCGGGGGCGAAGGCGTGGAGCTGTTTTGAGACTCACGGTTTGATTCCGGGCGTGTTGTGGCCGACCCCTGGGGATCACTCTGGACGATATTCCAAAAGATTCGCCCTCGAGGGGTTCGATTTGACACGTTTTCAAGGTATTTTGCTTTTCTCTGTGCTCGGTTGCGTGGGAGTGACAGGGGCTCGTGGCCAGTTGCTGGGGCCGAAGAAGCCGGTTGTTCCGGTGGTGATTCCGACGCTGCAGCCGCCGACTCCGGAGTATGTGTTCCCTGCCAAGCAGACGCTGACGTTCACGGTGGACTGGCGCGTATTTACCGCTGGGACCGCGGTCTTCCAGATTGAGCAGCAGGGGACGACCGAGAAGGTGACGGCGACCGGCGACTCGGTGGGCGCGGTGAATATGCTGTTTCCTGTGGTGGACAAGTTCCAGGCCGGGTTCGACACGAAGACGGGCTGCTCGACGGGATTTTCGAAGCAGTTGCAGGAGGGACGCCGCAAGGTGAACTCCGATCTGACGTTCGACTACCAGACGGGCAAGCAAAGCCTTGTTGAAAAGAACATGGTGAAGGGGACGTCGAAGAGCCTGAGCGCTTCGATTCCGGCGTGCGTGGCGGATTCGCTTTCGGCGATCTTTTATGTGGCGAGCCAACACCTGACGATCGGGCAGCAGGTGAATTTTCCGCTGGCGGATGCGATGCGGACGGTGACGGTGGCGATGAAGGTGGAGGCTCGGGAGGAGATCAAGACTCCGGCGGGCACGTTTACCACGCTGCGGGTGCAGCCGACGGCGGATGAGGGCGTGGTGAAGAGCCGCGGGCAGATCTGGATCTGGTACACGGACGACGCGCGGCATATGCCGGTGCAGATTCGGGCGAAGCTGTTCTGGGGGACGATTACGTTTCATCTGCAGTCGGTTGAGGCGAAGTAGGAATCTTCGCGGTTGTTGGAGCCGAGACGATTGCCTTTGGGAATCAGTACATGGCTCGTAAGGGCGAGTTTTTTGGGTACGGCTGCAGCGTGCCCTTCCGTCCTTCTCCGTCCTTTGGATTTTGTGGCTGGCTGGAAATGAGGATGCGATGGCGGGAGTTTCGGGGAAATTGGTGACGGTGGCGAAGTTTCTGGAGCCGTTCGATGCGCAGATTGCGAAGGGCGCGCTGGAGTCGGCGGGCATCGAGTGCTTTTTGCAGGGAGAACAGGCGAATCTGCTGAATGCGTTTGCGTTTCGGGCGCGGCTGAAGGTGGGCGAAGCGGATGCGGAGGCGGCGCGCGAGGTGCTGGCCGGCTCGGCAGATCTGGTTGAGGGAGATGTTGGCGATGAGTAAGCCAAAGGCTGTGTTGTGTCTTTCGGGGGGGATGGACTCCTGCGTGTGTGCGGCGCTGGCGGCGCGGGACTACGAGGTCTATGCGCTGCACTTCAGCTATGGGCAGCGGACGGAGCTGAGGGAGCTACAGTCGGCGCGGGAGATTGTGCGGCTGACGAACGCCAAGGAGCTGATGCATCTGACGATCGACCTGTTCCGGAAGATTGGGGGGTCGGCGCTGACGGATGAGGCGATTGCGGTACCGGATGCGGTGGAGCATGTGGACGGGTCGGACCGGGTGGGCGATGAGGTTCCGGTGACGTATGTGCCGTTTCGGAATGCACACTTTCTTTCGGCGGCGGTGAGCTGGGCGGAGGTTCTGGGGGCGGAGACGATTTTGATTGGCGCGGTGGAGCAGGATAGCTCGGGGTATCCCGATTGCCGTCCGTCGTACTATGCGGCGTTCAATGAGCTGATCAAGATGGGGACCAAGGACGGGACGATTCGGGTGGAGACGCCCCTGATTGCGATGCGGAAGAGGGAGATCGTGGCGTTGGGAGTTGAACTAGGCGCTCCGTTCCATGTAAGTTGGTCATGCTATGCCAGCGGCACGGAGGCTTGCGGCGTGTGCGAGAGCTGCGCGTTGCGGCTGAAGGCGTTCGAGGAGGCTGGGGCGGTCGATCCGATCGTTTATAGCCGTCGTTGAAGAGCAGAGTTTTGAGGTTTCTTCCCGCGCGGTGCGAGATGCGCGTGGATATCCAGGATTGAGTGTTTTCAAGATACAAGGAATTGAAACCAGAGGGTAAAGCGATGAAGCGTTTTGGATGGAAGACGATGGGCGGCGCGATTGCAGTGGCGCTGCTGGCAATCTTGGGTTCGGTGACACCGGCGCAGTCGGCGGCGCAGACGGCTCCTGGCACGGTGCATGGACATGTGAACAACGCGGCGGGTCTGCCGATTGCGAAGGGTGAGGTTAAGTTTACGACCGACCGCACTTCGGAAGAGAAGTCCCGCAAGTACCCGTTTTCGTTTCCGCTGGATGCCAATGGCGACTACAAGGGTGAAGGGCTCGCTCCTGGCACGTACCTGGCGGTGGTCTTCTCGGATGGCAAGAGCATCGATTTTCTCGACAACATCGAGATTAAGTCCGGCACGGACAAGGTCGTGAGCTTCGACATGACGCGCAAGGAGTACATGGACAAGATGACTCCGGAAGAGCGCAAGGCGGTCGAGGAGTTCAAGAAGAAGAACGCGGATGTTTCGGCTGCGAATGCAAAGGTCGCGAACCTGAATGCGATGCTGGGTTCGGCGCGTGCGGACATCAAGGCGAAGAACTTCGACAACGCCGTAACGACGATGACGCAGGCGACGGCGGCGAAGCCGGATGAGTCCATTCTGTGGGTGGTGCTGGGCGATGCGCAGCTTGGCGCAGCCGATGCGGCGAAGGCCAAGGGCGATGCGACCGCTGTGCAGAAGTACAAGGATGCGGCGGCGTCTTACCAGAAGGGCATCGATCTGAACGCGGTTGCGAAGAAGCCGAGCCCGGAGACGGCTGGCGCGGCGTACAACCAGCTTGGACAGGCACTGGCCAAGAGCGGCGATCCGAAGGCTGCTTCGGCGGCGTATGACGGCGCGGCGAAGGCACAGCCGGCACAGTCGGGCATGTACATGTTCAACGAGGCGGCGACGCTGTTGAACGCGGGCCTGAACGACGATGCTGCGCTTGCGGCGGATAAGGCGATTGCCGCCGATCCGAAGCGCGCGGATGCTTACTACATCAAGGGACAGGCGCTGATCTCGAAGGTGACGGTCGACCCGAAGACACAGAAGATCGTGGCTCCTCCGGGCTGCGTCGAGGCGTACCAGAAGTACCTGGAGATCGCTCCGGATGGTCCGCATGCGAAGGATGTGGCGGATATTCTGACGGGTATCGGCGCAACCGTAAGCTCCAGCTACAAGGCTGGTAAGGCTGGCAAGAAGTAGGCTGTTCGCAGTGCTGGAGAGCCCTGGGCCTTGGCCTGGGGCTTTTCCTTTTTTTGGGGGGTCGTGTGAGTGTTCTCGGGTTCGATGAGGCGTTGGCTGTGGTGCTGGAGCATGCGCGTGGGTTGGGGGCTCCGCCGCTGATCGAGGTGGTGGCGCTGAAGGATGCGGTGGGAAGGGTGATCGCGGAGCCGGTGCGGGCGGACCGGGATCAGCCGCCGTTCGACCGGTCGACGCGGGATGGGTTTGCGGTGCGGTCGGGTTCGTTTGCCTCTGGCGCGACGCTTCGGGTGATGGGTGAGGTGCGGGCCGGGGAGCGGTGGAGCGGTGGCCGGGTGGGCGAGGGGGAGGCGGTGAAGATCATGACCGGGGCTCCCCTGCCGACGGGGGCGGATGCGGTGGCGATGGTGGAGTTTGTGGAGGTGGTGGGAGAGGGAATACGGACGGTGGCGGGCCGTGGTTTGGCCCGGTTCGAGAACGTGGTGTTGCGCGGGAGCGAGGCGCGGGCGGGGTATGTGGTGATGGCGGCGGGGACGGTGGTGGGCGCGGCGGAGATTGGCCTGGCGGCGACATGCGGGCGGGCGGAGCTGACGGTGTACAGGAGGCCGATGGTGGCGGTGATCGCCACGGGGGATGAGCTGGTGGAGGTCGGTTCGGGGAGGGCGCTGGAGGAGGAAGAGATCTGGAACTCGAATGGGCATGCGCTGCGGGCGCTGGTGCATGGGTCGGGTGGGTTTGGGGGGAAGCTGGCGATTGCGCGGGATACGCTCGAGGACGTCACGGAGAGGGTTTTGCAGGGGCGGGCGTGGGATCTGATGATCTTGTCGGGTGGGGTGTCGATGGGAGAGTACGACCTGGTGGAGGAGGTGCTCGCCGGGCTGGGGGCGGAGTTCTTTTTTACCGGGGTGAAGATGCAGCCCGGCAAGCCGGTGGTGTTCGGGCGGCTGCCGGAGCGGGACGGGGCGAAGGCGTGCTACTTCTTTGGGTTGCCGGGGAATCCGGTTTCGACGCAGGTTACGTTTCATTGCTTTGTGGAGCCTTTTTTGAAGGCGATGGCGGGTGGGGTGGTGGAGGGGCCGTTGTTTGTGCAAGCTGCTTTGCGTGAGGCGGTGCCGGGGAGTACGGGGCGGATGCGGTTTCTGCCGGCTCGGTTGGGGCGGGATCGGGTTGGGCCTTCGGTGACGCTTGTTGGGTGGCAGGGGTCGGGGGATATGGCGGCGAATGCGCGGGCGAACTGCTATGCGGTGCTGCCGCAGCGGGAGGGGGAGTTTGCGGCGGGTGAGGTGATTTCGGTGCTGCTGCGGTAGGATGCGGGGATGAGCCAGACGCGACCAACTGCCCGGACGAAACGCAGCCTCTATCTCGAACTTTGCGGCTGAATGGTGATGTTTGGGTTGGGTGTGTTCGAGATTGGCTGGCAGCCATGGCGGCTGGGTGGAATCGGGGGAGTCTCGATCTGGCTGCAGGTGGCCGTTTCGTTGCTCTCGATGGGCAAGGTGGTCTGGAATATACGGACGGGAGATCGATGAGCAAGTTGTCGCATTACGATGAGGCAGGGGAGGCTCACATGGTGGATGTGAGCGGGAAGACGGCTACGCGGCGGGAGGCGACGGCGGGGGCGTTTGTGGAGCTCTCCGAGGCGGTGCTGGCGGCGCTGCCGCAGAACCCGAAGGGGAATCCGCTGGAGGTGGCGCGGTTTGCGGGGATTATGGCGGCGAAGCAAACGTCTTCGTTGATTCCGATGTGTCATCCGCTGGCGCTGAGCTTTGTGGATGTTGCGGCTACGGTGGTGGCGGGTGGGGTGAAGATCGAGGCGACCGCGGCGACTACGGCTGGCACGGGTGTGGAGATGGAGGCCATGGTGGCGGCCTCGGTCGCGGCGCTGACGGTGTATGACATGACCAAGGCGCTGGATAAAGGGATTCGGATTCGTGAGGTTGTGCTGTTGAGGAAGAGTGGGGGGAAGAGTGGGGATTATGTTCGAAGCGAAGTTTAGGATTCCAGGCACGGAGACACCCACATCTCAGAGGCGAGATGTGGGGCACCCTCGTTTGTGGCTCTTTCTGCTGCTTGCGCTTACCGTTGGGGCTTCGGCGCAGGGGGTGATCCGGCCCGGTGAGGTCTGGAAGGATGACCAGGGGCGGCAGATTCAGGCGCATGGGGGCGGGATTCTCAAACAGGGAAAGACGTTTTACTGGTTTGGCGAAGAGCGGGAGCAGGGGCGGGATACTTCGAAGAAATACGTCGGTTGCTACTCGTCGAAGGATCTTGTGCACTGGAAGTTTCGAAAGCTGATTGCGTTTGCCGATCCGGAGAACTTTGGGGCGCACTGGATTCTGGAGAGGCCGAAGGTCTACTTCAATGCGAAGACGAAGAAGTTTGTGATGTATATGCATATTGACGGGCCGGAGAGGCCCGGAGGGCCGGGGTATGGGCTGGCTCGGGTGGGGATCGCGGTGAGCGACAAGGTGGATGGGGATTACACGTATGTGAAGAGCTTTCGGCCGCTGGGGCATGAGAGCCGGGATATCGGGCAGTTTGTGGATGACGATGGGACGGCGTATCTGATTACCGAGGACAGGCCGTTTGGGTTCCGGATCGAGAAGCTGACCGACGACTTCATGGGGATTGAGAAGCAGATGACGTTAATCCCGATGCACATGGAGGGTGGGGCTCTGGTGCATTACAAGGGTCTTTACTATGCGGTCGGGTCGGCGCTGACGGGGTGGAATGCGAATCCGAACAAGTACGCTACGGCTACGAGCCTGGAAGGGCCTTGGTCGGAGTTCAAGGATATCGCTCCGCCGGAGACGAAGACGTATGGGTCGCAGTCTACGTTGCTGCTGAAGATTGTGGGGACGAAGACGACTTCGGTGATCTTTATGGGGGATGTGTGGAAGGCGAAGACGCTTTGGGACTCGCGGTATCTTTGGATGCCGGTGGAGATTGGGGATGGGGTTTTGAAGCTGCCGGAGCCTAAGCCCTGGACGATTGATGTGAAGACGGGTGTGACGAAGGTCCTGCCTTAGTTTCGATCGAACGGCGCTCTGAGGGGTTGCGATTTGCAAAAGGGGTTTACGAGAAGACCGAAGGCCGAGGAACCCGCGCCGGCGAACCACGGCAAGAACTACATCACTCCAGCCGGGATCGAACGCCTGAAAGAGGAGCGCCATTTCCTGATCACCAAGGATCGTCCAGCCGTGGTGCAGGTGGTGGCGTGGGCTGCGAGCAATGGCGATCGCAGCGAAAATGCCGACTACCAGTACAGCAAGCGGCGGCTGCGGCAGATCGATGGACGGGTTCGCTTCCTGACCAAGCGGATCGAAGCCGCGGAGGTGGTCGACCCGGAGGCTCCGAGGACGGGGCTGCGGGCGACGAGGGCGTTCTTTGGGGCGACCGTGCGGTATGCAAATGCCGCGGGGGAAGAGCGGGTGGTGAGCATCGTCGGGACCGATGAAGTCGATCTCGACCGCGGCCATGTCAGTTGGGAGTCGCCGCTGGGGCGCGCCTTGATGAAAGCGGGAGAGTACGACGAGGTGGTTCTGCGTGCGCCGGGCGGCACGGAGACGCTGACTGTGTTGGAGGTGCGGTACGAGCGGATTGCCGTGGAACCGTTTCGGGTGCCGGCTGCGTTCGACGGGGCGACCAAGGGGCTTGATCGCTGACAGGCACATCCACATCTCAGAAGCGGATGTGGGGCACCCGGGTTTGTGGCTCGCTAGACTGCGGTGGCTAGAGTTACGGCGAAGAGGTTCTTTTCGTCGTGGTAGGTCTTAGTCGGGGTGTAGCCGGTGGTCTTGAAGAGCTCCGCAAGGGCGGGTTGGGTGAATTTGTAACTGTTCTCGGTGTGGATGGTCTCGCCCTGTTCGAAGGTGATGGTCAGATCACAGGCGCGGAGATGGACCGTCTGGCGGTGCTGCGATTCCAGGTGCATCTCGATGCGGGATTCGATCGCGCTCCAGCGGGCTACGTGGCGGAAACACTCCGGGCGGAAGTCGGCGTCGAGGTCGCGGTTAAGGCGGGTGAGGATGTTGCGGTTGAAGGCGGCGGTGACTCCTGCCGCGTCGTCGTAGGCGGCTAGTAGAGTGGCGATGGACTTTGCGGGGCTGGGTGCCAGATCGGTGCCGAGGAGGATGACGTCGCCGGGCTGAAGCTGGGCGCGGAGGTTCGCGAGGATGGCCTGGGCCTCTTCGGGCGAGAAGTTGCCGATACTGGAGCCGATGTAGAGGGCGAGGATCCTGGCGCCTTCGGGGCGCTCGAGGGAGATGGGTTCGGTGGTGTAGTTGGCGAGCTGGGGGCGAACGAGGAGGCCGGGGATGGCGCGCTCCAGCAGCTCGGTGGCCTCGTCGAGGCAGGTCTGGCTGACATCGATGGGTTGATAGAGGAGCTCGGGCTGGCGGGCGATGGCGGCGCGGAGGAGGATGCCGGTCTTGGTCGCGGTGCCTGCGCCCAGTTCGGCGATGGTGAGATGTTCGGCGTTCTCAGCAAGGACGGAGGAGATGATTTCGCGGGCGTTTGCTTGGAAGATGGCGCGCTCGGTGCGGGTGAGGTAGTACTCGGGGAGGGCGGTGATCTGCTCGAAGAGATGCGAGCCGGACTCGTCGTAGAAGAGCCACGGCGGAAGGGTGCGCGGGGTTACGGTGAGGCCCGCGCTGGCGGCGAGGGCTACGGCCTGGGTGGTGGAGACTGCTTCTGCTGTGGGCAAACCGGTTCCCTCTTCAACACTGAGCGAGTGTATGTCTGGGTTCGATGCGATGTATAGCCCATGGGGTGCGGCCCGGAGAACATTTGATGGACAGGAGTGCAAAGTCTGCTGACAATGCCTGACACGGCTAAACCTCCTTTGCGAGACGGAGTCCGGAGAACTGCCAGCGGGTGGAGGGAGGGAAGAAGTTGCGGTAGGTGGACCGGATGTGGGTGGCGGGGGTGACGCAGGAGCCTCCGCGGAGGATGATCTGCGAGGACATGAACTTACCGTTGTACTCGCCGAGGGCTCCGGGGAGGGGTTTGTAGCCGGGGTATCCGGTGTAAGGGCTGGCGGTCCACTCCCAGGTGTCGCCGAAGAGCTGGGTGGTGGTGGCGGGGGTGGGGTGGAGGGCTTCGGTCTCGATGAAGTTGGAGGCGGCAGGGATCGGGGATTGGGTGGCGGCGTATTCCCACTCGAATTCCGTGGGGAGACGACACCCCTTCCAACGGGCGAAGGCATCGGCCTCGAAGAAGCTGAGGTGACAGACGGGGGTTTCGGCGAGGCCGTCCTGCTCGGGCAGGGGTTCGAAGCCGTGGAGGGTGTAGATCTTCCAGCCCGTTGGAGAGGCCTGGTCGCGGGTCCAGTAGAGCGGGGCCTGCCAGCCCTCGTTGCGGAGGGTGGTCCATCCCTCGGAGAGCCAGAGTTCGGGACGGGTGTAGGCGTTGTCGTTCATGAAGGCCAGGTATTCGGCGCAGGTGACGAGACGGTCGGCCAGGGCGAAGGGGCGAAGGAAGACGGTGTGCTGGGGGGTCTCGTTGTCGAAGGCGAAGGCCTCGGGGGAGTTGGGGTCGGGGGTGACGCCGATCTGGACGAGGCCGTTTTCTGGAGCGTAGGTGGTGAAGGTGAGGGCGGGGGCGATTCCCTTTTGTTCTGGAGCTTCTTTGTACGCGGGGTGGAGGGGGTTCGTGAAGAGGGCGTGCTTGATGTCGGTGGCGATGAGCTCCTGGTGCTGCTGCTCGTGTTCGAAGCCGAGGGCCATGCGGCGGATGGGCTCGTCGTCGACGGTCGTTGCGAGAAGCTGCTCGACGGCGGCGTCGACGTGGATGCGGTAGGCGAGGATCTGGTCGAGGGGGGGCCGGGAGAAACTGGCGCGGAGCTTCTTCTCGGGCATGTCGCCGAGGGAGTTGTAGTAGGAGTTGAAGAGCCAGAGGAAGTCGGGGTGGAAGGGCTTGTAGTGGGGGAGGAAGTCGCGAAGGATGAAGGTCTCGAAGAACCAGGTGGTGTGGGCGAGGTGCCACTTGACCGGGCTGGCCTCGGGGGTGGACTGGACCATCAGGTCTTCGGGGGTGAGGGGGCCGACGAGGGCCATGGTCGCGGAACGGACGAGTCGGAAGCGGGTGAGGAGGGATTCGGCCAGAGCGGAGGCAGAGGTGGTGGTCGGCATGGGGTCTCCCGGGGTGTGGTGACTATCTTATGGGATCGGCGCGGGCCGATTGTGGCGTTTCGAGCGTAATTCAAGATTGGATGCATCCGGCAGGGATCGGTCGGTGGATTTTTTGGGCGCGACCGCATGGTGGGGATGTATAAATGGCCGAACGACGGAGGATGGGATGGCGGATGCGATGGACCTGGTGGCGATCAAGGTGAAGCAGCAGGCGGCCTGGGCGAGCGGTGACTATGCCGTGGTCGGCAATACGATCGTGCTGATGGCTGAGTTGCTGTGCGAGGCGATGGACGTGCGCAGCGGGTGGCGGGTGCTGGATGTGGCGGCGGGTAGCGGGAATGCGTCGTTGGCGGCCGCGCGCAGGGGGTGCTGGGTGACCTCGACGGATTATGTGCCTGCTCTGCTGGAACAGGGCGAGGCGCGGGCGGAGGCGGAAGGGTTTCGGATCGCGTTCCAGGAGGCGGATGCGGAGAATCTGCCGTTTGAGGATGGGTCGTTCGACGCGGTGATCTCGACGGTGGGAGTGATGTTCGCGCCCAACCAGGAACGGTGCGCGATGGAGATGATGCGGGTGTGCAAGGCGGGTGGGACGATTGGGATGGCGAACTGGACGCCGGGGGGATTTGTGGGGCAGATCTTCAGGTGTATTGGGAAGTATCTGCCGCCGCCGGCTGGGCTGAAGCCACCCTCGGTGTGGGGGACGGAGGCTCGGCTGACGGAGCTGTTTTCTGGCGTGGCGAAGATCGAGACAGTCGCGCGGCAGTTTGTGTTTCGGTCGGCGAGTCCGGCGGCCTGGCTGGAGGGGTTCAAGACGTACTATGGGCCGATGCACAAGACGTTTCTGGCGCTCGATGAGGCTGGGCGGGCCGGGTTGACGAAGGACTTGATGGAGTTGGTGGGATCTCTGAACCGGGCTGAGGATGGGACGATGGTCGTGCCGAGTGAGTATCTGGAGATTGTGATCACCCGTTAGGCGTGGCCGTTGAGGAGATGGGCCAGGGTGTAGGCGACGGCGGCGGCGGCGCCTCCGATGCTCGCGGTTTGGAATGCGGAGCGCAGGGTTCCGGTGCCGAGGAGACGGCCTTTGAGGGCTCCGAAGATGGCGAGGGCAAGGAGAGTGATGACGACCGAAAGCCGGAGTGCGAGGGTGACCGGCGGCAGGGCGCCGGGGGTGGGGATGACGTGCTGGAGGAGCATGTAGGGAAGCAGCGGGATGAAGCCGCCGGCGATGTAGGCCGCGGCGATGGTGAGGGCGGAGCGGTGGGCCCGGTTGGGAGCAGGGGCTTCGAGGCCAAGCTCGAAGCGCATCATGAAGTCGACGTAGGCGGGATGGTTCTGCTGGAGGGCTTCGAGGACCGGTTTCGCGGCTTCGCGGGGGACTTTGTACTGGGCGAAGATCTCGTAAATCTCCTCGGCCTCGTCGTCGGGACGGGTGACGACCTCGTCCTGCTCGCGGGCCAGCTCGGAGGCGTAGTGCTCGGCGTCGCCACGGGCGGCGAGGTAGCCACCAAGGCCCATGGCGATGGAGCCAGCCGCGATCTCGGCGAGGCCGGCGAGGACGACGATATGCGTGGACGCGATGGCTCCGGAGAGGCCGGCGGCGAGGGCGAAGGGTACGGTGAGTCCGTCGGAGAGGCCGATGACGATGTCGCGCACGGTTTCGGTCGAGGTGAAGTGGTGCTCATGATGAGGGTCGCGCGCGATGTCATGCATGGCGGTAGTGTAGCGGAGGAGGGCACACCGTCTGTGGACGGGTGGAAATATATGTCGGCTGACAGCGTCTTTCGCGGGGGGATCGCGTCTTTATCTCCAAAGAGACAAATACTCGCCGGGATGCCGGTGAGTGAGAGGTTGTGTATGCGTGGTTTGGGAATAGCTTCGTTCGGACGGCGGATCGCGCTGGCTCTGCTACTTTCGGGGGTGGTCGCGGCGCAGGCTCAGGATGGGTCTCCGGGCGGCGGTTTCGCCGGTGGCGGGCAGATGGTGCGGGGCACCGTGACCGCTGCCACGGATGGCACGCTGACCGTGAAGACCGATGGCGGGGAGACCTACCAGGTGGTGACGACGACCAACACGCGGGTGATGAAGGATAGGCAACCGGTCAAGATCGCCGCGATCACGGTGGGCTCGAGCATTGGGGCGATGGGGCTGCTGGACGCTCCGACGAAGACGGTGCATGCGATGTTTTTGACCGTCGTGGACGCGGAGCAGGTGAAGAAGATGCGCGAGGGGATGGGCAAGGTCTTCATCGTGGGGAAGGTGACGGCGATCGATGAGACGACGCTGACGATTCTGCGGCAGGATGGGGTGACGCAGAAGATCGAGGTGGATGAGACCACGTCGTTCAAGCGCGGCGGGGCCGGGATGCGGGCTTTCATGGCGGGCAGTGGTCCGGTGGACGCGGGCGCGGTGCGGCAGGGGCCTCCGGCGGAGAGCATTACCCTGATGGACATCAAGGTGGGTGACTCGGTGGGCGGACAGGGTGCGGTGAAGAACGGCGTGTTCGTGCCGAAGGAGCTGAGCGTGATGGCTCCGCGCGCTCCGGGAGCTGGGGGAGGACGGCGGCGGAATCAGGATGGGGCGGCTGCGGGTGCTCCGGCTGCGCCGCAGTAGTTTGCCGGCCACCTCTCCGACGCTCGATGTGGGTGCTCGGCAGTCGCGGCGGAGGGATTTTGCGTTCGATGGCCGGTTCGGGTGCTTCGGGGTCCTTCGACTCGGCTGGGCTCCGCTCAGGATGACAGTTTGTTGGACGGTTCAAGGGTATTGAAGGAGATGTGTGCGGCAGATGATGCGATGGATTCCAGGTACGGTTTTCGCGGCTGTTTTTGCTGCGGGCGGTTTGAGCTTTGGGCAGAACGCTCCGGCGGTTGCGCCAGCTGCTCAAGCGGCGGCTCCAGCGGTTGCTACCGGCGGGACGATTCGTGGATCTGCGAAGGCTGGCGCCGTGCCTCTGCCGGGCGTGGGGATTACGGCGACCAATACGTTGACCGGTAAGAAGTTCGCGACGACGACCGACGAGAACGGTTCGTACGCGATGACGATTCCGAAGAACGGGCGCTACGTGGTGAAGGCGGAGCTCGCCGCGTTCGCCAGCGACACGAAGGAAGTGGTCGTGAATGCGGCGAGCGAGAACGGCGGGCTGCCGGTACAGGTGGCGGACTTCGGGATGCAGTTGGCGTCGCGGGTGGCGGCGGCGGAGGCTACGCAGACCGCCAGTACAGCGGGTGCAACCGGCGGAGGACGCAGGGCAGGCGCGGCGAATCTGCAGGGGCGCGGTGTGCAGTCGCTCGATGTGACGGGCGGCGATGCCTCGCTGGCGGATGCGAGTGCGGCGGCTCCCACGGGGGGTGCGCAGTTACCGTCGCTGAACGGGCTGAGCGGGGATGGCGGCGACGCGGTTGCGGTGAGCGGACAGCAGGGGACGACGAACGGACTGGCAAGCTTTAGCGAGGACGACATTCGGCAGAGGGTGACCGATGCGCTGGCGCAGGCGAGAGCGCAGGGACAGGACCCGACGCAGGGTCTGGTGGGAATGCTGGGGCAGATGATTGCCGGCGGCGGCGGGTTTGGGGGACCGGGGGGTGGGCCAGGCGGTCCGGGCGGGTTTGGCGGTGGCGGTGGACGAGGTGGCGGCGGTGGCGGACGTGGGGGCGGGGGTGGAGGGGCGTTCCGCAACTTCAACCCGTCGCAGCCGCATGGCAGCGTCTTCTATCAGGGGGGCAACTCGGCGCTGAACTCGGCGCCGTGGTCGCCGACACTTCTGCCGCAGACGAATCCTTCGGCGTACTCGAATCGCTTTGGTGTGAGCCTGGCGGGTTCGCCGTATATCCCGCACCTGACGAAGCCGGACACGCGGCAGTTCATGTTCATCAACCTGACCGGACAGAAGAACCTGAATGCGTTTCTTCCGAATCCGGTGCGCGTGCCGACCCTGCTGGAGCGGACGGGAGACTTTTCGCAGTCGGCGCAGTCGATCAATGGCGCGCTCGTTCCGGTGACGCTGTACGATCCGGCGACGGGACTGGCGATACCGGGCAACAAGCTTTCGAACGGCACGACGCCCATCTCCGCGCAGGCGCTGGCGCTGTTGAACTACTACCCTGCCCCGAATATCCAGACGACCGATCCGACGGCGTACAACTACCAGACGATCTCGAACGCGGGGTCGAACAACATCGCGATCAACACGCGCTACCAGAGGCAGTTGGGGCAGGCTCTTCCACCGGGAAGCCGGTTTGGACGCGGCGGTGGAGGCGGGGGTCGAGGGGCCGGCGGGCAGAATCGCAACGCACCTCCGGTGCTGCGGCAGAACTTCAACGTGGCCTACAACTACTCGCACTCGGCGCAGGACAACCGGAATATCTTCCTGCCCCTGGGGGGAAGCTCCTTCAGCGACGGCAACAGTCTGAACGTGGGCTATACCGTGAGCTATGGAAGGCTTTCGAACAATGCTTCGGTGAACTGGAACCGTAGCAGCGCGGCGGCGAAAAACTACTTTACGGACACGGCGACCGATCCCTCGGCGATAGCGAACATCAACATTCCGAACCGTGCGGGAAGCATCTCCGATCCGAGGTTCTACAACGGGCTGCCGTCGATCTCGATTACGAACTTCGCGGGTCTTTCGAACGCGACGCCGAGCGAGACGATCAACCAGACGATCAGTTTCTCGGACTTCGTGAGCTGGCGGCACAAGAAGCATAACTTCCGGTTCGGGCTCGACATTCGCCGGGTGCATGCGGACTCGATCGGTGGGAGCAATCCGCTGGGGTCGTTCTCGTTCTCGGGCTACGGTACGGAGAGCCCGAAGGACCGGGACGCCACGGCGAGCAGCTCCGGGCAGGTCACCTCGGGTTCGGGTTTCGCGGACTTTCTGCTGGGTCTGCCCACGCAGACCAAGCTGCAGGCGGGGTTAAACAAGATCTACCTGCGGGATAACGTCTACGACTGGTACGTGACAGACGACTTCCGCGTGTCGTCGAACTGGACGCTGAACTATGGGCTGCGGTATGAGTACTTCGCGCCGTATACGGAGAAGAACAACCGGTTGGTGAACCTGGACCACAACGCGGACTTCACTGTCGTGGATGCGGTGCAGCCGGGCGGTGTGGGCACGTATGGCGGCAAGTATCCGCGGGGCCTGGTGAACCCGGACAGGACGATGTACGCGCCGCGCTTTGGCGCAGCGTGGAGGCCGAAGTTCACCAAGGAGACGGTGGTTCGGTTCGGCTATGGGATCAACTACAACACGGGGCAGTTCGGAACGTTTGCGAAGTCGCTGTCGTTCCAGCCACCGTTCGCGGCGACCCAGACGAATGTGGCGAGTACAACCATCAGCTCGACGGGATGCACGACAACGAGCACAACCGGGGCTGCGAATATGACGCTGGCGAACGGCTTTGGCTGCTCGGCGACGACGATCCAGAACAACTATTCGGTAAACAAGGACTACCGGCTGGGCATGGTGCAGGTGTTCAACGTGAACATCCAGAGGACGCTGCCGATGGGCACGGTGCTGAACATTGGGTATAACGGCGCGAAGGGCAGCAACCTGGATATCGTGCGTGCGCCGAACCACACGGCGACGGCGGTTACCTCGAACGCGGCGGCGTTTACGTATGAGGACTCGCTGGCGGGGTCGCACTCAAACTCGCTGGTGGTGAGCCTGCAGAAGAGACAGCAGAAGGGGATCGCGCTGGGCGCTACGTATACGTACGGACACTCGATCGACAATGCTTCTTCGATCGGTGGAAGCGCGGGGACGACGGTGCAGAACGACAAGCGGCTCGATCTGGAAGAGGGCAACTCCAGCTTCGACCAGAGGCACAACCTAACGGGCAACTTTGTGTACGAGCTTCCGTTCGGGCCGAATCGCGCTTTTCTTGCGAAGGGCGGGACGATGTCGCATCTGCTGGATGGCTTCAGCCTGAGCGGGACGTTTACGTTTGGAAGCGGCACGTACTTTACGCCGTCGTACTCAAGCAGCGCGGCCCAGTTGCTGGCTGGCGGAAATTACACGCTGCGTCCGGACCGGGTATTTACGCAGGGGATCGCAGGAGCTGGGCAATTGAAGTCGTTCTTCAACACCGCCGCCTTTGTGAAGCCGGCAAACGGTTTTGGAACGGCGTCGCGCAACTCCATTGAAGGACCGGGCACGATCTCGACCAACGCTTCCCTTTCGCGCACCGTGCCGCTTGGCGATACGCGTTCGTTCGAGGCTCGCGTCACAGCAACGAACGTATTCAACACGGTGCAGTACAGCGGCATCAACACGACGGTGAACTCGGCCAACTACGGTCAGGTGACGAGTGCGGCTTCGATGCGCGCGTTGCAGGTGCAGGCACGGTACAGGTTCTAACGGCAGTTGTCAGTTGTAGGTTCCAAGCAAGTTGGAGAGAAGATGCGACGTTTGATGGCAGCGGTGATGTGTGGCGTGATGGTGGGGCCTGGCGTGGCGCAGCAAGCTCCGCAGCAGGGCGGCGGGCAGACCTTTGTGCTGCATGCGACGGCAAACATCGTGCTGACGAACGTCGTGGTGCGGGATAAGAAGACGGGAGCCGTGGTGAAGGGGTTGAAGGCGAGCGACTTCACGATTCTGGAGAACGGCAAGCCGCAGACGGTGGCGAGCTTCGACTACCAGAACGTCGACGATGCGGCCAAGCTGGCGGAGATGAACTCGACGGTTTCGGGCAAGGCTTCCGTCGCGGATATGCTGGAGCGCAACTTCGCCGCGCAGCCGCAGCAGTTGCGGGATCACCGGCTGATCGTGATGTTCTTCGACCTGAGCTCGATGCAGGATGAGGACATCGACCGCGCGGTCGATGCGGCCAACGACTATGTGAACAAGCAGATGCAGCCCGCGGATCTGGTGGCTTTGGTGAGCATGTCGACCGGGTTGACGATGGACCAGGACTTTACCGGCGACAAGACTGCCCTGCTGCGTGGGCTTTCGAAGTACAACGGCACGGACACGACGGGATTCGCGAACGGCGGCACAGGTTCGACCGATGGCACGAGCGACGACACGACCGCATTCGCAGCCGACGATACGGAGTACAACAGCCTGAATACGGATCGGGAGCTGCTGGCGATTCGCACGATTGCGAAAAGCCTGGAGAAGGTGGAGCAGAAGAAGTCGATGCTTTACTTCTCGGGCGGACTGACGCGCAACGGGATTGAGAACCAGGCGAGCCTGCGGGCCGCGACCAACGAGGCAACCAAGGCGAACATGGCCATCTACAGCGTGGACACGCGCGGGTTGCAGGCGCTGCCTCCGGTGGGCGATGCGAGCAAGGGAAGCCTGCGCGGGAACTCGGCCTATAGCGGTAAGGCGGTGACGGCGCAGTTCAGTGCAAACTTCAGTTCGCAGGAGACCCTGGGCACGCTGAGCGCCGATACGGGCGGCAAGGCCTTCTTCGATTCAAACGACTTCGCGCCGGCGTTCCAGCAGGTGCAGCACGATACCGAGGCATATTACATCCTTGGGTTCAAATCGACGAACCAGGCGAAGGACGGCACGTTCCGGCACCTGACGATCAAGCTGAATCGCTCGGATGCCAAGGTCGAATACAGGCCTGGATACTATGCGCCCGCCGACTTCCAGCATGCGAAGACGGAGGATCGCGAGCTTGCGCTGACCGAGGCGATTCGCAGCGATCTGCCGGCGACCGATGTGGCGATCTATCTGCAGGCGCTTTACTTCCGTCTTGAGGAAGGCAAGTTCTATGTGCCGGTGCAGTTGATTATTCCGGGGTCGCAGATCAACTCGATCAAGAACGGCGATAAGGATAAGGCCACCATCGACATCATCGGCCAGGTGAAGAACGCGCAAGGCATCGCGGTGGGCAATATTCGCGACACGGTGAAGTTGGCGCTGGATGCGGCGGAGCAGGTGCAGAAGAAGAATATTCAATACTCGACGGGATTCACGCTGGCTCCGGGGAAGTATCACCTGAAGTTCGTCGTGCGCGAGAACCAGACGGGCAACATGGGCAGCTTCGAGACGGACATCAACGTGCCCGATCTGAAGAAGATTCCGCTAAAGCTGAGCTCGGTGGTGATGTCGAGCCAGAGGACTCCGAATACCGCCAAGAAGGTGGTGAATCCACTGATCCGCGATGGCGTGGAGTGGATTCCGAATGTGCCGCACGTCTTCCGGCAGGACCAGCACCTTTACTTCCTGTACGAGGTCTACGATCCGGCGAAGGTGAAGGGGGCGGCAGAGCCCGCGGCTTCACCAGGGCTCGGGCGTCGCGTGGGCGGGCCGGTGAAGGTGCTGACCAGCATCCAGTTCATGAGCGGAAGCGTGAAGGTGTATGAGACGCCGCTGGTGGAGGCCGATGAGATCAACATTCCGGAGCGGGGCGCCGTGGCGTTTCAGTTCGATGTGCCTTTGACGCAGTTGAAGCCCGGCACCTACACGTGCCAGGTGAATGTGATCGACGACGCCGGAATGAGCTTCAGCTTCCCGCGCATGGCTCTGGCGGTACAGGGGCCATCGAAGCCGGCTGTTGCCGCTCCGGTTGCTTCGGCTCCGGCGCTTTAGCGGGCGCGTCTTTCGCATATCCTCGCGACTACCGCATTTCTCTTGACACTGGCAGGTGTTGGGAGGATTATTGTGGCCAATTGTTCGAGGTGGCCCATGGTACACACGACGTTGTGGATGCGGGTCTTTCAATTTTTCATTCGCTGTTGGAGCCGTTTTGGGCAGTGTCCGGGATGCTTCTGGCTGCGTGGAGCAGCCGCTGCCTCGGGACTTGCACTGACCAGTGCGCTTCTTTTCTCCCCCGGCCGCGCGATGGCGGATATAACGACGAACACGCCGCAGGATGCGGTCGCGAGCCCTTTACAGGCAGCGCGCGCCAAACAGGCGGCGGCCGATGCGATGCAGGCTTTGCATCGGGAAGAAGAGTGGATGCGCGTGGCGAAGTACCTGCCGGATATCGACACGAGCAGCAGCAAAGAGCTGGAGACCGCGGGCGATGTGTTGCGGGCGAGGCGCTTTCCGGAAGAGGCGCTCGAATTCTACCTGGCCGCGTATCGTCACGGAGCCAACAAGGAGCAGGTGCTGAACAAGCTGGGCGTGACGGAGCTGATCCTGCATCATCCGGACCGAGCGCGGGCCTACTTTCGGCTGACATTGAAGCAGGATAAGAAGAACTCCGATGCGTGGAATAACCTGGGCGCGACGGAGTATGTCGACGGGCGCTACCCGGCATCGGTGTCGGACTATCGCAGGGCGTTGAAGCTCAATCCGGCGTCTTCAGTCTTTCATTCGAATTTGGGAACGGCGCTGATCGGTGAGAAGGACTTCAGCCGGGCGCGCAAAGAGTTCGCGGCGGCGCTGGAGCTGGATCCGGAGTTCGGGACGCGCTCCTCCGATGGAGGCATCTCCGCCCATGTGCTCTCCGCCGAGGATAGAGCCCGTTTCTGCCTGGAGATGGCACGGATCTTCGCGACGAAGGGCAAGATCGACGCGATGCTGCACTCCCTCGTGCTGGCGGCGGATGGAGGGATGAACCTTTCGGATGCGATCTACGACGATCCGATTCTTGGGAAGTACAGCAAGGATTCGCGCGTGGTCACGATCATCAGCAATGCCAAGGCGATGAAGAAGACCTCGATGGCCAGTACGGCAGCGCTTGCGCCTCTACCGGCCGAGACGAACTAGCGGATCTCCCGATTACTTGTACGGGCAGTGGCGGCAATCGGAGTTGCAGCAGTAACCACGCTTGAGGTGATATGCCTCCGTAAAGACCAGGTACGGACCATCGAAGTAGAAGTCTTCGGGGTCGAGTTCCGGATCCTGCTGCGGCGTCGGCTGTGGCTCGGTGGACATTGTATGGACCATTTTATGCCTGGAAGCGGCATGGCAGATCGAGCTTAGGCCTCAGCCAGAGCGCGCTTCGGCCACACCTCGATGGCGCGGCAGCAAAACAGCACCGAGGGGTAGATCAGCACAGCAAAGTGCCGGGTGAACGGGAAGCCGACTACGTATGGGAGTGCGACCGCAGCGACCAGAGCCAGGAAACATAGACCATCCCAGCGCAGAGCGGGCCAACGGAGAAAGAGAGCGACCACGGAGAGGAGGATGCTCGCCCAGAAGGTGAGGCGGAACAGCAGCATGCCGACCTGCTCCAACCGTAACGCCATGCCATGCGATCTCGTCGCGCCTTGCTTTTTGAGAGAGAAGAAGATGATGGCAAGCTTGTCCTCGTCGACGCGGAGGATCTGCCGGGGATGAGCCTTGATGAAGGCAATTGCCTCGTGCTGGTGGTAGTCGTTAAAAGCCCACTCGTCCGGGAACCACTTGCCGACATTCAGTTGCGGGTCGTAGCTATCGAGCGTGATATCTGGAGGAATCGGATAGATCGAGACGAAGATGGGATTGTTTCCCTTGTGGAAGTTGATGCCGTCGTAGCTGGTGCCGAGCGTGTAGCGGCCGCTAGAGTGGTGCTGATATGCGGCCCAGCCAAGAGGAAAGCACAGGGCGAGGCATACCGCGATGACTCTTGCGGCGGATTCGCGGGTGCGAAGCACATAGGCAAGGAGCAGGACGGCCGCTGCAAGGATCATCGAGCTCTTAGAGAGATAGAGGCTACCCACCGCGAAGCCGGCCAGGAGGCCCTCGGCGATCGGATGACTGCGAAGCCAGCTTCCCTTTGGAGCTGGAAAGAGGACAACCGCCAGGGCGAGCGCGAGAAAGCTATAGAGGTAATCTTCTTCCACGGGAAGATTGACGACGTCGCTGAGAAACTGCGTGTTAAAGAATGGATAGATCAGAAGAGCCAGGATCGCGAGGTAGCGCCATGGGCTGTTCTCCGGGAGACGGAGACACACCAGATACATCGCCATGACGAGGGGGATAAGAAGCAGAAGCGTCTTGAAGACTCCCACGCGGAAGTAGTGATCGCCCAACAGGCGTATGCCGCTCGCGACGACCAGAGTGGCGACCGGCATGCGGCCGGAATGGAAACAGATGGGATTGCCGATCGTTCCCATGTCTTCGTTGCAGGTGGTGAGACCATGACCGGCGAGCAGGCTTGCAGTGGTGGGACCGACCCCGTACATCAGACTCGTCAGGGACGGGTTTTTGGCGTGTTCTCTTTCCATACTGCGGCCGTTGGAAACGGCGGAGCCAAGAGACACGACCAGCGCGAGAGCCAGGAGCACGAGAAACGACCGGTTGTGGGTAATGGAATTCACCTCGCCTGGTCCTTTTGGATGGAATTGTACCGGGTTACTAGACGCATTCTAGCAGTGATCCCCACGTCTCAAGGCGGGGTCTAGAACAGGGTCAGGCGGTCCGGAGTCGCCACGGGAGCAAGCGGTGGGTTGAAGGTGGGCAGGCTGCGTTTGCGGGGAGCGGAGGCGGGAAGGATGGCGTCCGGCTGGATGGCTGCCCCGTTGCGATAGACGACCTGCTTGCCGGGGATCGAAGGAACGCGCTCACCGGGAACGACGATACCTGCGAGGTTGAGGGGGTCGGCTCCGGCGACGGTGACTTCGACCTCCGAGCCCTGGTTGCGTTCGGTGCGAAGGCTCTCGACGGCGTGCGGCAGGGCGAACTGCTCGCCGGTGAAGCCCGTGACGAAGCGTCCGCCACGCACCTCGCCACGGGCTTCGAGGCGGCGCAGGATGCCGAGGAGGTCGCGCCATTTGGGGGCGTTGGATTCGCGGGTGAGGAGATCGCGGAAGAGAATGCCGTAGCGGGCGAGGAGCATGCGCGCGGCGGATTCGAGCGCTGCGTCGAGTTGGCGGGCTTTGGCGATGGCTTGTTGCTGGAGTTCGGCCTTGGTGGGACGGATATCCGGCGCGGGTGGATCCACTTCGCAGAGGAGGCTCCAACGGCCTGCACTGGTGCGGGTGGGGCGTTTGGTGGTGTCGGCAGTCTGGGACTTGCGGCGCGGATCCATCATGGCGCGGAGCTGGTCAAAGCCATCGGCGGAGGCGAGGCCGGCGGTGGCGAGTTCCCAGAGGGCGTGCTGGGTCTGTGGCTTGGTGAGGGTGGCGATGCGCTGGAGATCGTTGGTGAAGGTGGCTCCGCGGGTGGCAAGGAGGTTGCGGATGGTGAGAGCTTCGGGGCTGAGAGCGCGGTCGAGATTGGCTTGGTCGACACACTGCTCGGCGAGGGCGTGGGGCAGCCAGTCGGCTGTCTCGCGGATGTAGAAGGTGATGGGCGCGGCGTTGGTGGGGACAACGCGACGGGGTGCGGCACCATCGCCCACGGACCAGGCGGGGTGCGGGGAGACGCGGCCCCAGCCAACGGCGCCCGAGAGGCAGAGTTCGTCGAGCCAGCGGGGATCGTAGTTGGCTACCCGGGCGGGGAGCAAGGTGCGCTCCCACTCGACGGCGGGAGCTTCGAAGCCTTCGAGCTGGGTGAGGGCTTCGAGGACGCCTTCTTCGCCGGAGAGCTGGGTTTGGGGCGCGAGGTGCTGCCAGCCGAGAAGCCAGCGCATATACACGGCGGGGGCTACGGCCTCGACCTGCTTGCGGAGGGTCGAGAGGGTGAGGCGGTGGATACGCTGGAGGATGCGGCGTTCGCACCATTCGATGGCGTGCGGGTCGTCTGTTGCGGCATTTTCGAAGACGCCGCGCAGGAGGAGGCCCTGCATCTCCATATGGAGGAAGGACTGGTAGAGGTCGGCTGGATCAAGGGCTAAATGGGCGGCTAACGCAGTCGCCGTGACTGGTCCCGTAATTTGTAACCATCCTTGTACTAATTTCTGGATGGCTTCTTCTTTTGTAACGGACGTTGTTTCATTTTGCAGTGCGGCGATGTGGGGCTGGCGTTCGGTGGTGGTCCAGCAGAGGATGCCGTTCACTTCCAGAGTGCGGACGCGGCCATTGGCTTCGAGGCGCTGGTAGAACTGAGGCCAGTGATTGGACTCCCTGGAAACCCACATCTCAGACGCGAGATGTGGGGCACCCGGCTTTGTGGCGACTGGAAGAGCTACTACGGCGTGGAGGAAGTCGTGGAGCTCGTGCTCGTCGCGGAGGTCGGGTGTGATCTCGCGGCGGATGGTGGCGATGGCAGCGGGGTCGATGCGGCCTGCGTCGTCGGCGGCGGTCGGCGGAAGGCCACGGCGCAGCGTGGTGGCGCGGGCGCGGCGTTCGTTGGCGTCGGCCTCATCGAGGAAGGCGTAGGGCATGGCGTTCAGCAGCTCGTGGGCGAACTGGCTGGGTACAGGCGTGTCGACGGCCAAACAGCGGATGTCTCCGGAGGCGATATCGCGAAGGATCTGCTTGAGGCCTTCGATGTCCATGGCCTCGGTGAGGACGTCTTTCATGACTTCATTGCAGAGGGGGTGGTCGGGAATCTCGATGTCGCCAACGATGGTCTCGAAGCAGGCCGCGGCCTGGGGGAAGACGTTGGCGAGGAGGTCTTCGGAGCGGGTGCGCTGGATCTGCGGGGCGATGCGTTTGCCTTTGGAGAAACGCAGCAGTTGCAGAGAACGCGCGGCGGCCCAGCGCCAGCGGTTCTTGAAGATGGGCGAGGCGATCGCGGCCTGTTCGAGGAGCTCCTGCGCGGTGTGCTCCGTGAGGAACTGGAAGACGTCGGACAGCGGGAAGGAGTGCTGCTCAGCGAGGGCGATGTTGATGCCGTTGTCGGTTGCCGCGGCCTGGAGCTCGAAGTTGAAGCCGCGGCAGAAGCGCTTGCGCAAGGCGAGTCCCCAGGCCTTGTTGATGCGGCCACCGAAGGGGGCGTGCAGGATGAGTTGCATGCCTCCTCCGTCGTCGAAGAAGCGCTCCGCGATGATGGTGCGCTTGGTGGGAACGGCACCAAGGATGGCGCGGCCGGCGACGATGTACGCGATGAGTTGCTGGGCCGCGGACTCGGGGATGCAGCAGTTTTCCTGGAGCCAGGCGAGGCAATCGTGGAGTTCAACTTGAGCGGTCGTGGCGGCAGCCCACATCTCAGCAGCGAGATGTGGGGCACCCGGATTGGTGGCTCTTCCTGCTAACAGGGTTACGTCGGTGGGGGTTACGTTTTGCGTGCGCTCGGAGATTTCGTGGCGGAGGTCGGCTACTCCGTCGGAGAGAACGGAGGTGCGCTGAGGAGCTTCGCCTTCCCAAAAGGGGATGGTTGGCGGGGCTCCGTGGGCGTCTTCTACGAGTACCTTGCCGGTGGCTTCGACGCGCTGGATGCGCCAGCTTGCATTGCCGAGCAGGATGACGTCGCCGGGGCTGGAGTCCACGGCGAAGTGCTCATCGAGCGTGGCGATCTGGGTGCCCTCGGGCTGGAGGATGACGGCGAAGAGGCTGGCGTCGGGGATGGCTCCGCCGTTCGAGATGGCGATGGAGCGGGAACCGCGGCGGGGGTGGAGCTGGCCGTGGACACCGTCGCGCAGGAGATAGGCTCCGTATCTGCCGCGGCTGGATTCGATGCCCTCGGTGAGCAGGTGGATGAGCTTGTCGAAGTGCTCGCGCGTGAGGGTGCGGTAGGGATAGGCGCGGCGGAGAATGTGGAAGAGGGTGTCTTCTTCCCAGGGTTCGGCGCCGACCATGGCGACGATCTGCTGCATGAGGACGTCGGTGGGCTCGGCGGGGATTTCGAGGCGGTCGAGTTCGCCGGCCTTCATCTTGCGGATGAGGGCGGCCTGCTCCATGAGGTCGTCGCGGGTGGTGGAGAAGAAGCGTCCCTTGGGGATGGCTCCACGCCAGTGGCCGGCACGGCCAACGCGCTGCATGGCGGTGGCGACGGCGCGGGTGCTGGAGATCTGACAGACGAGATCGATGTCGCCGATGTCGATGCCGAGCTCAAGGCTGGCGGTGGCGATGAGGATCTTGATCTCGCCGTTTTTGAGGCGCTGTTCGGCGTCGAGGCGGAGGAGTCTCGAGAGCGATCCGTGGTGGGCCGCGACGTTTTCCAGGCCCACGCGTCCGGCGAGCTCGAAGGAGATCTTTTCGACCAGTTTGCGGGTGTTGACGAAGACGAGCGTGCTGCGATGCTGCTCGGTGTAGGCGGCGAGCTTGTCGTAGATCTCGGTCCACATGGTGGTGGTCGCGATGGAACCGAGTTCTTCGCACGGGATTTCAATGGCGAGGTCGAGGTGGCGGCGCTGGCCTACCTGAATGATGGTGGCCGGTCTGCGGCTTCGCCTGGCTTCTGTGGAAACCCACATCCCAGACTCGGGATGTGGCGCACCCGCGTCTGTGCCAGTTAGGAAAGCGGCGACCAGCTCGATGGGATTTTGCGTGGCGGAGAGGCCGATGCGCAGGGGCGGCTCGGCGAGACCGGTGAGGAAGGCTCCGGGGCTCAGGCGGTTCTCTCCGCAGACGAGAGCGTCGAGGCGTTCGAGCGACAGCGCCAGATGCGCGCCGCGCTTATCGTCGGCGATGGCGTGAATTTCGTCGACGATGACGGTGCGGACGCGACGCAGGTTCTCCCGCGATTTACCGGCCGTGAGCAGGATGTAGAGCGACTCTGGCGTCGTGACGAGGATGTGCGGTGGATGCTTCAGCATCTGCAGGCGTTCGCGGGTGAGCGTGTCCCCGGTACGGACGCCGGTGCGGATCTCGGGGCACATGTAGCCACGCTGGTTGGCGAGTTGCTGGATCTCGGCCAGCGGACCATCGAGGTTCTTCTGCACGTCGTTCGAGAGGGCCTTAAGCGGCGAGATGTAGATGACCTGTGTCTCGGGCAGGAGGTTGCCGGAGATGGCCTGACGCAGAAGCTGGTCGATGCAGACGAGAAAGGCGGAGAGCGTCTTTCCGGAGCCGGTGGGCGCGGAGATCAGGGTGGGATTTCCGGCGAGGATGGATGGCCATCCATGCTGCTGCGGCTCGGTTGCCGTACCGAACTTTGTGACGAACCACTCCTTTACGACCGGGTGCGCCCAGGCAAGGGCCGCGTCGATCTCAGGTGCCGTGGTAGCCATACAGGGATTGTAGCGCGTTGTTCGCGGTTTGTTCGCCCTCGGGTCCGTCGGAGGTGTACACGCGGTTGCGACCGGCGGATTTGGCTCGATAGAGCGCTTTGTCCGCACGGCGAAACAGATCGTCGAGTGTGGGCTCGACGCCAAGATACGTCGCCACGCCAAGACTGACTGTGATCGGGATCGGGGTACCCGAAGGAGTGATCTCGGGCTGAGACCACTCCTCAATGCTGCTTCGCAGGCGTTTGGCTACCTGCAGGGCTACCGGGAGGGGGCAGGCGGGCAGCAGGACGACGAACTCTTCCCCGCCCCAGCGGCCGAGCAAATCAAACGGGCGGAGGTGAGTCTGGAGATTCTTCGCCACGGCAACGAGCACGGCGTCGCCAACCATATGACCGTGCTGGTCGTTGATGCGCTTGAAGTGATCGATATCGGCGACCAGCAGCGAGAACGCCTCGCCGGATCGCTGGTAGCGCGCGAGTTCCTTCTCGCAGGCGGAGCGGAAATAGCGGCGATTTGCGATGCCGAGGAGAGGATCGGTGGAGGCGAGTTGCTCAAAGCTGAGGCGCAGCTTGGCGGTCGACATCCAGAAGAGGCCGAAGGCAAACCCCAGCGGCGCAGTCAGATAGACAACGATGCTGACGATTTGCAGCGGGCTGGGCGCAAAGAGATCCTGCGGCAGGCCCTGCACTGCCGTCAGACCGGCGCGCAGAAAGTTGAAAGCCGAGAAGGCAAAGAGCACCGTTGCCGTAAACAGACACGGAACGCGGACTCCCTTCTCCTGCGAACGAACCAGAATGATGGCGGACTGCAGCACCTGGAGACCGAAGACGACGCTGCCGAACTCCACGCGGAGCTGGTGGCTGTTGTGCGCGAAGGTGAACACCATCATGCCGGGCAGCCACAGCGCCGCGAGCGCGATGCTGAACCATGTAATGCGACGCTTCGAGCCGGTCAGTTCCAGGATGGCCGCGTTGAGAAACATGTACGCTACGACGTCGGAGAGGAAGTTGCCGAGGATTTCGGGGAAGAAGCGAGGGATGTGTCCATCGAGGCTGAGGATGGCGGTGCTCAGCACGCCGCAGGCGAAGGTTGCCGCAAGCCACCCGAGTCCCTTCAGGAAGGGATTGCTGATACGAACGATCAGAAACCCGATACAGCCACAGCCCACAATCAGCATGGCGGCCATCAGGTAGAGGCGGGTTTCCATGAGATCGAACGCCTTCCGGATGGTTGGAGATGGGTGTGAAACCGACAGCGGTCGTGTGGGCAGGCCGCTGCTACATACCGCCCTGGCCGACATCCGCCGCGGCTGCGGCGGCATTCTCTTCGTCCAGATAGTCGCTTATCGTCCTCTCCAGCGTGCCCTGCGCCTCGAGGATAAAGTCGATAGCATCGCGTCCCGCTCCGAAGCCTCCGGGGTTGGTCGTGATGAAGTGCGAGATGTTTTTGATCTGGGGGCGCGCATTGGCCGTCGCGATGGCGAGGCCGCACACCTTCATGACAGGCAGATCGATGATGTCGTCGCCGACGTAGGCAAGCTGATCGAGATTGATCTCGGCCTTGGCGAGAATCTCGTTGATAGCATGCATCTTGTGGGCCTGTCCCTGGTAGACGAACTCAAGCTTGAGATCGCGTGCGCGAATGGCGACCGTCTGCGAGTTGCGCTTGGTAATGATGCCCACGCGGAGCCCACCCAGGCGGGCGAGCGAGATACCGAGACCATCGTGAGCGGCAAAGCCTTTCGTCTCAATCCCATGTCCATCGGGGCCGGGAGCGACGAAGATCTGACCATCGGTAAGGACGCCGTCGACGTCGAAGATGAGTACCCGAATCTTGCGGGCGCGGACGATGGCATCGTCGAAGGCAGCGGCTTCAGTGTTCATGCACACATCATAGCGTGACGGGCCTCCACGATGGGAGGCCCGTTCGTGATGCTGCCAGGAAGTTCCTAGCGCCAGTGACCTTCGATCCAGACATAGCCACGGGGTGTGTTGCGCCAGTGGCCGGGTACCCAGCGGGCGTGCGGATGGGGGGGAGCCTCGTAAACACCGGGGACCCAGACATAACGCTGTCCGTCCCAGCGATGGTAGCCGTTATGCCAAGCCCAGTCGCGGTGCTCAGGAGGAGGTGGCGGGATGCGCTCGCGCACGGGAGGAGGTGGTCCGATGCGAATCGCAATCTGTGCCTGTGCCATACCGGCGGTGAGGAAGAGTCCGCAAACGCCGGCAATCAGAAGCTTTTTCATGTCGTACTCCTATCTTGCTGGAAGCATAGACATCGTTTTCGCGCGGAAGGTTGCGCTGGAAAACTGCGTTTTTTTCAGTGATCCTGGAGGCGTGAGGCATCAGACTGAGAAGAAGGAACTTGGCGGGACCGGCTTAAAGGCAAACCGGCCGCAGCCTGGGCTGCGACCGGTTTGCGTGGGTGGGGAGGGGTTATGCGCCCTGAATGTTCGAAGCCTGCTTACCCTTAGGACCGGTCGTGACGTCGAAGCTCACGCGCTGGCCCTCCTGGAGGGACTTGAAACCGCTCATCGAGATGGCGGAAAAGTGAGCGAAGAGATCTTCGCCTCCTCCATCAGGGGTAATGAAACCGAAACCTTTTGCGTCGTTAAACCACTTCACTGTGCCGATTGCCATGCTGTACTGCTTTCTTGCTAGACCGTATGTGCGCCCGCTGTCTTATAGGCTAGCAGGTAAGAGCGGCGCGTGCCAATTTGGCTGAAAATAGCCAAAAATAAGTTGTTCGCTTTCTCGTGCCTCATTCCCCTTCGACGATCACGACGGCCATCGCCATCTCTTTGGTGTGGGTGAGCGAGAGCGACACGCGCGCAATCCCCATCGCCTTGGCGATCTCAGCGGCTCGCCCGTGAAACTGGAGCACGGGCCGTCCTGAGGGTTCGCGGGTGACGGCGAACTCGGTCAACGCAACACCGCGGCTGATGCCGGTGCCGAGGGCTTTTGCGCCGGCCTCCTTAGCCGCAAAGCGAGCCGCGAAGCTCTCGGCTGCGTTCTTCTTCTTGCGCTGGCAGTAGGCGATCTCCTCTTCGGTGTACACGCGATGCAGGAAGCTCTCGCCGTAGCGCTCCACGCTGCGGGCGATACGCGCTATTTCTATCAGGTCGGTACCGATGCCGAGGATCATCGCCAAAACGTATCACATGCCATCGGGTTGTTTCACTCCGGACCGCCACCACACAGAAGTACTGTGACGACGGTGCCGGAGAGAGCCTTGAAGGCGTGTCGGCATGTAAACCTTCTCCGATGAATACGTTGACGGCGGATGGTTTCGCCACGGGGACCTGGATGCAACCGACTGAACTGCAGGCACATACGTATGAAGAACGGCACGGCTTGATGCCTGCGCTGACGGCCGCGGTCTCGCTGTGCGGGGCGTGGATCGTCGAAAGGAAGACGCTCTCGCCCACCGCCGTGGAGATTCGCATAGAGATTCAGTTGCGAATGATCGTGGAGTTGTACGCGGCTTTACTCTCCGCCGGGATCGAATTCGGCCGCGACGGCCACCAGGCGCTCGCGGACTTGTGTACCTGCCGCAAGCATATGGAGCTCGACCGGGCCGGGCTGGTGACGATCCGGATGGAGCTTGCGTTTCTGGACGATGTGACGCTGCACTCCCTGCTGATGAGCGGGACGAGCGTGGCCTAAAAGGTGTGCAGCGTTGGCTTGTGCCCCGGGCTGTCGGAGTCGCCGATGACCAGCCAGTGCCATCCGCTGTGGTGACGCGACAGCACCAGGGACATCCCCGGAGGCGTGCCCTGCACGCGGAAGACCGGCTGACTGGTCGCTTCGCCCCCGGCAGGCAGACGCAGCGTTAGAGAAACGCCTCCAAGCCCGGTCGTTTGCGGCCAGATGCGCCCCGTGGCATCGATCAGATACGGTTCGAGCCCCGCAGTGCTCCGCGCTTCTTCACTTTGATTGACTATATGGATTGAAACCCGCACCAACTGGCCACCACCCATGCCTTTGAACTCACCCACCGATTCGACTGCCACGACGGTGTAACAGACGCGCTCGAAGCACTCCGGTTGCCCCACTGGGATGATGCGTTGCGGCTGGAGGTGCGCCGTCAGCAGCAGCGCGGCGATGTAGATCACCCACACGCCGGCGATGGTCAGACCGTAGCGGCCAGCCCTGGGAGGGTCGCCCTGGCGATGGGCGATGAAGGTTCCGAGCGCTCCGAGGAGCGTCCAGGCGGCAAGGAAGGCGGGCAACAAGACAAGAACGAACAGAAGAAGACCTCACTCGGGTAGACTTTACCCTAGCCGCTCCGATGGAACAGGGGCGCGTGCGAGAGATTCCGAATCAATGCCTATTATTGTCGCCCAGAGTGTTGGCAAGACGTACAAGTCCGGTAAGTTGCAGGTCCCCGCGTTACGCAATGTCAGCTTCAGCGTCGAGCCGGGTGAGTTTGTCGCGGTAGTTGGCCCCTCGGGCTCCGGGAAGTCGACGCTGTTTTATATCCTGGGTGGCCTGACGGCGGCTACGTCGGGCTCGGTCCTCATCGACGGCACGGACTTCGCCCGGCTCTCCGACGCAGAACGGACGAAGATGCGGCGAGCCAAGATCGGCTTCGTCTTCCAGCGCTTCAACCTTCTGCCGACGCTTTCGGCGATGGGCAACATCGAGATCGCGCACGATATCGCCAACCTTGGCCGAGACAAGAAGATTGAACTCGACAAGCCGCTGCTGGAGCATCTCTCGGGCCTGCTTGGAATCTCGGGCCGCCTCGATCACCGGCCGAACGAGCTCTCGGGCGGCGAGCAGCAGCGCGTGGCGATCGCCCGCGCGCTGATTACACGGCCCTCCATCGTGCTTGCGGACGAGCCGACGGGCAATCTCGATACGAAGAACTCGGACGCCGTGCTGAACATGCTCCGTACGTCGAGCCGCGAGCTCCACCAGACGGTTCTGATGATCACCCACAACCCCGAGGCCGCGCAGGTCGCCGACCGCATCCTCACCATGCGCGATGGCGAGATCACCGGCATCGCTGCCGGACGCGGGATCGCAGCGACCGTTTAGCCATCCGGCTTGGGCAGCGCCGACAAAGCAGCGGCGTTCGTTGACGATAGCAAAACGGCTCATTCCTGGCTCTCGTGCGTGCCTGCATTTCCGCATCTTCTTCTTTGGCGGCTGGACCGCACAAGGAGATTTGGAATGACCGACTATCGTGTAGCGAAGGGTGAAGCACAGGAAGACCAGGTAACCGCAGCCATCGAGAAGGTGACCTCTCAGATTCCGTCGTCGATCTACCTGGCGGCAGCCGTCGCCTCGATCGCAGGCTCGATCGGTTTCAAGATTGCGAAGAAGGATCACCTGGCGCTGTTCGTCGGCCAGTGGGTGGCACCTTTCCTGATCCTCGGAACCTACAATAAGCTCGTCAAGCTGCATGGCTCGGACGGCACCAAGGCCTAAATCTTCCGGCAAGAGTCGCTGCGCGCGAGGCGGTCACATGGGTGACTGCTTCGCGTGAGCCTGCGATGTGCCAGACCACGCGAAGCCTTGAAACTCGCGAATGTATTAGTCTCGCCACTTGATATTGCATCCCAGGCTGGTGCGCTGCTCCGTGCTGGGGGTCACTCCTGCAATCACCTCGTCCATGGCCTTGCGCAGATCCGCGCCGGTGACCGGGACGTCGTTGCCGGAATCGCCCCGTCGCGGCCTGGAACTATCGAGCTGTCCGCGGTAGACGAGCTTCATCTCCGCGTCGAAGAGAAAGAAGTCAGGCGTGCAGGCAGCGTTGTAGGAACGAGCCACCTCCTGCGTCTCGTCGAAGAGATAGGGGAAGCGGAAGCCGAGGCGCGCTGCCTGCTCCTTCATAAAGACCGGCCCGTCCTGTGGGAACGCGCCGATGTCGTTCGATGAGATGGCGCAGATCCCGATTCGGCCAGCGTAGTCACGACCGATATTGGCCAGCTCCTGCTCGACATGCTTCACGTACGGGCAGTGCACACAGATAAACATCACGAGAAGCCCATGGCAGCCGGACGGGGAGCACTCCGCCGCGGAGGCGAGATTGGCCTGGTCGGACACGCTGTCATCCCATGCCATTGCCGCGATATCGTCACGGCCAAACGCCCGTCCGGTGACGACATCGAGCAGTTCGAAGGCGGGAGCGGGGGTTCCCAGCTCAACCATGGTGGATTCTGTCCTGGACATGTGCAATTTCTCCTTGAGCGCGCCGCATGCAACACGGCGATCGTTTTGAGGTTACCAAGAATGGGGCAGTAAAACCCGTTTCGGGATCCCGACGACCTGGGCCGCAGCGTAAATCGCTTGCTCTCCTGCATTTAAGGCGCTATCGTCTTCGCATCCCCATGAACATCCCGGCCTTCCTCCGCGCTCCCCTCCTCCTCGTTCTCAGCGTGGCGTCCGTCAGCAGCCTCGCTCAAAGTGCTTCGCTCGAGCCAGCGAACCGCATCTCCGCCACCGCAGATCTGGAACCTATGACGCGGTTGACCGGGCATCTTCCTCGCTGGGTGACGCCCCAGGCGGATGAGGGTGCGGTGTCCGATGAGACGCCTGTGCATCTGACTTTCCTTCTCTCCCGGAGCCCGGAACGGGAGCTCGCGTTCCAACAGCTTTTGATCGATCAACAAAATCCGTCGTCGCCGCGCTACCACCAGTGGCTGACTTCGTCTCAGATCGGCGAACAGTTCGGCCCCTCCGCCGACGACGTCCACGCGGTCACGCAGTGGCTGACCGCACACGGCATGCAGGTGACCTCCGTCGCCCCGTCGCGGATCTTCGTTCAGGTCTCGAGCACCACGGGCATCGTCGCGGCGGCGCTTTCGACCAGCTTCCATCACTTCATGCTCGACGGCACGCCACGTCTCTCCGCGACGACCGAGCCTTCCATCCCCGCCGCGCTCGCCGTGGCCGTCAACTCCATCGACGGACTGACGGACATCCCGCTACGTCCCTTCAACAACGTAAAACAGGCAGAGCCGCGCAACACAGCCGACAGCCTGCGCCCGATGTACTCGAACTCGAGCAACACGACGCACTATATCTTCCCCGGCGACTTCGCGAAGATCTACGACATCAGTGCCATCACGGGCGCGGGATTCACGGGAGCCGGTGTCAAGGTGGCCATCATCGGCAGGTCGCGGATTACAGACTCCGATATCACCCAGCTCCAGGGCCTCGCCGGGATTCCGGCGAAGACAGAGAATGTGATCGTCGTCCCCGGCACCACGGATCCGGGTCTGGTGGCCGGCGATGAAGATGAATCCACCCTGGATGTGGGACGCGTTCTGACCGTCTCCACCGGCGCGCAGGCCGACCTGGTGATCGCTTCGAGCGCAACCGGAGGCATCTCAGCCGGCATCCAGTACAACGTCCAGACGCTGATGGATCCCGTGATGACCATCAGCTATGGCGCATGCGAGACAAAAGCGGGACAGGCGACCGTCAACGCATTCGATGCACTCTTCAAACAAGGAGCTGCAGAAGGCATCGCCACCTTCGTCTCGTCGGGAGACTCGGGGGCGGCGGGCTGCTCCACCTCCTTTACGGCACCTACCGGCTCCGAGACGCGTGGCATCAACTACCTGTGCTCCAGCTCGTACGTCACCTGCGTGGGAGGAACCGAGTTCAACGACACGTCCTCTTCCGCACTCTACTGGTCGACGACCAACTCCAGCACCTATACCTCGGCTTTGGGCTACATTCCGGAGGGCGCGTGGAACGAACCTACCGTCACCTCAAGCTCAGGCACAACGTATGAGATCGGTGGAACTGGTGGCGGTGTCAGCCTGTACATCACAAAGCCCTCGTGGCAGGTCGGGACCGGCGTGCCCACTGACGGCTACCGCGATACCCCGGACATCTCGTTCACCGCCGCGAATCACGATGGCTACTACGCTTGTCTGGCCTACAAAGGCGCAGGCTACGACTGCAGCAAGGGCGGCGGCGTCATCTTCTCGGGAACGTCGGCTGCAGCCCCGGACATGGCGTCCGTGGCCGCGATCCTGACCCAGAAGGCCGGCAAGGCGCAGGGCAATCTGAACCCGACGCTGTATGCCCTGGCGGTCTCATCCCCCACCGCCTTCCACGATGCGACGCCAGCTTCCAGCGGCGTGAGTGCATGCACGGTGAGCACCGCAAGCATGTGCAACAACTCCGTACCGGGGCCATCGAGCCTCTCTGGCGGACTGGCGGGTTATCCGCTCCAGGTGGGCTACGACCTGGCGACGGGGCTCGGCTCGCTCGACGTGACGAACTTCGTCATCGCCGCATCCGGCCCTGTGCTGCTTGGCTCAACCACCACCCTGAACGCGGCGCCCACCACCATCGCCATAGGCGCGACCGCCGTCTTCACCGCGACGGTCGTTGGTTCCGCATCCACAGCGGCGACGGGCACGGTGCAGTTCTACTCGAACGGCACCGCACTGGGCGCTCCCGTAACCCTCACCAGCGGTAAGGCCTCCACACCGGCCACAGCCTTCACCACGGGGGGAACGTACTCGATCGTCGCTATCTACTCGGGTGACACCAACTACTCCGGTTCCACGTCAACGACGCTGTCGTTCGTCGTTACGCCTCCCACCACCACCACGAGCTTGAACGCGACGCCCACCACCATCCTCGCCCGCCGGTCAGCCGTCTTTACCGCGTCCGTCGCCATCACCGGCAGCACCGCGGCCACGGGTACCGTGCAGTTCTACTCGAATGGCACGACCCTCGGGGCACCTGTCGCATTGGCGAGCGGCGGTACAGCCTCCACTCCCTCGACGACCTTCACCACGGCAGGAACCTACGCGATCACGGCAACCTACTCCGGTGACGCCAACAACGCCACCTCGACCTCGATGCCGCTCAACTTCCTCGTCACCGCGCTTCCTGCCACCACCACCGCAGTAACCGCTGCCCCTACGACTGTCGCCGCTGGCGGCTCCTCGGTCTTCACCGCCACGATCAGCACATCGACCGCAACCGGAACCGTGCAGTTCTTCCAGAATGGCGCAGCGCTGGGCTCGGCCGTAGCGGTCGCCGGGGGCAAGGCCTCCACGCCCGCGACGCTGTTCACTGCGGCAGGCACCTATGCCATCACGGCCACCTACTCCGGCGACCTCAACAACGCAGGTTCCACCTCCACCTCACTCAGTTTCGTGGTGACCGCGGCGATCCCCATGGGGCTTACCGCGACGGCTTCACCCAGCACGCTCTCAGTCGCGGCAGGTGCGACCGCAGGGAACACCAGCACCATCGCGCTGGCCACCACGGCAAGCTACTACGGCACCGTCACCGTGAGTTGCTCAGTCGCCAACAGTACCGGCACGATCTACCTGCCCACCTGCACCTTCGCGCCCGCTTCGGTCACCTTCTCCGGAACATCCTCCGGCAGCAGTGTCCTGACGCTGGCGACGACTCTTCCCCACGCGCAACCGGGTGGCACGCAGTCGCGCAACAGCCACCTGTTCCTCCCGGCTGGCGGCCTTAGCCTCGCAGGTCTTCTGCTCTTCGTCATCCCGGCGAAGCGGCGCAGAAGGATGGGCCTGTTTGCCATCGTGCCTTTGCTTCTTCTCGGCACAGGCCTGATGGCGTTGGCAGGATGCGGATCGGGTGGCAGCCCTACATCGACCACGGTCAGTCCCGTGGGCACCACCAAGGGCGCGTATACCGTTACGGTGACGGCAACGCCTTCCGACGGGACTGCCGCGACCACGGCAATCACGCTCACCGTGCAGTAGTTTCGCAGCGCGCATAAGGGGAGCCACTCCACAGCGGGGTGGTTCCCCATTATCGTTAAAGGATGGTGACGACACGAACGATGGCCGGCGGCCGCGCGCACCGGGCGTCTCTGCCCGTCGGCCCCAACGGCCTCCCGCTCTGCCGCTGGTGCGAACTCGAGATCCTCGCCAAGCGCCGCCGCACCTTCTGCTCCGAGTACTGCGTACACCAGTGGCGCCTCCGCACCGACCCCGGGTATCTGCGCGACCAGGTCTTCGCACGCGACAAGGGCGTATGCGCGCTTTGCCAGGCAGATACGCTCGCCATCTACAACGCGCTGAAGCGGGCTCGTGGAGCCAACCGGATCGCAGGCCTCTCGCTCTATGGCCTTGCCAGCATCGACGCGCGCCGCTCACTCTGGGATGCGGACCATATCCTCCCCGTGGCCGAAGGCGGTGGCCAATGCGATCTCGATAACCTCCGCACGCTCTGCCTCCCCTGCCACCGCGAAGTGACCGCGAGCCTGCGGCTGCGTCTGCGCCGCGCCAGGTAATTCACGCTATCATCATCGAACCACCACAAATTCTTCGCTCCGGAGTGCCCGTGCGTCTCAGTTCCCTGATTCTCGCTCTCGCCGCCCTGCCGCTCGTTCCGCTCTCTCTGGCCCAGAAGCCCTACACGCCGACGAAGGGCTCGGAGATTCTGTGGGACACCTACGGCATCCCGCATCTCTATGCGAAGTCCACCGCCGATCTCTTCTTCCTCTATGGCTACGCGCAGGCCGAGGCTCATGGCAACCTCCTGCTGCACGCTTATGGCGAATCGCGCGGACGCGCCTCCGAGTACTTCCAAGCCACCCCTGCCAGCATCAAGGCCGACACGTGGGTCTGGACCAATAGCGTCCCTGCGCGCTCCGCCGATTGGCTGAAACAGCAGACGCCCGCGTTCAGCGGTTATCTCGAAGCATTCGCCGCAGGCATCAACGCCTACGCGGCAAAGCACCCCGAAACCCTTTCGGAAGAGGCGAAGCGCGTGCTTCCCATCACGGCACTCGATCCCATCGAGCACTCGCAGCACTTCGTTCACTTCACCTTCGTCGCTGGGCAGCGCCTCGCCGAACCGGCCATCACAACCGCCACCGCCGCCACCCGCGTCACGGCGAAACTGGAAGAGTTCAAGACGGATGACGATGCCGGATCGAACGGCTGGGCCATCGCGCCATCGCACTCCGCGAGTGGCAAAGCCATGCTGCTGAGCAACCCGCACCTCGCGTGGGCCGGCAACCAGAGCTACTTCGAAGCGGAGTTCACCGCACCCGGCATCCACATCTACGGAGCCACACAGGTCGGCCTGCCGGTGCTCCGCTTCGCCTTCAACGACAACCTCGGCTATACCCACACCGTCAACACCATCGATGCGGCGGACCTCTTCCGCATCAAGACCACGAAGCTGCCCGACGGCAGCGAGGGCTATCTCTTCGACGGAAAGGCCCTGGCATTCGAGCATGAGACCCACACGCTGAAGCTTCGCCAGGCCGACGGGACGTTCGCTGAGAAGACGCTGGAGATTCGCCGGACGATCCATGGCGCGGTGATCAAGGAAGACGCGGGCGATCCCATTGCGTTGCGCGTTGGTGGGCTCGACAAGCCATTCATGCTGGAACAGTACTGGCAGATGTCCACCGCGCATAACTTTGCGGAGTTCGAGACCGCGCTCAAGCGTCTGCAGGCGCCGATGTACAACGTCATCTACGCCGATAAGGACGGGCATATCGAGTACTTCTTTGGCGGCGATGTTCCAAGGCGATCCTCGGGCGACGTCGCGTATTGGGCCGGCATCGTCCCCGGCGATACGTCCTCGACACTCTGGCATGATTACCTCACCTACGCGGAACTCCCCAAGGTCATCGACCCACCCAACGGCTACGTGCAGAACACCAATGAACCACCCTGGGATGCAGCGTGGCCCAACAACCTCGACCCCAAGAACTACCCTCCTTACATGGCGCCGACCTTCATCAGCTTCCGCACCGAGCGCTCTCTGCATATGCTCTCCGAAGATAAAAAGATCTCCTTCGAGAGCATGTTGCAGAAGAAGCTCTCCACGCGCGCCGAACTCGCCGACCGTATTCTGCCGGATCTCCTCGCGGCAGCAGCCCAATACGGCACACCGCAGGCAAAGGACGCCGCGGCGGTACTCGCCAGATGGGATCGCCTCACCGAAGCCGATAGCAAGGGGGCCGTACTCTTTTACGCGTGGACCCGCCAGTTCATGGGTCCGGCGATGTCTATCCAGACGAACTTCGCCGTGCCTTACTCACTCGCCGATCCCATGCACACACCTGGTGGCCTGAAGGATCCGGCCAAGGCTGCTGCCATGCTCGACGCCGCAGCCACCGAGACGATGCATGACTTCGGCGCGCTCGATGTGGCGTGGGGCAAGGTGATGAAGTTCGAGATTAACTCGCAGTCAAACGGCGTAGTCACAGCACCGCGCGGTCCGGCGATCGATGGTGTCAGCCTTCCCGGCAACGGCGGCTACGGCAACATGGGCGTGTTCCGCGTCGTCACGTACGGCCCGCTCAAGGACGGCATTCGCACGCCGGTCCACGGCGACGGCTATGTTGCCGCGATCGAGTTCACGTCGCCTCCTCATGCGATGATGAGCCTCTCGTACGGCGACTCGTCACAGCCTGGATCGAAGTTCCACACCAACCAACTGCCTCTGCTCGAAAATAAGACGATGCGCGAAGCGTTGCTGAATCGCAGGGCGGTCGAGGCGCACCTGGAGAAGAAAGAAAACTTCTAAATCGCCCCGCGCGGGCGGCGGTCACTTCGTGACGCGGATCCCGGTCATGACGCCATCGACGCGTGCGGGCCTCCCGATGGTCGGCAGAGAATTTTGCTCTAGGCCATCGGGAGCGCAACGCGACGGTAAAAGAGCGTATGAGTCGCCTTGCGCGATAGGTGTATTATGTGTGATAGTACAGACGTGATTCCCTTCCGCGTACAGTTCCGGCCCGGTGTCCCTCTCTTTGAGCAGGTCGTGTATGCTGCGCGCAAGGCGATGATCTCCGGACAGCTTCGCCCCGGGGACCCCTTCCCTTCCGTGCGAGCCCTCTCGAAGGAACTCAAGATCAACCCCAACACCGCCCACAAGATCGTCTCTCACCTCGTCGGCGAAGGCCTCCTCGAAACGACGCCAGGCATCGGCAATATCGTCGCGGTCCTTCCAGACTCCACACGCAAACAACGCTCCCACCTTCTCACCCACGAGATCGAGCAGCTCGTCGTCGAGGCCAAGCGCCTGTCGATTCCTCTCGACGACATGCAGGAAGCGCTCGCCGATCACTGGGAGCGGTTGAGCACAAACGAAGAACGGAAGGGACGATCATGACGAATGTCATCGAGACCAACGGACTGGCCAAAGGCTACGGACGAACCCAGGCGCTTCAGCCCACCACGCTCCATGTGCCCGAGGGCGCAGTCTTCGCGCTCGTGGGACATAACGGCGCGGGCAAGACCACGCTCATCAAGCTGCTGATGAACATTCTGCATCCCAGCGCGGGTTCGGCCACCGTCTGCGGGCACGCCTCGCACTCGCTCAGCGGAGATGCCTTCCAAAACATCGGCTACGTCTCCGAAAACCAGGAGCTGCCCGAGTGGATGACGGTGCGCGAGTACCTCGACTACCTGCAGCCCTTCTATCCGGAGTGGGAGACGGAGACGCTGATCCAGGCGCTCGATATCCCGCTCGACCGCCGGCTGAAGCATCTCTCGCGGGGCATGCTGATGAAGGCCGCACTCGCCAGCGTGCTCGCCTTCCACCCAAAGCTCATCGTCCTCGACGAGCCCTTCTCCGGCCTCGATCCTCTCGTACGTGACGAGCTGATCGAGGCGCTCATCGACGTCGTCAACGGCGAAGAGGGTCGCCCGCCCGTCACCATCCTTATCTCGTCCCACGACCTCGCCGAGATCGAATCCTTCGCGACCCACATCGGCTACCTCAACCACGGCAAGCTGGTCTTCGCCGAAGAGATGTCGTCGCTGAACGCCCGCTTCCGTGAGATCACGGTGACACTGGAAGGCAGCGGACAGGGTGTCCCTCCGCCCGCATCGTGGCTTCTTCTTGAACGCAGTTCGTCCGTCGCGAAGTTCGTGCATAGCCAGGCCGACACCGAACCCGTCGCCGAACAGATCGCCGCCGTGTTCCCCGGCTCCGGAGAAGTGACGATGGAACCGATGACCCTGCGTACCATCTTCCTCGCGCTCGCCCGTTCGGGACGCGCCCCCATCGACATCGGCGACAAAGACGTCCGCACGAAAGACAAGACCCGGAGGCGCGCATGACCAGCTTCAAACAGACCCTGCACATCCTGCGCAAAGACCTGCGACACCTCGCGCCGGAGATCTCCGTCTCTCTCTCGCTCGTCGCACTCTTTGCCTGGATCGCCCCGGCGGCATGGCCCGGCTACATCGGCAAGATGGCTTATCCCGGTGCGCAGTTCGGTGCACCGCAGATCATGGGCGTCTTTCTCCACGCGCTCATTCCCATCAGTTGGCTCGTGCTCATCTCACGCTCCGTCCACGACGAATCGCTCGTCGGCGATAAGCAGTTCTGGGTCACTCGTCCCTATACCTGGTACTCGCTGCTGGCGGCGAAGCTGCTCTTCGTCCTTGTCGCCATCTGCCTCCCGTTGTTTGCCGCGCAGATCTTCCTCGTCCACTACGCCGGCCTTCCTGTCTTCGCATCTCTTCCTGCCCTGCTGCTGAATATCGGGGCGATCTTCGTCTTGTTCCTGCTGCCGTTCCTGGTGCTGGCGTCGGTCACGTCGAGCTTCGGCCCGCTCATCCTTCTGGTACTCGGCGGTGTGCTGTACCTGGGCGTCGTCGGACTCGTAGCGACCTATCTCTCCGGCGTGCGCGGTATCCCTCCCTATACCGAAGCTGGATTCATCGTGCTGCTCACCATCCTGCTCGCCGGAACACTGATGCATCAGTACATCGAGCGCAGAACGGGGCTTTCACAGCTCATCCTCATTGCCACCCCGATCCTGCTCGCTGCCGTGTACTTCATCCTTCCCGCTGGGTTCCTCTTCACCCATGCGTACCCCACACGCACCGGCCTCTCCGCCCAGGTCGACCTCGACCCGATGAAGCAACAGCCCAGCACCGGCGGCCTGCTGAATGTCGTCGGCAACTACGTATTGAGCGTTCCGATTGCAGCCAACCTCAGTTCCGGCAACGAGTTGCTCTCCGGCCGCGCCCTGCACGTGGATCTGACCTCCGCCAGCGGCTTCCATTGGAGCTCCTCCTGGCTGGGCTTTTCGGACACATTGCACGGCGGGGAGAGCACGCAGATCGACGTGATGATTCCCGAAAAGGTCATCGACCGCATCGGCACGGAGACCGTCAAGCTGCAACTCACGCTCGCGCTGACTCGCCTCCAGATCGATCCCCCTGTCAACTTCAAGCTGTCCGACTCCAACCATGCCATTCCCGGGGGCGGTGTCTGTTCTCTGGTCGGCGACCCCAGCTTCGCTGCCCCGGTCTGCCGCTCCGCCATGCGGGCCCCCATGGCGTTCGTGGAAACACAGGTGCAAGATGTGCCCTGTTCGCTCGACGGCAGCGCCGAAAATACCGCTCCGCGGCCTGCCAGGTCCTCGATGCTCCTGCAGCAGGGATGGTTCGCCTTCGATCCGGTCGTCGCCCAGTCATGGAGGCTGTATGCCGCTGGCGACTCGCCTGAAGGGCCCCATATGCATGCCATCTGCGCAGGCGCGCCGGTCAAGCTGACCCCGACGCACGATGCCGGCGGAGCGAGTATCCAGGTGGAGCAGACCGGCCTCGAACTCGCCCCCTATCTGCGGCATCGCTCGCAACAGAGGCCCATGCCGGTGCAACCGGTCCGGTAACACAGAATCCCGCGGAAATTTCCCCCATGCGGCGAGCGTCCCAGACGTTCGCCGCATTTCTTGCGTGGAGTAGAGATACCCACATTTCCACGTTCCGGACCCTTGCGCCAGGGGTTGGGGAGGCCTAACCTCATAGATGCGCGGACGAACGGGTGACGCGCACCGCACCGATCCTGATATCTCAGGCATGTACCGGCCTCACTTCCGGTTTTCGCCCCTTTTACCCGGCTTTTTTTGACCCTGCTACCAGTATCTTCAATGCCAACACTAGATGTAGACTTAAACGTATTGACAGGCCCTATATAGGGCGTTAGTTTCACATAACGGAAGTACAAGCTGTAACCCGACATTCATCAGGAACAACACTTCGAAAGCCGCTCTCCCGTGTCCGGCGTACCTCCCCATGCCGAGACGTATTCCGGCGACCGGTTTAGCCGAGCACTCCCCAGGGGGACTTTCGCGGCGTAACACCAAACTTTTTCGTTCGAGATATTCGAAAGACTCGAGAGATCAGAACCACCCAGAGCACCACCGTTCTAACGACTTCGCACCAGGAAAATCCAGGAGAACCACCAGCATGTCCCCCATCAAGCAAGCCACAGCACCCGAGACCGGAACTGAAAACAAGACCAAGCGCGGTGGCGCCGGCCTTCAATTCGTCCGTCACTTCTCCACGGCAGGCGTCTCCCCCTACGACCAGGTCACCTGGGAGTTCCGCGACGCCATCATTCAGGATTGGAAGGGCAAGCTGATCTTCGAGCAGAAGGGCGTCGAAGTCCCTGCCGACTGGTCCATGACCGCGACCAACATCGTCGCCTCGAAGTATCTCCATGGCCTCAACGGGACCGAGGAGCGCGAGTCGGGTGTCCGCGCTCTCATCACCCGCGTCGCTGAATCGATTCGCGACTGGGGCATCCGCGATGGCTACTTCAAGACGGACGAAGACGCTGCGATCTTCTATGACGAGCTCGCGCACCTGCTGCTGAACCAGAAGGTGGCCTTCAACTCGCCCGTATGGTTCAACGTCGGCTGCGATCGTCTGGAGCCGAACTCCGATGCGCAGAACTGGCATTGGAACAAGCACTCCTGCGCGATTGAATTTTCCGTCACCGGCTACTCCAAGCCGCAGTGCTCGGCCTGCTTCATCAACTCCGTGCAGGACTCGCTCGACTCCATCCTGACGCTGGCCAAGACCGAAGGCATGCTCTTCAAGTGGGGCTCGGGCGCCGGTTCGAACCTGTCGGCCATCCGTGGCTCGATGGAAACTCTCTCGGGTGGCGGCACCGCATCCGGCCCGCTCAGTTTCATGCGCGGCTTCGACGCGTTCGCCGGCGTCATCAAGTCCGGTGGCAAGACCCGTCGCGCCGCCAAGATGGTGGTCCTCAACATCGATCACCCGGATATCGAAGACTTCATCGAGTGCAAGGTGAAGGAAGAAGAGAAGGCCTGGCATCTCATGCAGGCTGGCTACGACGGGTCCGGTCCGGACTCCGAGGCCTACTCGTCCATCTTCTTCCAGAACGCCAACAACTCCGTTCGCGTCACCGACGAGTTCATGCAGGCGTACGAGAAGGACGGCAACTTCTCCACGAAGACCGTCAAGGGCCGCGAGCCGGTGAAGGAGTATAAGGCACGCGACCTGATGAACAAGATCGCGGAGGCCACCTGGCAGTGCGGCGACCCCGGCATGCAATATGACACCACCATCAACAAGTGGCACACCTCGAAGAATACGGCTCGCATCAACGCATCGAATCCGTGCTCGGAGTACATGTTCCTCGATGATTCGGCCTGCAACTTGGCCAGCTTCAATCTGCTCAAGTTCCTCACGCCGGGCGGCCAGTTCGACGTCGCCTCCTATCGTCACGCGATCGCGGTCGTCACTACCGCGATGGAGATCATTGTGGACTCGGCTGGCTACCCAACCGAGATGATCGCCAAGAACTCGCACGACTATCGTCCGCTCGGCCTTGGCTATGCGAACCTTGGCGCGCTGCTGATGGCCTTCGGTCTACCCTACGACTCCGATGCCGGTCGCGACTTCGCCGGCACCCTCACCGCGATCCTCTGCGGCGATGCGTACTGGCAGTCGGCGCGTATCGCCGAGACCTGCCCACCGCTCGCCGGCGCAACGAACCTCACCAAGCAGACCGAGATTACCGGCGGCGCTTGCCCCGGCTTCTACGTCAACCGTGAGCCGTTCCTCGATGTCATCCGCATGCACCGTGCCGAAGTGAACCACATCGGCAATTCGCGTGCGACGACCACCGAGCCCTTCGTCGTTCCGCACCTCGACTCGCTCATTGATGCGGCCAAGGATGCATGGGATGGCGCGCTCGCCCACGGAGAAAAGTACGGCTACCGCAACTCGCAGGTCACCGTCCTCGCACCCACCGGCACCATCGGCTTCATGATGGATTGCGATACCACCGGCGTCGAGCCCGATCTCGCTCTGGTGAAGTACAAGAAGCTGGTCGGCGGCGGCATGATCAAGATCGTCAACTCCACCGTGCCTTCGGCGCTCATCAAGCTCGGGTACTCCGAGGCGGATGTGAACGCGATCGTCAGCTACATCGACGCAACCGGCACCATCGAAGGCGCGCCGGCCATCAAGCCGGAGCACCTCGCCGTCTTCGATTGCTCGTTCAAGCCCGCCAAGGGTACGCGCTCCATCCATTACATGGGCCACATCAAGATGATGGCTGCGGCACAGCCGTTCCTCTCGGGCGCGATCTCGAAGACGGTCAACCTGCCCAACGACTGCTCGGTGCAGGACATCGCCGACGCATACGTCGAGAGCTGGAAGCGCGGCATCAAGGCTGTCGCCATCTACCGCGATGGATCGAAGGGCACGCAGCCCCTCAATGTCTCCGCGCAGACCGACGACAACAAGAAGGGCACCAAGGTGCTGACCAGCGCAGAAGCAGCCGCAGCGCCGGGATCGACCGAGGAGCTCAAGACCGCTCTCGCCAATCTCGACCTGACCAAGGCTCGCGTGCTGGAACTGGAGGCGCAGATGAAGGCGCTCGCCATGTCCGCTACGCAAAACTCCGAGTCGGTCGACGCCAAGGAGCCTCCGCGGGCGGTTCGCCATCGCCTCCCTGCCGAGCGCGCCTCGGTGACCCACAAGTTCGCTCTCTCCGGGCACGAAGGCTACATCACCGTCGGGCTCTACCCGAACGGCTCGCCGGGTGAGATCTTCATCCGCATGGCCAAGGAGGGCTCCACCGTCTCCGGCCTGATGGACTCGTTCGCGACCGCCATCTCGCTGGCCCTGCAGCATGGCGTCCCCCTGCGAGTTCTGTGCGAGAAGTTCGCACACACCCGCTTCGAGCCCAGCGGCTGGACCGGCAACCCGGAGATCGGATACGCCAAGTCGGTGATGGATTACATCTTCCGGTGGATCCAGATTCGCTTCCTCTCCGGCACGCAGCTTGACCTCTTCGCGGGTCTCTCGTCTCCGGCGAGCGTTCCGGTCACGGGCACCATCTCGGCCCCGGCCAACACGGTCAGCCTGCACGCCGAAGCCTCGCTTCATCCGGTCCAGGAGTATGCGGACCGTTCGGCGCCCCGTGGCGGCATCGCTCCCGATCTGACGGCAAGCTCCGGTCTCGAAGCGGCTCCTGCCGGCACCCTCGAAGACCGCGGCATCTACCACACGGCCAGCGCCATGAAGGACCTCTACGACATGGGCGATTCCCCAAGCTGCGCGACCTGCGGCGCCATCATGACGCGGTCCGGTTCCTGCTACCGCTGCAACGAGTGCGGCAGCACCAGCGGCTGCAGCTAGTCCCTCCTCCACACAAACCGGCCGGCCGAAGATCACCACGATCTACGGCCGGTTTTCTTTTTTGCAGGACCGCGATCCATACTTGAGTCTGGCGGTCTCCACAGGAGGAAGTGTCGTGCGCGTCTTTCGAACGGTTGTTGTCTTCTCTGCTCTCCTGCTGTGCCCCCTCGCCGGCTGGTCCCAGTCCTCCGCGAACCTCGCCAGACTCGGCTTCTACGCCGATCCCGAGGTCCATTTCTTCGCCGGCCAGTACTGGATCTACCCCACCTCATCCAGCCCCGAGAGCCAGGAACAAAAGGCCTTCAATCCCCTGCAGCAGAAGCTTCGCGCCGGACACGTCATCCACCCCGTGTACCTCCTACACACCTCGCTCGACGCCTTCTCCTCCCCCGACCTCGTCCATTGGACCCGCCATCCCGCAGTCCTCGACGTGAAGAACGTTCCCTGGGCCGCCTATGCCTTCTGGGCTCCCACCGTCATCGAGCAGCACGGCAAGTACTATCTCTTCTTCGCCGCCAACGACATCCAGAAGCAGGACACCTTTCCCGGAGGCATCGGCGTCGCCGTCAGCGACTCGCCCGCAGGCCCCTTTATCGATGCCCTCGGCAAGCCACTCATCGGGGAGTTCCATAACGGTGCCCAGCCCATCGACCCCGCCGTCTACCGCGACGACGATGGAACCATCTACTTCTATTACGGCGGACAAGGCCACTGCAACGTAGCGCGCCTCTCCGCCGACCTTAGGTCGGTCATTCCCATGCAAGACGGTTCGCTCTACAAGGAGATCACTCCGGATCACTACGTCGAGGGTCCCTTCATGATCAAGCGCAGGGGCGTCTACTACTTCATGTGGTCCGAGGGGAGCTGGGAGAACTCCACCTACGGCGTAGCTTACGCCCGCAGCAACAGCCCCACCGGCCCCTTCATCCGCGAAGGCAAAATCCTCCAGACCGACCCCGCCATCGCCAACGGCCCCGGCCACCACTCGGTCCTGCAAATCCCCGGCACCGACATCTGGTACATCGTCTACCATCGCCATCCGCTGGGCACCACCGGAGCCAATGAACGTGTCATGGCCATCGACCGCATGACCTTCGCTCCGGACGGAAGCATCGAACCCGTCAAGATGACCGAAGACGGACCGGGCGCGAGGGTGCCTTAGGCTGACTAGAAACTGAAGAAGCCACCAAACAACAGGGCCCGGGCACCCTGGTCCGCGGTGGGAATGCCGAACGTCGAACGCTGCCCCGCCTGCACCGGAATCAGCACGCCGCTTGGGTTGGTATAGTTGGCGTGGTTCAGCACATTCACCGCATACACATACGCATCGAAGGAGTACCGCCGCCGCACTGGCACCGGCTTCGCGGGAGTCTTCGCGCCAGCGGCCTTCGGAGCATCGGGCAGCTTCGGCCCAAAGTTGAAGCTGCGGCTAAGCCTCTGGTCCACCTGTAACGAAGCAGGTGCTGTCCCCAGGTTGATCGGAATCGTCTTCTGCCCGGCGATCGGCTGGGTATCGAAGACGCCCCATCGCGTCGTGACCACCGAGGCGCGCGTCAGATCCGTCGCATACGTGGGCCTGTCGTTATACTGCGTGTCTCCATTCAGATCCTGCCCAACCGTAATGTTGAACGGCGCGCCTGAGCGCAGCACAGCGTTGGTGCTGGTATGAATCTTGAACGGAAGATCGGCATTCAGGTACGCATACATCTGGTGCCGGATATCGTTCGCAGCTCGCCCATAGTCCACATGCTGGTCGTACGAGTTCGACGGGAACCCGCCGTTGGTGTTGGAGTCGTTGAACGACAACGAGTAGTAGGTATAAAAACTGATCGGCCCCTTGCGATAGGAGCTGTTGATCCGCAGGGACTGCTGGTTCGACAAGCCCTCCGATCCGTACTCATAGATCGCGTTCGTCCCCCCATATGGCCGCACGCCGCTCCCCGGCATCGGCGCATTGATGTTGCGCATCTCGAACGCATGCACCAGGTGCGTGTTCGTGTAGTTGACCGAGAGGTTGGCCACCTTGCCGAAGGGATGGTCGATGCCCAGGCCGGAAAACACGCTGTACGGAGCGCGAAGATTGGGATCCATCTGCGTGATCGCCGGAGGTACGCTGGCACCAAGCGCCGCCGGACTGGGAATAAGGGGATAGAAATCCGGATTCTCCACCTGGTACTGCTGCTGCACCACCCCGTTGCCGCGCGCAATCCGCAACTGGCTTCCCGTCGAGAAGCGCTGGTAGAAGATGCCCGACCCAGCCCTCAGCGTGAACCGCGCCGGCTTACCCTTCGGCCCCACCGCATACGCCAGCGAGATCCGCGGCGCCACGTCGAAGTGGTCCGAGATCACCGTCTGGCTCTCCACCCGCAGCCCGATCGACGCCGTGAACTTCGGTGTCACCTTCCAGTCGTCTTCCACATAGACAGCCCCATCGACGCGACTCACCTTCGCCTTGGGCGTTCCCACCGACAATGAGAAGAGCGACGCGCCCCCACCTGAAGCGCGGATCTGGGCCGGTGTCAGCCCCTGTGCGATCCCCTGCAACGTAAGCTGATACGCGCCGATCGTCGCAAACGTATAGGCCCCGTTGAAGCCCGATGTCGCATCGCTGGCATCCCGCAGAATACGCAGCCGCCCTCCCGCGCGCAGGAACGACTTCTTGAACACATGCGAGAAGTAGTCCTGCAGCTCATAGGTATCCTGATTATCCCGCGTCGTGCCGCCCGGCGCACCGCCTCCATTGAACGCACCCTGCACGTTGATCGTCGGTGCCGTCGATGCCGCGAACTCGTTGTTCCGCGTCCGCGTGTACTGAAACCGCAGCTCGTTCACCGTCTTCGCGCCAAAGCTCTTCGTCGCCAGCATCTGCATGGTCTGGCTGGTGTTGTCCAGCCGATACGCTTCACTCGCCAGCACCAGCCCGCCTACCCCGCCCACAGCCTGCGCCTCATGCGAAACGATATAGCGCAGACTGATCGCCGTGTGGAATGGTCCCTGGAAGTCGATACGCGGATCGAAGTAGATCTGCGTGCGCTTATTCGGAATCGCCTGCGTCAGCGCAACCACATTCAAACCATCGAGAACCGTGGCTTTCACAAAGCTGCTGTCGGAGTACATGTTGCGAGAGAAGTTTGCGTTCGAGGCCAGGTGCTTTCCCAGAGGTCCACTCAGATAACCACCCAACTGCGAATGGCTGTAGGCCGGCTGCGTCGCAATCGGATCCTGCGCATTCAAGATCGAATTCGAATAGTTGCCCCACAGGCCGCCATGCAGCGTACCCGCCCCCGGCTTGGTAAAGATCTCGATCCGCGCCTGTCCCGGCGTGTCGTACTGCGCCGAGTAGAGGTTCGAGTTGATCCGTATCTCGCGAATATCTGACTTGGGAGGCAGCCGCGTGCCCTCGAAGCCATCGATGTAAAAGTGCGCCCCATCCGTCGATGGTCCCGCGATCGCCTCGAGCTGCTGCTTCATCGTATCGGGGTCGTCCGAAAGAATATTGAGATCCGCAGGCCGCAGAACGATCGCCGACCCATTATGCTCCGGAGCCGTATCGTCTCCCTCGTCCCCCACGCTCACCTGCATCTCCGCCGTCGGAATGGGTAGCGTCACGTCGATCCGCTGCGCATGCCCCTCACCCCGCGGCTCCGTAACCACCAAGTTCTGCTGGATCAGCGCAAAGCCCGTTGCCTGCACCAGCAGGCTGTAGGAGCCAACCGCCAGGCCGGCCAGCCGGAAGACACCGGCATCGTCTGAGGTCGTTACCATCGCTGCCGAGGAGCCGCTTGTCGCAGTCGGAACCGCGGTCAACGTGATCTGCGCATGTGGAATGAGATAGCCGGCGGGATCCTTGACCGTTCCGGTCAGCGTCGCCATCGCGCCGGGGTCTGTGCGCGGAATGGTCGGCGGCTGTTGCGCGGCAAGAAGATGCGTGAACACAAGGACGAGCAGAAACGTAGAGAAACTCGCGCGTCGACAGCGCAGGAAGCGATATCTCGAGTTGAAGGCAGGGGGTCGTGCACGCACGGCGAACTTGGTCTCCATCGGTGATAGCAACGAGCGCAGGGATGGGAACAAGTCTGAAGAACGCATTCGTCGCATCCGGAATAGCTGTCCCCGGATGGGTACGCAGGAGTTTGACGCAGTGGAATAAGGAAGTTGGTACGCTTGGTCATATTATCGCAGGCACCTGTCCCAAATCGGTAGAAGCTCAATTTACGGTGGAGGTATACGGAGAATTGCATGGTTGAAATAAGGCAGATTGCACCCACCGACGCCGAAGAAGTATCGCTCCTCATCACGCAACTGGGATACCAGAGAACTTTGGAGCAGGTTCTCCAATGGATCGCCGCCATCGATACCAGGCAGCAGGTCGCCTTCGTCGCCACGCTCGAGGGCGTGGTCGTCGGCTGGATCGAGATCGCGGTCGTCCATCACCTGCAGTCTGCTCCGTACGCGCTCATCGGTGGCCTCGTGGTGAAAGATGGCATCCGAGGCAAAGGAGTCGGGCGCAGCCTCTGCGAGCGCGCCGAAACCTGGGCGTGGTCGGTCGGTGTCGACACAGTCCGGGTGACCTCACGCAGCAGCCGCATCCAGGCCCACCGCTTCTACCTCCGCGACGGGTACCGGATCGACAAGACCTCGCTCGTCTTTGAAAAGAAGGCGGGACCGAAAAAACGGGTAGAGAAGCTCCCTGAAGCATGATCTTCGCTCCCTCTTGAAGCGCGAAGACGATTTCCTGCATCCACTAGATATACGGCTTCTTAGAATGCATCCGAGATGCCGTCTGCCTGGTGTACCCCTTCTGGGCCGATGGTATCCTTTGACGTACACAGGCCGAAAAACCGAAACGCTGGATATCGATTCGTCTTCACAAACGTCTCGAAGAGATCCAGAGTGTGGCAAGGAGAGGAAATGCCGAGTCAGCAGGAGGTTCGCTGGTCGCAACTGAAGGTAGGCGTGATCGTGCTCGTGTCCGTGATCGTGCTGACCACGCTGCTCTTCCTGATGACGAGTTCATCGGGCATGGGCCTCACCTCGCATAAAATTGAGGTCACCACCTACTTTGAGAACGCTGCCGGCCTGAAGGAAGGCGCTGCCGTCAATCTGCAGGGCGTCACCATCGGTACGGTGAAGAGCGTACGCATCGTCGCCTCCAAGAACCCCACCCCCGTCCAGGTCGTCATGAAGCTCGACAGCAAGTACCAGGCTGGGCTCAAGAAGGATTCGAAGGCCGCCCTCACCACCGTTGGCGTACTCGGTGATACCGTCGTCGACATCAACAGCCAGTTCGCGACCCAAGGCCCGCTCCAGGACGGAGACGAACTCCACACCCTCGAAACGCCCAGCATCTCCGACGTCGTCAAGGCCAGCCAGGGCACCATTGAAACCCTCAACGTCATCCTCGCCAAGATGAACGCCCTCGTCGACAACATGCAATCCGGCAAGGGGTCCATCGGTCAGCTCATCAATAACCCCGACCTCTACAACAAGGCCAGTGCGACCGTCGACGAGTTGCACAAGCTCACCGCGAACCTGAACTCCGGCAAGGGCTCGGTCGGGAAGCTGATGAACGACGACGAGATGTACAACCGCCTCAACGGCGCCGTCGGCAAGCTGAACGATCTCGCCTCGAACCTCCAGGCCGGCAAGGGCACCGCTGGCAAGCTCCTTACCGACGACAAGCTCTACAACAACCTGAACAAGACCCTGGAGCAAGCCAACAGCCTCATGGTGGACGCGCAGCACGGCAAGGGTTCCGTCGCCCTTCTGCTCAACGATCCGAAGTTCCGTGAGCAGTTGACCGACACGATGACCCAGCTCAACACCGTCGTCGCAAACGTAAACGCCGGCAAGGGAACGCTCGGTAAGCTCACCACCGACGACACCGCCTACACCAACCTGAACTCCCTGCTGACCGAGAGCACCCGCCTCGTGACGACGATCCGCTCCGACCCCAAAAAGTACCTCACCATCCACCTGAAGATCTTCTAGCGGAGCGCGCATCTGGAAAGTGGGACGGCCGGAGCAATCTTCCCGGCCGTTTTCTATTCCCTCCTCCCCATTCTCTGTTCCCTGCCTCACACATGCGATACTTGATCCTGACATGTATAAAAGAGTCCTCCTCAAGCTCTCTGGCGAAGCACTGGCCGCAGGTGCCGGCTTCGGAATCGATGCCATCTTCATTCACAAAGTAGCCGCCGAGATCGCCACCGTTCACGCGCTCGGCTGCCAGATCGGTATCGTCGTCGGCGGAGGAAACTTCTTCCGCGGTGTAGCCCAACAGGCTATCGACATGGATCGCGTCGCCGCCGACCATATGGGCATGCTCTCAACGGTTATCAACGCCATCGCGCTCCAGGACGCCATCGAAAAACTCGGCCTCTTCTGCCGCGTCATGTCCGCGATCGAGATGCACCAGGTCGCCGAGCCGTACATCCGCCGTCGCGCCATGCGCCACCTTGAAAAGGGACGCATCGTCATCTTTGCCGCCGGCACCGGAAACCCCTTCTTCTCCACCGACACCGCGGCCAGCCTGCGCGCCATGGAGATCAAGGCCGACATCCTGCTCAAGGCGACCAGCGTCGACGGCATCTACTCCGCCGACCCCAAGAAGGACGCCACCGCAACCCGGTACGAGACCATCACCTACAACGACATCCTGCGCCAGGATCTCAAGGTCATGGACACCACGGCCGTCTCGCTCTGCCGTGATAACAAGATGCCGATGATGGTCTTCAGCATGCGCGAAGAAGGCAACATCGCCCGCGTCATCAGCGGTGAAAAGCTGGGTTCTCTGGTCACCGCGTAAAACATCGCTCAGCATACAGAAACAAGAGAAAGGCCCCGCACATGCGGGGCCTTTCTCTTGGGATAGCTCTCCGAAACGGCGATGGCTCCGACCGAAGTCGGAGCCATTGTTTTCGAGGCTCTGGGCCCTGAGCCCTGAGCCTTGCCTTAGTTATCCAGCGCCTGCGTCGGGTGCGAGCCGTTCGCGACCGAAACCGCGCAACTCGGCAGTCCGCTCGCAGCGAACGGCGTGTTCTGAACCTGCTTCAGACCACCGTTGTGCGGATCAAGCTGCTCGCCGGTCACGGTGTTGTCCAAAGCGTTGGAGGTAAAGAGGTAGATACCGCGAGCCGGCTCGATGGTGATGCAGGTCGGACCCGTTCCCACCGAAGTGGATGCGGAACCCGAGGAACCCGAGAGGCTTCCGGTCGCCGTGTTGATCACAAAGGCCGAAACCGTGTTCGCGTTGTAGTTCGCGGTGTACAGGTAGAGGCCGCGCGGATCGATCGTGATGCCCACAGGCAGCAGGCCGGTTGTGAACGGGCTCGAGACCATCGGCGTCAGAAGACCGCCGGTACCCTGCACCACAAAACCGAAGACTTCGTTCAGCGACTTGTCGGCGACGTAAACCCACTTGCCGGTCGGATCTTCCACAATCGCGCTGGGCGTCACGCCAACCTTGGTGCCTGTCGCGACAGTCACGCCGGCGACGGTCGTGATCGAAGTCGCTGCATTCGGCGTAATCGTTCCGGTCGGGATGCCCGCGCTGGATACTGGCACTGCAAAGCCGAGAACGGTCGCGTTGGGCGAGGCCTCCTGGTCGATCACGTACAGATACCGCGTCGCAGCGACGTTCGACGTAACCGGGCTCTGGATGATGGCGACAGGATTGTTTCCGATCGGGAAGTAGCTCAGCGAGCCATTCGCCACCGGTGTACCCAGCGAGTTGTCGCTCTTGATCGGGAAGATCGTGATCAAACCGGGGCCGGGGTTCGCCGTCGTATAGCCCGGCTGGTACAGCGAAGTCACATAGAGATAGTTGCCGGTCGGATCGATCGCGAGTGCGGTCGGGAAGCTGCCCTGCACGTTATAGGTGTTTTGTGCATAGAGCTTGCCGTCCGTGCCCACCGCGAATTCAACCACATTCGAGTCGTCGCGGTTGATGACATACAGGAACTTGCCATTCGGAGTCGGGACGAGACCCACCGGATTACGGCCACCCGAAGGGATCGGCGAATCCGCAAGCTGCAGAAGCGCACCGGTCTGGTAGTCGACGCCGTAGGCGTTGATCAGGCCAGGGCTGGCCTTCGTCGTGGTCGTGTAGACATAAGCCAGGGTAAAGTCGCGGCTGCAGGCCGTGACGCCGAGACCAATTGCCAGGGAACAAATTGTGGCCTTTGCAACCCGGCCTATCGTATGCAACTTCATGCGCTTCCTGATTCCCGGGCGCTCAATGCCGCCCGCCGTGATCTTGTGGTCTCTAAGGTTTTGGCTGGAGAGCGATTCGCCCTCCAGCCAAACCCGTGCCGTAATGGCTAGCTGATGTTTCCGCTGACGACCAGACAGACTGACTGTCCAGTCGCGGGGAAGTTGGAGCCGCGCTGCAGATTCGAGAGCTTACCCGTATTCTGATCGATAATCTTACCCGTCACCGTACCGTCGAAGTTCGCCGTGTAGATGTACTGGTTCGAAGGATCTTCCACGATGCATCCAGGCCCTGAACCGATCGAGTACGGATTCGCCGAATCGCCAAGCGGCTGCAGCTTGCCGGTCGTCGCATCGATCGTGAACGCCGAGATCGTGCTGTTCGTGTTCTGCGAGTTCGTCGTCGATTGGTTGATGACGTAGAAGTACTTACCCTTCGAGTCCACCAGCGACATCACCGGGTTCGCCGTCAGCGACAGATTCGCCACCGCGCCACCGTTCGCCGTGTTCAGCGCGCAGTTCGTGCCCACCGTGTAAGGCAGAATCTGGTTCAGGCCCGCGTCGGTCAGGTACACGTTGCTTCCGTTCACGTTGATCGAGGTCAGCTTGGTAGCGCCCGTCACGATCGAGGTGTTCGTCGTCAGCGTCAGTTGGCCCGTGCCGGAGTTCACCGAGTACGGGAAGATCGTATTGTCGCCCGAGTCAAGCGCGAACAGGCATCCACCGCCCGAAACCTTCAGCATCGTCGGGTTGGGGCCTACAGGGAAGTACGTCTTCTGCACCGTGCCGCCGCCGTTCTGCAGCGACTGCTGGTTCGTCACCAGCGTCAGGCGGCCCGTGTTGCCGTCGATCGCGAACACCGTCACGTCGCCCACCGTCTGCTTTGTGGTGGTCGTCACGCCGTTGGTGGTCGTTACGATATCCGGAGCCTGCTGGTCAAGCACGTACAGAAAGTTGCCGGTCGAATCGACCTGCACCCAAACCGGCGTGTTGCCCTGGCTGCTGTACGTCTGCTGGAACGTCAGCACGCCGTCGCCGCCAACCGAGAACACGGAGATGTTGCCATTCGTGCCCGTGGCCTTGTTGATGACGTAGACGTAGCGTCCGCCCGGACGCACGGCAATCGAAGCCGGGTTCGTCCCGCCAGACGAGAAGGGCGAGTGCGGGATCGCGGTGAGGTTCCCCGTCAACTGATCGATCTTGAATCCGGCGATCTGGTTGTACTGGGTACCGATCACCCACATATAACCGATTGTGCCACCACCACAGGCCGTCATACCCAGACCCATCGCTACGGATGCTACCAAGGCCATGGAAATGCGGCCGATCTTGCTCAACTTCATGCGGTTCCTTCATCCTCGCTGACGGCGAACAGGCCCCGTCGTTTGCTGCGAGCAACTCTTTAGGGATATTCCTTCTACCGATTGTAGAAGGAGACGTGACTTTGTGCCAGTTTCCAAGCACCGTTCTCGTCCCAAAGTGCTCGTGGGTTGGCCTCGGCGCGTGCAGGTGCCGGGGCACGGATCAATCGTGGCGATGAACTCTTCCGGACTTGCCGGTAACTCTCCTGCAATATCCGATGGTCGATAGACGCCCGAGGAACCGTTTAGGCGCTCCCACTACACAGCTTTTTGACGGTTTTTTTCACGAACCCGGCTACAACCCGTCCATGCGACTTGCCTCCGGGTACAACCGCCAGCCCCGTCCGGGCCTCTAAAACGGTATTCCCGCCTTCTCAGGGGCTGAGCGACGCGGGCAAACACGCATCGTCCACGGGCCATCATGCTCACCGACACACACGACCGTGCATCTCCGGTCGAACCCACCCCTAGGAGGCGGAGCACCATGCAACGAATCCCCAACTCAACCTACCGCCTCCAGATGCACAAGGACTTCACCTTCGACGACGCCGCCGCGATCGCCGAATATCTCTACGCGCTCGGCATCTCGCACGTGTACAGTTCGCCCTACCTGCAGGCCGCGCCCGGCAGCATGCACGGCTACGACGTCGTCGACCACCAGCATGTAAACGCAGAACTCGGCGGCGAGGCCGCACACTACCGTTTCTCCATCAAACTCGGCGAAAACGGCCTCGGCCAGATCCTCGACATCGTCCCCAACCACATGTCGCTCGGCCAGGAGAACCATCTCTGGTGGGATGTCATCGAAAACGGCTCCGCCAGCCGGTACGCCTCGTTCTTCGACATCGACTGGCAGCCGCAGGAGGAACGCCTCCGCGACAAGGTTCTCGTCCCTATCCTCGCCGACCAGTACGGCGTCGTCCTCAGCCGTGGAGACATCCGCGTCACCCGTAGCGGCAACTGCATCTTCGTCGAGTGCTCGGGACAGCGGCTCCCCGTCGCGCCCAACTCGCTTCCCGCCATCCTCGGGCGCGCCGCCGACTACGCCCACTCTGACATTCTGAACTTTATCTCTGCCTCCTTCGGGCGCCTCCCCATCCCGTCCTTCGGCGATCGCCGCCGCATCCTCGACCGCAACCGCGACAAGATCGTCCTCAACTCACTGTTGCACCGCGTCTGCCTGGAAGAAGATGCCGCCTGCCAGGCCATCGACCGCGCCATCAACGAGCTCAACCAGAATCACGATGCGCTCGACGACTTCCTCAACCAGCAAAACTACCGTCTCGCCTTCTGGAAGACCGCCGACCAGCAACTCGGCTACCGCCGCTTCTTCGACGTCAATACCTTGATCGGCCTCCGCGTCGAACGCGACTACGTCTTCGAGGAGACCCACTCCCGCCTCATCGAGTGGATCAAGCGCGGTGTCCTCGACGGCGTCCGCGTCGACCATCCCGACGGCCTCCGCGACCCCTACGAATACTTTCAGCGCCTCCGCGCCGCCGCGCCCGACGGCTGGATCATCGGCGAAAAGATCCTCGAACCGGGCGAGTTCCTCCGTGAATCCTGGCCCATCGAGGGCACCAGCGGCTACGACTTCCTCAATATCGCCCTCGGCGTCCTCGTCGACCCCGCCGGCCTCGCCCGGCTCACCGACGTCTACAGTGCGTTCACCGGGGAGCCCACGCACTTCCCCTCCATCGCGCACGACAAGAAGCTCGCCGTCACCCAGGAGGCCCTCGGCTCCGACGTCAACCGGCTGACCAGCCTCTTCGTCGATATCTGCGAGCAGAACCGCGACCATCGCGACTCCACCCGTGTCGAGATACGCCGCGCGATCCGTGAGATCGCCGCCTGCTTCTCCGTCTACCGCACCTATGTCATCCCGGACCGCGACGAAATCACCCCCGAAGACCGTGCCATCATCGCCAGGGCGATACGCCAGGCGAGGGAAAACAAGCCCGAGATCGGCGCCGACCTCTTCGACTTCATGGGCGACGTCCTCACCCTCAGGGTCACCGGCAGACTTGAAAGCGAGTTTGTCCTGCGCTTCCAGCAGTTCACCAGCCCGGTCATGGCCAAGGGCGTCGAAGACACCGCCTTCTATTGCTACAACCGCCTCACCGCCCTGAACGAGGTCGGAGCCGACCCCGCCCGCGACGGCTATACCCCGGAGGAGTTCCACGCCTACTGCCAGAGGATGCAGGCGACGCATCCTTATACGATGATCACCCTCTCCACCCACGACACCAAGCGCTCCGACGACGTCCGCGCCCGCATGGCCGTACTCACGGAGGTCCCCGATCAGTTCGCCGAAGCCATCGAACGCTGGTCCGCGGCAAACGACCGCTTCAAGACCAACAGCCTGCCCGACCGCAACAGCGAGTACTTCTACTACCAGACGTTGATCGGCGCCTGGCCCCTCTCCCCGGATCGCGCCAGACAATATATGCAGAAGGCCATGCGCGAGGCCAAGCAGAAGACCTCCTGGGTCGCCAACAACCAGGAGTTTGAAGACGCCCTGAACGCCTTTATCGACTCCACCCTCGCGGACGAGCACTTCACCGGCGAACTCGCCCAGTTCGTCCGTTCCATCGAACCCGCTGCCCGCGTCAACTCCCTCGCCCAGACCCTGATGAAGCACACCGCCCCCGGCGTGCCCGACCTTTATCAGGGCGGCGAGCTTTGGGATCACTCCCTCGTCGATCCCGACAATCGCCGCCCCGTCGACTATACCCACCGCTACAACCTCCTCAAGGAGCTGCGCAGCGGACTCACCATCGATCAGGTCACCGCACGCATGGAGGAAGGCCTCCCCAAGATGGCCCTCATCCGCGCCGCCCTCCACCTGCGCCGCCACAACCCTCTCTGGTTCGGTGCCAACGCCGAGTACGCAGCCCTCCACGCCACGGGAGCCAAGGCGAAAAACGTCCTCGCCTACCGCCGCGGTAATAACGTCGTCACCGTCGTTCCCCGCCTCACCCTCAACCTGACCGGCTGGGAAGACACAACCCTCGAGCTCCCCGAGGGCCGCTGGCGCAACCAGCTCACCGGCGAGGTCCTCAACGGCGGCTCCGTCTCCATCGCCACCCTCTTCGAACACTTTCCCGTAGCCCTGCTCGCCCTGGAGGCCTGATCCATATGCATGAATTCAAAGTCTGGGCACCCCGCGCCAACAAAATCGCCATCAAGATCGGCAACGAAGCGACTGCCATGCAAGGCCCTTCGGAGTCCGGATGGTGGAAGGCTTCGATCGACTCCGCCGACGACGGCACCGACTACGCTTTCCTTCTCGACGACGACAACACCCTCTACCCCGACCCGCGCAGCCTCTGGCAGCCGGAAGGCGTACACGGGCGCTCCCGCGTCTATGACCAGCGCCGCTTCCATTGGACCGACGACACCTGGCAGGGCCCCCCATTCTCCGGCGCGATCCTCTACGAACTCCATATCGGCACCTTTACCGCAGAGGGAACCTTTGACTCCGCGATAGCCCGCCTCGATCATCTCCATGCCCTCGGCGTCACCCACATCGAGATCATGCCCGTCAACGCCTTCCCCGGAGCTCAGGGCTGGGGGTACGACGGAGTCGCCCTCTACGCCGTGCAGCAAAGCTACGGCGGCCCCGACGCGCTCAAGCGATTCGTCGATGCCTGCCACCACCGAGGGCTCGCCGTCATCCTCGACGTCGTCTATAACCACTTCGGCCCCACCGGCAACTACACCGGCAAATTCGGCCCCTACCTGACCGACCGCCACAAAACCCCCTGGGGCGACGCCGTCAACTTCGACGAAGGCGGCTCCGACGAGGTCCGCCGCTTCTTCTGCGACAACGCCCTCATGTGGATGCGCGACTACCACATCGACGGCCTCCGCCTCGACGCGATCCACGAGTTCATGGATCGCTCGGCCGTCCACTTCCTCGAACAGCTCTCCTCCGAGGTCGAGACCCTCTCAGCTACCCTCCAGCGCAAGCTCATCCTCATCGCCGAAAGCGACCTCAACGACCCCAAGATCGTCCGTCCCCGAGAAGCCGGCGGCTACGGCATCGACGCCCAGTGGTCCGATGACTTCCACCACGCCCTCTTCACCCTCATGCACATGGAGCCCAACGGTGCCGGCTACTACTCCGACTTCGGCTCCTTCGAAAAGCTCGTCAAAGCCCTCACCCATATCTTCGTCTTCGACGGTGGTTACTCCCGCTACCGCAACCGCTCCCACGGTCGCCCCGTCGACGGCCTCTCCGCGCATCATTTCATCAGCTTCATCCAGAACCACGACCAGATCGGCAACCGCGCCAAGGGCGAGCGCCTCGAACACCTCGTCGGCATGAACCGCGCCAGGATCGCCGCGGCCCTTCTCTTTACCGCGCCCTTCATCCCCATGATCTTCCAGGGCGAGGAGTTCGCCGCCTCCACACCCTTCCTCTACTTCGCCGACCACGAAGATGAAGAGATGGCGCGTCTCGTCTCCGCCGGTCGCCGCCGTGAGTTCGCCGCCTTCGGCTTCGACGGCGACGACATCGCCGACCCCGAGAACGAAGCAACCTTCCTCCGCTCCAAGCTCCACTGGAGCGAACTCAACGAGGGCATCCACGCCGAGATGCACATCTGGTTCCGCTCCCTCATCCGCCTCCGCCGCTGCTCGCAGTCTCTCAACGACGGCGACAAGGACCACGTCGAAATTCGTTATGACGAAGAAAAGAAGTGGCTCTGCATGCAGCGCGGTCTCGTGACGATCCTGTGCAACCTCGGTGAAACGAGCCCGCAGTTCGAAGCTCCCGAAGACTCGCGCCTCGAACTCTCCACCGTTCCCAGCCTGGCGATCGTCGACGGCAAAGTCACCCTGCCACCCGATAGCCTCTGCATCCTCTCCGCCGAAGAACCATACTGACACCACCCTGGCCATCTCCCTCTCCGCGCGAGAGGGAGATGGCCAAACCTGAGTGCTTTCTTACTGTCGTTACAAAACGTTACAAATCGCGTCTCCCCATGAAAATAAGGCATATGTCCTGAGAAACCTTATGTCCAGCTTAAGGTTGGGGTTATTCGATGGAATCTTCTTCCCGCAGGGAAACTTTTACAAGGTTGGTTCGTATCAAGGTCAGGGGCTCGCTCCTATTACCAACCTGCAATTCATTTCGCAGATTCAGTCTGCGCCCCTGAGGAAGATCCGAAGATGCCGTTCCAAGTGTCTCAAACGACTGCCGTCCCCGAATCCTGCACGCCCACTGTGCGTCGGTTCTTGTTCACCCCGACACTCTTCCTGGGCGCAGCATTGTTTCTGCCGTTCACGCTTCCGCACGCCGTCATGGCACAGGCTCCCGCCGCCACCGCCCCGAACCCCAATGCCCCACAGCGTGGCACGGTCAAGGCCATCAACGGCAGCGTCCTCACCGTGGCCGCCGACTCCGGCAAGACCATCACCGTCACCCTCGCGGATGCCACCAAAGTCACGCAGCTCGCCCCGGGCAGCACGGACCTGAAGACCGGCACCGCCGCCGCCGTGACCGACATCGCCGTCGGCGACCGCATCCTCGCAGCCGTCAAGGCCGGTGACGCACCCGATGCCTACACCTCGGCCCGCGTCATCCTGATGAAGTCCGCCGATATCGCCGACCGTCAGGCAGCGCAGAAGGCTGACTGGCAGCGCCGTGGCTCCGGTGGACTCGTCTCCGCCGTCGATGCCGCCGCAGGAACCATCACCGTATCGAGCGGTGCCAAGAAAATCGTCCTCACCACCACCCCCACCACCATCTACCGCCGCTACGCGCCCGACTCGGTCAAGTTCGAGGACGCGCAGGTCGGCACGCTCTCCCAAATCCAGCCCGGCGACCAGTTGCGCATGCGCGGCACCAAGTCTGAAGACGGCACCACCGAAGTCGCCGAAGAGATCGTCAGCGGCTCCTTCTCGAACATCTCCGCGACCATCTCCTCCATCGACGCCGCGGCCAACACCGTGACCGTCAAGGATCTAGCGACGAAGAAGACCGTCGTCGTCAAGGTAACGCCGAACTCCGAGATCAAGACCCTTCCCGCGATGATGGCCGCACGCCTCGCCGCGATGAACGCCCCCGGAGGCGCAGCCGGAGCGCCCGGAGCAACTGCCGGAGCAGCCCGTCCCACAGGCGCAGGAGCGCCCGCAGGCGGTCCTCCGCAGGGCGCCGGTGCTCCTGGCGGATATGGCGGCGGTGGATACGGTGGCGGCGCAGGCCGTCCCGGCGGTGGCATGGGAGGACCGGGCGGTCCCGGTGGCCGCATGGGTGGCGGAGACCTCTCGTCCATGGTCGCGCGCCTTCCGGCAACCACCCTCTCCGCGCTCAAGGCGGGTGACGCCCTCATGATCGTCGGCACCCAGACACCCGGTTCCACCGGCATCACCGCCATCACGGTCCTCTCCGGCGTCGAGCCGTTGCTGACCAAGACCGGAGCTCCCGCCATGACCCTCGCTCCGTGGAGCGTGGGCGGCGGAGCACCCGAAGGTGGCGGCGGTCAGTAGTCTCCTGTTTCCAGAGTTCTGTTGTCCAACGATGGTTGATGAACCAATTCCAGAGGAGTTCGATGTCTTTTCGATTGCGCGTATCCCTGATGATTTGCCTCATGGCGGCCCTGTGCGGCTTCGTGGCGGCCACCCCCCTCCAGGCCCAGACCGGCGCCACCGTGCGCGGCAATGTCGTCGATCCCGATGACGCCCTCATCCCCGGCGCCATCGTCACGCTCACCCCGGTGAGCGGCAAGGCCTTTACCGCTACCTCCCAGAGCGACGGAACCTACACCATCAAGGGCGTTCCGGCAGGCACCTACTCGCTCACCGCCACCGCCACCGGCTTCGGCACCTTCGTCAAGCTGGGCGTGCGCGTCGCCGCCGGCGCGGCCGTCGCGCAGGACATCAAGATGGCCCTGCAGGAACAGTCGCAGGTCGTCCAGGTCACCGCGCAATCCGCCCAGGTCTCGGTCGATGCCGACTCCAACGCCAGCTCCACCGTCATCAAAGGCAAGGACCTCGAAGCGCTCTCCGACGATCCCGACGAACTCTCCTCCGAACTCACCGCCCTCGCCGGTCCCGCTGCCGGACCCAACGGCGGCCAGATCTACGTCGACGGATTCACCGGTGGACAGCTCCCGCCCAAGTCCTCCATCCGCGAAATCCGCGTGAACCAGAACCCCTTCTCAGCCCAGTATGACCGCGTCGGCTTCGGACGCGTCGAGGTCTTCACCAAGCCCGGTACGGATAAGTTCCACGGATCCGCCTCGCTGCAGGGCAACAACTCCAGCTTCAACTCCACCAACCCCTTCCAGGGCGCGGTCATCCCGTACCACACCATCTTCTTCCTCGGCCAGCTCACCGGCCCCCTAACCAAATCGTCGTCCTTCACCATTGGTGGATCGCACCGCACCATCCAGAACAACTCGCTGATCAATCCGACAGCTTTCTTCTCCAACTCGCCCACCTCCGCCGTGCTCTGCGCCCCGCGCGACTTTACCTGCTCGGCCAACGCGTACCCCGCCAGCGCGCGTTCGGTCTTCGTGCCGCAGACGCGCTGGGACATCAGCCCGCGTATCGACGTAGCGCTGGGTGAGAAGAACACCCTCACCACCCGCTTCCAGTACGAGTCCAACAGCACCCAGAACGATGGCCTCGGAACCTCGTCGCTGCCCACTTCCGCCTATAACGATGGCAGCACCGAAGCCACCCTCCAGGTCAGCGACTCGCAGATCGTCAGCTCAAAGATCGTCAACGAGACGCGCTTTGAGTACCAGCACACCACCGGCTACCAGAACCCCGCCTCCACAGCCCCTCAACTCACCGTCCAGGGTGCCTTCACCGGCGGCGGAAGTAGCTCCGGCACGTTCAACAACACCGGCACCCACATCGAGGTCCAGAACTACACCTCCATCGCGCTCGCCAAGAACTTCATCCGCTTCGGCGGACGTATGCGATTCAACAGCGAGGACCTCACCTCCAACGCCAACCTGAACGGCACCTTCACCTATAGCCATCTGCTCGATCCCTGCTATCCCGCCAATATCGCCGCTGGAAGCTCCACCGCCGCGAACTGCGCCAACACCACGACACTCTGCAACGCCGCGAACGCCGTCGGTGCCAACTACGTCTCGTCCTATCAGTGCGGCACGCCCAGCCAGTTCGTCAAAGCGACCATCAACACGCCCACGATCAACGCCCGCACCACCGACGTTGGCCTCTACGCGGAAGACGACTGGAAGCCCAAGTCCAACCTCTCCATCAGCATAGGCATACGATACGAAGCCCAGACCGTCATCCACAGCAGCCATGACTTCGCGCCCCGTACCTCCGTCTCGTACGGTATTCCACGCAAGAATGGCAACCCCACCACAGTCCTGCGCGGCGGCTTTGGCATCTTCTATGACCGCTTCGCCCTCGGCAACATCCTGACCACGTACCAGAACAACGGCACAGCGCAGCAGATCGCCACCTACCTCAACCCCGGCCTCGCCTGCACACCCACCAACACCAACGCATGCGGAAGCACGGCGAACAGCCTCAACACCATCTACACCCTTGCGCCGAACCTGCGCAGCTCCTACAACCTCCAGGGTGCCGTCGGCGTCGATCAGCAGGTCTCGAAGATCGGTACCGTCTCCGTCAACTACCTCATGACGCGTGGCGACCACCAGTTCATCGCCGCATCCTTCCCCAACATGGTGAACAATGTGCTCACCGGCTACAACTACCAGTACGGCTCGCGCGGCCTCTATAACCAGAGGCAACTCACCGTCAACGCCAACGTCCGCACGCGTTACGTCACCATGGGCGGCTTCTACGCATTGAGCTTCGCCAACGCCAACACCAACGGTGCCAGTTCCTTCACCACCAATGCCTACAACCCCAGCGTCGACTACGGCCGCGCCGCCTTCAACCACACGCAGTTCTCCGTCATCTACGGATCGGCGAACCTGCCCTGGAAGTTCACCGCCTCGCCCTTCCTCATCGCGCAGTCCGGCAATCCCTATAACGTGACGACCGGAACCGACGTCAACCGCGACTCGCTCTACAACGATCGCCCAGCCTTCAGCAACATCGCCGCAAGCTGCACCAACTCGGCCAGCTTCGTCACCCCGACAGCAGGTTCCAGCTACACCCCCATCCCGATCAACTACTGCACCGGACCGGGGAACTTCACGCTGAACATGCGCGTGGCCCGTACCTTCGGCTTCGGCCCCCGCACCGGCGCCCCGGCAGGGCAGGGTGGACGTCAGCGTGATCCCTCTCGCATGGGCATGGGCGGCCCCGGCGGACCTGGCGGCGGTGGTGGACGTGGCGGCGGGCCCGGCGGCTTCGGTGGTGGAGGAAACTCCGGCCGCAAGTACAACCTCACCTTCGGCGCGCAGGGCTCCAACATCTTCAACAAGGTGCCGCTCGGAACCCCGGTCGGAACCCTTACCAGCCCGAAGTTCGGCCAGCCGGTCAACATCGGTGGACGCCCGTTCAGCTCCGGTTCGGCGGTTCGCACCATCACCCTCCAGGCAACCTTCAACTTCTAACCAGAACCCGCAGCACAAAGAGAAAGGCCACCGCGAAGGTGGCCTTTCTCTTTGTCTGATGTCCGAGCAGAGTGATGCCCGCATGATGTCCTGGCGTCTCAAACGGTATACACGTCACGCAGTGACCGCCCCGCACGCAGCGGGCTTGTCCAGCAGGGACTCAGCGGTTCCGATATGCCGCATAAGGATCGGTCCGGTCGTCCGGGTCCCGATCCGCCGGCTCGTAAATCACGATCGGCTTACGGTCCGGCTCCGGCTCGGCCGGTCCCTGATCCGCGATCACTACCGTCTTCGCGTTCAAGAACTCCCGCATCCCCGCCGCCGAAAGCTCACGGCCATGCCCCGAACGCTTGATCCCTCCAAACGGAAGCTGAGGATCGCTCGCCACCATCGCGTTCAGAAACACCGTGCCGCACTCCATCTCCGCGATCAGCCTCTGTTGCTCCGCCGGATCGCGCGTCCACGCCGAAGCTCCCAGCCCAAACGGCGTGTCATTTGCCAGCGCGATCGCCTCATCGATATTCTGCACGCGAAACAGCATCGCCACCGGCCCAAAGATCTCCTCGTAGAACACCGGAGCCGTCCTCGGCACATTCGTCAAAATCGTCGGCTCGAAGTAATTTCCCTTCCCATGCAGCCTCTCGCCCCCCGTCAGCACCCGGGCCCCCGCCGCGACAGCCGCCTTTACCTGCGCCTCGACGCCCTCCAGAATCTTCACCGTGGCCAACGGCCCCACATCGGTCGACTCGCGCATCGGGTCGCCCACCCGCAGCATCTCCATCCCATCGACAAACCGCCGCTCGAACTCGTCGTAGATCTCCGCCGCGACAATAAACCGCTTCGCCGCAATGCAGGACTGCCCATTGGCGACCGTACGAGCCTTTACCGCCGTCGTCACCGCAAGCTCCAGATCCGCCGAAGCCATCACGATAAACGGATCGCTCCCGCCCAGCTCCATCACCGACTTCTTGATCAGCCAACCCGCCTGCGCGCCAATCGCCCGCCCGGCCTGCTCGCTTCCCGTCACGGTCACCGCCACGACGCGCCGGTCGTTCAGCACCGCCTCCACCTGCGGAACTTCAATCAGCAGCGTCTGGAACGTCCCCCTGGGAAAGCCCGCTCTTCGCACTAAAGACTCGATCGCCAGCGAGCACTGCGGCACATTCTGCGCCGGCTTCAGCAGGCCCACATTCCCCGCCATCAGCGCCGGAGCCAGAAACCGGAACACCTGCCAGAACGGAAAGTTCCACGGCATCACCGCGAGAATCGGACCCAGCGGCTCCCACTTGATGTAGCTGTGGTTCCGCTCCGTCTGCACCACCTCGGGAGCCAGAATCAGAGCCGCATGCTCGGCATAGTACCGGCACACCGCCGCGCACTTCACAATCTCCGCCTTCGCCGCCAGGATCGGCTTGCCCATCTCCAGCGTAATCAGCGCCGCCAGGTCTTCGACCTCTTCCTCCAGCGTCGAAGCCAGCTTCCGCATGCACAGCGCCCGGTGCGCCAACGGCACACGCCGGAAGCTCGCAAAGGCCTCCGCCGCCAGCGCCAGCCTCTGCTGCACGGCCTCGGTCGTCAGCGCGGGAAAGGTCTTGACGAGCGTTCCGTCGGCGGGATTGATGGTCTCAATAGCCATGCGTGGTTCAGATGCAACAAATCCAGTGCAACTCAGTCTGACGCGAGTGTAGCAAGAGTGGACGCCAGAATCCTGGTCCCATCCATAATGGCAGATGGCGAAGCGTATTCATCCGGCCTGTGGCTCACGCCCGCACGGCATGGGATAAAAATCATCGCAATCGGGCATATCCGCGCCATGAACGACGAGTCGTGATACGCCCGGCTCACCATCTTCTTGAACGGCAGCCGCGCCCCGCCGCACGCCACCTCAATCGCCGCCACAATCTTCTCCGACGAAGTGGCCGGAGCATCGGCATTCACCATCGTCTCCGCAATCGTCACGCCACGAGCCGCCGCAATCTCCGCAACATCCGTCCGCACCGCCTGCATCACGCCCTCGCGCCGCACCGGGTCCGTATCCCGAATATCGAGTTGCAGCGTCACCCTGCTGGGCACGCTGTTCACAGCCCCCGGATGCACCTCACACGTCCCCACCGTACCCACCGTGTTCGAAGTCCCCGAGGCCCGGTTCGCCGCCAGCACATGCTTCTCCACCGAAAGAATCACCTCGGAAGCCGCACACAGAGCATCCTTGCGATCCGGCATCAGCAACGCCCCCGCATGACCGCCCACGCCCTCGATGACAAACCGATACCCGGCAGGCGCAGCAATATCCGTCACAATGCCAATCGGCAGCCCCTCCCGCTCCAGCAGCGGTCCCTGCTCGATATGCAGTTCCACCCATCCGTCATAGTGCCCAACCGCCAGCCTCACACCCTCCAGCGACCCACGAAACCCAGCCGCCTCCCGCACCGTTGCCAACGTACTCCCAGCCTCCGCCCCAGGCAGCAGATCCACCAGACCATCCGCCTTCTCCGGAGCCAAAGTCCCAGCGATCAGCCGGCTTCCCAGGCACCCGATGCCGAACCGCGTCGGCTCCTCCGACGTCAGCAGCACCAGCTCAATCGACCGCCTTGGCACAAACCCCGCGGCCTTCAGTGCCCGCATCGCTTCCAGGCCGCCCATCACGCCAACGGTTCCGTCATACATCCCCGCATGCGGAATCGCGTCGACATGCGACCCCGTCGCCACCGCCGCCAGCTCCGGCTCAGACCCCTCCCAACGGATAAACGTATTCCCCACCGCATCCACCCGAACCGAGAAGCCCGCCTCCTCCGCCAGCCCCATCAGCCACGCCCGAGCCCGCAGATCGTCCGCCGTAAACACCACCCGCGTCACCGCCGTCCCCAGCGGCGAAGGCTCCACCTGCGTAAACCCAGCCAGCTCCGTAAGCTCCCGATTCAGCCGTTCCCCGTCGATCGAAATCTCCTGCATGTCGTCCCTTCAGGCCAGTGGATGGCGGTTGAAATCTTTATAAATAAGATACTTCGCCTGCGTCTTCCCAATCGCCCCAAACCACTGCGGGCAATACGGCCCCATCCAGATAAAGTCCCCCGCCGCAACCGGATACCACGCATCGTTCAGCCGGTAGATCCCCCCGCCTTCGAGCATCATCAGCCCATGCTCCATCACATGCACCTCCACCTGCGCCAGCGACGCCCCCGGCGCATAGCTCATCGTGTTCACCGCAAAGTCGTACTCCCCTCCGGCCGGCATCATCGCCCGCACCAGCAGGTCCGGATCGTCCCCCAGCGGCATCCCTGGAATCTGCGACTCCACCCCCGTCACAATCCGCGTAGCCGCCGCTCCCTCCAACCCCGTAAACGGCTTGTCGATCACCTGCAGCACCGCCGCTTCAGTCGCCGTCAACGTATGCGCCACATCCGCCGGCACGAAACAAAACCCCGTCGCCGGCAGCGAACGAAACGCCGCCTCCGAAGCCAGGTCCACCGTTCCCGACTGCACAAACACAAACCGCTGCACTCCAGGCAGCCCCGAATCCGCAAGCTTTCCACCCACCTGCAACTCCACCGTGTACTGCGTAAACGCCGCCCCAATCGCCGGTGCCGCATGCACGATCGCCGACCCCAGCGTCAGCCCAGGCAGGGGGATGCGAATAAATGCATCCGGTGTATGCAGCAGATGATCGCGCCTGTGCGCACTCCGTGTAGCTCCAAGATGATGCATAGAACCCTCAAATGACAATGAACAAGAGTAGCGCAAACCGATCCACACCCGGGAGACCGGTTGGGGCACGTCACCGCCGGATCCGGCGTCCTCCTAAGACGCCGCGAGCCCCCGCACAAACTCCACCCCCACCGCGAGCCCCGTCTCCACGTCTTCTACTCTCACATCCTCGTCCGGATGATGACTGATCCCTCCCGGACTCCGCAGAAATAGCATCGCCGACGCCACATGCGGAGCCACCACCATCGCATCGTGCCCCGCCCCGCTCGTCAGCGTCGCAGTCTCTACACCAAGCCGCGCCGCCGCCACCCGCAGCAGATCCGTCAACCGGTCATCGAGGGCCACTGCCTTTTGCTCCATCGTCACCGCATGCTCGACCGTAACCCCGCGCGAAGCCCCCGCAGCCTCCGCCGCCGCCACCAGCCCCACCACCGCCGTCGCACGCACCGCATCTGAAGCGTGCCGCACATCGAGCGAAACCGTCACCACCCCCGGCACCACATTCACCGCTCCCGGCAGCGCCGCAATCTTCCCCACAGTCGCCACCAGCCCCTCGGTCTCCCGAGCCGTCCTCTCCACCGCCACCACCCACTCCGCCGCTGCCGCCAGGGCGTCCCTCCGCAGATGCATCGGAGTCGTTCCCGCATGGTTCGCATGCCCCGTAAACCGAAACTCCATCCGGGTCTGCCCCACCAGCGCACTCACCACAGCAATCGGCAGATCGAGGCTCTCCAGTACCGGCCCCTGCTCAATATGAAACTCCAAATACCCCATCGTCCCCGCCGCCATCCGGGCCTCCGCCAGACGCCCCGGATCCAGCCCAAATCCAATCAGAGCCTCGCGCACCGTCACGCCTGACGCATCCGCCAGCCCCAGATGCTCCTCCAGTTCACCCACCAGCGCCATGCTCCCCAGAAAGGGCTTCCGAAACCGCACCCCCTCCTCCTCCGAGAACCCAATCACCTCAATCGCAAGACCGCTTGGAGCCGCATGTTCGACCACAGCGATCCCCATCATCACCCCAAGAATCCCATCGAACGCCCCAGCATTCGGCACTGTATCCAGATGCGAAGCAATCACCAGCCGAGGCGCATCCTCCGCCCCAAACAATCCACGAATATTCCCCGCCGCATCCACCGATACAGCCATCCCCGCAGCCGCCATCCATGCCGTCACGGCCTCATGCACCTTCCGCACCGAAGGCGCAAGAAACAGCCGCGTCGTCTCGCCCGCCACCTCGCTATACGCAGCCAGCGTGCGGCACCGCGAGATTACATCAACGGCACTACTCGCAAAAACGGACTCATCCAAGCTCGAAGCCATATATGCCCCATCTTACCCGCTCCATCTCCACACTCGCTCGCCCCTTTTGGTTGTCATTCCCGAAGGGAATCTGCTTCTGTCGTCGTTTGCTTTGCTACTTGACCCCACCCAAAAGTCGCGTCATCGCGACCGGAGCGCAGCGAAGTGGAGAGACACCCGTATTTCGCTTTTGCGGTTGCTTGTTCTTTCGTCTCTAATCAAACGATGGAACATAGCAATTTTTTAGACCTCTTCCCAAAGCTCTACCACCTCACCTTCGCCGCGAACCTCCCCGGCATCCGTGCGCATGGCCTCCACAGCGCCGCATCCCTCGCCGATCTCCACGCCTTCGACGATACCGAACGCGAAGCCACCCTCATCCAGCGACGCCGCTGCATCCAGAACCTTCACGGCATCTCCCTCCGCGACCAGCACGCCGCCAGCGAAAAGAAAATGAAGTCCTGTCTCGTCGGTATCACCATCCCCGAGTGGCTCACCCTGCTCAACAGCAAGATCTTCCTCTTCGTCGAAAAAGAGAAGGCCCTCCGTCTCGCCGAGGTCTACGCCGAATACCCAAACGTCCTCCTCGAAGTCGATACCGCTCAACTCCTCGCCACCCACGCGGCCCACGCCACCCTGTGCCGCATCGCGTCCGGTTCCTTCACCAACCCACGCCCCCGCGGCCGCAATTCCTTCATCCCCTTAAACGACTACGTCTACCGCAAGAAGCGGGACACACCCGCCGAGCTCACCGTAGACGCACCCATCCCCAACATCCTTGAGATCGCAACCGTTACTTCCGTCGCAGCGTAGCCTCGATCGTGCCATGCGGCTCATCCGTAGGCACAAAGATCTCGTTCGGATTCTCCTGTCCAAACCGGCTCAGGTCCACCGGGATGCAGTGTTTATTCGGCATCAGCAGATGCACCTCCGTAATCGCCTTCACCTTGTTCAGCGCCGTCTCCCCCATCGCATACAGCGTGTGCTGGACGGACAAACTGTCATGCCCCGCAAAGCTCTCGAGCATCGTCTCGCGAATCTCCTCGCGCAACGCGTTGAAGTCCACGCCACCGCCACCCGCGATCGCCCCCGAGTACACCCAGTCCGCCGTCAGAGCCGTGCAGAACAACCGGTCAGCGGTCGGCTTCAATGTCGTCAACTCATCGACGATATAGTCCTCAAACCCCGACTTCGCCGTCTTCATGATCACCAGATCTTCCAACCCTGACCGTAGCTTAGTCCCCGACCGATCCTGCCGCAGCCACGTAATCTGCCTCTCGTTCGACCCCCTCATGAACGAGTCCGGATGCGGCGATCCATCGATCGTCAGCCTCTTCCACATCACCGCTTCGATCTTCACATGAACCGCCGACACCTGAGGATTCCGCCCCATCAGGAACGCACCCATCTCCTGCGCGAACACCTCGATCGAAGTCGCCTTCGACTCCCGCGCCAGAAAGTACACGGTGTTCTTCATCGTGTCCGTAGGCAGAATCTTCGAGTTGTCCCCAAGCGTATGCGCCGTCTCGTAGTCGCCCTCCAGCAGCACCTCCACCATCCACTCATACAGCTCGTGATACCCCTCGTTGTGCGTCACCTTCACCAGCCGCACGCGCGACTTGCCATATCGGTTTGCCGTCATCTCAATCATTCGTCAGCTCCCTCTATACGTGGTGTATCCATTGGCCGTCAGCAGCAGCGGAATATGGTAATGCGCCTCACCCGCCTCCACCAGAAACGCAATTTCGACATACGGATACAGCCCCCGCAGCCCCTGCTTTCCGTAGTACGCCTCGGTATCGAACCGAATCGCATACAAGCCCGGCGTCATCGCCTCATCCACCGGCAGCAAAGGCCTGCACCGCCCATCGGCATCGGTCTGCATGCGGTTCAGAATCGCCCACCGGTTCCCTTCGCCGGCCCGCGCCAGCGTAACCGGAACCCCTGCCGCAGGCCGCCCGATCGCGGTATCCAGAATATGTGTCGAAATACTCATCCGTTCTCCTGTTCCAGCCACTTCCGCAACCGAATCTGCGTAATCAAACGCTGCTGTTCCGCAGCCTCCAGCATCTCCGTCTCATCGTCGTTCTTCAAACGCCCTTCCAGAATCGCCAGCATCTCCATCGACGTCTTCCCCGTAGCGCAAACGATAAAGATCCGCCCGAACCGCTCCTCATACCGGGCATTCCCCACTGCAAGCTTGGCCTTCGCGATCTCATCCGGTGTCCCCTGCTCCCGCGCCGACCAGGCCAGCGACTGCGCCGTCGCCTTGGCATGCGTCTGGCCAATCCGGGGATGACTCGCAAAAGCCTCTATCCAGTCTTCCCGAGCCAGCCCCGCCCATACCGTGTCCGACGTCACCGACAAAGCCTCCATCGTCTCCAACGGACGCAGCGCCGCAACACCACGCGCCCACGCCGTCGAACCACAGCAGGGAAGAATCTCCGCCGCAGCCGTCTCCTCATCCAATCCGTTCCATCGCGCCAGCTTCGTGTTCATTGGTTCGACTAGCATACGTCACCCTGACCGCCGCCAAATTTTGTCATTCTGGCCTTGAGCGAAGCCGAAGGGGAAGAACCCCTGTAGTTGCCCTGCCCATGCTCAAGGGGCGCCTCAAAACCGGGTGCCCCACAACTTGCCCTGAGCCCGTCGAACGGGTCTCGTTTTGAGATGTGGGTTTCCAACCCCCTCTACCTCAACCGAAGCTCCCGCCCCTCGCACACCGAAGCAAACCCATCCTCTCCAAAGACCGTCACCCCTCGCAGATACGTCCCCACCACGCGCCCCGTCAACTTCTCCCCCACATACGGCGACACCTTATGCCGGAAATGCAGATCTTCCGCCGCAGGCACCCACGAAGCCTCCACATCGAACACCACAAACGAAGCCTCCCGTCCAACCTCCAGCGACCCGATCCGCTCCTCCATCCCAGCCAGACGAGCGGGCGCACTCCCCATCCAGCGCACCAAATCCTCCAACCCAAACCCCTGCTTCACAGCCTCCGTCCAAACCACCGAGACCGCCACTGACAAACTGGCAATCCCGCCCCACGCCTTATCGAACCGCCCATGCTCCAGCCCCTTCATCGCAGGCGGACAAGGCGAATGATCCGTCGCAATCAGATCGATCACCCCATCCCGCAGCGCTCCCCAAAGCGCCTCGCGATTCTCCTCCGAACGAATCGGCGGAGCACACTTATACAGCGTGTTGCCCCCAGGAATCCTCTCCGCCGCGAAGTAAAGATAGTGCGGACACGTCTCCACCGTAATCGGCAAACCCTCCGCCCGTGCCGCCGCCAACTCCGGCAAAGCCAGTGCAGTCGACAGATGCACAATATGTAACCGAAATTTGTACGTTCTACACAGTTCGATCAGCATCCGGATCGCTTCGAGCTCCGCCTCGTCCGGCCTCGAAGCCAAGTACGTTCGATAAGAACGCCAATCCGCCCCCGCCAGCAGATCCACCGCCTCTTCAATCGGCCCAGCCAGCTCCGCATGCACCAGCAGCGGAAGCCCACTCTCCGCGATAAACGGCAACGCCCGCTCCAACTGTTCGCGGTCGATCATCGTAAACCCATCGCACCCCGGATAGATCAGGAAGCACTTGTACCCCGGCACCCCCGCCTGCGCCAGCGGCAGAATATGCTCCTGGTTATCCGCGACCGCACCACCCCAGGCCGCCCAGTCCACAAAACACTTCCCCGCGGCCGCCACCCGCTTCAACTCCAGATGCGCAACCGTCGTAGTCTCCGGCAGACAATTCAGGGGCATATCCACCAGCGTCGTAAACCCACCAGCCGCCGCGGCCCGCGTCGCTGTCGCAAACCCCTCCCACTCCGTCCGTCCCGGTTCGTTGATGTGCACATGAGCGTCCACCAGCCCCGGCAGAATCGCCATCCCGCCAAAGTCCGTCCGTGCCACATCCCCCGGCAGCGCACCCACCGGGCCGATCGAAACAATCGTCCCACCATCCACCAGCAGCGCGCCAGACACCACCCCATCCGGGGTCACGATCCGTTCGGACAAATATGCATGTGCCATATAATCGACATTATCCGCGAAGCACCGAGGCGAGTGAAACAAATGCCAGCAAACCCAACCTTTATGCAGATGGCCATCGACCTCGCCGTCGAGAACGTCAACTCCGGCGCAGGCGGCCCCTTCGGTGCACTCATCGTGCGCAACGGCGAGGTCATCGCCACCGGAGTCAACCGCGTCACCGCCAACAATGACCCCACCGCCCACGCCGAAGTCCAGGCCATCCGTTCCGCCTGCACCTTCCTCAAGGACTTCCAGCTCACCGGCTGCAGCATCTACACCTCCTGCGAGCCCTGCCCCATGTGCCTCGCCGCCATCTACTGGTCGCGCTGCGAGGCCATCTACTTCGGCTGCACCGCGCAGGACGCCGCCGACGCCGGCTTCGACGACTCCTTCCTCTACCACGAGGTCGCCAAGCCCCACGCCCAGCGCACCATCCCCACCAGCCGGCTCCTCGGCCCCGAGGCCCTGGCCAGCTTCAACGCGTGGCGCACCTTCGAAGCCCGCATCAGCTACTAAACGATCGGAAAAAAATGGCAACGAAAAAAATAGCACTTCTCGGCTTCGGCACCGTCGGAAGCTCCGTCGCAAAAGTCCTCGCAACCGGCAAATTCGCGGGCGTAGAACTCACCCACATCTACAACCGCGACGTCGAGCGCAAGAAGTCCACGCCCAACGCAAAGTTCGTCCCCAAGACCACCGTCTGGACCGAGAACATCAACGACGTACTATCTTCCGATGTAGACATCGTCATCGAGCTCATCGGTGGCCTCGACCCCATCGAGTCCTGGCTCCGCAAGGCCATCACCTCCGGCAAATCCGTCGTCACCGCGAACAAGCAACTCATCGCCTACCGCGGCGCGGGCCTCCTGCGCCTCGCGAAGAAGCACAACGTGCAGCTCATCCACGGAGCAGCCGTAGCCGGCGGCGTGCCCGTCATCCCCGGTCTCCTCCAGGGCCAGGCCGGCGACCAGATCACCCGCATCCGCGGCATCGTCAACGGCACCTGCAACTTCATCCTTTCCAAGATGGAAGCCGGAGCCGAATACGCCGATGTCCTCGCCGAAGCCCAAGCCCTCGGTTACGCCGAAGCCAACCCCTCCGCCGACGTCGACGGCTTCGACGCCCGCGCCAAGCTCTGTATCCTCTCCCGCATCGCCCTCCGCGCCGAACTCGATCCCGAACAGGTCCCCACGCAATCCATCTCCGCCGTCCAGGCCATCGACTTCGCCTACGCCAAGGAGCTCGGCTGCACCATCCGCCAGATCTCCGCAGCCGAGCTCGTCGGCGCCACCGTCCAGGCCCGCGTAGCACCCATGCTCGTCCCTAACACCCTGCCCATGGCCTGGTCCCACGGCACGCAGAACATGGTCGTCGCCAGCGGACGCTTCGGCGGCGATGTCGTCTTCTCCGGCCACGGAGCAGGCGGCGAACCCACCGCGGTAGCCGTCGTCTCCGACCTCCTCGCCGTCGTCCACGGCCACAGCTCCGTCGAGCTGCCCATCAAGAAGCGCGTCGTCACCGGAGACTTCCTCTCCCCGCACTACCTCCGCTTCGTCGTCAACGACAAGCCCGGCATAGTGTCCGCCATCGCCGGAGCGCTGGCCAAGGTAGGCGCCAACATCGATTCCCTCCTCCAGCGCCCCGGCCACGATAAAAACGCCCTACCCTTCGTCGTCACCACCGAGCCCTGCCTCAACTCCACCATGGACAAGGCCGTCCGCATCATGGGCAAGATGGACTGCATGCTCGAAAAGCCCCTTTGCCTCCAGATGCTCGAGCGCGAAGAACGCTAAGCCTTACCGCTTCCAAGCAACCACCCACTCGAAACCGCGGTCCAGAAGCTGCACCAGCTTCGGATCGCGGTACGAGTCCGGCCGATGCCCAAGGCCAACGTAAAACTCCCTCCCGCCATCCACACTCTGATACCACGCCACCGGAAGCATCTTCGGATACTCGTCCGGGTGGACCAGCTTCATCTTGTCCAGCCCACTCAGCCTGGAGCGGTCCACCACCAGCAAAGCGTGAGCATCCGGGCTGCGGTCGGAATAGAAGTAGCACTCATCGTCCCACTCGAACGTCTGCGGCAACCCAGCCGTAATCTCCGACTCCGGCTCGGCAAGCGACACCGTCAAGGTCTGCTGCATGGGATGTTCGACGAACTTTCCACCCAGCACATGCGCGAAGTAGGGCCAGTCCCGCTCACTCCCCGCCGCCGAGTGAATGCCCATCAAACCACCGCCAGCTTCGATATAGTGCTGAAACGCCTCACGCTGCTCCGGCGTGGTGAACGCCTGGTTGTTGGTATTCGAAAAAATCAACGCCGCATAGCGTGTCAAGTTCTTTGCCGTAAACACCGCAGGGTCGTCCGAGACATCGGCCTCGAAGCCATGCTGCTTCGCAATCGCCGTCATCGCCTCGACGCTCGCATGGATATTTTCGTGCACGTATCCCTTGCCGTTGTGCGTGTAGATCAGCACGCGATGCGGTTTAGCCTGTGCAGACACTGCAAACCACAACGCCATAACGAGCATCAGGAACCATCGCATACCAGAACCTCTCGAGAGAGCAGCAGCGGAAACCCGGCAGCGCTGCGCAACGAAAACTAATCGAAACAACCGGGAGAACACAAGAGAAAGCCCCCGATAGAACCTACCCAACCGTAAACACCACCCGCGGCCTTCCCGCCGCCTCCCTCCAGACAGCCTCCACTTCCGCCAGCGGCACCCTCCGCGTGGCAATCGTCAGCCCCGCCGGCTCCACCGCAGCAAACACCTTCGCAATCGCCCCCAGCAAAACCCGCATAGGCACGCTCTTCAACCCGCTCCCCATCAGCACCATCGCCGACGACCGCAACGCCGCCCCGGGCAGCGCGATCTCCATCTCTCCGGCAGCCGCGCCCACATGGACAAACCGCACCGGCCTCCCATCCTCCACGGCCTTCACAATCGCCACCATGATTGCCTTCGCGCTCTCGCCCCACAGGTAGTCGATCACTACATCGATCCCACCCGCAAATAACTCCACAAGCGCATCCTCAAACCCCGCACCAAGCGGCACCACCACATCCGCCCCAACCGTCTCCAGTTCCGCAACATTCCGCCCCGTAGCAATCACCTTCCCCGCCCCGAAGTACCTCGCCAACTGCACCGCCAACCGTCCCGCGGTCCCTGTCGCACCATGCACCAGAACCGTCTCGCCCGCCTGCATCTTCGCCCGCTCCATCAGAGCCGCCCACGCCGACATCCCCGGGTTCGCGATCGCCGCCGCCGTCACATCGTCCAGCCCATCTGGCACCGCGACGCACCGTCGCGCATCCACCACCGTCCTCTCCGCCATCGCACCAAACGGAGCCTCCGGCAGCGCAAAATAAACCCGCCGCCCATCTGCCGTCCGCCCCACTCCATCCGCGCCTGCCACCACCGGAAACCCATCCTCCGAGCTGTAGTGCGACCCGGTCGACCGCGCCTTGCTGAACGGGCTCAAAGCCGCCGCCATCACCGTGACGATCTCTTCCCCATCCCCCGCCACCGGCTCACGGAACTCCCCATAGACCGGCCCTTGCCCCATCCCCAAAACGATCGCTGCCTTCATGTCATCCTCCTCGATAAAATCGAACGTTGTGAGATAAATCTAACATCGTTAGATAACGAGATGCACCTCTGCTATCCTCGACGCATGAAAGTGAACAAAAAGATGGTGGTCCAGGCAGGGCTCAAACTCCTCAACGAGGTAGGCCTCGAGCAGCTCACGCTCCGCCGTCTTGCCACCCAGCTCGACGTCCAGGCACCCACCATCTACTGGCACTTCAAAAGCAAGCAGGAGCTCATCGACGACATGGCCACCATGGTCCTCGCCGAAGGTGCGCCCAACCTCACTCCCGCTCGCAACACGACCGGCTGGAAGACCTGCGCCGCCACCTTCGGCCACGGCCTCCGCAAGACGCTCCTCGCCTACCGCGACGGAGCCCGCATGGTCGCCGGCACCGAACTCACCGACACCGCCTACATGAAGACCGCCGAATCCATCGCCGCGAAGCTCCTGGATCATGGCTTCACCGTCCGCCAGGCCGTCGTCCTCCTCAGCACCATCTACAGCTACACCTTGAGCTTCGTCATGGAAGAACAAGCCGTGTACCCACGCCCGAACGAGCGCTCTCCACGCTACGATCTCAAGCTCCGCAGCACCCGCCTCGACCCCCATGAGTTCCCCATCCTCCGCCAGGCCGGCCCCATCCTCTTCGACAAGTTCGACCGCCGTTACAAGGAGGGACTCGACCTCATCCTGCGCGGGGCCGAAGGCTCCGCCGCCTGATATACCAGTGGCCCGCCTAGGCCATTTGCTGTATCGTGTCCCTACCGGGATTTCAATGTCTTCGAGTTTTCACATCCCCATCAGGAGCCCCATGCGTCTCGCCACACTCCGAGTCCTCCCCCTTCTTGCCTGTTCACTCGTCCTCACCGCCGGAGCGGGCTACGCCCAAACCCTGACCTCGATGTCCGAATCCTTCGGTCTCCCCGACGGACCCACCAAGGTACCCGTCCGTCCTATCAGCTTCGACCTCAACTCCCTCGACAAGACCGCCGATCCCTGCACCGACTTCTTCCAGTACGCATGCGGCAAATGGGTGAAGAACAACCCCATCCCCGCCGACCAGGTCCGCTGGGGCACCTTCAATCAGCTCGCCGAGAGCAACGCCTACACCCTCTACCAGGAGTTCAAGGCCGCATCCGAGGCCCCAAAGACACCCCTCCAGAAGAAGTACGGCGACTACTTCGCCGCCTGCATGAACACCGACCTCACCGACAAACTCGGTGCCAAACCCCTGCAGCCTGAGCTCGCCTTCATCGACAGCCTCAAGGACAAGAAGGACCTCGCCACCTTCAACGTCACCGCGGAGAACAAGTTCGACAGCGCCTACTTCTTCGGCATCGGAGTCGGACAGGATCAGGTCGACTCCACCAAGCAGATCCTCATGACCGGACAGGGCGGCCTCACCCTCCCCGACCGCGACTATTACCTCACCGACGACGCCCGCTCCAAGACCCTCCGCGACCAGTACGTCGCCCACGTCACCAAGATGTTCACCCTCCTCGGAGACTCCCCGGAACTCGCCGCCAGAGAAGCTGCCGACGTCCTCCGCATCGAGACCGCCCTCGCCCAGGGCTCCATGGCCCGGGTAGACCTGCGCGATCCCGCCAAGCGCTACCACATCATGACCATCGCCGAAACCGAAGCTCTCTCGCCTGACTACAAGTGGAGCGAGTACCTCAAGGGCATGCACGTCTCCGCGCCCACCATGAACGTCTCCTCCCCCGGCTACGTCAAGACCGTCAACACCGTCCTCGAAACCGAAGACCTCGCCGCCATCAAGCACTACATGCGCTGGCATGCCCTCCACAACGCCGCCGCAACCCTCTCGCAGAACTTCATCGATGAGGACTTCAACTTCTTCTCCGCCACCCTCGCCGGCCAGAAGGAGCAGACGCCCCGCTGGAAGCGCTGCTCCCGCCGCACCGACGCCGCCCTCGGCGAAGCCGTCGGACAGGACTGGGTCAAGCAGTACTTCCCGCCCTCTGCGAAGGACAACATGGAGAAGCTCGTCGCAGCACTCGAGCGCGCCATGGCCGAAGACATTCGCACCATCGGCTGGATGTCCGACGAAACCAAGGTCGAAGCCAAAAAGAAGCTCGACGCCTTCAAGGACAAGATCGGCTACCCCGAGCACTGGCGCGACTATTCCAAACTCACCGTCAAGCGCGACGACTTCCTCGGCAACGTCGAGCGCAACGGCATCTTCGAGCGTGAACGCAACCTCAAGAAGCTCGGCCAGCCCGTCGACGAAAAGGAGTGGGGCATGACCCCGCCCACCGTCAACGCCTACTACCAGCCCTCCATGAACGACATCAACTTCCCCGCCGGCATCCTCCAGCCGCCCTTCTATGACAACTCCATCGATCCTGCCGTCAACTTCGGCGGCATCGGCGTCGTCATCGGCCACGAGATGACCCACGGCTTCGACGACCAGGGTGCCAAGTACGGCCCCACCGGCAACGTCAAGGACTGGTGGACTCCCGCCGACAAGAAGAACTTCAACGAGCGCACCGACTGCGAGGTCAAGGAATACTCCGGATTCAAGGTCGCCGAAGGCCAGAACCTCAACGGCAAGCTCACCCTGGGTGAAAACACCGCCGACAATGGCGGCATCCGCATCGCCTTCCAGGCCCTCCAGGAGACGATCGCCAAGTCGCCCCAGACCGCACTCGCCGGCTACACCGACGGCAAGCGCGACGGCTTCACCCCCGAGCAGCGCTTCTTCATCTCCTTCGGCCAGATCTGGTGCGGAGCCTCCACCGAGCAGTCCGCCCGTATGCTCGCCAAGACCGACCCTCACTCCTCCGGCGAGTGGCGCGTCAAGGGAACCGTGCAGAACTTCGAGGAGTTCGGCAAGGCATTCGGCTGCAAGGTTGGCCAACCCATGATGCCCGCCAACGCCTGCCGCGTCTGGTAAAGCAAACCCACTCCAACAAAGAGACGGCCCGGGCAACCCCCGGGCCGTCTCTTTGCCATGGCATCGTTATGCCATGCCCTGGAGTGTGTGGTTGCTGTTGCCTTTGTCTCTTTTTCCCGCCTTTTCCCCACACTCTTTGTCTTTAGCGATTGCCAACCGACGGCTTCCACTCCCCGGCGAGCGTAAACGCCGCATGACACAGCGCAATATGCGACAAAGCCTGCGGAAAATTCCCCAGCATCCGCTTCGCCGTCGGGTCCCACTCCTCACTCAAGAGCCCCACATCGTTCGCCAGTCCAACCAACCGTTCGAACAGAGCCGAAGCCTCCGCCGCGCGCCCCATCAGAGCCCAGCACACCACCAGCCAGAAGCTGCAAGCCAGAAATGCCCCTTCCCCCGGAGGCAGCCCATCGCCGCCACCCTCGGTCTTGTACCGCAGCACAAAACCATCCCTCATCAACTGCTTCTCGATCGCCTCCACCGTTCCGACAATTCGCGGATCGTCAAACGGCAGAAACCCGACCATCGGGATCCGCAGACACGACGCATCCAGGTCCGTCGATCCATACGCCTGCGTAAAGGCGTTTATCTCCTTGTTGAAGCCATGCTCACAGACATCGGCATGAATCGCGTCCCGCACCGTCCTCCAGCGGGCCACATCCTGCGGCGCAAAGTAACCATCCCGCCCCTCGTCCGACAGCCGTACCGTCCTCTCCAGCGCCAGCCATGCCGACACCTTCGAGTACGTAAAATGCTGCCGTCCGCCCCTCGTCTCCCAGATCCCGTCATCCGGCTCCCGCCATACGTCGCAGACATGGTTCGCGAGATTCGCCTGCATCGCCGCAGCCGAAATCCGGAGATCGTCCGCCGCGTCCGGCATCCGGTACAGCGCCGAGGCCAACTCCCCGAACACATCCAGTTGAAACTGCTCCACCGCCGCATTGCCAATGTTCACCGGCTGCGAGTGCTCATACCCCGGAAGCCACGCAGCCTTCCACTCCAGCAGTTGCCTCTCCCCGCGAATCCCGTAGATCGTCTGCACCTGCTCCGGCGATCCCGCAACCGCCCGCAGCAGCCACATCCTCCAGTCAACCGCCTCCTGCTCGAACCCTGCATGCAGCAGCACCAGAAGCGTAAACGACGCATCCCGCAGCCAGCAGTACCGGTAATCCCAGTTCCGGCTCCCGCCAATCTTCTCCGGCAGCGAAGCCGTAGCCGCCGCCACAATGCCCCCCGACTCCACATACGTCAACGCCTTCAAGGTCAGCAGAGACCTCTCCACCACATCCGCATACTTGCCCTTGTACCTGCTCTTTCCAATCCAGTCCTTCCAGAAACTTTCCGTTCTGGCCAGCTCCGCCCCCACATCCAGCGGTGCCGGCCGATCCGCAAACACCACCCCATGCTGCAGCGTGAACCACGCCGTCTGTCCCTCGCTCAGTGAAAAATCCGAGACGGTCGACATATTTTCCCCGTGGTTCGGCAGCGCCTTGTCCTTCGACCCCGACCGGAACACGATCGCCTCCGAACCCGCGACCGCATGCAGCGTGTCGGTCGACCCCTCGCCCCACTCCTCGGTGGCCCGCTCACACGTCACCCAAGGAATCGTCCTTCCGTAGTCGAAACGGATCGACAGATCGCTCTTCATGTCGATCCGGCCGCTCAAGCACTTCACCGTCCGCACAATGCTCCTGGCCCCAGGCGGCATACAGTCGGTCAGCACAGCCTTCCCTCCGGAAGTCGCGAAGATCGTCTCCAGAATCATCGTCCCCGGCCTGTACTGCCGCGTGTTCGCGATCACCTCAACCCGCGGCGCAATCTTCCAGAAACCATGCTCCACCGTGCCCAGCAAAGCCGCAAAACAGGCCCCCGACGCGAAGTTCGGCCAGCATAGCCAGTCGATCGACCCCTCTCGGGATACCAGTGCCGCAGTTTCGCCATCCGCCAGGATGGAGTATTCTTCGATCTTCGCCCCATGCAGCGCCGTGCCCTTTGTTTCTAACGTCTCAGCCACACATCACCCTCTACCCTTCTTTGCAGACCCGTAAAATTCCGCCGGCACAACCCATCCCCGAAGGAATCTTCCGACAACCGCCACCCGATACTGCGCATCTCTTTTAGGATTGCCATGTACCGTTGGGCTCTCTGCACTGTCTACCTTGGATGCCGCCAACGCCGTATCCTTGTCCGGGAATTTTCAAAACATCAAGCGAACCAGCGCCGTTGAGTGAAGATATGAAGCCTGTTGAGGGTCGTAAGCGAGTCGTCGTTGAGCAGTTGTCACCCCAGGTCGATTCCGGCCGTTACCCCGCCTGCCGCATCCTCGGCGACACCGTCACCGTCACCGCAGCCGTCTTCGGCGACGGCCATGATCACGTCGCCGCCCGCCTCATGTATCGCCATGAATCCGAACGCCGCTGGCGCTTCGTGACCATGGTCGACCGCGGCAACGACGTCTGGTCCGGCGACTTCCTCGTCGACCAGCTCGGCTCCTGGCAGTTCACCGTCCAGGGATGGATCGACCACTTCGACACCTGGTCCTCCGACCTCCAGAAGCGCCTCGCCGCCCAGCCTGACCCACACTCCATCGAGACCGTCGGCACCGTTCAGGACATCCCGCTCGCCCTGCGCACCGGCGCCCTCCTTCTTGAAGAGATCGCCGCCCGCGCCAAGGGCCCCGATCACCGCCAGCTCACCGAGATCGTCGCCTCCCTTCGCTGGATGGCCGACCAGGGAGCCGTCTTCTACGAAAACCCCATCACCCCCGAGATCCTCGAACTCGCCGCCCGCTACCCCGACACCTCCCTCGCCACCAAGTTCGAGCGCGACCTGCCCCTCTGGGTAGACCGCGAGCGCGCCCGCTACTCCACCTGGTACGAGCTCTTCCCCCGCTCCGCTTCGCCCGACCCCACCCGCACAGGCCGCTTCGAAGACGTCGAAAAGCTCCTGCCCGAGATCGCCGCCATGGGCTTCGACGTCGTCTACATGCCGCCCGTCCACCCCATCGGCACCGCCTACCGCAAGGGCCCGAACAACAATGTTGTCGCACAGGATGGCGACCTCGGCAGCCCCTGGGCGATCGGCGCGGCCAAGGCTCCCGGCGTCGAAGGTGGACACAAGTCCATTCACCCCGAGCTCGGAACCCTGAAGACCTTCGATCACCTCGTCAAAGAGACCCGCAAGCACGGCATGGAAATCGCGATGGATATCGCCTTCCAGGCCTCGCCCGATCACCCCTGGGTCACCGAGCACCCCACCTGGTTCAAGCACCGCCCCGACGGCACCATCCAGTACGCGGAAAATCCACCCAAGAAATACCAGGACATCTACCCCCTCGACTTCGAATCCGTCGATTGGCGCGGCCTCTGGCAGGAGCTCTACGCCGTCTTCAAGTTCTGGGTCGATCGCGACGTCAAGATCTTCCGCGTCGATAACCCCCACACCAAGGCCCTGCCCTTCTGGGAATGGTGCATCGCCGAGGTCCACAAGGACCACCCCGACGTTCTCTTCCTCGCCGAGGCCTTCACGCGCCCGCACGTCATGTACTCGCTCGCCAAGGGCGGCTTCACCCAGAGCTACACTTACTTCACCTGGCGCACCACCAAGCCCGAGATCCAGGCCTACTTCGAAGAGATCACCAAGCCCCCTGTCACAGACTTCTTCCAGCCGAACCTCTGGCCGAACACGCCCGATATCCTCCACGAGTTCCTGCAGAAGGGCGGACGTCCCGCCTTCATGCAGCGCCTCATCCTGGCCGCGACCCTGGGCGCGAACTACGGCATCTACGGCCCCGCCTACGAGCTCGGCGAAAACAAGCCCGCCAAGCCCGTCAGCGAGGAGTACCTCGACAGCGAGAAGTACGAAGCGAAACACTGGGATCGTACCGCTCCTCACTCCATCGCGCCGCTCATCACCCGCGTCAACCAGATCCGCCGCGAAAACAAAGCCCTCCAGTCGAACAACTCCCTCCACTTTCACAACGCGGACAACCCCAATATTCTCTGCTACAGCAAGGTCTCGGGCGACAACATCATCCTCGTCGCAATCAATCTCGATTACTCCCAGCAGCAGTCCGGCTGGATCGACCTCGACCTCCGTGAACTGAACATCCCCCACAATCAGAACTTCGACGTCGAGGATCTCCTCACCGGCACGCACTACACCTGGCACGACCGCAGCAACTACGTCGCCCTCCGCCCCGAGGTCCTGCCCGCACACGTCTTCAGGGTCACCCGCCTGGGATAGCCCTCAAGAATGAGGCTGCAGATGCATCTGCAGCCTCATTTGTATTGAAGAACTCAGACATTCTGTCGTGCAATATTCCCAGCGCTTCCTGCATACTTCTGTGAGAAACAACCCTATCCTTGGACACATCGCAGAGAAGTATTCACGTGGGAGGCACTATGGGGCTGTCGGATTCTAATCGTCTCTTGCACACCGTGGCGTTCACAGTCTTCGCCTGCTCTCCAGCCATCGCCCAGCAGCAGGACCAGCTCCCCGATAGCCCCACCCCGATCGCAGCCGCCAAGGTTGAAACTCCGCCACCGCCTCAATTTTCGTCATCCTCCGCGGAGGACATCGACCTCCCCACGATCGCCCCTCACATCAGCGCCAGCCCCGGCGTAGAAATCACCGTCCTCGAAGACACCCTGCTCCGTGTCCGCACCAACGCGCCCCTCAGCACCAGCACCGCCCGCGAAGGTGCCGCCGTCCTCTTTACACTCAGCAAAGACGTAGTCGTCGACAACGTCCTCGTCATTCCCCGCGGTGCCACCCTTCACGGAATGATCGTGCAGAACAAGAAGGCCGGCACCTTTACCGGCACGCCAGACCTCACACTCAAGCTCACCTCCCTCGATCTGGCCGACCGCAACTACCCCGTCTACAGCTACCAGTTCAGGGTGGCGGGCACCAGCAAGAACAAACCGACCGAAGCCAAAATCAAAGGTGGAGCAGTCGTAGGCGCACTCGCCGGCGAAGTCGTCGGCGTGACCGCCAAGGGAGCATCCACAGCCGCCAGCCGTCTGGCCAGCGCCGGAGCCGGTGCTGCCATAGGAGCCGGTCTCGGCACCCTGGCCGCCGCCGCATCCAGCCCTGCCGTCACAATCCCAGCCGAGTCCCAGATCGACTTCTACCTCGCCTCCCCCATCGCCGTCCTCCCTCCCACAGCCAAAGACGCCCAACAACTCTCGCACCTGCTCCATACCGGCGAACCGGTTCTCTACGTCCGCGGCGAAACCCCGTAGTCCCAGATGACCCCACCGCACTTCGCTGCATCCAACACATTCGGGGTGACAGTTTGAAGAAAGCCGGAAGTACGACCGATCCACTCTGGTACAAAGACGCAGTGATCTACGAGATCCACGTGCGAGCCTTCATGGACTCGAACGGCGATGGCATCGGAGACTTTCCAGGCCTGATCTCCAAACTCGACTACCTGCAGGACCTCGGCGTCACCTGCATCTGGCTCCTTCCCTTCTTTCCATCGCCTCTGCGCGATGACGGCTACGACATCGCCAACTACGTCGACGTCAACCCGTCCTACGGCACCCTCGCCGACTTCCAGCGATTCCTCGACGCCGCCCACGCCCGCAACATGCAGGTAATGATCGAGCTCGTCATCAACCACACCTCCGACACGCACCCCTGGTTCCAGGCCGCCCGCCACGCTCCCCCCGGATCGCCCGAGCGCAACATGTACGTCTGGTCCGACACCGTCGAAAAATACCAGGGCGTCCGCATCATCTTCACCGACACCGAAAAGTCCAACTGGACATGGGACGAGGTCGCCCAGCAGTTCTACTGGCACCGCTTCTTCTCCCACCAGCCCGACCTCAACTTCGACAACCCCCGCGTCCTCGAAGAGGTCCTCAAAGCCATGCGCTTCTGGCTCGACATGGGCGTCGACGCCCTCCGTCTCGATGCCATCCCCTACCTCATCGAGCGCGACGGCACAAGCTGCGAGAACGTCCCCGAAACGCACGTCATGATCAAGGCCATCCGCGCCGTCATGGACGCCGAGTACGAGAATCGCCTCATCCTCGCCGAAGCCAACATGTGGCCGGCCGACGTGCGCCCCTACTTCGGCGATGGCGACGAGTGCCAGATGGCCTTCCACTTCCCCCTGATGCCGCGCATCTACATGGCACTCCGCCAGGAGGACCGTCTCCCCATCACCGACATCATGGCCCAGACCCCGGACATCCCGGCCAACTGCCAGTGGGGCCTCTTCCTCCGCAATCACGACGAACTCACCCTCGAGATGGTCACCGACGACGAGCGCGACTACATGAACCTCGCCTACGCCGCCGACGCCCGCATGCGCATCAACGTGGGCATCCGCCGCCGCCTCGCGCCTCTGGTCGACAACAACCGCCGCCGTATCGAGCTCCTCAACTCGCTCCTCCTCAGCTTCCCCGGAACGCCCATCATGTACTACGGCGACGAGATCGGCATGGGCGACAACATCTACCTCGGCGACCGCAACGGCGTCCGCACCCCCATGCAGTGGAACTCCGACCGCAACGCCGGATTCTCCACCGCCGTCCCCGCACGTCTTTACTTCCCCGTCATCATGGACCCCATCTGGGGCTACCAGGCCATCAACGTCGAGGCCCAGGAGAGCGATCAATCCTCGCTCCTGCACTGGACCCGCAACATGATCGCCCTGCGCAAGCTCTTCCAGGTCTTCGGCCGCGGCTCGCTCGAATTCCTCCACCCCGAAAACCGCAAGATCCTCGCCTACATCCGCGACTGCAAGTACGAAGACGGCCACAACGAAACCGTCCTCTGCTGCGCCAATCTCTCGCGCTTCGCCCAGCCCGTCTCCCTCGACCTCGCCCGCTTCGCCGGCATGCAGCCCGTCGAGATGCTCGGCTACGTTCCCTTCCCCGTCATCACCACCACCCCCTACGCCCTCACGCTGGCCCCCTACTCCTTCCTCTGGCTCGAGATCCAGGCAGCCCCTATCGTCGACTCCGAACCGATCCCTCCACCTTCGCTCCTTGCCTACGATCAAAGCGAAGCCGCCGGCTTCGACCTCCTCACCAAGGGTTGGGCCGCCTTTATCGCCGGCTCGGGCATGGACCTCCTCCAGAAGAATCTCCCCTCCTATCTAGCCCGTCAGCGCTGGTTCGGAGCAAAGACCCGCACCATCGACACCGTCGACATCATCGACTGGACCGAGATTCCCAGCCATCACGGCAACTCTGCAGACCCAGGCCTTCTCAGTACCACCGCCAACCCCATCGGTGCAGCCATCTTCTTCCTGCGGATCATCTATAAGACCGACGGCAGCGAGGACAAGGCCCGCGCCGACGGCTTCGACACCTATCAGCTCCCGCTCGCTCTCAGCTTTGGAGCCGACGCCGAAGCGATCCGCATGCACTCCCCGGCCTCCGTCCTGGTTGGCTTTCCCACACCCTCCGGCGAGGCCATCCTGCACGACGCGACCGCCCGCGAGGACTTCCGTCAGTCCCTTCTGCACCTCATCGCGGCGAACGAGAGCGAAGACCTTGGAGCCCTCAAGCCCGGCGACGACGCCTCCGGAAGCCTCACCGGCTCCCACGGCTCCGCCTTCCACCCCGCCGGCGACACTCACGTCTCCCGCGTGGGCTCCGCCGAGCAGTCCAACACCTCCATCCTCTACGGCAAGTCCCTCATCCTCAAGCTCTTCCGCCGCATCGAAACCGGCGAGAACCCCGACACCGAGATCGGCCGCTTCCTCACCGAGGTCGCCCACTTCCCCCGCATCGCACCCTTCCTCGGCGAGATATCCCTCCGCCACGGCAAACAGGCGACCACCACCGCCATGCTCCAGGGACTGGTCGAAAACGAAGGCGACGGCTGGCAGATCACCCTTGACGAACTTAGCCGCTTCTTCGAGTCCGTCGCCGGCACTCCCGTTCCCCGCGAAGGTCTCGTCCCCACCCTCACCAACCCCATCGACCTCTCCGGCGAACTCCGCGATCACGTCGGCATCTCCCTCGAAATGGCCGCACAGTTGGGTCGCCGCACCGGCGAGATGCATCTCGCCCTCGCCACCCAGACCGAAAACCCAGCCTTTCAGCCTGAAGCCTTCACCGCCAGCGACCTCGAGGCCGATGCCCAGCGCGTCGGCACGCAGATCAACCACTCCCTCGAAGCCCTCAAACGCGGCTTCACCCAGCTCGCCGACCTCACCGCAGACTCCGCGGCCCTGGTCCTCAGCCGCCGCATCGATCTCCTCGCCCGCGCACACGCCATCATGCAGGCCTCTCCGGAGCGTGCCGGTCTCCGCACCCGCATCCACGGCGACTACCACCTCGGCCAGGTCCTCAAGTCCAAAGGCGACGTCGTCATCCTCGACTTCGAAGGCGAACCCGCCCGTTCGCTCGACGAGCGCCGCAAAAAACAGTCCCCGCTCCGCGACATCGCCGGCATGCTCCGCTCCTTCTCCTACGCGGCCGCCACCGGCCTCGAAGCCTACAATCAGCGTCACACCGACGCCAGCCGCGGAGGCCGTTCGCTCGAACCCTGGTCTCGCGTGTGGCAGAATGCAGTCTCCATCGATTTCCTTCGGGCCTGGTCCACCACCGTCGCCCAGAACCCGGCCCTCATCCCCGACACCGCCCAGGCCCAGCGTCTGCTCGAGGCCTACCTCCTCGAAAAGGCCCTCTATGAACTCCTCTACGAACTGAACAACCGCCCCACCTGGGTCAGGATCCCGCTCGCCGGCATCCTCGCCCTCTCCAAGTAGCCGCAACTCCGGGTGCCCCACATCTCGATGCTGAGATGTGGGTTTCAAATGAGCCGCAGCATCTCAGAACGCACCACAGAAAGCCGTGCCGATGGCCACACTACCGACCACCTCCGACATTCCGGCCGCAACGCAGACCTCCACGAAGGCCCCTCTGCTGGTCAGCCTTTCGCCCCTCGACCCCGAAGGCCTCCAAGAGACCTTGCAGCACCTCGCAGAAGCCCTCCCCGGAGAGTCCCTCCTCGTCGCCACCCCCGACGCCGTGCCCGACTCCTCCCCGGCAGTCCCCAACATCCGTCTCGTCCCCTCGACGCTTCCCTCCACCGACACCTGGCTCCTCAACGCCTCCGACTTCCAGAACGCCGCCCGCATCGCCAAAGAGCACAACGCAGGCGCCGTCCTGCTCCTCGGCGCCGACTCCGGAAAGATCTCTCCCGCAACCCTCCGCGAGCTCACCGAAGCCATCGCCACCGGGTCAGACCTCATCGTGCCCAGCTACCGCGTCGGCCCTCGCGAAGGACTCGTCAACTCCGCGATCCTCTACCCGGTCACCCGCTCCCTCTTCGGCACACGTCCCCGCTACCCCATGGCCATCGACCTCGGCCTCTCCCTTCGCATGGCTGAAAAGCTCGGCGCAGCCGCCCAGCGCTACACCGCCATCAACCAGCCCGAGGCGCTCCTCTGGCCCGTCGCCGAGGCCACCTCCGCCGGTTACACCATCCATGAAACCGGCATCATCGACCGTCTCATCCCCCAGCCCAGCGGAGCCGTCGACCTCAACTCCGTCCTCGCCCGCGTCGCCGGATCCCTCTTCGCCGACGTCGACGCCAAGGCCGCCCTCTGGCAGCGCATCCGCACCACCCAGACCCGCTTCGCTCCCATCTCCACCGGCCACGAGGCCCTCGAAGCCCCTGACGTCTCCTCCATGATCGAGACCTTCCGCATCGGCTACACCAACCTCGCCGAGATCTGGTCTCTGGTCCTCCCCCCCAACTCGCTCCTCGGACTCAAGCGTCTCGCCGCCATGTCGCCCTCCACCTTCCGCATGCCCGACGCCCTCTGGGCCCGCACCATCTTCGACTTCATCCTCGCCTACCGCCTCCGTACCCTCAACCGCGGTCACCTCCTCGGAGCCCTCACCCCGCTCTATCTCGCCTGGGTCGCCTCGCATCTCCTCCAGGCCACCGACGCCACCGCCGCCGAGCGCCACATCGAGACCGTAGCCGCCGCCTTCGAGGCCGACAAACCCTACCTCGTCTCCCGCTGGAGATGGCCCGACCGATTCAACCCATAGAAATCGTCATCGCAAGAAGCCGCTGCTCTTCCTTTTAGCCGCACCGACAAGATTCAGGAGACCCCCATGCACCTCACCCTCCAACCCGTATACACCCAGCAGCCGCAGATCTTCCATCCCGTCCAGACACCCACCCTCTGGGACAACATGTCGGATGCCCTCCACGACTCGCTTCTGCGCGTCATCAATCTCATGATCGGCGTCCTCCCCGGGCTGCTCGCGCTCCTGCTCGCCATCGCCGTCATGGCCGTCATCGGCTGGATCCTTAGCTTCATCGTCAAAAAGATCCTCATCTCGGCCCGCTTCGACGATCGCCTCGCCGCCAACCAGTCCTCCGGCATCGCCGACTGGTCCCCCGGACACTCCCCAACGCTGCTCGCCGCCCGCACCGTCTTCTGGGGATGCGTCCTCCTCGGCATGATCCTCGGCGTCTCCGCCCTCTCCGCCTTCATCACCACCGACTCCGGAACCCCCTACTTCTTCCTCCCCTACCTCACCCGCTCCGTCGGAGCCATCCTCCTGCTGGTCGCCGGAAACCTCATCGCCCGCTTCCTCGCCCGCTCCGTCCTCATCGGAGCCGTCAACCAGAAACTCCAGTACGCCCGCTTCCTCTCCTTGGGGGTAAAGTGGCTGGTCCTGGTCCTCACCGCCGCCATGGTCCTCGATCACCTCCAGATCGGCGGCACCGTCATCGAGCTCGCCTTCGGCATTCTCTTCGGCGGCATCGTCCTCACGCTCTCCCTCGCCATCGGCCTCGGATCCCGCGACCTCGTCAGCCGCTCCATCGAAAAGACCATTGATCGCGACCCCATCGAGCCCGTAGCCCGACCCGCAACCCCAGACACCTACCGCCACTTCTAGCCCATTCGTATACTGGAGAAATGCAGCAGACCGAGATTTACGAGAAGTTGACCCCCCTCTTCCACGACATCCTGGACGACGACACCATCGTCCTCACGCCGACGCTCACCGCCGACGACGTTCCCGAGTGGGACTCCTTCAACCACATCAACCTCATCGTCGCCGTGGAGTCCCACTTCAAGATCAAGTTCCAGACCGCCGAACTCGAAGGCCTCCACACCGTAGGCCACCTCGCCGACCTCATCGAGAAAAAGCTAGCCGCCCAGGGCCGCTAACAAGGATCTTCGCCCTTGGTCCCTGTTCCCTGGTCCCTGCCTCACTCCATCCGCAAAGCCGTCATCGGATCAATCCGCGAAGCCCTCAGCGCAGGTGCCACCGAAGCCACCAGCGCCACCCCCAGCAAACCCACGATCATCACCCCGAACACCACCGGATCGAACGGACTCGTTCCCACCAACATCGACCGGATCAACGCACCCGCCGCGGCCCCTCCCGCCAATCCAATCAGCAGCCCCAGCAGCACAGGCCGAAGCCCGTCCATCATGATCAGCCGCAGCACCGATCCACGCTGCGCACCCAGCGCGATCCGTATTCCAATCTCTGAAACCCGCTGCGTCACCAGGTACGACAGCACACCGTACAAGCCGATCGCCGCCAGCGCAAGCGACAGCACCGCAAACGCAAGCACCAGCGAAGCACTGAAGCTCTGGCTCGCCGTCCCCTTCTCGACGATCTGTTGCAGCGTCAGAATCTCATAGACCGGAAGCCCCGCATCGAGAGCCGCGATCTGTTTCTGAATCGGCAGCGCCACCCCCATCGGATCGCCATCCGTCCTCACCACAAGCGTCGCATTCGATGAGTTGGAGCCGCCTCCCATCATCGGAAAATACATCGTGGCCTTCGTCGGCTGCGCCACCGACCACAGCGTATCGCCCACCACCCCCACAATCTCGAAGTCCTCCATCTCCTTGCTGCGCGACACCCGCAGATGCTTGCCCAATGCATCCTCGCCCTTGAAGTACTCCTCCGCGAACTGCTTGCTGACGATCACGAAGTGGTCCTGCGTCAACCTCTCCTGCGCCGTAAAGAACCGCCCCTTAAGCAACGGAATCTGCAGCGTCGAAAAGTACGTCGGGTCCACCGTTCGCACCAGCGCGTCGTACTGAAGGCTATACGTCGGGGCAGGCTTCTCCGCAATCGTGAATACGTTGTCACCCTCCCACCCATCGCCCGGAGCCCGGCTCACCAGCGCAGCCGCCTTCACCCCAGGCAGATGCTGCACCCGTTCCAGAAGCCCCTCATGAAAGCCGGCCACCTTCTCCCGCGTGTCGTACTGCTTCTCCGGCAAGCCATACTTCATCGTCAACACGCGATCCGTCGTGCATCCAAGGTCCGCCCCACGCAGGTGCAGAAAGCTCTTGAACAACAAGCCCGCACCCAGCAAAAGCACCACCGTCAACGCGATCTCCGCCGTCAGCAGCGTCTTCCGCAGCGTAGCCCGGGAGTTTCCACCGCCCACCGAACGGGACGAGTCCTGCAAGGCGGCCATCACGCTCTTCCCCGTCGACGAGATCGCCGGCACCAGACCAGCCAGCAACGCCGACACCACCACCAGCCCAAGCGCGAACGCCAGAATCGTTCCGTCCACATGCACCGCTTCGGCTCGCGGCAGCGCCTTCCAGTGCGCCGCCAGCCACCTCGTCGCACCCAGCGACAAACCCACCCCAAGCACGCCGCCCACCCCGCACAGAATCAGCGACTCCATCATCTGCTGCCGGATCAGCGTCATCCTCGATCCACCCAGAGCACCACGAATCGCCGTCTCCTTCCGTCGCGATGCACTCCGCGCCACCAGCAGATTCGAAAGATTCAAACACGCAATCAGCAACAGACAACCCACCGCGCCAAGCAAAACCATCAGAGGCGTCTTCACCTCACGCGTCACATCCTCGATCATGGGCACGGAGAGTGCGCCCTCGGTCACCGGACGACCCGCATGCGCCTCATGAATCCTCTGCTGCAGCGCCTCCACCTCATGCATCGCAGCCTCGCGCGACACACCATCCTTCATCCGCGCCACCACAAGGCTCTGATGATTGTCATACTGCGCCCAACTGTCCTGCTTGAACGTCTGGCCCCACGGCGTCCAGAGCTCCGCCTTCATATTCGGAAAGACAAACCCCTGTGGCAGCACGCCGACCACCGTATACGCATTCGTATCCAGGCGAATCGTCTTGCCTACGATCGAAGGATCCCCACCAAAGCGCCGTTGATAAAGCGACCACGACAGCAGCACAACGTGATTGCCCGTGGGGTTGTCCTCGTCCTCGGTAAACGTCCGGCCAAGCGCGGGCTTCACTCCAAGCAAAGGAAACAAGCTCGCCGTCCCCGCCCCTGCCTCCACCACCTCCGGCAACTCCTGGTGCTCACCCGTCAGGTTATAGCCATAGTCTCGAATCGCAGCCATATCCTCAAAGCCATGCGTCTGCGCATGCCAGTCGCGATACACCGCCGGTGCCACGGAGTTGCGCCCGTCGCCCTGGCTGCGAAGAAAGTGCTCATACACCATCACCAGCTTGGCCGGATCGCGAAACGGCAACGGCTTCAACAGCACCGAGCTCACAATCGTGAACAACGACACCGTCGCGCCAATCCCCAGAGCCATCACCGCAATCGCAATCAGCGAAAACCCGGGCGAACGAAGCAGAGCGCGAACCGAGTAACGAACATCCCTCACCATGGCTTCCATCGAACTCCACCTCCACATCGATCTCGTCTGATCCCGCATCACCGCTGGATTTCCAAACAAACGCAATGCCGCATAACGAGCCGCCTCCGCGCTCATCCCCGCCGCCACATTCTCCGCAACCTGCTGCTCCAGGTGGAACTGCAACTCGTCGTCAAGACGCCCGCCCTCGGACACACGCCCAAAAAGCATCCTCCACGCCATCCGCATCCGATCGACAAGACGCATCGCCCCTCCAGCTACATCGCTTCCACCACCAGGTTGATCGCATGCGAAAGCCGTGCCCAGCTTGCGAGTTCCTTCTCCAACTGCGCCTTGCCCGCGGCCGTCAACGAATAGAACTTCGCCTGCCGCCCCGTCTCCGTCTCCGTCCACTTCGCCTTGATCCACGCCTGCTGCTCCAGCCGGTGCAGCGCCGGATACAGCGATCCCTGCTGCACCTGCAGTACCTCGGCGGAGATCTGCTGAATCCGTTTCGCAATCGCCCATCCATGCTTCGGCTCCAGCGAAACCGTCTTCAGAATCAAAAGGTCGAGCGTTCCCTGTACCAGATCACTTGGCTTTCCCATACCATGACTATCTACACAACGCATTGTAGATAGTCAACAATACGCAGCCATCCTCAAGAAGTTCCCTCTCCCGAAACGCAACCATCGAATCCTTCATTCTCAAGTGGAACCCGCCTTGGCTTTGGCTTCTTTTTCCCGCCTTTTCCGCTTTTTCCCCATCATCTTTGCCTGTTCCAGTTCCAGCCCTTCTCCGGACACCAAATGAAACGTTCCACCAACCCTCACATCTCCCTTCCCACACCGCCCAAACTGTTCTATCCTCGTCCATACCCAATGGCGAAAAACTCACCGATCCTCGGAACCTCTCCCCTCCGCAAAGAGGGCCTGGCCAAGGTCCTGGGCCTCGCCCAGTACGTCGACGACATCACCCTCCCGGGCATGATCTACGGAGCAACCGTCCGCGCCACCATCCCCCGCGGCCGCATCCTGTCCATCGCCTTCGACCCAAGCATCGACTGGTCCGAGTTCACCATCGTCACCGCCGCCGACATCCCCGGCGAAAACACCATCATCCACCTCACCAAGGACCACCCCTGCCTCGCGACCGAGTTCGTCAACCACCCCGACGAGCCCATCCTCCTCATCGCCCACAAGGATAAGACGATCCTCCCCGCCGCCGTAGCCGCCGTCAAAATCGAATACGAGCAGTACCCCGGCATCTACACCATCGAGGAGTCCGAAGCCGCCGTCGAAGCAAACGACGACACCCGCATCATCTGGCGGGGCCACGGCCACGGCGGCACGCCCAACTGCTTCAAGACCTACCTCATGCAGAAGAACCGCACCCCCATCCCCGATGACGTCTGGGCCACCGCGGACTACATCGTCGAAGGCGAATACCACACCGGTGCCCAGGAGCAGCTCTACATCGAGAACAACGGCGTCATCGGAGAAGCCGTCGTCGTCGATGGAGCCTGCGTCGAGGTCAAGGTCCAGGGCTCCATGCAGTGTCCCTTCTACCTCGTCCATGCCCTCGAGCATGTCTTCGCCCTTCCGCAGGACAAATGCCAGGTCATCCAGACCGAGACCGGCGGAGCCTTCGGCGGCAAGGAGGACTTTCCCTCCGTCATCGGTTCGCACGCCGCCCTCCTCGCCATGAAGGCCGGTTGTCCCGTCAAGATGACCTACGACCGCGCCGAGGACATGGTCGCCACCACCAAGCGCCACCCCTCCCGCACCCGCCTCAAGGTAGCCGTCTCCAAAGAGGGCAAGCTCCTCGCCGGCGAGATCGACTTTGCCATCGACGGCGGTGCTTACGCTACCCTCTCCCCCGTCGTACTCTCCCGCGGCGTCATCCATGCCGGAGGCCCATACCACTGGCCGCACCTCACCATCCGCGGCAAGGCCATGGCCACCAACATCGCTCCCCACGGAGCCTTCCGCGGCTTCGGGGCGCCGCAAAGCATCTTCGGCGTTGAGCGCCACATGGACAAGATCGCCAAAACCGTCGGCCTCACCCCCGAAGAGCTCCGCCGACGCAACTTCCTCCAGCACGGCGGCCGCACCTCCACCGGCCAGCTCCTCAAAGACCCCATGGATCTGGACGCGCTCCTCACCCGCGCCCTCCGCGAGTCCGACTACCACCGCAAAACCGCCCTCTTCGCCCAGACCAACCCCACCTCCCCCATCAAGCGCGGCATGGGCTTCGCCACGTTCTTCCACGGCACCGGCTTCACCGGCTCCGGCGAGCGCCGCCTCAACTCGCAGGTCGAGATCGAAATCACCCCCGAAGGCCGTCCCAACATCCTCGTCTCCTCCACCGAGTTCGGCCAGGGCACCAACACCATCCTCTGCCAGGTCGCCGCCGAGACCCTCAACCTCCCCTACGAAGACATCCTCATCGCCCAGCCCGACACCTACAAGGTCCCCAACTCAGGCCCAACGGTCGCCTCCCGCACCGCCATGATCGTCGGCAAACTCGTCGAACGTGCCTCCATCCAGCTCTGCGGCCTGCTCGTAGGCTCCGGTTACGTCCCCGAGCACTACACCCCCGAGGCCTTCCAACAAGGTGCCGCCAAATATGTAACCGAATTAGGCACATGTAAAGCCAGCGTCCGTTACGAAGCCCCCGGAGACATCTTCTGGGACGACGAGACCTACTCCGGCGACGCCTATCCCGGCTACGCCTGGGCCGTCTACGTCGCCGAAGTCGCCGTGGACACCCGCACCTACTCCGCCACCTGTACCGACTTCCATGCCCTCCAGGAAGTCGGCAAAGTCCTCCACCCCAAGCTCGCCGCCGGCCAGATCGAAGGCGGTGTCGCCCAGGGCATCGGCTACGCCCTCTACGAAAAGTGCCAGTGGGTCAACGGCCGCATGGCCAACAATCAGATGACCAACTACATCATGCCCACCAGCGCCGACCTCCCGCCCATCCACGCCCACTTCGAAGAGGTGCCCAGCATCCACGGCCCCGGCGGAGCCAAGGGCATCGGCGAGCTCCCCATGGACGGCCCCGCCCCCGCCATCCTCAACGCCATCGAAGCCGCCACCGGAATCCCCTTCCGCACCATCCCGCTCTTGCCCGAAGACATCTTCACCGCCATGACCGGAGCCCCCGAACACTTCGCCCCCCTCACCGACCGCGACACCCGGGTCGAGCCAGCGCAGGTGCCCGCATGAAAACCACCTTCACCCTCAACGGCAAACGCACCACCGTCGACACGCCCCCCATCAAGCGTCTCCTCGACGTCCTCCGCGAAGACCTCCATCTCACCGGCACCAAGGAAGGCTGCGGCGAAGGCGAATGTGGCTCCTGCTCCGTCCTCATGAACGGAGAGCTCGTCAACTCCTGCCTCGTCCCCGCCATCCAGGCCGAAGGCGCCACCCTCTGCACCATCGAAGGCGTAGCCACCGACGGCCGCCTCGCCCCCGTACAGCAGTGCTTCCTCGAAGAGGGCGGAGCCCAGTGCGGCATCTGCACCCCCGGCATGATCCTCGCCACCCACCACCTCCTCGCCAGGTATCCGCAACCGACCTTGTTACAAATTCAGGAAGGCCTCGCCGGCAACCTCTGCCGCTGCACCGGCTACATGCGCATCTTTGAATCCGTCAAGAAGGCGGCCACCCTCTAATGCGCTCCAACGTCCTTCACTACGAAGTCATCGCACCGCCCACCGTCGCCGCGGTCCTTGCACTCCTCGCGAACGAGCCCGGCATCCACACCCCCATCGCCGGCGGCACCGAGCTCATGGTCGCCCTCGGAGCAGGCCGTCTCGCCCCCAAAAAGCTCGTCTCCATCAATCACCTCCGCGAGCTCCGTTTCATCGAAACCGCGGACAGCGCAATCACCATCGGCTCCGGCACCACCTTCTCCGACATTCGCCGCCACGCCACCATCGCCACCGACTTTCCTCTCCTCGCACAGGCCGCCAGTTGGACTGGCTCCATCGCCAACCAGAATCGCGGCACCCTCGGCGGCAACATCGTCAACGCCAGCCCCGCCGCAGACTCCCCGCCCGCTCTCCTCGCCTACGACGCAACCGTCACGCTCATCGGCGCGCGCGGCACCCGCACCCTGCCCTACGCCGACTTCCACGTCTCGTATAAAAAGACCGCCCTGGCCCCCGACGAGCTCGTCCACTCCATCACCCTCGCCCGCCGCTGGTCCGCCTACCGTTCCTATATCCGCAAGGTAGGCACCCGTAACGCCCAGGCCATCTCGAAGGTAGCGCTCGCCGCCCTCGCCTTGGTCGAAGACGGCCTCATCGCCGACATCCGCATCGGCGCAGCCAGCCTCCGCGAAACTCCCATCCGCTGCACCGCCGTCGAGTCCGCCCTCAAGGGCCAGCCCATCACACCGGACACCATGGCCGCCGCCCGCCGTGCCCTCGCCACCGAGGCCCGCCCCATCGACGACATCCGCAGCACCGCCAAATATCGCGCAGCGGTGGCCGCCAACCTCATCGAGGAGTTCCTCCACTCCCTCACCTGACCTGTTATTCCCCAACCAAGGCGAAAACTCTTAGCACAAAAATCGCGTCTACATGACATGATGGGAGAAGCAAACTGATGCATGTACATCGGTTGCCAGCCCTTTCGTCCGACTGAGCTATCCCGTTTGCCTCAGAGTTCCTACCGGCTGCAGGACGGCGTGTTCTCTCCCATGACGATAGGCAAACCAACCCGCCCCGGCTCACCCATCGCGCTGATCATCGCCGCGGCCGTTGCCTCTCTGCTCTTCACCGCCGGGGCCGGCGTCTTCCTCTACCGCACCACCCAGAGCCTCATCACCTCCTCCTCATGGGTCCAGCACACGCAGGACGTGCTCAATGCGCTCCAAAGCGCGAACATCCAGATCGAGCGCGTCGGCAACGCCTCCCGCCTCTTCACCCTCACCAAGGATGACGACCAGCTCAACGCAGCGCGTTCCAACGCCAACGCCCTCTCCACAGCCGTCGTCCGTCTCCGTTCCCTCGTCGTCGATAACAAGGATCAGACCGCGAACGTCGAGGCGCTCGAACAGTGCTCCATCGAACTCACCCACCAGCTCGATAAGCTCAAGACGGACCTCATCATTCCGCGCGAGCAGATGCTCTCCTGCCGTCAGACCGTCAACATCATGTCGGACCAGGAGCGCCGTCTCCTCAAGACGCGCAACGAGCTCTCCGAAAAGAACTCCTATCTATCCGTCACAGAGGAGGTCGCCTTCGTCGGCCTCTCCCTCGTCGGCCTCATCATCCTCTTCACCTTCCTCCTCCGCGACGCCTTCGACCGCCGCAAGGTCACCAGCCAGACCGAAGCCGTCAACCTGGAGCTCGCCCAGAGCGTCAAATCACTCGAAGACCGCGCCCACGAGACCCGCATCCTCACCAACGCCCGCAACGAGCTCCAGCTCTGCGTCGATGTGGACCAGCTCTACCGCGCTGCCGTCGCCTCCCTCGGCCATCTCATCCCCGGCACCGCCGGCTCGCTCTGCATGATCAATAACTCCCGCCACCTCGTCGAGTCCGTCGGCTCCTGGGGAACGGAAGTAGCCACCGCCAGGCTCCCCGAGGTCTTCGCCACCCAGACCTGCTGCGGACTCCGCGCCGGCAGCCCCCGCTGGAGACGCCCCGGCCTCTCCGAGATCCACTGCGACCACTTCTCCGGTGCCGCCCCCGAGGTCTATCTCTGCATCCCCATGGTCGCCCAGGGCGAGACCATCGGCTTCCTCTACACCGAAGCCCCCACGCCCGCCGCGGTCGTCCTCATCGAGCAGCGCCTCGAAGGCATCCGGCAGCTTCTCCAACTCACCGGCATGGCCATCGCCTCGCTCCAGCTCCGCACCAAGCTTGAGAATCAGTCCATCCGCGACGCCCTCACCGGCCTCTTCAACCGTCATTTCATGCAGATCGCCCTCGAACGCGAACTCGCCCTGGCCCAGCGCCGCCAGAACCAGCTCGCCGTCATGATGCTCGACGTCGACCACTTCAAGCGCTTCAACGACCGCTTCGGGCACCCCGCCGGCGACGCCGTCCTCAAAGCGGTCGCCGCTGTCTTCCAGGCCAGCATCCGCGCCGAGGACATCGCCTGCCGTTACGGCGGCGAAGAGTTCTCCATCATCCTGCCCGACGTCACCCCGCTCGGAGCGCTGGAGCGAGCCGAAACGATCCGCGCCGCCATCGCCAACCTCAACTGGGGTCCCGACACCTCCTCCGGCGACATCACCATCTCCATCGGCGTAGCCATGTACCCCGCCGACGGCACCGATGGCGAGTACCTCCTCCGCGTAGCCGACCAGGCCCTCTACCGCGCCAAGCACGCCGGCCGCAACCAGGTCATCATGGCCGAACCCGCCCTCAACACCGTCACCAAACCCCTCCACCAGGAAGTCTCAGCCGACTGATCGCAACATCGACGCCATCTGTGCTGACCTGTTGCGGATGCGGTTGCCGTTGCCCCGGCAATAACTTACTTGACGCAGGTACTCCCATGAGGATACCTTTAGAGTCAAGAAGTTACCTATACAGAGCAGGAGCAAATAAGTCATGCAGGCTAACGGGGATCGTCTTTGGCTTGCGCTTGCCACGTCCACGGGGGTTGCAGTGGACGTGACCCTAAATAAATACAGTTCCGTGCTTCCTTGGTACGTGGTGGTTGGGTTATGGATGATTCCGGCGTGCTTGTTCATAATTTGGTTTTGGAGGGTAGAGCGAACCACTTCTTGGGTCAAACATAGATTTCTTGAGCATCCGGTTTCGTATGTGCTGATGTTTCTCGTGCTTATACCAATCGGGTTCGGAATTACCTCCCTGATGATTGATAAGTTTCGAAAATCACCCGCGCTGCCCGCAAATATTAGCCATGATGTAACGCCTCATAATGCGATCCCAATTCCTTCTCTGTCTCAGGTGCCAGTTCAAATCTCTTCTCCCGCGCCGCCGCCGACGAAGCGAGCCATTCTAGCAAGTAGGTTCAAACCGGAGACGCCTACGGAGCCTGCCAAGGTAGCAGTTGCGTCAACACAGAATCCTGCAATCGCGATTCCGCCACCACCCTCTGGAGGTCAGACTTGCTACGGGAGCAATTGCTTTCAAGGGACCAACTTTGGGAGCGTTCAGCAAAATCAATTTGGCCCGCCTCTTCCTCGCTTCACATTCACCGAGGACCCGGCCACCGTAAACAGTGATGGAATTTACGTTATGAAGGTACATATCCGGACTGACATCAGTGTCCCTGGTGCAATAGTAGGAGTCGCGTTTTCAGGTCCGATTGACCTAGGAAAGGGAGGAGGTCCAGATGATCCAAAACTAGTCGGCAGTTCTGCGCAGCAAATAAGCTGGGGTGGTCCACTAGGGATGAACGGCGCTTTAGTCCCTAATAGTTACGGATTCATGATCAACATGCCTGCGGCATTCATGCCACAGATGGATTTGGTCATAACCGCTAAATCGAAAGAGCCCGTCCACGTTTTGCAGGTGAACATCGTGAAGTAGGGAGTAATGCCGTTTATGAAGCCTGAATACCATGAGGGTCCAGAAGCACTAGACCGCTTTGAAAAGACGATGACCGCGCTCTTTCGCGTACCGAAGGATGGGGTCGAAAAAGAGCCAGTCAAACCAGTGCGTAAGCCGAAGAAAACCAGCAAGGGCTAATGTTTCCGCTTGCCTCGCCCTTGCCGCTTCTTAGTGTGAGGTGGCACTACCAGTACCGTCTTTGCCCGTCAGTTGCTTGTACGTCAGCCGCTTGCCAGCAACACCGCTCATAGCGAGATGGAAGCGGCCCAGATCATTCCAACCAATCCGGTGATTGAACCGGAAAACTTGCTCAGAAAGGTAACGGTCCAGATGGAACGGCTCAACAGCAACGTAGGTTCCCGCCAGATTCCGCTTCATCAGCGACCAGAAGTTTTCGAGACTGTTGGTGTGAACGTTGCCGCGAACATACTCGACTGCATGATTGACGGTTTCGTGGATGTACTGCTTTTGCAGGCTGTTATAGGCGACCGCCTGATCGGTGTGGACGCGGGAACCCGGCGTGATGGTGGAGAGGATTTCCTTTTGCAGGGTGTCGCGCTTGACGTTGGGAACAACCTTCGCCCTGACCTGGCGGCTGTCACGGTCGAGCATTCCGATCACGGAAGTCTTATGCGTGAAGCGGTTCTGATACTCCTGTACGCGCTCGGAGCGGACTTCTTTGTGATGCTTGGCCCGCTTGCTCTCGTGCCAGTTTTTCGGATCGCCGCCGACAAAGGACTCATCCACTTCAACCGTCGCACCACCGCCGCCCAGAGGTCCGTCGTAAGCGTTGGTTTCCATCGCCTTCCGAACCCGGTGAAGCATGAACCAAGCCGACTTCTGCGTGACGCCGATAGACCGCGCAATCTCGTAGCTGCTGACACCGTTTTTGCAGTTGCAGAGCATCCACACGACCATCATCCACTTGTCCAGAGTGATAGCCGAGTCCTCAAAGATCGAACCAACCTTGAGGCTGAATTGCTTCTTGCAGCCGTAGCACTCCCAGATGCGCCGGGTCTTGATGAAGGCGTGACGCTCGGAGCCGCAACGGGGGCACGAAACTACACCATTAGGCCAACGGAAGTTAATGGCGAACTGGAATGCGCGGTCGCGATCCGAGAAGTAAACGATGGCTTGCTGAAGTGTCTTAGGCGCGTCCATGAACTAAATGTACGCCGATTCGTCGCCTGTGTCAAGTATGTTATTGCCGTTGCCCCTCTGGTTGTCATCCCCGAAGGGGATATGCTGTTGCCTTGCCGTTGTCTCTCACCAAGCCACCTCCCTCTGCCACGCCTCAGAAGCACCCCTCATTCCAGACCCCACAAAAAACCATCCAGGTGGCCACAAAATCCATACATTTTCCCACGTTGTAGCGACCAAAACGCTTGTGGTGAAACATTGGCTTTTCTTCACTTGGCTCCCATAACCCCTTTGGAAGTCCATAGATCCACCAACGCACCAAAAACGGTGCATTCCAGGTCCCAATACACGCAAGAGGTCCAACCAATCACGCGCAAGGCATATGACCTACGCCCTCCCCGCATTCCACCAATACTCTTGAGCCATGACCCGGACATCGGTATTTGCGGCAGCCCTGCTCGCCCTTCCCACCCTCATCTGCGCCGCCCAGAATCAGGACAAACTCGTGCATCTCAACCAGATCCAGGTCATCGGCACGCACAACAGCTACAACACCGGCTTCGCCCCCAGCGAAGAGATCTACTTCAAAGCCACGTATCCAAAGGGCTTCTCCGGTATCGACTACCATCACCAATCGCTGCCCGACCAGCTCTCCGCGGGCGTCCGCCAACTCGAACTCGACATTGTGCAGGACCCCAAGGGAGGCCGCTTCTCTCATCCCGCCATCGTCGAACTGACGAAGGAAAAGGGGCTCCCCGCCGATCCCGACTTCGATCCAAACCACGAGTTCGACAAGCCCGGATTCAAGGTCATCCACCTCGGCGACCTCAATCAGCGCAGTAGCTGCGCGCGTTTCGTCACCTGCCTCACCGAGATCCGCACCTGGTCGAAAGCCCATCCGAAGCACGTGCCGCTCTTCATCCTCGTCGAAGACAAGCAGGGCAAGATCAGCCAGATGCCCACCGCCGTCACCGCCGAACCGTGGACCGCCGAGACCTGGAACGCACTCGACGCCGAGATCCTCTCCGTCTTCCACAAGAACGAGATCATCACCCCAGACAGCGTGCGCGGCAAGTACCCCACGCTCGAGGCCGCCGTGCTCGCGGGCAAGTGGCCCACCCTCGCCAGATCGCGCGGTAAGATCGTCTTCCTGCTCTACAACAAGAAGTCTGCTTCCCCCTATCTCGCAGGCCATGAAGGCCTGCATGGACGCCTCCTCTTCACCAACGCAGAGCCCGGCCAGCCCGAAGCCGCCTTCGTCGAGCGCGACAACGGTAAGCCCGAGGTCATCGACGATCTCGTCAGGAAGGGCTATCTCGTCCGCACCCGATCCGACTTCAACACCGTAGCCGGACGCACCAACGACACCACGCGCCGCGACGCTCTTCTCCAGAGCGGCGCACAGATGATCTCCACCGACTTCCCCGTCTCCGAGCCCGCGCCCTGGACCGGATACACCGTCGGCCTGCCCGGCGGCGTGCCAGCCCGCTGCAATCCCGTCAACGCCCCAGCCGGATGTGTCGACACAAAGCTCGAGCCGGGCGTCACCGGCAAGCTTCCCTCCCCCACGCATCACCCCGAATAATCGGCATCCCCATTGCGCTTCGCAGGCAATGGGGCTACTTTATAAGGAAACATTACTATCCCCAAAGGTAACCGGTGCGGCGAGGTTCTGGCATGGCGTCACGGCGTTCTCTTCTCACGTTCTTCCTGGCGGCCCTGCTCCTCACCGCGCCCACAACGCTCCATGCGCAGGCTCCCCCCAGGAGCTTCCGCGTCCTCGCCATCGCGGAAAAGGGAGGCATCCACCGCCCCTTCGTCGACGCCGCCATCGTGTGGCTCGCCAAAGAGGCCGTCCTCGATCACTTCACCATCGACTACATCGAAGACACCACCCCCATCGACGACGAGTACCTCTCCCACTACAAGCTCTTCCTCCAGCTCAACTACCCGCCCTACATGTGGACACCCACCGCCGCAGCCGCCTTCCATCGGTACATCGAGGAGGGCCGCGGAGGCTGGATCGGCTTCCACCACGCCACCCTCCTCGGCACGTTCGACGGCTACGAAATGGACCCGTGGTTCTATCGTTTCATGGGTAGCATCCGGTTCAAGAGCTACATCCCCACCTTCGCCACCGCCACCGTCACCGTGGAAGATCCAACGCACCCCGTCATGAAAGGCGTCCCAACCACCTTCCTGATCGACCGCGAAGAGTGGTACACCTACGACACCACGCCCCGCCCCAACGTCCGCGTCCTGGCCACCGTCGACGAAAAAACCTATACCCCGGACACCCCCATCAAGATGGGCGGCGACCACCCCGTCGTCTGGACCAACGAGCACGTCAAAGCCCGCAATCTCTACATCTTCATGGGCCACAGGTCCGACCACTTCAGCAATCCAGCCTTCACCACTATCTTCCACAACGCCATCCTCTGGGCCTCGCAGTAGCTCTAACTATTTCCCGGAGCCCGCAAGAGCACGGACGGCAACACATCGAGCGCCGCGGAGATTCCGCCCCATCGCACCGCGGTCTCACCCAGTGTTCCGATGCCAAGTTCGGGCACCGCAAACTCGCTTCCTTCCATCTGTGTCTTCACTGCGCTCAACAGCGCAGGATGGCACCCAACCGTCCCGCTCAGCAGAACCTGGCGCGGATTCAGGATCAGCGAAAGATTCAGAATCACATCTGCCAGCATTCCCGCTCGATCCTGCACGATCTTCATCGCGCGCGGCTCGCCTTCAAGCGCCATATCCAACACATCGGCCGCCGTAAGCGTCTTCTTCGACTTCGCCGTTGAGGGCTTCCCACCTTCCTCCTGCCAGCTCTTTACGATGCCTGCGCTGCAAAGCATCTCTTCCAGTTCTCCGAACTCGTACAGCGTCGTGCGGCGGCGCGAGAGATGGGGCAGACGCAGGTATCCAATCTCACCGGCAGACCACTGCGATCCATAGTGGATGCGGCCGTTGATGACGATGCCCGCTCCCACACCCTTCTCCACGCTGATCAAGACGAAGTCCTCGGTATCCTTCGCGCCTCCGCAGAAACGCTCTCCGAGCGCCGCGAGGTTCGTGTCGTTCTGCACCGCCACCGTGCATCCGAAGACCTTCCCCAGCATCGCTCCGAGCGGCACCGATCGCCAGCCGTCAAAGGGACTGATTGAGAGCACCACGCCTTCGGCGACGTTTGTGATCGCAGGCACCCCCGCCACCACCACAAGCAGATGCTTGCGCGTCTTCTTTCGCCGCTTGAGAAGCTGGCGCGTGATCTCACCAATCAGCTCGCAGATCGCATCGGGAGTCGTTTCCACACCGCGCAGCGATACCTCCTGCATCTCGAGCAGCTTGCCGTTCAGATCCGTCAGCAGGAAACGCAGACTGCCGACGGCAATATCGACCGCCAGCAGGCAGCCGCGCTCGGCTTTGAACCGCATCATGTCCGGTGGTCTTCCGCCGCGCGATTCACCTTCGCCCAACGGCGCGATCAGGTCTTCCGCGATCAAATCCTTCACCACATTCGTTACCGTCGGTGCGCTGAGCCCCGAAGCCCGCACCAGGTCCGCTCGTGAACAGGATTCGGCCTCACGCAGCAACTTCAGAATGTTGAGCGCATTCGCATGTCGCAGAACCGACGGACGCCCAACCGGAATGACTTCGTTTCTCATCTCGATCCAGCATAATTTGAATTTCCTCCGCGCGGAATACAGGTCGCGCGAAAGATTTGAGACCTAACGCTTCCCCTGGGCAGATACTAAGGAAACTTTAGGAAGTATTCTTCGTGCTTCCGATGCAGGTCCACGCATTTTGCCGTCCACGGAACGATTCGTAAAGCCACAGTTCACCTCATGCGGTATCGGAGCGCACTTCGATTCACCTGCACCATGACACGACAACCCTTGGCGGGCGCTGTAGCGTCCGCCAAGGGTTGAGTGCGCTACTGCTGCATGACCCCATAGGCAAAACGCGGGGGCAACCGGCAGCCATTGCGCTCAATCATGGCAAGCGTAAGCGCCTGCGGCACGAGCAGAGAGGTAATTCCCTCCCATGGCTCAGGCACTGCCTGCAGCCTGATGGGTAGAAGCGCTTTCGTCGCGGCATGGTCTTCGTTCGAGACGAGTACAACCTTGCCTCCACGGCGATTGCACTCCTGTGCAAGCTTCACACCAAGCTCCGCAACGCGCCCCATCGCGAAGATGATGGCGACATGCGTTCCATCGACATCGAGATTGGGTCCATGTTTGAATCCTGCTCCGGTATGCGCCGCGGCGCGAAAGCCGCTCATCTCTCGAAGAGTCAACGCACCCATGATCGCTCCGCCATACGCCGCACCACGTCCGATGACCTCCGTATTTGCGGCCCCGCGGCAAAACGCCTCAAGCTCGCCACGCATTGCGAAGACACGCTCAAGGTCAGACTCGAAACGATCTGCCGTGCGTTTCGCGTCCTCCTCCCACCGATGGCCAACCATCTCGGAGGCCAGGATGATGGCGGCTGCCGTGGAATTCGTATACGTCTTCGTCGCATTGCCGTACTCAGGCCCGGCGAGGATGGGGAGCTTGTGCTCCGCGAGCTTCCAGCATGTGCTCACGGCGTTGTTACAAATCAGTCCCATGGGGTTGCCCGTGCCCTGTTTGAAAAGCTCCACCAGTTCAGCGCTCTCGCCCGAGGTCGTCAATAGAAGAGAGAGAGCCGCGTCTTCCCAGACCTTGTTGCCGTAATGCAGCCACTCCCCCGCATCCACCGCAAACGACGGCCTCCCGTGCGCCTGCAGCAGAGCCGCACCGCTGATGGCGGAGCAGTACGATCCGCCCATGCCGACGAACATCACGGGACCATCGTTCGAGGCGAGCCGACTGAGTGTAGCGATTTCGCGATGCACGCCCTCATCGGTCGCATAAGCGTCAATCAGAGCAAGAAGGCGACCGGGCTGCTCTCGGCATTCCATCTCGAGGATTTGTGTTCCATTCGAAGCAAGTACGTCGGAGGAGGGCTTCACTCCGTTGATCCAGCGTGGTTCTTCCATCATTCCTAACCTTCCTTCAGATCGTTCTGACTGCCGTCTCGATCGCGAGCCGCACTGCTCCGATCACCTGTGCATCCGTTCCGAGAGCGCTCAAAGCGACCTTGGGACGCACATGCGCTACGTGCTTCGCCAGCACGGCCTCGGTCGCTGCAAGCAACACGGGATTCATCCCCACTCCACCACCCAACACGAAGAGCTCGCAGTTGAGGATCAATGCCATGTCGTAGATCGCGTATGCGAGCGTGCGTGCAGCCTGATCGAGAATCGTCTTCGCGAGTGCATCCCCTGCGACGGCGTGGTCGAAGACCTGCGTCGCCGTAAGCGTCAGGGGCAATGCTGTCTTCTCTGCCGACCATGCTGCCTGCCAGCTTGCCTTGATGCCCTCACCGCCGACGAGCGATTCGAGTGCGCCAGGCTTACCGTGTCCCACGGGCTCCTCCGAGGTTCCCGGCACCAGCATGTATCCGATCTCACCCGCAGACCAGCCCATGCCATGAAAGACCTTACCACGCAGCACGATCCCCGCACCGACTCCGCTGCCGATCGCAAGGAAGACGAAGTCGGGATGTCCCTTCGCCGAACCGTCAATGCTCTCCCCCAACGCTGCGATATTCACGTCGTTGTCGACCGCGGCGGGTACGCCAAGAGCCTCTTCGAGCAGTGCTCGCAGAGGGACATCGCGCCACCCCATCAGATAGGACGTCACGATGACGATGCCGTTGTGAACGTCCGTAACGCCCGGAGCGCCCGCTGCGATCGCCACCAACTCGCTACGCGCTACCGCGCCCCGCGCGAGCAACTCCTCGACACCGCCGACGATCAACGTAACGATTGCCGCAGGTTCTCGTATGCCAGCCGTCCCAGTAGACCATTGGCCCACGATGCGGCCCTCTCGGTCCGCGAGAGCGAGACGCAGGTTCGTTCCGCCAAGATCGACACCGACCACATAGCCACTTTGCGCGACTGCATACGAAGGAGAGAGTTGCTGCTGCATCAAGTCGTTACCTTTGCAAAAAATCAATGCGTTCAATCCGTAACAAGACCGCGCTCCGTGCTGATGCTTTCCAACTCACGTCCTTTGGTCTCCGGAACTACAAAGACTACGAAGAAGAGCGTCAGCACACAGAACACGCCGTAAATACCAAACGTCACGGCGTTACCCGCGAAGTGGATGAGCGATAAGAAGGTCATGGAGACCAGGAAGTTCGACGATCCCGAACCCAGCGTAGCCGCAGCCACACCCCGTCCGCGAAGCCGTAACGGGAATACCTCAGCAACCAGGATCCATGCGATGGGTCCCATGCTGAAGGCGAAGAAGGTGATGTAAACCATCAGGCATGCTGTGGCGATCAAGCCCAGCGCTGCCGGTTGACGATGAAACGCATAGGAAAGAACCCCCAACGATGCCGTCATACCACCTACGCCAACATAGAGCAGAGGCTTCCGTCCAACACGGTCCACGAGTACGAGCGCGATCAGGGTGCCGACGACATTCATGATCGCAACCAGCAGAGTGGCGAAGATCGCATGCTTGTTCGCCGTGAAGCCCGCAAGCGCGAAGATCTTCGGCCCGTAATAGATGATGGTGTTGATCCCCGTGACCTGCTGCAACACGGTAAAGCCAACAGCGATGAAGAGCGCCTTGCGCACCGCGGGACTCCACAAGGCACTCCATCGCCGCTCCATCTTCACCAGCATACTGACGCGGATGTCTTCGAGCAGCGCAGACGCTCCCGCTTCGTTTGTATAGGTCAGCAGCACGCGCCTTGCGTCGTCCAGCCGCCCCTGCGCGTAGAGCCAGCGCGGACTCTCAGGAACGCTGAACACCATCGCCACGAAGAAGACAGCGGGGACAAGACCAAGCGCGAACATGGCTCTCCACCCCTGTTGCCCCGCAAGCCAATAGCCCGTAAGGTCCGCAAGCGCGATACCGATGGTCAGGCACAACTGATAGAGTCCAATCATCATGCCGCGCGAGTGTGGCGGCGAGAGCTCCGACACGTATACCGGCGCCGTCACCGAGGTAAAACCAATCGCCAGGCCGAGGATCGCCCGCGCCAGAATCAGCACCGAGACTGCGGGGGCCAGAGGAGCCATGATCGACCCAATGATGAAGATGATGCCGCCCCACACCAGCGTCGCGCGCCGGCCAATGCGGTCTGCGATGGCCCCACCCAGAATTGCTCCGGCCATCGCTCCCACCAGCACGACGGATACCGTGGCCTCTTCCATGCCGGTGCTGAGCGCGAAGGTGTTTCGCACAAAGATCATCGCAGCGGCGATAATGCCCATGTCGTAGCCATAGAGAATGCCGCCGAGACCAGCGATCAACGAGACCTTCCAAAGAAAGCCAGGGTCCACAGAGAGCCTGGAGGCAGGCAGCTTTACGACGTCGATCGAATTCGCCAAGCCTTCACCTCGTGGATCGGTCCAAAACGCTCTGGTTCAAACACTTCCTAACGTTTGTTAAGAATCTACCAGCCGCTCCGTTTATGCAAGCGATTCTCTCCGAGCGCATGGAGTTTGCATTTTGCCTCGTCCCGTTTACACTTCATCCAATTCCCGCGCGAAGATCTGGAGCCGCTCACGATGAGCACTACCCTACCCCGGCCAACCACCCGCATCGCATCCATCGATATCTTTCGCGGACTCACGATGATGGTAATGATCTTCGTCAACGAGTTGGCCGAGGTCAAAGGACTCCCTGCCTGGACGTATCACATGCCCGGCAAGGTCAACGCCATGACCTACGTTGACATGGTCTTCCCCATCTTCCTCTTCATTATGGGTCTGTCGCTTCCTCTTGCCGTCCAGCAACGCCTGAAGAAGAACGCCTCCGCCCCCGCACTCTGGCTGCATATCGTGCTGCGCTCCGCGGCTCTCATCCTGATCGGCCTCGTGCTTGCCAACGCAGACAAGGCAGCACCGAGTCTGATGCCAATCCGTCCGAGCGCGTGGGCGCTCCTTGCGCTCTTCGGAGCGGTGCTGTTCTGGGCAGTCTATCCCCGGACTCCACGGCATCCCGTGCTGGTCCATACGCTTCGCTATCTGGGCTTGGCCGCACTCCTCACGATGTATGCGATCTTCCGGCGCATCGGCAGGGATGGGCAGGTCCAGTGGATCGATCCTTCTTACCCTGAGATCCTCGGCCTCATCGGCTTCACGTACCTTGCCGTCTGCCTCCTCTATGTTCCGACGCGCCGCATCCTCTGGGCCCCCTTCGCATGGTTCGTGGCATTGCTCGTTCTGAACTGCATCTCCATCGCGCACTGGTATGGCTTCACCAATCATCTCCCGCTTTACATCAATCCCTTCGGCAACGGAGCCATGCCCTGCATTGCCATGGCAGGCGTCGCCACCTCGAATCTATTTCTTGAGCCGCACCACTGGTCGGCCCTCGGTGCCAAAGTTACAGCCGCACTCTCCTTCGCCGCCCTCGTCTTAACCGCAGGCTACCTCCTCATTCCGCTCGGGATCTCGAAGATCCGCGCCACCCCTACGTGGAGCCTCTACTGCGTCGGCGCAGGCATCTTCCTCTTCACCTTGCTCTACTGGATCTGCGACGTTAAGGGCAAAACCGGATGGGCGTTCTTCGTCAAGTCCGCCGGCTCCAACACGCTCCTCACCTACCTGCTGCCGGACTTCTTCGAGTTCTTCACCGGGTTCTTCGGCATCGCCTATTTGAGCGTGCATTGGAACGTGGGCATGCCGGGCGTATGGAAGTCGGTCGTCTTCACGCTTGTGATGCTTGCGCTTTCGTCACTGCTGACCCGCATGAAACTCCGCTTGCATCTCTAGGCAACACACGAAGAACGCGATGACGCGCTATCCTGCCTTAACGATGACCAGCACCGCAACCACGTCAATGCGCATGCTATTCGGCTCCATGCTCTTTCTCGCATCCACGAGCGCGTTCGCGCGTCCCTTTCAAATCGTGGTGCCCGCGTCGCAGACCGTGCAGGAGCGTGCTCTCACCACCATGCTGGTGGAAGAGTCGGCAAAGCGCACCTCGTCTGGCGGCAAGCCCAGGGTCGAAAACGCTCTTCCCCTCGAAGGCAACGACGATATCCTCCTCATCGCTCCACGCACAGAGGTCCTGCGCATCCTCTCGCCCGATCTGCGCGTGCCATGGCAGGATGCTCTGCGCGAACTCCATCCAACGGATCATCCCGAAGCCTTCTCCGTCGTCAGTCTCCCCCATCGCGGAGCGCGGATCACCATCGTCGCCGGCAACGATGCGCGTGGCGAACTGTTCGGTGCCGGCTGGGTTTTGCGGCAGATGCGCTTCGCCAGCGGAACCGCGATTATCCCCGCCAAACTCAACACCTTTCAGGCTCCCGACAAGGCCGTGCGCGGACACCAGATCGGCTACCGCTTCAAGAACAACACCTATGACGCATGGACCCTAGCGCAGTTCGAGCAGGGGATTCGCGATCTCGCCATCTTCGGTGCCAACACCATCCAGGTCATCGCACCGAACTCCGACGATGCACCCACCAGTCCCCTCTATCCGGCGCCCGCTTTGGATACGGTGCTCGGCATCTCCGGGATTCTTCAGAAATACGGCCTCGACTGCGATCTCTACTATCCCGAGATGCGCACCGACTACACGAAGGCCGACCAGGTCGAGGCCGAACTCCATGACTTCGAGGCGCTCGTCCGTACGATGCCACGGCTTGATGCCCTCTACGTTCCCGGCGGAGACCCGGGCCACACGCCACCCGAAGTTCTCTTCCCCATGCTGAAGAGGCAGGCCGCTATCCTGCGCCGCTATCATCCCAACGCAACCGTGTGGCTCTCCGCGCAAGGCTTCGACCGAGGCCGCTACGAGACCTTCTACCGTCTCATGGCGCAGAAGCCTGCGTGGCTCACCGGCATCTTCTTCGGACCGCAATCGCGCGATACCTTCCAGACGCAGCGCAGCAGAATTCCAGCGCAGTTTCCTATGCAGTTTTATCCCGACATCGCCCATACGATGCACGCGCAGTTCCCCATCCCGGAATGGGATCCAATCTTCGCGCTCACGGAAGGACGCGAGCCGATCTGTCCGCGTCCCTCTGCGTTTGCTGCGATCTATCGGCACTACGCTTCACTTGATACAGGTTTTGTTACCTATTCCGAAGGCGCGAACGACGACCTGAACAAGATGCTCTGGAACCAGCTCGGCTGGTCTCCCAAGACGCCCATCGACAGGATTCTCCGCGAGTACGCACGATGGTTCCTGCATCGTGAAAGCGAACAGGAACAACGCACTCTCGAAGCGATCAAAGGGCTTGAAGAGAACTGGCGCGGGCCGATCATGAGCAACCGGCAGATTCACAGGACCTTCGCACTCTTCGACGAGCTTGAGCGCGAGGCAACGCCCTTGCAAGCCACGCACAACGGACCGTGGGAATCGCTGCTGTACCGCGCTACCTATGACGACTATCTGCAACGCAGGCTCGCTCGGGAACGTGGCACCGAACGCAGAGCTCTTGCCGCACTCAGTGACACGGGAGACGCAGCCAACCGTGTTGCCAACGCCGAACGCCTTCTTCTGGCAAGTACCCCGGATCCGCAGGAGCAGTCTGAACACGACCGTCTCTTCACGCTTGCCGGCGAACTCTTTCATGACTGGGGTATGCAGCTCAGCGTCAAGCTCTACGGTGCCTCCAACTGGGAGCGCGGTGCGAACCTAGACCGCGTCGATACTCCGCTGACCGAGGCGGTCTGGCTCCATCGCGCGATGGACGCTGCCTTGCACAAGCCCGATGAACCCGCTCGGCTTGCTGCCTTGCAAGAAATCACGCACTGGACCTCACCCACGTCCGGCACGCTCTACGACGACCTCGGCGACTCCACTGCGGAGCCGCATCTCGTCCATCGCACCACATGGCAGGATGACCCAGCGATGTATGGCACAGCCATCGACGGCATTGCGGACCGTACCCTCGCCGACGGCTGGCGTCTGTCCTGGCTCGACTACGCCGAGACGCTCTATGAGACGCCGCTCGAGCTCGAATATGCTGACCTCGATCCGCACCGCACCTACCGTATCCGCATCACCTATGCGGGCGAGGACTATGCTTTGCCCCTGCGTCTTACGGCTAATGACATCGAGATCCATCCGGCACGGAAGCGGACCTCGAACCCCGAGACCGTCGAGTTCCCAATCCCCTCCGCGGCAGTCGCCGGCGGCCACCTTCACCTCCGCTGGACGGGCCCCGCAGGCGCAGGAGGAAGCGGTCGTGGACGCCAGGTCGCCGAGGTTTGGCTCCTGCCTCAGCCCTAGACCCCGCGCAACAGCTCCAACATGCGCCGCACAGTCACGGCATCGACCCGCCCTTGCGGACCTTCCGTCATCGACCCATGAAAGTGCGTAGCCCCGGTTACCCGCGCGAGATGTGCCGCATCGCGCAACCGAAGCCCTCCGCCAGCGGCAATCGCAATCCGTCCCGCAGATCGCGCCACAAGCCTCGCTAAAGCCGAAGCCCCGGCAACCACATCAGGCTCGCCCCCCGAGGTCAGCAACCGGTCGCATCCTGTCGCGATGACATCTTCAAGGGCCTCGTCCAGATTCACCACGTCATCGAATGCGCGGTGAAAGGTCACCTGCATGGGCCGCGCGCGATCCACCAGCTTCCGCGTGCGCTCCACATCCACCGTACGATCTGACCGCAGCACGCCGAAGACCACGCCTGCCACCCCAAGCGGCTTTGCCTCATCCACTTCGTGCAGCATGGTTGTGAACTCGGTTTCGGAGTAAACAAAGCCCCCAGCCCGAGGCCGTATCATCACATGCACCGGAAGACCGCTCTGAGCGATCGCCTCGTTCACAAGATCCACCGAAGGCGTCAGCCCGCCAACATCCAGCGCGGAACACACCTCAAGCCGAGCCGCGCCACCGTCGCGTGCAGCATGACACGCCGCAACCCCTTCCACACATACTTCAAGAATGATCTCTCGCATCGCTTACCGCGGCAGGACAAGAACGCCCCATGGGCTCGATCCTGCCTTGATCTTTCTCGTTACCGTATTCGTCGCAAGGTCAACCACCGAGATGTCGTTCGAAGGCCCGTTCGCCGAGTAAAGCGTCCTCGCATCCGGCGACAGCGCAATGCCCCAGGGACGTGCGCCTACCTCGACAGAATTTGTAACCGTGTTGGTTGCAGTATCGATCGTGAACACCTTATGCCCACGGCCCGTGCTGACATATAGCCTGGTCGCGTCGGGCGACAACAGCACCGCCATAGGCTTAATCACTCCCGGCTTACCAATCTCAATCGGCTTGATCACCGTATTCTTTTTCGCATCCGCCAGGACCACCGTACCGTCGTTCTCCGCGTTTACATACGCCTTTGAGCCATCCGGCAGGAACGCCACGGAACGAGGCCGATGCCCAATCTTGAAGGTCTTCAAAATCTTTCCGGCCACCGGGTCGAGCACGGCAATCGTGCCCGTCTCCTCGGACGTCACCCACACCAGCTTGCCGTCCGGCATCACCTTCACGCCTTCCGGCTGCGCCCCCACCTTCACCGAGTTCACCACGGCCCCCGTTGCGGTATCGACGACGCTCACCTCCTCCGCATCTTCGTTCGAGATGTAGAGTTGCGTCCCATCCTTGCTCACATCGAAGTTCTCGGGGTCCGACCCACCCTTGATGATGCGCACCATCTTATTTTGCGCCACGTCGAAGACGCCGATACCATCGGCGTTCTTGTCCGGCGGAGGCAACGTGCTCTCATCGACATCCGGTCCGGCGATGGGCGATCCGCTCAACGCCACATAGATCGTCTTGCCATCCGGACTCGCATGAATCCCTCTTGGCCTCTTGCCCAGCGGCACCGTCGCAATCACCTGGTCGGTTCCCGAGTCGATCACCGTCAAATCTCCCGAAACCTCGTTCGTCACATAGATCCGTGGCGCGTTCGACTCAACAGGTGCGGACGCCGTCTCCGTCTTCGGCTGCTTGCACCCAGTGGCCAACACGGCCAGACCAACACCAAGCAATACCTTCCGCATCGTTATCTCCCTTTGAACGTAAAGTTGGCCGTGGCCTTCGCCTGCGCTCCCACGGTGACGGTCTGTTCCTGCGTCCCAAGCTTCTCCTGCCACACCGCGAGCGTATAGGTACCCGGCGGCAGGTTGCTGATTGTGAACGATCCATCCTCGTCCGATACCGCAAAGTAAGGACTGTCCACCACGCCAATCCACGCATGCATCCAGCTATGGATGTTGCACTTCACCGGAATCATGATCTCCGGTTTCACAAACTTGCGTGCCAGCGGAGGATCGCCCGCCCCCTGGCTATGGTTCCACTCGCGATTCACCTCTGCCATCGGATGAATGTTATGCGTCACCGGATCGGAGTTCACAACCTGCAACACCTGTCCGACTTGGATGCCCATCACACGCGGATGAAACCAGCATCCACTCTGGTCGATGACGATCGGCGCGGATGGCACCGCAAACGCCTTCCCCTCAAGCCCGCTCTTGACGTAGACAAACGCGTTGGCAAGCTGGCCCTTACTCCCCACCATCAGCGATTCATCATGCGCCTTGCCATGGTAAGCCTCCACACACGCCGGCTCGTTGCTCATGTCGATCGCAGCACCGGCAGCGGGACGCTTCCCCGTGAAGTGAATCGTGCCCGTCACGCTCGCCGCAGTCGCGGGATCCACCTTGAAGTAGTTCGGAGCAGGCACAACCTTCGCGGTACTCGCAGGCTCCTGTGCCTTGCGCGTGCAGCCGCCCACCATCACCAACACGAGCGAAAGAGCGAGAAGTGTGTGTGTTCGCATCGCTACCACTTTACTCCTTCGCAGGAGGTCCGGCATTCACCGGCATGCTGCCATTCAAAGACCTCAGGAACTCAACAAGATCCGCACGATCCCGCGCCGAAAGATGCAGCGGCTGAATCAGAGAGTCAAGTTCCGGGCTTGAATTCCCGCCTCCCGCATAGAAGTCGATCACATCCTCCAGCGTCTTCAAGCTGCCATCGTGCATATACGGAGCCGACAACGCAACATTGCGCAGCGACGGGGTCTTGAAAGACCCCGTGTCGGCCTCTTCCTTCGTCTGGCTGAATCGTCCCGCATCGGTAAACTGCCCCTCGCCATTCACGCCCGCGCCGGTGTTATGGAACTTGCCATCGGTGAACAAAGCATATTTGTTACCGATACTGTGACAAATCACGCAGTTACCCTTCGCTGGATCGGTGAACAGGGCAAGCCCATGAATTGCCGCAGGCGAAAGCGCCGTTTTATCGCCTCCATACTCATAGCGATCGAACGCCGAGTCCCCACTCAGCAGGGTTCTCTCGAAGCTCGCGAGTGACTTTTCAATCTTCGTAATGGTCACATCGCCGGGACCGAATGCTTTCACGAAGGCCGCGCGATACGCTGCATCCTTGCGGATCTTCGCGACGGAGACATCATGCGGCTGATTCATCTCGGTGAGCCCGATCAGAGGATCGGCCGACTGCTCCTCCAGCGTGCGCGCCCGCCCATCCCAGAACTGCACCGGCGAGTATGCCGCATTCAGCAAGCTCGGCGCATTCCTCACACCCGTCACACCACCTACCCCCAGTGAGACACGCCGCGCGTCCGTAAACTCAAGCTTCGGGTTATGACATGTCGAGCACGCAACCGTATTGTCCTTCGAAAGCCGCGGATCGTAGAAGAGCTGTCGGCCCAGGGCAATCGTCTCCGCAGTCGGTGGATTGTCAGCCGGATACGGAACAGCCGGCAGGCCGAGCGGAGCCTTGATCTCCACCACAGCACCCACCGGCCTGTCGCTTCCCGGCGACTTGCATCCCACAGCACCCAGCATCAGGGCCGCGAGCCACAGTGCCCGTTTCACTTCGCCGCGTTCGGCAAGGCCCACGCAAACAGCACGCCGCCGGCGCTCGTCAACACATACTGCCTGCCGTTGAGCATGTACGTCGTCGGCGAGCTCTGCATGCCCGAGCCCATGCCTGCGTGCCACAGCGTCTTGCCGTCCTTGGTCCGCAACACCAGGAAGTTCCCCATCCCGTCGCCCGTAAATGTCAACCCGGACTCGGTCGTCATCACCCCCGCACCCGACGGCTGCCCAAGCTCGTGCTTCCAGCGAATCTCGCCTGTCTGGTAGTCGATCGCCTCGATCACGCCCTTGCCCCACAGACCATAGTCCGCGCCCGCCCAGCCATAGTCACCATCGGCCGGCTTCTGGAAGTAGAGGCTCCAACTCGGATGCGCATCCACAATAAACAAGCCCGTCTTCGGATCGAAGCTTGGCGAACGATAGTTCGTCAGGCCTGCTTCATCGGGAGCAATCAGGCGTCCATCACGTGCCGGATCCTTATCCGGATCGAACTGAGGCTGCCCCCTCTCATCCAGGCCCTTCGCCCAGTTCACCGGCCCAAACGGAACCGTCAGCAGGTTTTTGCCGGTCACGCGATCCAGCACGAAGAAGTAACCATCGCGCGAGGACTGCATCAACATCTTGCGCTGCTGCCCTTTGAACGGCCCATCGACCAGCACCGGCGTCTCCACCGCATCCCAGTCATGATCGTCGTGCGGCGCAGGCTGGAAGCCCCACACCAGCTTGCCCGTATCGGCGTTCAACGCCACGATGCTGCCCGTCCATTCATTGTTGCCGGGACGAGCCTTGCCGTTCAGCACAGGAGTCGGATTGCCCGTGCCCCAGTAGATCAGGTTCAGTTCAGGATCGTAGGTACCCGGCATCCACGTCGTTCCGCCCGTCGAGTACCCCGGCGACCCCTTTGGCGGGTTCACATCCCACTTCCACTGCAACTTACCCGTCTCAGGATCGAACGCCTGTAGAAACATCGGCAGGTTATCCATGTCGCCGCCTACGCCCGCCAGCACATGGTTGCCGACGATCAGCGGCGCTTCGGTCGTCCAGTAGCCTAGCGCATGATCCGCCACGGGAATGTTCCACAACACCGTGCCGTCCGAGCCGCGCAGGCAGACCATATGGGCATCCGGCCCCATGAAGTAGACCTTGCCCTTATAGACCGCGACGCCTCGCTGGCCGATATGATCGCCCGTGTTGGGCGGATAGGTATAGTGCCACAGCGTATGTCCGGTCAGCGCATCGACCGCCCAAAGATTGTCGGGCACAGTGATGTAGATGACGCCATCGGCTAAAATCGGCGAAGCCTTGATGGCCGGGGAGAGCCCTGTCTGGAACGCCCAGGCCAAGCTCAGGTTGCCGACGTTCTCAGGCGTAATCTGCGTCAGCGCGCTATGACGCTTGCCGCTGTAGTCGCCATGGTACGAAGGCCAGCTATCCACCGGTGGATGCAGCAGCGTCTGGCTATCCACGTTCTGCGCCCACACGGACGACTGCGACCCCACCGCAAACAACGCACCGACAGCCAGACGACATACTCCAAGCCAAAGCTTCATATCGATTATTCGTCTCTTTTCATTGAGCCAGAACCATATCTGCAGGGCACAAAACCGCCTCTTCCTGCCATCGGATGAGCCTGTCTGGTCCGCCCGAAAATTTTATACCAAGAGGACCGCCTCAGTCTGGAACCGTTTCTACCCCCTGAATTTCCTCCAATTCATCGCCCAAAACCTTCCCACACGAAAAGCCGGACGATTTAACGCGATGTTGACCGCGCTGCAAACTGACGTAACACGACGCGCGCCAAACTCACCTCGTAACGATCCGAACACGAGGTCAATCGATGCCCGCTGCCACCCACTCCGTCGATGTCCTGCTCGAAACCGGAGCGCACGCACACCAGACAGAACAGACTGCAGCAGCCGGCGACTATTGGGTGAGACTCGCCTCCACCCAGCAAGAACGCGAAGCCGCCTTCCGACTCCGCTTCATCGTCTTCAACCTTGAGCTCAACGAAGGCCTGGACGCTGCCTACGCCAACGGCTTCGACGTCGATCGCTACGACGCCGTCTGCGATCACCTCATCGTTTGCCATCGTCCCACCGGAGCTGTCATTGGCACCTATCGCCTCCAGCGTGGCGACATAGCCAAACAGCACCACGGTTACTACAGCGAGCAGGAATTCGACTTCGCCCCCTTTGAATCGATGCGCTCGCAGATTGTAGAACTGGGCCGCGCCTGCATCCACCGCGACCACCGCTCCAGCGAAGTCCTTCATCTTCTCTGGCGCGCCATCGCCCGCTACGTCCTCGCCAACGGAGGCCGCTACATGATGGGCTGCTGTTCCCTCTCCTCCACCGATGCCGCCCAGGGACAGGCCGTCTACCGCAGTCTGCGCAACTACACCGTCGAGCCATCGCTCATGACCGTGCCGACCACATCCTTCCTGCTTCCGCACGACGACACCATCACCGAGGACATCCGTCCACCCAAACTCCTGCGCGCTTACCTCACGATTGGCGCGAAGATCTGCAGCGAGCCCGCCCTCGATCGTGAGTTCCGTACCATCGACTTCCTCACCCTGCTGGACCTTCAGACACTTCATCCAAGGGTCGCCGCCCGTTTCCTGGACATGCCCTGAACGAGACATGACTTTAGTCCGCTCACTTCTGCGAAGCACGCTCTTCGTCACCTTGCTGCTGGCCACCTGCATCGATGGCCAGGTCAGAAAGCTCTTCTTCGGCCTGCGCCCGGGACCGGCAGGAGCCGTGTGGGTCCATCGCTGGTGCAGGCGCATCGTCCGCGCGATGGGCATCGCCTGCACGGTGGAAGGCCCTCTGCCCGTCATCACCCCAAACGGATTGGCCGTCGTCTCCAACCACCTCAGCTACCTCGACATCCTCGTCTATTCCGCTGTAGCGCCTTGCGTGATGGTCGCCAAGTCCGAGATCCGCGGCTGGCCTCTCCTCGGCTGGATCACCGCACAGGCCGGCACCGTCTATGTCCAGCGAGCCGACGTGAAGGGCGGACAAACCCAGACGCACGCCCAGGTCAACGCAGCGATGCGCGACGCCTACCGCAGCGGCCTCCCCGTTCTCTTCTTCCCCGAAGGCACAACGACCGACGGCTCTGAAGTTCTGCCCTTCCGTCGCGGCCTCTACCACTCCGTTCTGGCCGATGACGTCCCCATGAACGCCGCCGCGCTCTCCTACGTCCTCGACGACCCCAACCCAGACGCGACCGTAGCCAACGACGTCTGCTTCTGGGGAGACATGGTCTTCGCTCCGCACCTCTTCCGCTGCCTCGGCCTGCGCGGCCTCCGCGTCAATATCCGCTTCGACCCCACCCGCGTCCGCGGTGACGACCGCTTTGCATTGGCCATCAACTGCCGCCGCCAAACCATCGAGCTCTACGCCAGACTGCAATCTCACCAGGAAACAGAGCCAATCCCTTGTGCGCTCGAAAACAAAAGTATCGCTGCGGCATAAGAACGACACTGCTCAAGACCATGAATTCCGCCTGAGCAGTGTCGTTTGTTCTACTTTTTAGTCCTGATTACATCTTTCTCTTCAGTCCTAGAACTGGATCCTCACCGCCCCTTGCAGCACACGCGACGTGTTATTCGTTCCCGTAATGATGCCGTAGGTCGTGGTCGTCGTGGTCGTCGAACCCGGTGTACCCAGAATCGGGTGATTCAGTACGTTGAACGCCTCGACATCCAGCTTCGCCTGCAGCCTCTCCTTGATCGGAAAGATGCGGAAGATAGAGGCATCGACATTGAAGTAGTTCGCCGCCTGCAGGAAGTTCCTCGGTGAGTTCCCAAGCGTGCCGCTCGCGGGCGTGGCAAACGCGCAAGGATTGAACCACTGCTGGATCGTGCGCGTATTGCCCGCCGGAGGAACGCAGGTCGGATTCCCTGAGATCGGGCCCGCCTGATACGGATTGCCCACCAGGTTCGCCCGCTCATATGTCGACGCGTTGCCCGTGTTCGCGATATCGCCTGCCGACAGCACATTGAAGTTGCGTCCCGACTGTGCCACGAAGATGCTGTTCACCTGCCAGTGTCCGATCACATAGTCCGCCGTACGGTTCCCCGTCGAGACCATCTTGCCCGTGCCGAACGGAAGCTCATACACCACATTGGCCGTCAAAATGTGAGGCAGGTTGAAGCCCGCCGGACCACGGCTCGTCTTCACGTTATACGGGTCCTCGGGCACGCCGCCTTCCACCCCAAAGAATCCATCGCCGCCTTCATTCAGCGTCTTGCTCCACGTATACGCCACCATGAAGCCGAGCCCAGACGTGAAGTGTCGCGCCAGCGAAGCCTGCAACGCGTTGTACGTGGCATTCGCGCCGCTGTGGTCCCACGACTTCTCAGGCACCGTGTAGGGAAACGGCTGCCCCGTCGTCCCCAGCGTCTGCCTCGTCGCGAACGAGGACCCCGCCGCCGGCGTACCCGTGTTGTAATACCCGCCAATATCCAGCCGATGCGACTCAGACCCAACATAGTTCAACGACAACACCGTGTTGCGTCCGAACTGCTGTTCGATCCCAAGGTTGTACTGCTCGGAGTAGGGATTCTTCCACTGCGGATCCACCATGTAGTTCACGTTCGAAGAGCTGAACGGAGTTGTCGAAGGAAGGTTGCCGCCATTCGCCGCGAATGGGTTCTGCGCCGACGTGTAGATCGTGCCGGGCGTGTTCGTGTTGTTGATCTGCAGCGTGCCTGTATCCGGCCACGACCCCTGGTAGTTCTGCGTCATCTGGATGATCGAAGCCCAGTTGTCGTACGTCATCCCGAAACCGGCACGAATCGACATCGTATCGTTCACGCGATACGCCAGCCCGAGCCTTGGCCCAAAGTTCGTCTTCGTCCCATGCAGAATCTTGCCTCCACTCGCGACCCGCACATGCGCCGGCAGCGTCGCGCTCGGCAGGCAGGGTGCATGACCGCGCACACTGCATAGCGGAGGCAGTTGCTGCACAATATAGTCGCCCGTGTTGAAGTCGAAGTCGCCCGTCTCAATGCTTCCGTTCAACCCCACCGTCCCCTGCGTGCCGAACGCGGGAATTACGCTACGGTCGTAGCGCAGGCCATAGTTGAAGGTCAGCTTCTGCACAATCTTCCAGCTATCCTGGAGGTAGATGCTGGCGATACCGCCCGGCCTCTCCGTGAGGTTCACATTGCGCTTGTTCTCGTTGTTCGGATAATCCAGCAGAAAGTCCGCCAACCCCGATCCCGCCTGCTTCGTCGCCGTCGACGTTGCGCCCACCGAATTCACTGTCGAGCACTGCACGCCCTGCGGGCATCCCGGCGAAGCCAGCGTCGGCGTAGGGTTCTGCGTATTGTTGTTGAAGTTGGACGTGGAGCCACCGGTAAAGCCGATCGAAGCATTCTGTAACACAGCCGTGTAGTTCACCTGGTCCCATCCACCGCCGGCCTGAATCTGGTGACTGCCGACTGTCTTGGTCACACTACCCGACCACTCATGAATACTCGAAAGGTTCGTCGTCGGGCTATTGTTCTCACCGCCCGAGACCCCGCCCGTAATGCTGATCGTCGACATCAGGGTCGCCTTCTGCACATAGGAGTTGCACATATCCGCCGAGCAGCCGAAGACCTGCCATATATTCGGATTGTTGAACGCCGTAATCACGTAGTTCTCCACATGGCTCTTGGCGTACTGCACCTGCATCGTGGTGCTCGCGTTGAAGATGTGCGTCCAGTTCACGCCGCACTGCTGCGAGGGCAGCTCGGTCGTCGTAAACAGCGTCGGCAGACCGGCCGGAGCAAGGTTGTACGACTGAAACCCGCCATAACGGAAGAAGATGAAATCCTTGTTCCCTATGTGCTGGTCGATCCGGCCCGTGTAGTTGTATGTCCTCTGCCGCGTGGCCGCCGTAATCTGCTGGTTTGCCACCGTGGCTGCAACTCCGGGAATCGCAATCGGAGCCTGCGTGAAGATCGCATTGATATAAGCGATCGAGTACTTGTTCAACTGCGATACCGGGATCTGGTTGCCAAGATACGCCGGACGATACGGTCCATATCCATTGCTTCCGGCCGCATACCCGTTGCCGCCTGCGGTCGGATCATAGAGCTGGCACGTCGCCGTGCTGTAGCTCCCCACCGGGCAAGCCGAGCTGCTGAAGTCCAGCGCCGGTTGCGTCTGCGGCCCGCCATACGTCGACTCGCCAAGCTGCGCTGCCGTCGGCTCCAGAATGTTCGTGGCGCCCGACTTCGCGTAGTGCGTAATCTCCGCGCCAAACTCGAAGAACGTCTTGTCCCGTCCGTCGTACAGGTGGGGAATCCGCACCGCGCCGCCCGCCTGCCCGCCATAGGTATTGAAGTGGTACGACGGCTTCAGCACGCTTGGGAAGTAGCTCTGCGCGTCGAAGCTGTTGTTGCGGATGTACTCCCACGCACTGCCGTGGTACGTGTTTGTGCCGGCCTTGCTGGTCATGTTCACCACACCACCAAGCGAGCCGCCATACTGGGAATCGTTGTGCGAGTTGATCTTGAACTCTTCGATCGTATCGATGATCGGGGGCACCGCATACGTGTTGTACCAGGCCGAATTGTCGTTCATGCCGTCGACCAGAAAGATCGTCGACCGGTTACCCGCGCCGTTGATCGAAGGAAACGTTACCGTCGAACCCGCCACGTTCGACGTGTTGCTCGCACTCGAGTTCTGCCCCGTACTCACCGACGACACACCCGGCGTCAACGTCAGCAACTGCGTGAAGTTGCGACCGTTCAGCGGCAGTTCATTCACCTGCCTCTGGCCGATCGTCGTACCAAGCTGCGCGGTCGAACTCTCCACCTGCGCGCCCGTCGCCTCCACGGTGACCGACTCCGACACCGCGCCCACCTTCAGCGACGCGTTGATCGTGATCGCCTGCGCCACGCCCAGATCGAAGGCTGCGATCCTCTGCGTCTGAAAGCCCTGCATCACAAACGAAACCGTATAACGCGCCGGAGGCACGTTCGTGAAGAAGTAGTTGCCCGACCCGTTCGAGACAGTATCCCGTTCGACGTTCGTCTCCGTGTTCTTCAACGTCACCTTCGCGCCCGCCACCACCGCCTGGTTCGGATCGCTCACGACGCCGTTCACCGCGGACGAAGAGCTCTGCGCACCCGCAGAACAGGAGAACAGGGCGGCTGCAACTGCCAGCACAAGCAAAACAGCCCACTGCGGAAGAGCGAAACGCACGCTCTGACAGTTCATCGTTTGCATCGGGACAGCCTCCAGAATTCAGCTCGAACAAAGGTCGGATGAAAAGCTTTTCAATCAAGAAAGTCGCGACGGACTGAGCACCCTGTTTCGGAACGCGCGAATCCTATAAAGCGACCGGCTGCAATGTCAAGAAACTTTTCGCATATTGCGAATTCTTTTCGCCCGTTGAAATAACCCGCTCAAAGCCACAAACTGGCACACAACCTCATTTCACCAATCAACGCAGACTTTCATCATCGAAAACGCAGTAAGAAGAGAGGAGCACCCATTCCCCGTCCAGCCCGTCTCTTCCTCGGAGACAAGGACTCCCGGCGGCCAAGGCCTACCAAGGGTGCAGATCAGGGAGCAATCCCAACCAAACCTTGACGCCACCCCCATATTCCCTCTACTCTTGACAGATGGGATCGCACCGCATGCCGGCTTGTACTTGTTGCCCTTGTTGTATGGGCAAGAGTTGCTGCTGCGTGGCGCACCGTTCCACATCCCTGATCCAGGCCATCTAAACAAGAGAGAGCCAAGACCTTCAGGAGCCCACGTATCAGCGCCAACCGCGCGATACGTGGGCTTTTCCTTTTGCCCCGACCAACACCCGGAGAAACACCATGGCAAGCCAGAACTCGGACCTCGGCCACAAGAACAAATTCAACGTCGACCTGCTGGCCATCACCATCGCCCTCACGCTCGCCGCGCTCATCCGATTCAATATCATCCCGCACATCGGCTTCTAATGACCTCGACCATCGCCATCGCCGACACCAGCCAGCAGGAGACGCCAGCCCCGATAGGCCCGCGCCTCCTCGCCGTACTGCCCGGCATGGCGTTGCTCTTCGGCATCGGTTTACTCGGCAAGGCGCTCGAATCCCTCCAGACTTACCTCCACACCCGCTACCATCTGCCCGTTCCCCACATCGAGTACGTCCTCTGGGCCATCGTCCTCGGCCTCATTATCTCCAACACCATCGGCGTCCGCCCGCTCTTCAGCCCCGGCGTCGCCACCTATGAGCTCTGGCTCAAGCTCGGCATCGTCCTCGTCGGCGCCAAGTTCCTCATGCAGGACGTCCTGAAGCTCGGCTCGCTCTCCCTGTATCTCGTCGCGATCGAACTGACCCTCTCGCTCTCCGTCATGCATCTGCTGGGACGCCTCTTCAAGCTTCCCCCCAAGCTCACGAGCCTGCTCGCCATCGGCTCCAGCATCTGCGGCGTCACCGCCATCATGGCCGCGCAAGGGGCCATCGATCCCGAGGAAGAGGACACCTCCACCGCCATCGCGGCCATCTTGACGCTCGGCGCGATCGCCCTCTTCACCTTCCCTGCCATCGGCCACCTGCTGCACATGGGCCAGCAGGCCTACGGCATGTGGGCCGGCCTCGCAGTCGACAATACCGCCGAAGCCACCGTCACCGGAGCCCTCTACGGCGACGAAGCAGGCCGCTTCGCCGTCCTCGCCAAGACCGCACGCTCCGCCTTCATCGGCTTCGTTGTGCTCGCCTACGCCATTTACTGGTCCAGCCGCGGGCAGGCCGCGGTCGTCGAGCACAAAGGTCTCTTCCTCTGGCAGAAGTTCCCAAAGTTCATCCTGGGTTTCCTCGCCATCTCCGTTCTGGCGACCGCAGGCTTCTTCTCCAAGGGCCAGCTCGTCAGCCTTTCCAACCTCTCCAAGTGGTCCTTCCTCCCAGCCTTTGCGGGAGTTGGACTGCGCACCAACCTCCGCGACCTCGTCGGGCAGGGCTGGCGTCCTCTCGTCGTCGGCATCCTTGGCGAGATCTTTATCGCGCTGATCACCCTCGGCCTTGTCTACTGGAGCTATTCCCACGGAGTGCCGCGATGACGACTCTCTATTTTTCAGCCCTTGTCGTTACATACCTTGTAAACGCCGCCTATTTCGGAACGAAACTCGTCACCTCCGCCAACCGGGAAGGTAGCCGCAAGAACATTGCCGGCGCCCCGGATGACCGCTGTTGTCGCTAAAAATACCTCCCCCCCTAAAAATTGACCGATTTGCCGCCTTCCCAGGGAGCCGCCATGAGCGCTCCGGGAGGCCCTGCCCTTTTTGCACCTGGAGAGATGACTGTGGAGACCACGTACGCCCGCACCACCCCGCTCGTAACTCGCACCACCCTGCACACACGCGATCTTCGCGGACCCGGACGGCCTCTGCCCATCGTCTACCGGATCCTCGCCGGGCTCTTCGCCCTCATCCTCACCCTGGCCGGACACGCCCAGGTCGTCGGCGGCACCATCTCCGGCACCATCTCCGACCGCACCGGAGCCGCGCTCCCCAACGTCTCCGTCCTCGTCCACAACGACGAGACCGGGAACGAGCGCCACCTCACCACCGGCCCCGACGGCCGCTACGCCGCCCCCTCCATTCCCGTCGGCGTCTACACCGTCACCGCGACCGCCAAAGGCTTTGAGTCCCAGCACCGCACCGGCATCGAGCTCACCGTCGGCCAGAGCGAGTCCATCGACCTCTCCCTCGGCGTCACCGGAGCCTCCGTCGCCATCACCGTCACCGACTCCGCCCCCGTCGTCAACACCTCCACCGAGCAGACCTCTGGTCTCGTTGACGAGCGCCAGATCAAGGAGCTCCCCCTCAACGGCCGCAGCTACGACCAGCTCATGACCCTCAACCCCGCCACGGTCAACTACACCGCCCAGCGCAGCGGGTCGATCGGCACATCCAACTCGTCCGTCGGCAATATGTTTTCCATCTCTGGCCGCCGTCCTCAGGACAATCTCTACCTCCTCAACGGCATCGAGTACACCGGAGCGTCGCTCATCAACGTCACCCCCGGCGGCACCAGCGGCCAGCTCCTCGGCGTCGACGCCGTCCGCGAATTCAACGTCGTCTCCGACACCTACTCCTCCTCTTACGGCAAGCGCCAGGGCGCACAAGTCTCCATCGTCACCGCCGGCGGCACCAATGCCCTCCACGGCTCGGCCTATGAGTTCCTTCGCAACTCCTTCTTCGACGCGCGTAATTTCTTCGATCAGGCCCGCATCCCCAACTTCCAGCGCAACAACTTCGGCGGCTCCCTCGGCGGCCCCATCAAGAAGAACAAGTTCTTCCTCTTCGCCAACTACGAGTCCTACCGTCAGAACCTCGGCATCACCGACGTTACCCTCGTCCCCGACGCCGCCGCCCGCCAGGGCTTCCTCCCCAACGCCAAGACCGGTGTCCTCCAGAACGTGGGCATCGCCCCTGGCGTAGCGCCTCTGTTGAACCTTTGGCCGGTCGCCAACGGACCCGAGCTCACCGATCCAACCACCGGCTTCAACACCGGCATCGCCAAGGCCTTCTCCAGCCCCACCCAGCACATCCGCGAAGACTTCGGCACCACCCGCTTCGACGCCAATCTCACCGCCAACGATCTTCTCTTCGCCGTTTACACCATCGACGACTCCGTCGCCCATACCCCCACCCAGAACCCCCTCTCGCTCATCGACGAGACCTTGCGGGAACAAGTCCTGAGCATTCAGGAGCAGCATGTCTTCTCCCCGCGCCTCCTGAACACCGCCCGCGTCGGCTTCTCCCGCGCCAATTTTTATTTCCTCGGCAGCACGCCCGTCGTCACTCCTGGCTTCGTCAGCGGCAAGCCCGTCGGAGCCATTGTCATCGCAGGCTCCACGGCCTCGAACGGCTCCTCACAGATCACCGGAGCAGGCGGCAACGTCGGCTCCAACAACGGCACCGTCCGCAACCTCTTCACCTTCGACGACCACATCTTCTACACCATCGGACGCCACCAGATCGAGGCCGGTGGCTGGATCCAGCGCCTCCAGTCCAACGACAACCTCGCCCAGAACCAGTACGGCCAGGCCTCCTTCGCCTCCCTCACCACCTTCCTGCAGGGCACCGTCAAAACCTTCACCATCGTCCCCAACCCCACCGAACTCGGCTGGCGCTCCTACATGGGAGCCGCCTACCTCGAAGACACCATCAAGTTCGGCCAGAAGGTCGAGGTCCGCGCCGGCATCCGCTTTGAATCCACCAACGGCTTCAACGAGTCGCAGGGCCGCGCCGGCATCTATGGCTTCACCAACGGCATCATCAACACCAACCCCACCGTCGGCAGCTCCGGCCTCACCGACAATCACGCAAAGTTCCTCCCCGAACCCCGCGTCGGCGTCTCGTATAGCCCCTTCGCCTCCGGCAAGACGGCTATCCGGGCCGGTGTGGGCCTGCACCGCTCGCTGCTCGACAACCTTGACTACCGCTTCGACCAGGCCGCCCCCTTCAACACCACGCTCTCCTACGCCAACGTCGCCATCGCCAACCCCACCGGCGGTGCTGCAGGCCTCATCTCTCCGTCGAACGTCCAGCCCGACATCGACACGCCTGCGGTCCTCTCCTACTCGCTCAAGGTCGAGCAGCAGATCGCCCCCAACACCACCCTCACCGTCGGCTTCATCGGCTCGCACGGCTTCCACCAGATCCTCTCCGAAGACCAGAACGAGCCAGCCTTCACCACCCTCTCCAACGGAACCATCTACTACCCGACGATCGTCAAGGCAAACCCCCTCGTGGCCAACACCACCTCCTGGGTCTCCGGCGGCATCTCGAACTACAACGGCCTGGAGCTCGACCTCCGCCGCAGCTTCTCTCACGGCATCCAGCTCCGCACCAACTACACCTTCTCGAAGAATCTCGACAACGGCTCTGCATGGAACACCAGCGTCTCCGCCAACACCCCCGCCTTCGTCTCCGTCCCGCAGCGCCCTGAGCTCGACTACGGCCCCGCCGCCACCGACGTCCGTCACATCTTCACCCTCAACGGCTCCTATGAGCTCCCGGTAGGCCACAACAAGCTCTTCCTCGCCAACCTGAACGCTCCCACCGAAAAGCTCATCTCCGGCTGGAGCCTCAGCACCATCGCCAACCTCCAGACCGGCTTTCCCTTCACTCCGCAACTTGGCTACAACCCCACCGGCTCCGGAGACACCCGTAATCCCGTCCGCCCCGACATCAACCCTAACTTCTCCGGCCCCATCATCAAGGGCGGCACCACCACCCAGCGCGCCACCCAGTTCTTCAATCCCGCCGCCTTCCTGGCGCCTGCCTACGGCACCGTCGGAAATCTTGGCCGCGACACCCTCACCGGCCCCGGTTTCGCCGACTGGGACCTCTCCTTGTTGAAGAGCACGCAGATCACCGAGAGAACCCGCCTCCAGTTCCGTGCCGAGTTCTTCAACATCCTCAACCACACCAGTCTGCTGACACCCAACGCGGTCATCTACTCGTCCGGCCCCACGCAAGGCGCATCATCAGCCCAGCTCGCCGCCGCCGTGGCCAGCCCCACAGCCGGAGTCGTGACCTCCGCAGCCACCTCTCGCCAGATCCAGCTAGGAGCCAAGATCCTCTTCTAGCCACCCACGTTCCTCAACGTCCGGGACGGAGAAATCCGTCTCGGTTTTTTTTGCTCACCGCCACGTAAACTCAACTCATGGAAGAAGCCCAACCCTCCAGGACAGCTCTCCGTGTGGCCCTCCGCAGAGCCGCCCACCAGATCGTCGACCGTCCCCTCATCTTCGAAGACCCGCTCGCCGTCCTCATCCTCGGTCCCGAGTACCGCGAAGAGCTACGCCGCACCCCAGACAAGGAGCGCCGCCCCTTCTCCGCCGCCCTCCGCGCCTTCCTCGTAGCCCGCAGCCGCTACGCCGAAGAGCAACTCGCCACGGCCTACGCACATGGAGTCCGCCAGTACTGCCTCCTCGGAGCCGGCCTCGACACCTTCGCCTACCGCAACCGTTACGAGGGCCTCCAGGTCTTCGAAGTCGACCACCCCAGTACCCAGGCCTGGAAGCACGAGATGCTCACCCGCGCCCAAATCGCCATCCCCTTCTCCGTCCGGCACATCCCCGTCGACTTCGAGACTCAGTCCCTCCCCCCCCAGCTAGCCGACGCCGGCTTCGACTTCACCCAGCCCGCCTTCTTCGCCTGGCTGGGCGTCGTCCCCTACCTTACCCTCGAAGCCTTCCGAACCACCCTCAGCCTCATCGCGAACATGCCCGAGGGCTCCGGCGTGACCTTCGACTACAGCCTCCCCCGCCATGCCCTCCCGGTCCTCGAGCAGCTCGCCCACGACTCCCTCGCCTCACGCGTCGCCCAGGCCGGAGAGCCCTTCCGTCTCTTCTTCACCCCCGGAGAGGTCCGCGCCGAGCTAGCCGTCTTCTCCTACATCGAAGACCTCGACACCAAAGCCATCGCCGCTCGCTTCTTCACCGAACGCACCGACGGCCTCACCCTGAAAGGGTCCGCCGCACACCTCCTCACCGCCTGGAGATAGGCCCACTCACCCTTGCAAAAATAATCTGCTCAAAAACACCAGCAAAATTGGATATCAAGCCCAAAAACCGCCTAAACCCTTGAAAAAAAGCTGGATAGCCGTGAGCGATGAGTTCTCGCCAAAAGCCGATAATAGAAGCATCACCCAAAGCTCTGAATTCCCTCCTGCGCATCTGCGACAGGACAAAGAAACAAGTCCAGGCTTAACCCTTTATTCCGCCGTACTTTAGGTCTAAAAGCGGGGGTGGGGGATACCCTAAGCCCGAGCAAAATCGATAAACGCATGCGCTGGATCTGTATGCACCAACTTCACCGAAACCGTATCCCCCACATCCAGACCGGCATCCCCCTGCGTAATGCGTCCCTCCACCGGAGGATCGAAGACCCGCACATACGTACCCTTCGGACTCGCCCCCGTCACCACCCCGCGGAACGTCTTCCCAATCGAAGGGGTTAACGCCACCGCCGCAACCCGTTTGATCATCGCCCGCTCCACCTTGCGAGCCGCACCCTCGCGCTCCAGGCAATGCCCCGCAATCGCCGTGAGCTCCTCATCCGAATACGGCGGCTCGGCACCCTCCAGCCATGCCTTCACAATCCTCTGGTTCACCAGATCCGGAAACCGCCGGTTCGGAGCCGTCGAGTGCGCGTAGTCCTGCGCCGCCAGCCCAAAATGCCCCTGCTCCGCATCCCCCGGCGCGACCACGCCCTTCGCCAGCACATACTGCCCTGGCCCCATCAGCTTGATAATCGAAAGCGCCAGATCCGGATAGTGATCCGGATCTGCCTCCCTCTTTGCACATAAAAACTCACTCAACGCCTTCGAGTCCGGCACCGGAGGCAGCTCCGTCCCCTCCCGCCGCACGACCTCCACAATCCTCTCCCACCGGGCCGGCACCTGCACCACCCGCCGGATACACGACCGCCCCGCCGCCCGCAGCGTGGTGGCCATCGTCTCATTCGCTGCAATCATCAACTCTTCAATCAGATCCATCGCCCGGTTATGCGTGCTCGTCCGCAACCCATGCACCGTCCCGTCAATCACAATCGGATCCGCCTCCGACCGGTTGAACTCCAGTGCGCCAGCCGCCAGCCGAGCCGCATGCAGCGCGCGCGCGGCCTCATCCTGCAGCTTCAACTGCTCCTGCAACGCGGCGCTCGCGGCGACCTTCTCATCTGCCTCGGCCGTGCCCTCCAGCCACGGCCCCACCCGGCTGTAAGCAAGCTGCGCCTTGTTCTCCACCCGTGCCAGCGAGATCCCCGACTTCACCCGACGCCCATCCGGCGTCACCGTAAACTCCAGCACATGCGCCAGCCGCTCCTGCCCCTCGTTCAGGCTGGTCAGGTCGGTGGAAAGCTCCAGTGGAATCATGGGAAAGTTATGCACCGCCGTATACACGGTCAAAGTCTGGTCCGCCGCATGCAGATCGATTGGCGTGCCCCTCTCCACCCGAGAGGCCACATCCGCAATCCCCACCAGCACCCGAATCCCATCTGCAGTCCGTTCCGCCCACTCAATCTGGTCCAGATCCCGCGACGTGTCGTTGTCGATCGAAGACCACAGCAGCCCGCGCAGGTCGGTCTCATCGGGCAACCCACCCTCCCGCAACGTGGCAACCTGCGCCTCCACCTCCGGCGCAAACCCAAGGTGAAAGCCATTCTTGATCATCTCGGCATTGGCCGCATTCTGAAGGCTAAAAGGGGAGGGAGAGTGCGAATCGGACATCACCGCAGCTTAACAGAACACGGCTACAAAATGACCTAGCCCAACACATCCCACTTTCATGCGGTGAGCGCCGCTCCAGTCAGCCTCTCCCAGTTGCCATGCGCAAACATCTCCCTCTGCTGCGGAGAGAGAGCGGCTCCTTCCAGGAAGGCCCGTCCCGGCGCGCCCGGCCGATACTGGTACGGGTAGTCCGTAGAAAACAGAATCCGATCGTGCCCCACACTCTCAAGCGTGCGTTGCAGGTACGATTGGCTCCACATCCCGCTCGGCGTCACGTAGAGATTCTCCCGCACATACTCCGCGAGCGGCCTCCCCAGCTTCGTGACACGCGACAGCGCGACCAGGCGTTCCAGGTAAAACAGAACAACCTCGCCCCAGTGACCCAGAATGATCTGCAGCCCGGGATGTTCATCGAAAATACCGGATAGCACAAGCCTCACAAACTGAATCCCCGCTTCGTAGTGCCACCCCAGGCCAAACGTAGCAAAAGCTGTATCCACCAGGTCGCCAAAGCCGGAGTAGAGAGCCTCCCTCACCGCGCGCTGCGGCATCTGCGGATGAATAAAAACAGGCACACCAAGCCTCGCCGCAGTTGCAAACATCGGTCGAAAATCCGGATGATCGAGGTTCTTGTCCCGCGTGCGTCCGCAGAGCATCGTTCCGGAAAGTCCAAGCCGAGTCACACTGCGCTCCAGCTCCATCGCAGCATCGGCCGGCGACGCCATTGGCAACACCGCAAAGCCCTGAAACCGCGTCGGATGCTTTGCAATGGTTGCGGCCAGCAGATCGTTGGTCCGCACCGCCAGATCCACGCTCTCTTCTGGTTCGAGATTGTGCAGCCCCGGTGTGGTCACAGACAGCACCTGAACATCCACCCCACTCTCGTCCATCAGCGCGATCCGGTGTTCTCCCAGGTCGTCGAGCCGAGTCTCCATCTCGCCCCGGTCAAACCCGCTGGTGCCTTCCTGCCCAATCGAAGACGCCGCCCAGGCAGCACGGATATCCGCGGTAAGAAAATGCTCTTCGATCGCAATCAGCTTCGTCGTCGTTTCCATCTAATCTCCGATGTTCTGCATACCCTCTCCGATGCAGAGCCCAAACAGAATAAAGGGGATAAAAAGATGAAAGGCGGATCAGCCAGGCCATCGCCCGCGCTGATCCGCCTTTCATCCCTTCGATACTGCTTTACGCCTTCAAGCTTCCAAACGCCAGATCCAGAAGCACCTTCTCCTCAAGATCATGTGCCTTCGCCGAGCCGGTGGCCGGGCTGGCACTCGGAGAGCGCTTGATCGAAAGCACCGCCCGATCCCTCACCATTCCACGGAGCTCATTCATGACATAGAACAGCGCACCCATGTTCCCCGGCTCTTCCTGCGCCCACACAATCTCGGTCGCCTCCGGATGCTCATCGAGCGCGGCCTGCAACTCATCCTTGGGCCAAGGATAAAGCTGGTCGATAAATACAATCGCCACATCCGTAATCGCGCGCTTTTCGCGCTCCACGCGCAGATTGTGCCCGAACTTGCCGCTCGCCAGAAGAATCCGCTTCGGTGCCTTCACCGAGTGATCCGGCACCACCGTCAGGAAGTGATCCGCTTCAAAGTCCTTCAACTGCGAGCTCGCATCCGGATGACGCAGCATCGACTTCGGCGTCATCACAATCAGCGGCTTCCGCAACGAACGCATCGCCTGACGCCGCAGCATATGGAAGTGCTGCGCCGCCGTCGAAGGCTGGCAGATCTGGATATTGTCATGCGCGGCCAACTGCAGGAACCGCTCCAGACGCGCACTCGAGTGCTCCGGCCCCTGCCCCTCATACCCATGCGGCAGCAACATCACCAGGCCCGACAACAGACCCCACTTCGCCTCACTCGCCACGATAAACTGATCGATGATGATCTGCGCGCCATTGGCAAAGTCGCCAAACTGAGCCTCCCAGAGCACCAGAGCCTCCGGGAAATCGCGCGAGAACCCATACTCAAAACCCAGCACCGCAGCCTCGGACAGCATCGAGTTATACACCTCGAACCGACCCTGCCCATCGCTCATATGCGCCAGCGGAACATACCGCTGTTCGGTCTCCGTATCGACCAGCGCCGAGTGCCTCTGGTTGAACGTTCCGCGCTGCGAGTCCTGTCCAGACAACCGCACCGGCGTGCCCGTCTCCAGCAGCGAAGCATACGCAACCAGCTCGGCCATGCCATAGTCGAAGGCCAGCGATCCCTCGGCCATCTTCATCCTCTGCTCGAACAGCTTCTTCACCTTCGGGTGAATGTTGAAGCCCTCCGGAGCCTTGGTCGTCGCCTTCACCAGCTCAGCGATCTTCGCTGCGGGCAGACCAGTCTTCACATCCTTCGCATCCGCAAAGTACCCGCCGTGGTAAGCATCCCAGTACTTTGGCAGCGTAGCCAGCACAGGCTTATGCTCAAACGTCGTCGCTTCCTTTTGCTTCGCCAGAAAGTCATTCTGCACCGCCGCAATCTCAGCCGCCGGATCGATCCCGACCGCCTTCGCATAGATCTGCGACAGCACCGGATGATCCTTGATCACCGCATAGCGGCGCGGCTGCGTCACCGTCGGATCATCCACCTCCGAGTGCCCATGCCGGCGATACCCCACCAGGTCGATCACCACATCCGAATGGAACTCATGCCGATACTCCGCGGCCAGCTTCGCCACCCGCACCACCGCATCCACATCCTCCGCGTTCACATGGAAGATCGGAATCGGCAGCCGCTTCGCCATATCCGACGAGAACCGCGACGCATTCGACTCCTCCGGCAGAGCCGTAAATCCAAGCAGGTTGTTCACGATCACATGGATCGATCCACCCACATTGAAGCCCGACAACGCCGCCAGTACCAGCGCCTCGGCAAAGATGCCCTGTCCGGCAAACGCCGCGTCACCATGCATGATAATCGGCAATACCTGGTCGCGACCGCTCTGCCCAAGTCGCGTCTGGTAAGCACGAGCCCGGCCGATCGCCACCGGATCCACCGCCTCAAGGTGCGAAGGGTTCGACACCAGGTGCAGGTCGATCTCCTTGCCCGTCGGCGAAACATATGTTCCCGTCGCGCCCATGTGATACTTCACGTCGCCGCCACCCAGCGTCGACCGCGGATCCACATCCTCAAACTTCGCGAAGATCTCCTCCGCCCCACGTCCCACGGTATTCGTCATCACGTTCAAACGCCCGCGATGGCTCATCGCCAGAATCGAGTGCGTCACACCAACTTCCGAGCTCGCCGCAAACACTGCATCCAGAAAAGGAATCAGCGCCGTCAGCCCTTCCAGAGAAAACCGCTTCGTCCCCAGGTATCGCGACTGGATCACCTGCTCGAACACATCGGCCTTGATCAACTGCGTCAACACATGCCGCTGGTCCGGCTTCTCCGGCTTCGTCTCCATCCGCGCCTGAATCCACGCGCGGCGCTCCGGACTGGCAATGTGCATGAACTCCGCCGCGATCGTTCCGCAGTAGTATCCGCGGGCCTCGGCCGAGATCTCGCCATCCGGCGCAGGCGTCGGAAACGGCTCACCCGGAAGGAACTGTCCCAGAGGATCGAGTGTCGTCTGAAGGAATCCCCAGCGACGGAAGATGTCGAAGATCGCCTCGCGCTGGTCGGGGTTTACGTTGGAGGTTTCTGCGGGTTTCGGGCTCTTTGCCTTGATGGCCATGTGCTCTCGTTCCAATCATCCCGCATACACCGGCGGGGCAACTAAGGTGCCTTCTATGATAGTGGATCGCACGCACAACAGTCGCTGAACATTAGGCCAAATGCCGCGTACTCTATCAGTATGTGCAAGCGGGACGCGGGGTTTCATCGTTTGGGAAAATTTCAGATTCGTTCGGTAATCGGCCTTATGTGCTGGTATTCGGCTTTCGCGGCATGCCAGGCTCCAGACCCCGCCCCCAAACCCCTGCCCAACATCGCCACCATGATGCAGGCCGTCGAGGCCCACCAGAAGGCCTCGGAAGCCCTCATCAAGAACTACATCTATACGTCCACCGTCACCCAAACCGAGTTGGACGGCCAGGGCCATCCCAAAAAGACAGAGACCACCGAGTCCGAAGTCTTCTACATCAACGGCACCCGCCTCGTGCGACTCCTCAAAAAGGACGGCAAGCCCCTCGACGAGAAGGAAGCAAAGAAAGAGAACGAGCGCATCGACAAAGCCATCGCCAAAGCCCGCGAAAGACAGGAAAAGGGTGAGCCCGACAGGAAGCGCGAAGAGGTCTCCTACGCCCGCTTTCTCGAACTCGGCTCCTTCACCAACGAGCGACGCGTCATGCTCCGCGGCCGTCCCACCATCGCCGTCGACTACATCGGCGACCCCAAGGCCAAAACCCACAACCCTCTCGAAGGCATGATCCACGAGCTCTCCGGCACGGTCTGGGTCGATGAGCAGGACAACGCCTTGAGCCGCGTCGAGGGTCACTTCGCCAACAACTTCAAGATCGGCGGAGGCCTCCTCATCAACGTCGCCAAGGACACGTCCTTCCAGGCCGACACCGTCAAGGTCAACGACGAAGTATGGCTCCCTGCCGCCTTCTCCGGCCAGGGCTCGGTCCGCGCCATGCTCTTCTACAATCTCCACGGCAAGGCCAGCGGAAACAACTCCAACTACCGCAAGTTCAAATCCGGAGCCACCATCATGCCCGGGATCCAGGAAGTGGAAACCCCACCCACCACCGACCCCGCGCCCGATCCCAAGTAGACGCTCTTATCGTCGGATAGGGTAGGGGCCTCGCGCCATCAGCTCCCAGAGGTTGCCCTTGCCGTTGCTCCTGAGGTCGGTCAGAACTACCATGGCAAATCAGCGATCTTCACTTGGAACTATTGTTGAACCGGAAGTTCACAGTTACCGTCGTATCGACTCGACGCGGAACGCCATTGAGCATATACGGAGCGTAAACCCACTGTTTGACCGCATCGACAGCCGCTCCCCGGAGCATCAACGGCCCACTGATTACATCCAGGCTTTCAACCGAACCATCCGCCGCAATGATTGCGTGGAGAATGACTGTACCTTCCACTCCCGCGGCTTTAGCGACCGGCGGGTACACAGGCGATACCTTCTGAAGGATGCTACCGGTCAAGATAGGAATGCCCTTGAGAGCAGGACCATTCGATTCCAGATTGTCTGTGTCGGGATGACTACGCCTGCAACCGACTGCCAAGAGAATAAAGCCCAGCAAGCATATCCCGATGCGCTTCCTGATCTCCATATCCTCACTCATAATAAAACAGCTAATTATTCAGTCTAGTCAACCGGTGTCTCATCCACCCTCTTGTAATTCGCAGGAACGTCGAACTGCATTGCATTGGGCTCGTGCCGCGCCACGTCGGATACCGCCACAATCTGTTCCCCGGTCCTAGGATCTTTGTGCTTGATGATCATGTAGATGGACAGATCAGCGGAGTACCAATACTCATCCACAATCACCACATCCTTGCCCGTCCCGCTCACTGCCGCAGGCACAGTCCGCGAGAGTCTGATCCCACGCAGCGTGACTGATCCAAGTGGCTGTTCACCTAACTCCTCTTCTTTGAGAAGTGAGTCCTTCTGCGGACTCTTCGGCGGCACGGAATTTTGCGGAGCCACAGGCGGCCGCTTGAGCACAATATCCTGCGCAATATGTGTCATGGGGTTCAGATACGTACTCAGACGCGTGTTTGGATCATAGATATGCGCGGACAGCAGCCTCGGCTCGGCCTGATACGTGGGAGGAACCAGCAGACGCCGTTCGTTATAGATGCGGCCCGAAGACTGCCGCGCAATATGATTGACCATCTTGCGAATCCTGGTAGACCCGTCTGGTAACTGCTCCTGTGAGACAATCTGCACGTCAGCCGTGAACGGAGCATTCGGAACCGGTGTCACATAAATTCCCGGAATGCGCGTTTCCACACCGCGATACATGGGCGGAAGCGATTGACCGAATGGATTCCCCGTCCCCGGCACTGCACTCCCGGAAGGCTCCTGGCCGAACGCCGATCCTAGGACAACAAGAAAGAACACCGGCAACAGTACGCGACCAGCCATCATCTCCCGACCCCCCGCTGAGAGCATAGCGCGAAAAGATCTCAGCTAGAATCTCAAGTTTTCAAAAAAGATTCACTCCTCAACCAAGGCATCGAGCCGAAAACCCGATCTGCTGGTTTGTGGTGGACATCGGCTCTGCGGCAAGTCAAATTGCCCGGTGTGGATATTCGATGCAAATAATGGCTCACTCCTGTTTGCGGGCAATGGATACAAACTCACCCTCAGTGGTACAAAGCACGGCGACCTCGCCGACATTCAGACGAAGCACCAGTCCGCCACCGGCTGCCTGAAAGCACCCAATTGCGGCCAGGCGCCCCTGGGGTCATCGAACGAAACCAGCGGAAATATCGCTCAAAGAGTATCGATCTTAACGGCGAAAAGGGACAGCCATAGCCGTCCCTCCCGCAAAACTTAGGTAGAAGACATTCTACGCCAAAAAGGCGCAAAACACCGTCCATAGATTGTTTCAACAAGCACTCTGGAGGCAAGCCTCAAGAGTACGAACGCAAGCCTTAGAGAGGCTGCACGTCCGATGCCTGCCAGCCCTTGGGTCCCTTGACCACGTTGAACTGAACAGCCTGGCCTTCCTGGAGGCTCTTGAAGCCGTTCGAGTTGATCGCGGAGTAATGTACGAATACATCCTCACCATTCTGACGGCTGATGAAGCCAAACCCCTTGGCATCGTTAAACCACTTCACTGTTCCCTGTTCCATTGTTCGGTATTTCCTTAGTATGATTTGACGCTAGATCTAGATCGGGGGTTCGGCTGGTAGTACCTTGCTGAAACCAATCTGTTTCAAACGATGTCTGAAGGTTAGCACGAGATACAAGAAATGTGTGCAAAAAGAGTAAATAATTTTTCCAAAGATTATGAATCGCCGCTTACCCTACCCGGGCAGATGCGTCCGCACAATCTCCTCCGCCTTCGCCAGAACCTCGTCCAGTGTCAGCGCCGTCGAATCCAGAATCACCGCATCCTCGGCCGGACGCAGCGGTGACTCCGCGCGGTTCCGATCCCTCTGGTCCCGCTCCTTCAATTCCTTCAGAATCGCCTCTTCCGTAATCGTCGGCGAAGGCGTCGCCTGCCGGTAACGCCGGTTCCCACGCACTGCCGGATCCGCATCCAGAAAGATCTTCACCTCGGCGTCCGGAAACACCGCCGTTCCAATATCGCGGCCTTCCATCACCACGCCGCCCTGGCTTCCCATCGCTCTCTGCAGATCCACCATCCAGGCCCGCAGATGAGGATGCACCGAGATCCGCGAGGCTGCCTGCGTCACATCCGTGTCGCGAATCCGCCGCGAAACATCCATGCCATCCAGCATCACCCGGTTTCCGTCCCGCTGCGGTTCCAGCCCAATCCTCGTATCGCCAACCAGCGCGAGCAGAGGTCCTTCTTCATCGAAGTCCAGGTCGCTTTCGATCGCCTTCAGCGCCAGCGCCCTGTACATCGCGCCCGTCTCCAGGTTCACAAACCCGAAGGTCCGGGCGAGATGAGCGGCGAGCGTGCTCTTTCCCGCTCCCGCCGGCCCATCGATCGCCACCACCGGACGCCGCTTCATCCCCTCCGCCATGCGGGCCTACTCCTCTTCCCGCTTGCGGTAGTTGGGCTTCGGCCCGCCAAACTTCTTGCCGCCAGGACCCGGCTTGCGGAACGGCTTGTTGCCATCCGCAAACTTCGCAAACGTCCCCGGAGGCTTGGGTCCGCGGTAAGCACCCGCTCCCGTCGGCTTTGAGAAGGGCTTCTTCGCCGGATACGTGCTCGGCTTCGAGAAGCCGCCACCCGACGCCGGACGGTCGCCGGAATAAGGACGTGCCGGACGGTCGCTCGAGAACGGCCTCGCCGGACGATCCGAAGAGAAAGGACGCGCCGGGCGGTCCGAGAACGAACGAGCCGGGCTATCCGGGTTGAACGAACGCTTCGGCCTGTCAAACTTCGGAGCATCGAACTTGCGGAAGCGCGGACGCTCCCCCTCAGCGCCACCATCCCGCGGAGAGAATCCGCCAGGCTTGCCACCCGGCGTGAACGGCTTGCGCGGAGCAAAACCACCCCCCTCAGGACGCGGCGAATAAGGCTTGCGGTCCCCACCCGTTGGACGAGGCGTATACGATCCGGGCCGACGCTCCTCACGCGGAGCGAACTCACGGCGCGGACGATCCGAAGCCGCTCCACCCTCGCGGGGCGTAAACTCGCGGCGCGGCGGACGGCCTTCCCCACCTCCGAACGAAGGCCGTGGCGAGAATCCACCCTCGCGCTTCCGTCCAAACGTCCCCGGCTTAGAGAACGTCTTGCGCGGAGCGAACGTTCCCTCACCACCACCATCGGCAGCAGGACGCGGCGTCCACTCACGGCGCGGCGCTGAGTCATCGCGGCGGAACGAAGGACGCGTCCCACCATCGCCCGACCCGTAACGCGGCTTGTCGCCAAACGCAGGACGCGAACCAAACGCAGGCTTCGCCCCGTACGGCTTCGACCCAAACGAAGGCTTCCGGTCAAAGCTCGGACGAGCCGGCCTGTCGGAGCGATCGAACGACCGCGGAGCATCGCCATCCGCAGCCGGACGCGCCGGACGATTCTCATCCCACGGCTTCGTAAAGCTCGGTTTGTCCCCAAACGGCTTCTTGAACGGGCGCCGTTCGCGATCCCCGCCCTCGGAACTCCCCCCGAAAGGCCGCGGCGTAAACTTCTTTGCAAACCCCGTCCCGCTCTTCGCCGGCTTCGGAACGAACTTCTTGATCGCGCCCTCGCCCTCGATCACAGGAGCCTCGCCAAGCACGTCGACCTCGACGATCTCACCCGCCTCGTCGTCCGATGCAGTAACAGCCTCGGTCCCACCAAACTGCGGCAGCTCGCCGGAGATGTAGACCACGGTCCGTCCATCCACAGCGATCGTCTCCAGCTCGCGCGCCCCCATCAGCGCATGCACCACATCGCGAATCCGCGACCGGGGAGACAGCGGGGAAAGGATCGTCTCAATCTCTTCCTCGGTCGCAAGCAGGGCCGACTGCAGATAGAGCGAGATCAGCGCCGACATCGCCTTCGGCTGCCCGGCGTTCGCACCGGCCTTGATCTGCTTGGTAAACCGCGTGCTCATCAACTCCCACATCGTGTCGCCGTCCGCCTGCGGCACGGGAATCACGCGCAGATGCGACCACAGCTCCGAAAGCGCACGCAGCACCGCCGAATCCGTCACTTCCTTGCCCAGCTCATTCACCAGCTCGGGCACGGAAAGCGTCACGCGCCGCGCCAGAGCCTCATACGCCGCCAGCGCCAGCGGCGAAACCTTCACCGCGCCGGTCGTCGCCGGAGGCAGCTTCCAGGCCTTATCGCCCCGCAGCGTAAACACATACGAGAACACTGCCGGCGAAACCACAAAGTCCGGCGTATCGCCAGGCGTTCCCAGCAAGTTCAGAGGAACCGCGTTCCCCTCGGCGATCAGCCGCGCCAGCAGCGTCTTCGCCTCGGCCGTCTCGGCCAGCGTGGGAGCCGCGTTCGCCTTGCCCAGCACACCCTCCACAATCGAGGGTGCCGGAGCCGGAAGCTGCGACGCCCGCGGCGTAAACAGCACCAGGCCAGTCTTGTGGATCCACGAACGAAGAGAGTCGAGCGTCAGCAGCGGAGTTTCGTCCTGATGCCAAAGGGTGCTGCGGATGCCGGCGAGTTGTTCAGCCGACGGAATATTCGAAGTGCTCACAGGTGTTGCCTTCCTGCTGGAGCGAGACCACCGCAACAGCATTCCTTCGCTCTCAAGCGCAAGGACAGTTCTATTTCAAAGTAGGAGACCAAAACGGCCTGGGCGAAGCGGCGGGGGAAGTGGTTTCAAATCCGCTGGAACGCACGTTGTATGTCTTTATGAGAATACCGCAATGCGATCGGTCTGCCGTGCGGACAGCTCGTCGGATACTCCGTTTTTGCCAATTCCTGTAATAACCAGTCGATCTTTTGGGAATCGAGCGGCATATTGATCTTCACCGCCGCATGACACGCGATACTCGCCGCGATCCTCCGCCTCCGCGTATCCGCATTCTCCGTCTGCTGCTCCCGGTCCGGAACCGCCAGAACCTCCTCCAGCATCTGCTCCAGCTCCCTGCCTTCCAATCCCACAGGCGCGGCCTTCACCGCCAGCGTCCGAGGCCCAAACGGTTCCACTTCGAACCCGTTCGCCTCCAGTTCCTTCGCAATCTCTGCGAACGCCACCATCTGCGCCGGCAGCAGATCCACCAGCAGCGGCATCAGCAGCCTCTGTCTCTGCACCTGCTCCGTCTCCCGCTCGCGCAGTACCCGCTCAAACAGAATCCGCTCATGCGCCACATGCTGGTCGACAATCCAAAGCCCATCCTCATTCACCGCCAGGATGAACGAGTCTTTAATCTGTCCCAGCGACCGCAGACTCCCAAGCTCGGAGAGATTCGGCTCCGGAGCGACCGGTGCAACCATCGGCTTCGAACCCTCATGCCACTTCTCCGGCCCCCGTTCCGCCTGCACCTCGACGTAACCATCCGGCCTGCGCAGCCCAAGCAGCGGATCCACGGCCGAAATATGTTCCTCCGCCCCCACCGTCAGCGGCCTTCCGGCAAACTCCAGACGCCCCGGCGAAGCAGGAACCTCGCGCGGCCTCAAAAAGTAGTCCACATCCCCCGCACTCGGATCCCCTTCGGACTCTGGCCGGTTCGGTCCAAGCAGTCCATCCTCCGGCCCACCCGGCAGCGGGCTCACATCCAGAAGCAGCGAATGACTCGCCGGACTCACCGGGTCCAGTGCCGCCATGAAACTGGCCGCGGGACGAGCCTCCATCAACGTCGTCCTGACCGTGTCCCTCACAAAGTTGTGGACAAAGCTGGGCTGACGGAACCGCACCTCGGTCTTCGCCGGATGCACGTTCACGTCCACCTCTTCGGGAGGCATCTCCAGAAAAAGCAGCACCACCGGAAATGAAGTCGGCGGAATGATATTCCGGTACGCCTCCGTCAGCGCATGCAGCACCAACCGGTCCCGGATCAGTCTTCGATTGACAAAGACATAGACGGAATTACGATTCAGCTTCTGCAACTCCGGCTTCGACACAAAGCCTGACAACCGCATATAACCCGGAGCCGCAGGAACATAATCCTCGTTCCGCTTCCACGGAGGAGGCTCCGGCAGCCCGGCTCGCATAAAGTCCATCTCCGCCGCAGTCGGCAGCATCAGCCCCGAGGTCTCCCGCCCGAAGATCTGGTAAAGCCGCTCCCCCGCGCTCGCCACGCCCGGAGCCACCAGCAAAGCCTGCGTCGCCGAATGCAGCTCAAAGTGCTTCTCCGGATGCGCCAGCGCATAATGCGTCACCAGCGCCGCAATATGCGATAACTCCGTCTGCTCCGTCTTCAAGAACTTCCGCCGAGCCGGCGTATTGAAGAAAAGGTCCTTCACCGCGATCGTCGTCCCCGGCGGCATCCCCATCTCGGACACCCGCACGATCGCCCCCCCCGCAATCTCCACTGCGGTCCCCGCCTCATCGCCCTCCGCCCGCGTCTCCAGCAAGAGCCGCGATACCGAAGCGATACTCGGCAGAGCCTCCCCGCGAAACCCCAGCGTCGCGATCGAAAGCAGATCGTCCGACGTTCGCAACTTCGAGGTCGCATGCCGCTCAAACGCCAGCAGCGCGTCATCTGCCACCATGCCGTGCCCGTTGTCGACGATCCGGATCAGCTTCCTCCCGCCGCCTTCGATCTCCACCCGAATTCGCGTCGCGCCCGCATCCAGCGAGTTCTCCAGCAACTCCTTCACCACCGACGCCGGTCTCTCCACCACCTCACCGGCTGCGATCTGATTCGCGACCTGGTCGGAAAGAATGCGAATGCGTCCCATAGTTCGTATTCTACGTTTTTGCCCGGGCAGTGACACGACCCATCGATGGCGGTCATCCTAGAGCGTTCACCATCAGACTGCGGCTCGCTCCCGGTCCCCTGAAAAGCCCCCCTCGCCCCCGCCCCGTACCGCGCATCGCTCCACCCCAGGAACGATCCTTTTCTGAAGGAATACGCAAAGATCGTGAATTTTTATTCTGCGGCTTTCCCCCGTTTCGAAGTTATAGTGGATGCATCGGTAACTTACGAAAGAATTTTTTTTTGGCGCTCTAGGCAGCCCAACGTATCATCTGGGCATCACAACTTTCGATATCCCCGCTTTACATTCCAGGAGTTCCCATGTATCGATTTTCCCCGAAGTTCGCTCTCCGGCACGCTGCCCTTACCGCGTCTGCAGCGGCAATCGTCTGCCTTTCCGGATGCGCAGGCATCTCTGGAACGGCCGTCCCCAGCAGCCTGACCACCACGATCCCCGCGGGCTCGGTGCATGGTGGACAGCAGCCGATCCTCGGCGCCCACGTTTACCTGATGGCTGCCAACCTCACGGGTGGTTACGGCAGTGCATCCACCTCACTGCTGCACGCCGGCGATCCCGGAACCGCAACCGATACCGTCGGAACGTACGTCACGACCGGTGTCAACGGTGATTTCAACTACGGCGGCACCACCGCCACCTGCACACCTGGAACCCAGGTCTACCTGCTCGCCACCGGCGGTAATCCCACCGGCCTCGTAGGCGGCGCGGTGAACGGCGCGATCGTACTCACGGCTGCTCTCGGCGACTGCGCCACCATTGGCTCCACCACCTTTACCAGCATTAACGAAGTGACGACGGCCGCCATGGCCTCCACGCTGCAGCAGTTCATGGTGGATGGCACGCACCTGGGTACCACCGCCACCAACGCCACCGGTCTGGTCAACGCCTTCAAGACCATCGCCAACCTGGTTGACCCCACCACCGGAACCGCGCTGGCCACCACCCCCGCCGGCAACGGCATCGCTCCTCAGGCGACGCTGAACACACTGGCCAACATCATTGCCCCCTGCGTCAACTCCGGCTCGGGAGCAAGCTCGACCTGCCAGGCACTGTACAGCGCCACCACCCCCACCGGTTCCTCCGTGCCGACCAACGTGTTCACGGCCGCTCTCAACATCGGAGCCTTCCCGGCAGCCAACGTCAACAACCTCTACACCCAGGCAGCGGCAACGGCTCCCTTCCAGCCCGCGCTCACCACACAGCCGAATGACTTCACCCTCGGCATCACCTACTCGCCCGTTGCCACCACCATCACACAGCCCGGTCCGGTTGTCGTCGACGGCAGCGGAAACGTCTACTTCACGAGCTGCCAGTCCTGCCTCACCACCCCCCCGGCAACCCCGATTGACACCGTGGTCAAGTTCGGTCCCGATGGCAGCTTTATCGGCAGCTATGGCGCCGGTGTGCTTCACTTCCTCCGCGGCATCGCACTCGATAGCACCAGCTCCAACCTGTACACCCTCAACCAGACCACCACCCTGCACCCTGCCGATGAGCTGATCGCTGTCAGCTCCACCGGTACGCCTGGAACCCCGATTGCCAACCCGCACTTCGGAACCAACTCTGTCCAGGGCATCACCTTCGATCAGCCCGGTAACATCTGGATCACCGCCGTCAGCGGGATGTACAACCCCGGCGGCGGAAATACCCAGATAGGCGGTACGGTCATCGACATGAACACCAGCGGAACCGAGCAGACCGGATCGCCCTTCAACCAGGCCACCTACTCTGCCTCCAACCTGTCCGCTGCGGGCCCTGCTGCCGTCGCAACCGATAACTCCGGCAACGTCTGGGTCCTCGGTTCGGGCAACAACTCGCTGCTCAAGTTCAACGGTACCGGCACCGCAGGCACCTTCACCACCAAGTACACGCCCACCGGCTTCAGCACTCCTCTTGGCCTTGCGATCAACGGCGGCAACGAGCTCTGGATCACCGAGAACAACAACACCCTGAGCCACATCTACGGCTACAACGGTGCCAACGCCAGCGGCAGCCCCCTCTCTGCTGTCGGTCTCTATCAGGCCCAGCTCCTCGCCACAGATGGCGCAGGTCAGGTTCTCATCCCCAACTGCCGCCTCGGTTGCGCAGCAGGCGGTAGCGGGAGCACCGCTCCCGACAACCTTCTTCGCCTCTCGGCAACGGGAGCTCCCAACACCGGCGGTTCCGGAGCCAACTATGGCGCTCAGATCGCTGGCTTCGACGGCCCCGGTGCAGCGGCTTCCGATGCGTCCGGCAACGTCTGGGTCACCAACAGCGTCAACGGAACCCTGACCCAGGTCATCGGCTACGCGGCTCCCACCATCGTGCCGCTCTCGAAGGCGACCTCGACCGGATCGCTCGGTCAGCTCCCGTAAACCAGACCGCAGCACAAACCAGACGGGCCGGGCGCCGAGGGATTCTCCTCACGCCCGGCCCTCTTCTTTTGCCCCATGGACGCTTCACAAGCCTGGTTGCTTCACCCCATAATCCGAAGCACCACCAAGCGAATCTTTACGTCATCACCCCGGAAGGAAGTTCCCCCCCTCCCCACAAAAACAAATGGGGCGGATCGGGTTAGAACCCGATCCGCCCCATCCACCCGCAACGTACCTAAGCCTTCTTCTTTGCCTTGGCCTTCTTCGGCTTATCGTTGTCCGTATCGCGATCCCCAACCATATGCAGGCGCATGAAGTTCGTCGCGCCCGATCTCGTCCGCGTTCCCGCCACAATCCCGACAACCTGTCTCTTCTGCACGTAGCCGAGCTCTTCCAGAATCTGCTCCGCCATGCTCACCAGCTTGTCGGTATCCTTGAAGCGGTCGCATAGAATCGGATACGTCCCCCACAGCAGCATCGAGCGGTTGATCACCTTCTCGTAGGGGGAAAGCGCATAGATCGGCGGCTCCGGCCTGTACTTCGACAGCAGCCTGGCGGTGCTTCCCGACTCCGTAAAAATGGCAATCGCCGACACATCCAGATCCTCCGCCGAGTGCGCCATGCACTCGCAGATCGTCTCCGCCACCGAGAGCTTCGCGCCTCTGGGCCTTGGGTGCTTCGGCATGGGGTCGATCCGAATCTGCTCCTCCGTCTCCGTCACGATCTTCGCCATCATGGCCACCGCATGCACGGGGTACTTGCCCGCCGCCGTCTCGCCCGAGAGCATGACTGCATCCGTGCCGTCATAGATCGCATTCGCCACGTCCGAAGCCTCCGCGCGCGTGGGCCGCGGATTGTCGATCATCGACTCCAGCATCTGCGTCGCCGTGATCACGGGCTTGCGATACTCCGCCGCCCGGCGAATGATGTGCTTCTGGATCGCCGGCACCTTCTCCGGAGGAACCTCCACACCCAGATCACCACGCGCAACCATGATCGCGTCCGCAACTTCCAGAATAGAATCCAGATGCTCGATCGCCTGTGGCTTCTCGAGCTTCGCGATCACCCATGCATCCGAATTGCACGCCGCGATTCGCGCCTTCACATGCCGCACATCGTGCGCGGTCCGCACGAACGAGACCGCAACCGTATCCACGCCTTGCCCGATCGCGAAGATCAGATCTTCCTCGTCCTTCTCCGTCAGCGACGGGACACGAACAGGAATCCCCGGAAGATTGATGCCCTTGTTCTCGCCCAGCGTGCCGCCATTGATGATCTCGCAGATCACGTCCAGCCCGCTCACACGGTCTACCCGCAACTCGATGAGTCCGTCCGAAAGCAGAATCCGCGCGCCCGGCTCAAGGTTCTCGGCCAGCGTGAGGAAGGTGGTCCCCACCTCCGAGGCGGTACCGGCGATCTCTCGCGGCGTAATGGTCAGCCTCTTCCCTTGAACAAGCTGTACGGGCTGGTGGTCCTTCAGCTTGCCCGTGCGGATCTTCGGACCCTGCAAATCGGCCAGGATGCAGATGGGCTTCTTCTCTTCCTTCGCCACCGTCCGCACCATCTTGATCAGCTCGGCCTTCTGCGCATGCGTTCCATGCGAGAAGTTCAATCGGGCGACGTCCAAACCAGCCCGTACCAGCTCACGAAACACTCCGATGCTGCTGCACGAAGGTCCAAGCGTTGCCACAATCTTCGCGCGACGCGCACGTTCCGAACCGACCAGAGATCCATCTACCGTAAAAGTACCCATAAGAGCTCGCTGCCAATCTTTCCAGCCATCTCGCGATGGTCTAACCAATAGTTTGCCGTCGAGTCATTCTACAAGCCCAACCCCTCATTGCCGAATAGGAATCGCCACTGCTATGTTTTATCCGTGAAAAACTGCGCGTTGAACTCTGCCCCGCACAGCACGCTCAACGAGATGATGTAGAGCCAGAACAGAAGAGCGATTCCCGCCCCCAGCGACCCGTACACCTGCCCATAGTTCGCATACCGCGTCACATACAACCCGAAGAACAGTGTCGTCAGAAACCACATCCCCGTCGCCATCGCCGCGCCCGGCAGGGTTCTGTGCCATGTCTGCTTGATCGGTGTCCCCAGGTGATAGATTGTGGCAATCACCCCCGTGCTGCCCAGCAGGGCGATCGCCCACCGAATCATGAGAGCTACACCATACACAGGGGTCCGCACCGAAGGAGCCAGAAAGCCCACCAACCACATCGTGAAGAAATGTCCAAACACCACGAGCAGGCTCGCGACACTCAGCGGCACCAGGGAAAGGGGGACCAGCGAAAACGCCCTCCACCGCCTCTGCCAGAATCCCCAACAGTCCATCGGAAGGTCGTACGCACGCCGAAAACCTTCCATCAGCGTCGCAATCACGCTCGACGCTCCCGTCACCGACACCAGGGCCGCCAGCAGAATCGCCCGTGTCGACTGCGCGCTCTTAGGATCCGTCGCAAAGTAGGTCTGCAACAGAGGAATGACATCCGACGGCAGCACGCGCTCGAAAAAGTGAGCCAACTGATACCGCAACGGCGCACTATACGGCAGCAACTGCACCACCGCCGCGGCGACAATCAACGCAGGAAAAAGCGCAATCATCGCCGAGTAGGCAGCCGATTGCGCCACATTCAAAACGTCATGCTCGACCGACTTCATCGTCGTCCGGCGCACCACCGATCCCAGCCACAGGATATGCCGCACGCGCCAGGCCCTGACCGTGCTGACCGACAGCCGAAGCCACCGCACGCCGACCGGTAGAGGGTTCTTCAGGCCTTCCATCGGTTCAAAAAGTCCGTCACCGAGGCCGATTCCATATTCCGCATATTCTCAAACTCGCCCGCCGTCTGTGAATGAATCAGCTTTCCCTGTGCATCCAGAACCGCGAGCGCCGGAACGCCCTTCTTCAGCGGCACCTCATACTTCACCGCGACATCGTGGTTGTCCTCCATCGCGTGAGTGACAAACACATGAACCAGCACGAAGTTCTCTGCCAGCAGAGCGTCGTTCGGGGCCTGGTGAAAATAGAGATCGAGCACCTGGCAGTCGCCGCACCAGTCCCCGCCAAAGTCGACGATCACCCGCTTATGCTCGGCCTTCGCCTTCTTCAGCGCAGCCGCGATATCCACCCTCGGGTCCGCGCTCTCGTCGTAGATATGGTTCCTCGGCAACACACGAGGGGCCGGAGCTTCAGCCTGCGGCGCAGCGACTGGAGCAGTCGACGGAGCGTCAACAGCGGCCGTGCCGCTCTTATGCAAGAAGAAGAACGTAGCAGCCGCAGCCACAAAGGCCAGGACGACAATCCAAGGCAGCGGATTGCCTTTACGAGGAGCTGGTTTCGAACGAGATGCCATGCCCCGAATTTTATACCGCCAATGAACCCGGTGCCCCAAAACTCGCCTCCGGGAGGCAGGTCAATCCCCGCCATCGAGGCCTAGTTGCCCGTGTAATACCCGTCCCGCGTCTGCACCGCAAGCTTCTTCTTCTCTGCGTCCTTCAACGCCAGCGTGATCTGGTGATAGCCATCCGCAGCCGTCTCCTGGTCCGGCGTAAATCCAAGCCGGTACTGCGCCCTCAGCTCCTGGCCAATCTGCGTATAGATCTGCTCGACTGTCTGCTTCTTCGAGATCTCAAACAGGCGTCCCCCCGTCTCGTCGGCCATCCGCTGCAGGATCTTCTTGCCATCGACCTCACGGTTTCCGCCGCCGCCGCCCCCGCGCTGGCCGCCGCCACCACCGGGATAACCTCCCCCGCCACGTCCACCGCCGCCCCCTGGAAAACCGCCTCCGCGTCCTCCCGGGAAGCCAAACCCTCGGTTTCCACCGCCACCACCGCTCTCCTTGCCCTTAAAGTAGATCGCATAGACGATCGTGTCGGCTCTCTGCGCTGCCTCCAGGCTCTTCGTCAAACTCTCCTTGCTCCCGTTATCCACGCCATCCGAAAGAATGATCACAGCCTTCCGGCCCTTCTGCTTGCCCGTAATCTCATCCGAAGCAAGAAACAGCGCATCGTACAGAGTGGTTCCGCCGTGTCCAGCCCCACCGCCGCGTCCTCCACGCCGCCCCTGCCCGCTACTCTGGTCATTTGGATCGTTCGAACTCCCGGTGTTATTCGGGTCGTTTGTGCCCTGCCCTCCGCCGCCCGTGTTGGCCGAGTCGATCTGCTTCAGGGCCGCCTGCAGCTTCGGCTTGGAGCTCGTCAGATCCTGCAAAAGATCCGTCTGCCGCGCAAACTGAATGACGAACGCCTTATCCTTCGTTCCGGTCAGCATCTGCTCCAGAAACGTCGTGCTCGCTGTCCGCTCCTCATCCAGCACCTCGCGCTGGCTCTGGCTCGTGTCGACCATCAGCCCTAGAATCAGCGGAATATCCTTGTCCTGGTCGAAGTACCGGATCGCCTGCGGCTTCCCATCCACCGTCAGGGTAAAGTCGTCCTTCACCAGATTCTGGATCAGTGCGCCCTTCTTGTCCCTCACCACCACCGGCACATTCACCAGCTTCGCCGCAACCGAAAGCGTAGCCGTAGTAGCCTGTGGAGTCTCCGCCGTCTGCGCCTGCAGACCGCATACACTGACCAGGACCAAACTCACCACAGAAAGAAATCGCATGTTGCGATAGACGCGTTTTTGCGGCCGGAGTTTCTCCTGGATCGCCCTACTCGCCCATCCATCCGTGCAACTGCATCCAGTGCTGCAGCAAAATGGGAAAGACCGAGACCTCTGCCGCATCCTTGATCCCCTGCCCCATTCCCGTCCCATGGACGCCAAGCTCGAAGATGTGCAACTCCACCGGAATCCCCGTCTGCTGCAAGACGTCGTAGAACGCCGTTGCGTTCCGAGAGTTCACCTTCTGATCCGCCGTGGTCGAGTAGATAAACGAAGGCGAATTGTCTTTCGTCACATGCAGTACCGGAGAAATCGCGTCGATCTGCATCTGGGTCGCATGCGCTCCCAAAAGCCCCGGCATCACAGGTTCTGGTGTAAATCCCTTGTCCATCGAAAGCCGCCCATACGAGAGAATCGCAAAGTCCGGCCTGTCTCCCAGACGGTCGATCGGATCTTGCGCAGAGGCATCGCCTCCATCGTGGATCGAAGCCATATAGCCCGCCAGATGTCCTCCCGCCGAGAATCCCCACACCCCAACCTTGCCCGGATTGATCCCCAACGATGCCGCCTGACTCCTCACCCACCGCACAGCCCGCGCCCCGTCCAGCATCGGTGCCGGAAACTCATACTCCGGTCCCAGCCGGTACTGCAGCACAAACGCAGTCACGCCGTGCTCACTCAGCCACCGCGCCTCCACCCCGCCTTCCTTCTCCGTCACCAGCGCCGTATACCCACCACCGGGCATCACGATCACCGCAGTCCCCGTAGGATTCGCCTTGGCAGGATAAACATACAGTTTGGGAACATCGCCATCCGCCGTGCCATGCGCGCCGGGAGCCCCGTTGGGCCAAAGCGTGACCACCCTGCTGAACCCTACCGGAGGAGGAGTCACATGAGGCGTCTGGGCAGAAGCAGCGGCAACCAGAAAGAGGAGTGAAAGGAGAGTTTTCATGGCCCCGCCAGCATACTCCACTCGAGCCGATCAGTTTTGGCTGGCGTGGGTCACCTTCGTCCGCATCACAAGGTGACCGCCCTCTGTCCTCACCAACAGAAGCGAGGCACCCAGCAGCACGAGAACAAAAACGGCCGATCCGATGACGATCGCCTTGAAGTTGGGGTGCTTCCACACACCGGGTGCGCCTGCTGGATGCTTCTGCTCGGACTCGGACATGGGTCGCCTCTTCTCTCGTTCTTATTCCTTAGAGTCCGGCGTCACCTTAGGAGTTGTAGCGGGCTTCACGATCAGGCCATTCTTCCAAAGCGCCATCACCACATCCATCTGGCTCTGGTGCTCCGTTCCATCGCCATTCGTCACCGCCGCCCACAGCGATGAGACCGAAGTGTGCGTTCCCGCCACCAGCAAAGCCGACGCCGCAATCGCATAGTTCGCATTGTCCCGCGTAGCCCCATATTTGCCCGCCGGAATTCCCTTCACCAGCCCCGCATCGCAAAGCCCCAGAAATGCTCCCTTGGGAGCCGTCTTCCTCTGCGCCTTCTCACTCGTCGGATAGAGCGTCTTCGTAGCCTGCGCCCACCGCTCCCCCGGCGTAATCTGCTTGCCGTAGGTCTCCATCCGCACCGCCATCAAAGCCGCCTCACCATACCTGTTCGCCATACATCTCCTCGCGTAAACCTCAAGTATAGGCGACCGCAACAGCGCCTGCCCGTACCTACGTGCTACAACAATCCCATGCGCCCCGCACTCTTCCTTCTCCTCCTATCTCTCCCCGCCGCAGCCCAATCCCCCAAGCCCGACTCCCCCGCCCCCACCCTCGCCGAGAAGACCAAACCCATGCAGCACATGCCCGGCCTCCTCCCCCTCGATTGGGACGCAAAATCCGGCACCCTGTACCTTGAAATCCCCCACTTCGACGCTCGCGGCCACTCCCCCGACCTTCTCTACACCCACTCCCTCCCCTACGGCACCGGCTCCAACGACCTCGGGCTCGACCGCGGCCAGACCGCCGAAGGCATCATCGTCCACTTCGAGCGCGTCGGCCCCAAGGTCCTCCTCGTCCAGCCCAACCAGGACTTCCGCACCTCCTCCGCCGACCCCGCCGAGCAGCTCGCCGTCCGACAGTCCTTTCCCTCCTCCATCCTCGCCGGCTTCAAGGTAGCCGCCGAAGACCCCGATGGCGCCGTCCTCCTCGACGCCACCGACTTCTTCCTCCGCGACGCCCATCAGGTCACCGAGTCCCTCACCCGCGCCCAACAAGGCTCCTACAAGGTAGACCCCGCCCGCTCCACCATCGACCTCACCAGCACCAAAGCCTTCCCCCGCAACACCGAGGTCGAAGCCATCCTCACCTTCACCACCGAAGGCCCCCCCAAAGGCCGCTTCGTCCGCGACGTCACCCCTGACCCCCACGCCCTCACCCTCCACGAGCACCAGTCCTTCATCGAGCTCCCCGGCCCCGGCTTCACCCCGCGCCGCTTCGACCCCCGCGCCGGATACTTCCCGTCCTCCTACCGCGACTACTCCGCCCCGCTCGGCGACGCACTCGACCAGCGCTTCATCCTCCGTCACCGCCTCATCAAGAAGAACCCCGCCTGCACCAAATCCTGCGAAGCCGTCACCCCCATCCAGTACTACATCGACCGCGGCGCACCCGAGCCCATCCGCACCGCCCTCCTCGACGGAGCCCGCTGGTGGGATCAGGCCTTCCAGGCCGCCGGCTGGGCCCCCGGAACCTTCCGCGCCGACATCCTCCCCGCCGACGCCGACCCCATGGACATCCGCTACAACATCGTCCAGTGGGTCCACCGCTACACCCGCGGCTGGAGCTACGGCGAGGCCATCGCAGACCCGCGCACCGGCGAAATCATCAAAGGCAACGTAACCCTCGGCTCCCTGCGCGGCCGCCAGGACTACCGCATCGCCGAAGCCCTCCTGTCCCCGTACGTCTCCGGCCGCCAGATCACCCCAGCAAACGACCCCATGCTGGCCATGGTCCTCCAACGCATCCGCCAGCTCTCCGCCCACGAGATCGGCCACACCCTCGGCCTCGCCCACAACTTCGCCGCCAGCGCCTTCCCCCACGTCCCCACCGAGTCCGTCTCCGTCATGGACTACCCCCACCCCTACATCACCCTCGGCCCCAACGGCATCCCCGACCTCTCCCACGCCTACGGCGTCAACATCGGCCTCTGGGACAAGGTAGCGATCGACTACGGCTACCGCGCATTCCCCGCCAAAACCGATGAAAAAGAAGCCCTCAACCAGATCCTCACCGCCAGCGCCAAAACCGGCCTCCAGTTCATCACCGACGAAGACGCCCGCCCCTTCTCCGGCGCCCACCCCAACGCTCACCTCTGGGACAACGGGACTGACCCATCCGAAGAGCTGAACAGAATCATCGGCGTCCGCACCGCCGCCCTCGCGCGCTTCAACGAGAACGCCATCAAGCCCGGCACCCCCATGTCCGAGCTCTCCGACACCCTCGTCGTCCTCTACCTCCTGCACCGCTACCAGACCGAAGCCGCCATCAAACAGATCGGCGGCCTCGATTACCGCTACAACCTCCGCGGCGACGGCCAGCCCAACCCGCAGATCGTCGACCCCGCCGTCCAGCAAAAGGCCATCACCGCCGTCCTCAAAACCCTCACCCCCGACTTCCTCACCCTGCCCGAGTCCCTCCTGAAAGTCCTCCCGCCCGTCCCGCCCGGCTTCCCCCGCACCCAGGAGTCCTTCCCCTCCGAAACCGGCCTCACCTTCGACCCCATCGCCACCGCCGAGTCCGCCGCCGACCTCACATTGGAAGTCCTCCTGGACCCCGCCCGAGCCTCCCGGTTAGTCCAGTACCACATGCGCGAGCCCAAAGCCCCATCCCTCCGCGGTCTCCTCGAGTCCATCAGCAAAACCACCGCCGAGCGCCCCGAGGGCGGCCACACCATGTCCTCCGAGGTCGAGCGCGCGGTCGAGTTCCGAGCCCTAGAAGCCATGTTCAAACTAGCCGAAGACCCCACCGCCAGCACCCAGGCCCGAGCCATCGCCCAGTCCCACATTAACGACGTCTACAAGGCCTTCACCACCGCCGCCCCACTCACCGACACCGCCGAAGCCATCCACCGCACCGCCATGATGACTCGCATAGCCCAATACCAAAAAGACCCCACCAAGTTCACCCCCACCAAGCCCCAGGAAGCCCCACCCGGCATGCCCATCGGCGACGACGAGAGTATGTAAAGAGAAACGGGGCGATAGAGAACTTCTCTATCGCCCCGCATTCATTTGCAATACTGCTGATCTCAAGCCGTCTTGCTGTGCCCAACGCCTTGCCGCAGAAACACAGCCCCCGGCACATGGAAGCGCGCACTCAGCTTCTCAATATGTCCCAAGGTGAGCGGTCGCTTGCCGGCGAGTACCAAAGAAACCGTACTCTCGCTCCCAAGCTCACCAGCAATATCCCGCTGCTGAAGTCCATTCTGATCGAGCAGAAACCGCAGTACATCCACCGGAGAGGCCTCCGGAATCGGATGCCGCTCACTCTCATACCGCTCCACTAGAAAACTCAGAAGTTCAATCGCCTTCTCCTCTTCGTCTGTCAGGTCTTCTTTGCCCGTGAGATGAAAGAGCGCATCGGTGTACTGAGCCAACTGCTCGTCGGAATGGATGACGTGCGGAGCGCCCATCTTGATCAGCTTCGCCGGATTCGCAAGTGTTGTGCTCATTGGCTTCCAAACTCCCTATCCCAGTTTCGACGGCTGTCGTATTGCTTATGCGTCAGAAAAGACCGGATATAGATGTGCCCTTGTGTTCTGCGCCTATCTCCTTCCTTCGCTCGATGCCAACCCGGCTATATTGGTGGAGCTAAGGATCAAGAGTGTGCAGTAATCGTAATTGTGTGCTTGCCAGGTCCCACGGGATTGAGCTGTAGTAGAGGCTTCAAGATGAAGTTAAGATCATGCTTAATTGGAACTTCAAATCGCTGATACGTATAGGTGCCGAAAAGCCGTCGTGGTGGAGCCCCGTTCTTCATCGTAAAAATCATCGTAATCGGTGTTGATTTAACGAGTGGTGCTGCATGAAGTACAAAGAGACTATGGGTCAAACCGTGAATCCCGCTAGTTATAGTCGGAATCTGATCTACTTCGCTTCCGATCCCCTCGAAAAGACAAGTCGTGTCATCTAAAAGGGAGATACCAGTTATACGAAGGACACCTCCGACATCGTCTCCCCCGACGACCACACGATGATCGACAATAGTTGAGGGTAATTCAATCTCAATATTCACTTCATCAAGTGCCTCACTTTGTGTGCCAAACTGTGCCTGATATACGGTGCAGTTCTTATTTTGAGATATCGAAGATATAGCTTGCACGTTTGGAGCACTGGTTAGCTTAGTAATGATCCAGCTTCTTGGAGAGATAATACCGAGCACATAGCCCAAGAGCCAGAGAAGTATCCACTTACTGGAGGCGGCGACGATGTCCCCGAGACCCTTGCTCGGCGGAACCTGTTTTTTACGTGAAGTCATTGAACATTAAATCTACACTCTAAACTGAAGAAAACGGGCAAGCTCTCTCGAGCTTGCCCGTTTTCTTGTTGCCTTCGAGCGATCCGCCGTAACGCGAAGTTACTCCGCGGCCAGCTCTTCCTGCTCGCCTTCCATCCGCATCTGCTCCAGCTCGCGCTCTTCCGCTTCGATGGCCGCAGTGACCTCCTGCTGAACCTGGGCAGCCGCTTCTTCCAGCTCCGGAGAGAGCTGAACATTGCGGTAGTACTCCATGCCCGTTCCAGCCGGAATCAGACGACCCACGATGACGTTCTCCTTGAGTCCACGCAGCGTATCGATCGAACCATTGATCGAAGCTTCCGTGAGCACACGAGTCGTCTCCTGGAACGAAGCAGCCGAGATGAAGCTGTCGGTCGAGAGCGAAGCCTTCGTGATACCGAGCAGCAACGAGCGGCCAATCGCCGGACGTCCGCCAGCCATCAGCGTCTTCTGGTTCTCCGCGTTGAAGCGGAAGCGATCCGTCTGCTGATCGACCAGGAACGCCGTGTCGCCGACATCCTCGATCTTCACCCAGCGCAGCATCTGCCGGACGATCGTCTCGATATGCTTATCCGAGATCGTTACGCCCTGCAACCGGTAGACTTCCTGGATCTCGTTCACCAGGTACATCTGCACGGCGCGCTCGCCAAGCACTTCGAGCACATCATGCGGGCTGCGCGGTCCATCGATCAGCGGATCGCCTGCACGCAGACGCTCGCCTTCCTGGACGTTGACATACACACCACGCGGCACCGAGTACTCTTCTTCCTGCCCGTTGTCCGCCGTGACGTATACCTTGCGCTGTCCCTTCGACACTTCTCCGAAGCGAACCACACCGTCGATCTTCGAGATGATCGCCGGATCACGCGGCTTGCGTGCCTCGAACAACTCGACGACGCGCGGCAGACCGCCCGTGATGTCCTTGGTACGAGTCGTCTCGCGAGGAATCTTCGCCAGCACATCGCCCGGGAACAGCTCGTCGCCATCCTGCACCATAAGGTGAGCACGCGAAGGCATGAGGTAACGCTTGTTGCCCGATGCCGACTTGATGATGATCGCCGGCTGACGCTTTTCGTCGGACGAATCGGTCACAACGAGACGCGAAAGACCCGTCACCTCATCGACCTCTTCGTTCAGCGTCACGCCTTCCTGCAGGTCCTTGAACTGGACCGTACCCGCAATCTCGGTCAACACCGAGAACGTGTACGGATCCCACTCGCCGAGCACCGTGCCCTGCTGAACCTGCGCGCCATCTTCGACCCGCAGCTTCGCGCCGTACACGATCGCATAACGCTCCTTCTCACGGCCCTTGTCGTCGATGACGGCGATGGAACCGTTACGGTTGAAGGCCACCAGACCACCGGTGTTCGAACGAACCGTCACCAGGTTGATGAAGCGAACCGAACCGGCGTTCTTGGCTTCAAGGTGCGAAGCATCCGAAACACGCGAAGCCGTTCCGCCGATGTGGAAGGTACGCATCGTGAGCTGGGTACCCGGCTCGCCGATCGACTGCGCCGCGATTACGCCAACAGCCTCGCCCATCTCGACCATCTTGCCCGAGCCAAGGTTACGGCCGTAGCAAAGGATGCAGCATCCGCGCTTCGATTCGCACGTCAGCACCGAGCGGATCTTCACCTTCTCGATACCGGCCGCCTGAACCGCGCTTGCCTTGTCCTCATCGATCTCTTCGTTGATCTCGACGATCGTCTTGCCCTCGAAGTCCTTGAGCTTCTCAAGCGACACGCGGCCAATGATGCGGTCGCGCAGCGGCTCGATGGTCTCGCCGGCTTCGATGATCGGCATCACATAGATGCCTTCAACGGTGCCGCAATCGTAATCCGAAATGATGACGTCCTGCGCCACGTCAACCAGACGACGCGTGAGGTAACCCGAGTCAGCCGTCTTCAACGCCGTATCCGCCAGACCCTTACGAGCACCGTGCGTCGAGATGAAGTACTGCAGAACGGTGAGACCTTCGCGGAAGTTCGCGGTGATCGGTGTTTCGATGATTTCGCCCGAGGGCTTCGCCATCAAACCACGCATACCCGAAAGCTGACGAATCTGCTGCTTCGAACCACGCGCACCGGAGTCGGCCATGATGTAAATCGGATTCATGGCGCCGTCCTTGTCGGCCTGCTTCATGTTGTTGAACATCTCATCGGCCACGCGCTCGGTCACCGTCGACCACAGTTGGATGACCTTGTTGTTACGCTCACCGTTGGTGATCGCACCGTCAAGGTACTGCTGCTGCACGTTGATGACCTGCTTCTCTGCATCCGAAACCACGGTGTACTTCGAATCCGGAATGACCATGTCATCCAGTCCAACCGATAGACCCGACTTGGTCGCATAGCGGAAGCCAAGATCCTTGATGCGATCCAGAGCATGCACCGTCACCTCAAGCCCAAGGTTCAGGTAGAGGTAGTTGATGAGCTGTCCGATGCCCTTCTTCTTCAGCAGGCCATTCACATAAGGCATGCCTTCAGGCAGCGAATCGTTCAGAATCGCGCGGCCCACGGTCGTCGAGATGAACTGCTTGTTGAACTCGACAGCCTCGGTGTGCGTCAGATCCTGATCGTCGTACGCGGTGGTCATGTCCAGCACCTTGCCGGTATAGCGAAGACGAATCGGCGTCAGCGTCTCGACAGCCTTCGCTTCGAGCGCCATGAACACCTCTTCGATGTTCGCGAACACGCGGCCTTCACCCTTCGCGCCAACCTTGGCCTTCGTCAGGTAGTAGAGACCAAGCACGAGATCCTGCGTCGGAACCGTGATCGGCTGACCCGACGCGGGCGACAGAATGTTGTGCGAAGCCAGCATCAGCACCGAAGCTTCAATCTGCGCTTCAGGGCTCAGCGGAATGTGCACAGCCATCTGGTCACCGTCGAAGTCGGCATTGAACGCCGTGCAGACGAGCGGATGAATCTTGATCGCCTTACCTTCCACCAGCACCGGCTCGAAAGCCTGAATGCCCAGACGGTGAAGCGTAGGAGCGCGGTTCAGCAGAACCGGATGATCCTTGATGACCTCTTCCAGGATGTCCCACACGATGGGCTCCTGCATCTCAACCATCTCCTTGGCCTGCTTGATGGTCGTGCAGTGGCCCGTCTGCTCCAGACGGTGATAGATGAACGGCTTGAACAGTTCGAGCGCCATCTTCTTCGGCAGACCGCACTGGTGCAGCTTCAGCTCGGGACCAACCACGATGACCGAACGGCCCGAGTAGTCCACGCGCTTACCGAGAAGGTTCTGGCGGAAGCGGCCCTGCTTGCCCTTGAGGGTGTCGGAGAGCGACTTCAGCGGACGGTTGTTCGCGCCACGCAGCACACGGCCACGGCGGCCGTTATCGAACAGCGCGTCGACAGCCTCCTGCAGCATGCGCTTTTCGTTACGCACAATCACTTCAGGCGCATGGAGGTCCATGAGCTTCTTCAGACGGTTGTTACGGTTGATCACGCGGCGATACAGATCGTTAAGATCCGATGTCGCGAAGCGACCACCATCCAGCGGCACAAGCGGGCGAAGCTCAGGCGGGATCACGGGGATCACGTCGAGAATCATCCACTGCGGCAGGTTATCCGACTTGCGGAACGCCTCGACAATCTTCAAGCGCTTGGAGTACTTCAGCTTCTTCTGCAGCGAGGTCTCGGTCTTCATGCGCTCGCGCAGTTCAACCGAAAGCTCCTGGATCTCAACGCGCTTCAGCAGTTCCTTGATCGCTTCCGCACCCATCATGGCCTTGAAACCGGACGGGCGATACTGCTGGTCGAGCTCGCGGAACTTGGTCTCGTCCTTGATGACCTCGCGCTCCTTCACGGGCGCATCACCTGGATCGACGACAACGTACGACTCGAAGTACAGCACAGCCTCGAGCTCGCGCAGCGAGATGTCGAGGAGATGTCCAATACGCGAGGGCAGTCCCTTGAAGAACCACACATGCGAGCAGGGCGAAGCCAGCTCGATGTGGCCAAGGCGCTCACGACGAACCTTCGAGAGTGTCACTTCCACGCCGCACTTGTCGCAGATCACGCCGCGGTGCTTCATGCGCTTGTACTTACCGCAGAGGCACTCCCAGTCCGTGATCGGTCCAAAGATCCGCGCGCAGAAGAGGCCGTCACGCTCAGGCTTGAACGTGCGGTAGTTGATGGTTTCGGGCTTCGTCACTTCGCCATGCGACCACGAGCGAATCTTCTCGGGGGAGGCGAGCTGAATCTTGATCGCGTCGAAGTCGGCGATGGGGCCGGTCAGTTCAAAAGGGCTGGAGCGGAACATAGTTTGCGTCTCCGGTTTCTGCAGAAGCAGAGCAGCGGGTTGGCTGCGGTTGTGTGTTCTGCGATGACTTTCGGCGTATCGCGTTGCCGGTGGTTCTAGTACTGGTATCTTTTGTCTTCAATTGTGGTGTTGCATAATTCGTAATTTTTTTTGTTACTCACTCGATAGACTGCCCGACGGCGAAGCAACATGCTCCGCCGTCGGGGCTTAAGATCAATCGGCGGCAGCAGCGATCGTCGGCAGCGGAACCTTCTTCTGGTCAGCCTGCTTGATCAGTTCGACATCGAGGCAGAGCGACTGCAACTCGCGGATGAGAACGTTGAACGACTCCGGAACACCCGGCTCGATCGCCGCCTCGCCCTTTACGATCGCCTCGTAAATCTTCGTACGACCGAACACGTCATCCGACTTCGCCGTCAGGAGCTCCTGCAGGATGTAAGCCGCGCCATACGCTTCAAGCGCCCACACTTCCATCTCACCGAACCTCTGTCCGCCGAACTGCGCCTTACCACCCAGCGGCTGCTGCGTGATCAGCGAGTATGGCCCGATCGAACGTGCGTGAATCTTGTCGTCCACAAGGTGCGACAGCTTCAGCATGTAGATGTAGCCAACCGTCGCCGGCTGCTCGAACTCTTCGCCGAGCATACCGTCGTGCAGGTGCGTCTTACCCGAGCTGGGCAGTCCAGCGGCCTTCAGAAGAGCCTTAATCTCGGTCTCCTGCGCGCCGTCGAACACGGCCGTGCCGAACCAGATGCCGCGCTTCATACCAGCCGCAACCCGCATCGTCTGCTCATCATCCAGGTTCAGAAGCTGGCTCAAAGCAGCCGTACCGTGGAAGCGCGCCTTGAACAGCTCACGCACCTCGTTGGCAGACTCCATCTCCGCAGCAGCAGCAGCAACCTGCGCACCAAGCTCATGCGCGGCCCAGCCAAGATGCGTCTCCAGGATCTGTCCGACGTTCATACGCGAAGGCACACCAAGCGGGTTCAGAACGATCTCGACCGGCGTTCCATCCGGGAGGTAAGGCATATCCTCCTCAGGCAGAATGCGTGCGATCACACCCTTGTTACCGTGGCGTCCGGCCATCTTGTCACCAACCGAAAGCTTGCGCTTCATGGCGATGTACACCTTGACCATCTTGATGACGCCCGGCGAAAGCTCATCGCCCTTCTGCATCTTGCCGATCTTCTCGTTCGTGATCTTGCGCAGCACGTCGATCTGGCGCGAGGTCATCTCTTCGATCTCGTCGATCTGCTCGTTCACGCGAGGATCCTTGTCCGCGTAGCGAATGCGCTTCAAGTTACGCGTGGAGATCAGTTCGATCATGTCGCGATCCAGCACATCGCCCTTCGACAGAAGACGCTTGTTGGTGCGCTCATCGTGAAGATCAGCCAGCACTTCCTTCGCGCCCAGAATCGCCTCGAGACGCTTCAACCGCTCGTCCGTCAGAATGCGGATCTCGTCAGCCAGATTGCGCTCCAGCTTCTCGACCATCTCCTGCTCGATCTGCTTGGCGCGCTCGTCCTTCTCCTGTCCCTTGCGGGAGAAGATGCGGACATCGACAACCGTGCCTTCGATACCCGGAGGGCACGTCAGCGAAGCATCGCGGACATCGCCGGCCTTCTCACCGAAGATGGCGCGCAGCAGCTTCTCTTCCGGCGTCAACTGGGTCTCGCCCTTGGGCGTCACCTTGCCGACCAGGATGTCGTTATGACCGATCTTCGCGCCGATGCGGATGATGCCGCTCTCGTCCAGATCGCGCAGAGCATGCTCCGACACGTTCGGGATATCGCGCGTGATCTCTTCCGGTCCAAGCTTCGTGTCGCGCGCTTCGATCTCGAACTCCTCGATGTGAATCGAGGTGTAGTAGTCCTCGCGGACCAGCTTCTCCGAGATCAGGATCGCGTCCTCGAAGTTGTAACCGCGCCACGGCATGAAGGCCACCAGCACGTTACGTCCAAGACCCAGCTCGCCCTGCTCCGTGCATGGACCGTCCGCAATCACCTGGCCCTTGATCACGCGATCGTTCTTGCGCACGATCGGCTTCTGGTTGATGCACGTGTTCTGGTTCGAGCGCTTGAACTTCGTGAGCTGATAGATATCCGAACCAACCTCACGCGACAACTGCGTCGGGTGATGCTCGCCCTCGACCCGGATGATGATGCGCTCCGAGTCGACCGAATCCACAATGCCGTTACGCTTGGCCAGAATGACGGCGCCCGAGTCACGAGCGGTCACGCCTTCCATCCCCGTACCGACGAACGGAGCCTCGGCCACCAGCAGCGGCACCGACTGGCGCTGCATGTTGGCGCCCATCAGCGCGCGGTTCGCGTCATCATGCTCAAGGAACGGAACCAGCGAAGCCGCCACTGAAACAAGCTGCTTCGGCGAAACGTCCACGTAGTCCACATCCGACTTGTTCACCAGGACGAAGTTGCCCTGACGACGCGCATCGACGATGTCCTGCACAATGTTCAACTTCTCATCGAGCTGGATGTTCGCCTGTGCGATCGTGTGACGATCTTCTTCCCATGCCGACAAATAGAACGAGAACGGCTCGAGATCCATCGTACGCTTGCCTTCAGCCTTCAGCTTCGCATTCAAAGCCTTCGACTCGGCAATCTCAAGGTAGTCGCCCTGGCGCAGGCCGGACTCACCGGCGTTCGAAACCGCCACGTAATCCAGCACAACGCCATCCTTCACGCGACGGTACGGGCTCTCAATGAAGCCGTACTCGTTGATGCGTGCAAAGCACGACAGCGAAGAGATCAGACCGATGTTCGGACCTTCCGGCGTCTCGATCGGGCAGATACGTCCATAGTGAGTCGGGTGTACGTCGCGCACTTCAAAGCCCGCGCGCTCACGCGAAAGACCACCAGGCCCAAGGGCCGACAGGCGGCGCTTGTGCGTGATCTCCGACAGGGGATTCGTCTGATCCATGAACTGCGAGAGCTGCGACGAACCGAAGAACTCGCGGATCGCGGCCATCACCGGCTTCGCGTTGATCAGGTCGTGCGGCATCGCCGTCGACATCTCCTGATACACGCTCATCTTTTCCTTGATCGCACGCTCCATGCGGACCAGGCCGATGCGGAACTGATTCTCCATCAGTTCGCCCACGGCGCGGACGCGGCGGTTGCCAAGGTGATCGATATCGTCCACCACGCCGATGTTCTTGCGCAGCTTCAGCAGGTAGCGGATCGTCCCGTAGAAGTCCTCAGGCGTCAGCGTCCGCTTGTCGAGGCCAGCAGGATCCTGGTCCTCATACAGCTTGATATTGAACTTCAAACGGCCAACGCGCGAGAAGTCGTACTTGCGAGGATCGAAGAACATGCCCTCGAACAGAGCCGTCGCCGTATCCAGCGTCGGTGGGTCGCCCGGACGCAGCTTGCGGTAGATCTCGATCAGAGCCTCTTCCGGCTTGCGCACGGAGTCGCGGCGCAGCGTGTTCGTGATGATGTTGCCCACGTCGTCGCGCTCCGGGAAGAAGACCTCGAAGGTCGTCACGCCGCTCTGGATGATCTTGTGCAGCTTGTCCGCCGTCAGCTCTGCGTTCGCCTCATACAGCAGCTCGCCCGTGCTCATGTCGACGATGTCCGAAGCGCTCATCGCGCCATCGAACTCGCTCGTCTCCACGTCGACCGAAACCGTACCGGCAGCGCGCAGGCCCTTCAGCACCGAAGCCGAGATCTTGCGGCCGGCCACAACGATGTCGCCGATCGCATTCGCCGAACGCGTACCCTGCAGGTTCGTCAGCGTGCCTTCCGGTGTCACGTTCCACTTCAGCTTCCCGTCCACCACCTGGATCGTATCCACGGTGTAGAAGGTCTTGAGGATCTCCTCGTCCGTACGCAGACCGAGCGCGCGCAGGAAGATCGTGCCCAGGAACTTGCGCTTGCGATCGATACGCACATACAGCGTGTTCTTCTGGTCGTACTCGAACTCCACCCACGAACCGCGGTACGGAATGATCTTGCCCAGGAAGTACGTGCGGTTGTTCGCCGTCTCGAAGAACACACCAGGCGAACGGTGAAGCTGCGAAACGATCACGCGCTCCGTGCCGTTCACGATGAACGTGCCGTTCTGGCTCATCAACGGGATATCGCCGAAGAAGACTTCCTGCTCCTTCATGTCCCGCAGGCTCTTCACGCCGGTCTCAGGATCCTTGTCGTAGATCTTCAGACGGATCGTGACCTTCAGCGGAGCCGAATACGTCATGCCGCGCTCTTCGCACTCGGCCTGGTCGTACTTCAACTGCAGACCCACCGGATCGCCGCACTTGGTGCAGAAGTCGGGGGTGTTCTTGTTGTACGTGCCGCAGAAGTTGCAAAGCACATCGCCAGGGTGGAAGGGGTCGGTGATCACCATGTGGCCGCACGTCGTGCAGGCCGTACGCAGGTGGTTCAGACCCTTAAGGTAGCCGCACTTGCACTCCCAGTTGCCGATCGAAAAGTCGACAAACTCGAGCTCGGAAACGTTGCGGAAGTCGGTAATCGGAAATACGCTCGTGAAGACGGACTGGAGCCCGTTATCCTCACGTTCCTGCGGTAACTTATCCATCTGGAGGAAGCGCTCGTACGAACGGCGCTGCACCTCAATGAGGTTGGGGATCTGGATGGAAGTGGGGATCTTGGAAAAATCGAGACGGCTGCGGATCGCGCGCATTTCGCTGGGCATGCTCTCTCCTGATACTGGACATTCGAGGCCTCTCGAAAGCCATCCGCGGCATCACAGGGATGCGGATGAAACCTTTGAAAGGGTGGAAACGCTGGAAAACGCCTCCGGGTTACGTACTGCTCGATGTGCTGCTGAAGCGAATCAACCTTCTTCAGACCTTCGGGATCTTCCGTCCTCGATTACGTCAATCCCGGCACATACTCTTCACTCCGGCCTCTAGCCGGAGGGGGTAAAACCTAAACTTTTACTTTCTTTCCTGCTGACTTTGCTGCTATAACGAGTTGCATCTGGTCTGTTTTCTGCCGTATTGCTACCGTAACGCCGAGCGCTACGTCGCGATTCCTCTCGGGGATCCCGGCCGATGGGATAGAAGAGACGACAATGCGCCCGTATGGGAACATGCCCACGAGCGCAGAAACGACTCACAGATTTCAAACTTCATCGTGATAGAAATGCTTGCCACTCTTTGAGGCTCGCCCTGCCCCAAGTTCGCCGCTCGCTGGACTGCATTTCACCCAGCCTCCCCGCCGCTCGAGAGAACTGAATGGCCGGTTCCTTAGCCTGAACACTCCAGGATGAGCCGGGGTACTACGGAAGATAGGGGATACTGCCGAATCAAGAACGCCATGAGCTTTGCCGACTGCACGCCGAAGCAGAACGGGGTACTCTCCACTCAAGAGAATACCGCGTTCCGCTTCGACGTGCAAGGGGCAGGCTGAAACTACTTGATTTCGACAGTCGCGATGCCGTCGAACTTCTTCGCGATGGCAGCCGCATCTTCCTTCGAGACGTTCTCCTTCAGGGGCTTCGGAGCAGCGTCAACCAGGTCCTTCGCTTCCTTCAGACCAAGCGACGTCACTTCGCGCACAGCCTTGATGGTCGAGATCTTGTTCGCGCCGGCATCCTTCAGGATCACGGTGAACTCGGTCTTCTCTTCCACCGCAGCAGCGGCAGCGCCGCCGCCAGCAGCAGGAGCAGCAACGGCAGCAGCAGCAGCCGAAACGCCCAGGCGGGTCTCGAGAGCCTTCACGAGAGCGGAAGCCTCAAGCAGGCTAAGGTTTACGATCGAATCTTCAATCTGTTGAATGTCCATGATATTTCTCCGTTTTATCTAAATGTTGCTAAAAATTGATGATCTTGTACCGCCCGGAAACCTCTCGGACAGCGCTTCGACTAGCTCAACGTCCCCCAGGGTTTCCGTTGCGCCCAGACTGGCGCACCCACGGAGGGCTGAGCGAACTTGGGGTTAGCCTTCGACCGGATCCGAAGCCGCGGCTTCTCCAGCCTGCGACGCCGTGCCGTTCTCGGGCTGGGTCTCGGCCGCAGCCTCCACCACATGAGCCTCTTCGACCTTCGCGCCATCTTCGACCACGGGAGCGGCGACAGCAGCCGGAGCAGCCGAACCAGAGAACTTCTCCTTCTCGACGCCCTGATTGATCACCACAGCCAGATCGCGGCCGGTAGCATTGACGACCGTAGCCAGACGCTGCGCAGGAGACTGAATAAGCCAAAGCAGCTTGGCATACAGCTCTTCCTTGCCCGGCATCGTCGCCAGCTCGTTCACTTCGGCAACCGTGATCACCTTGCCGTCGATGATGCCCAGCTTGAAGGTGAACTCCGAGTTGTCCTTCACCCAGGCCGAAAGAGCCTTGGCAAGAGCAACCGGGTCGCCCGAAGTGTACGCCACAGACGAAACACCCTTGAGACCCTGCAGCGCAGCCTCAATCTTGGTGCCCGCGCTCGCCTTGGCGGCCAGCTTGTTCTTGACGACGTGATAGCTTCCGCCTGCGCCGCGAACGACCTTGCGAAGATCAAAATCCTTCGAAGCGGTCATCGCCTTGAAGGTACCGATGATGGCGGAGGTCGAGTGCTCGAGCTCGGTAGCGAGCTGCTTCACCTTCTCCGTCTTTTTTGCCCTGGACAATGCCATATAAATCCTCTTCCTATCTCAGTTCGCTCCCCAGGCTCTTCGCATCACGCGCCAGACACCCAGGAGGCCAGATCTTTTGCCGAGCTTAGTTCCTGCTCGAAGCTTCCGCGGTCGTCGTCTCAAGCGCAATGCCAGGTCCCATCGAGGAGCTCAGCGTGATGCCCTTGACGTACTTGCCCTTCGCTGCCGAAGGCTTCGCCTTCAACACCGCCGACACGATCGTCATCGCGTTGTCGACCAGCTTCTGCGGATCGAACGACAGCTTGCCCACGGGAACGTGAACCAGAGCCGTCTTGTCCGTGCGGAACTCGACCTTACCGGCCTTGATCTCGCGAATCGCACCGGCCACATCGGTCGTCACGGTTCCGGTCTTCGGGTTCGGCATCAGGCCGCGCGGTCCGAGAACCTTACCCAGACGTCCAACCGAACGCATCATGTCGGGGGTCGCGATCAGAGCGTCGAAGGCCGTCCAGCCCTCTTTCTGAATGCGCTCCACCATCTCTTCGCCGCCCACAAACTCAGCGCCGGCCGCTTCCGCTTCCTTCAGCTTTTCGCCCGAGGCGATAACGGCAACCGTCTTCGACTTACCCAGACCGTGAGGAAGAACAACCGTACCGCGCACCATCTGGTCCGCGTGACGCGGATCCACGCCAAGACGCAGCGTCAGGTCGACGGTCTCGTCGAACTTCGCGTACTTGGCCTTCTGCAGAAGGGGAACAGCATCAACGAGCGTATACGGACGCGGCTCAACCAACGCGCGCGCCTTCGCCAAATTCTTGGAGATCTTCTTTGCCATGAAAAGTCGTTATCCTTTATCTACCACCCACATCTGCATAAATCCGCAGCGGCGTGGTGCGACTGCCTGGCTTGGGGCCGAGGCAACCTTACCAGTATGCGGGAGAAGTGCGCAAAACGTCAAGCACGGAAGGGAAAATCCGTGTGCTAGGTTGGACAAAGCACGCGAAAGGGACCATCGTTCATGCTTGTCTTTTCCAGGAGACGTCTGGCCGCCCTCGCCGCCACCGCCACAGCCACCGTTCTCCTCCTCCTCTGGCTCCCCTACCGCATCCCGGTCCAGCCATCCCTCTCCGAGTCCTACATCTTCGGCTTCAACAATCACGCCGGCATCGCGATCATCGCCCTGGGAGCCCTCCTCTCCGCTCTCATCGCCTGGCGCGCCCCCCTTCAGCCTTACACCGGCCTCACCGAGCAGCCTCTCCCAAAGAGCGCTCTGCATCAGGCACTCGCCGCAACCCTCCTCGTCAACCTCTGCCTGTACCTGCTCACGCGCCGCCTGGACGGCTTCAACGAGTCCATCTACCTCGTCGATCGCATCAAGCTCCTGCTCGAAGGCAAGGTCATCTACCGCGACTTCGAGTTCGCCTACGGACCCCTTATGCTCTACGGCCCCGCATGGCTCTGCCGCCTGCACCTCCCCGTCGGAGATGCCTACAATCTCTTCTGGATCGCCGCCAATCTCACCGGCGTCTGGATGGCCTTCAAGACTCTCCAGTGGATCGACGCGCCCGCTCCCGGCCGGCGTCTCCTCTTCGTTCTGCTCGTCTGCCTCAGCCTGCTCGCCGCGACCTCCACCGGCTTGAACTACAGTCTCATCCGCTACATCCTGCCCTGCTTCCTCGGCCTCGACCTCTACCGCCGCCTCGCTCCCATCAATCGCCCGCGCACCCAGCCGCCCGTCATCCTGCTCGCTCTCCCCTACTCCCTCGCCATCTTCCTCGTCTCACCCGAGGTAGCACTCTCCTTCGTCCTCGGCATCTCCGTCTATCTCCTCCTCTACGGTCATCTGCGCCTGATCCCGAACCTGCTCGCGTATCTCGCCGCCCTGTCCGGCATCGGCATTGCCATCCACCTCGCGCAACAGGCCGGGTACTTCTACACCATGAACGCCTTCCGCACCGGTGGCCTCAACTTCCCCATCATCCCCGGTCCGCACATCCTGCTCTTCCTCCTCGCCCTCGGATTCTCATCCATCTACGCCGCCGGTCAGATCTGCCGCCGCCACCCCAGCGGCCTTCTCATGCTCCTTGCCGTCTCCGCCGCCGGAGTCGTCGGCGCGCTCAGCCGCTGCGACCAGATCCATACCTTCATGAACCCGCTCGGCCTCACCATCGCCTCCATCGCCATCGCCAACCAATACCGCAGCTTCGGAAAGGCCTTCCGCTACGCGACCCTCGCCGTCTATCTCGTCATTCCCACCCTCATCGGCGCGCCGGCACTGGCGAGATCGTTCTCCCGCGCCGCGCTCCCCTCTCTCTTCGCATGGGAGGGCAATCGCACCGGAACCGCCCTCGACCGCATCGTCTTCCGCCGCATGGAGCGCTCGCTCGGCCCCACCCTCGCCCGCATTAAGTTCGACAACTACAAAACCTTCGCCACCGGCCACCTCCCCGCCGATCTCAGCCCCCTCTACGGATACCCGGCCGGCACCCAATTCCTCGCGCCCTTCGGCTTCACTCCAAGCCGCTTCGGAACCGCCCACACCCCGCAGATCGACGAGGGCTACTTCCTCGAAGACATCAACCTCATCAACGACGCAAGCGTGCAGCGCAAGGTCGCCGAGATCGCCGCCCACCCCGAGCGCCCCCTCCTCATCCTCCCCGGCCGCGAAGGCTCCTGCGTCCGGTTCGGCGACCGGGCGATGATCCGCAGCTTATTCCTCGTGCCCTACAACCGCCCCGCCCAGCACGTTGGCGAAACCCTCAATCCCCTCTGCAACTACATACTCAACAACTACGAGCTCAAACTCCCCGATACCCCGATGCGCTACGGCTACGCCGTCTGGCAGCGACGCACCCCGCCACCCGCCTAACCCCAGATCCGCCCCATCGCCAACTCAAACCCAGCCACAATCCCAGTCCCCTGCATCGACGTCAGATCACGGAGAAACTCCGGCTCGTCCCCTTGACGGTAGATCGCCACCGCACGCTCCACCGGATCGATCAGCCAGCCCACCTGTGCTCCATTCGACATCCACTGCTCCATCTCTTCCGCGAGGTCCTAAGACATCGCTCGGCGAACGCAGCGCAATCACAAGATCCGGACACAGTGGCGCAAAACTGGCTCGCTGAGCTTCTGTCAGCGCCTCCCAGCGCGACGATTGCAGCCACGCTGCATCGGCAGCCCGCCCCGAGCCATCGGGCAAAGTAAACCCACCATTCGACTCGAAAACGACTACCCGCCCATCCCCTTCGGCCCATTCATCCAGCAGCCGGACAAGCCGGGTCTTCGGGATGCTCGTCTGACTGCCAGAAGGCGACATAGTCAAAATCTCTCCGTTCGCTTCCCGCTCCACGCGTAACGTCTCATTGGCCGCACTGAACCGCATCAACTCCTCATCGCTCAACGAAGACGCCCTCTCCACCTTCGGTGCCAACGCCCTCTACCGCGACGCACTCCTCTCCCTCATCCGTCAGTGGATAGGCAATCCCGCACCGACTCAAAGCTCATAATCCCATCCCCCTAGCCGACCAGTCTGCCACGTAAAGCGAAAATAAAGCGAAAAGTATTGACTCCTGACCGCACCTTCGCTACTCTCATCTTCAAGAGGCGAAGATATGGCGAAAGCACCGGACACAACCGCTCCCACGCTCTTCCACATCCTTCCCTCTGCCCTGCCCACAGGCCTCGCCCGGCTTGCTGCGGAGGCCGAACCGGCTGGAGCGGGACACGAGATCGAGTTCAAATCTCTCGAGACCCGCTCCATCCTGAACAAGTCCCTCTCGAAGCGTCAACTCTCGCTCGCCTGGTCCATTAACCCCTACCGCGGATGCGAGTTCGCCTGCCGCTACTGCTACGCACGTTACACCCACGAATTTCTGGAGCCGGCGGGGGCGACAGAGCCGTCCGTCTCGAACGCAGAGCATCAGCCACAAAGCTGGGCCACTGCGTTCGAGCGGCGGATCTTCCTCAAGCAACACGCTGCCTGGCTCCTTGAGCAGGATCTCCACAAAGTCCCTCACGGCGAAGAAATCGCCCTCGGCACAGCCACCGACCCCTACCAGCCCATCGAGCGCAAAGCCGGAATTACCCGCTCCCTCCTCGAAGTCTTCGCCCGCAGGCAGGGTCACCGGATCGGCATCATCACCAAGTCCAACCTCATCCTTCGCGACATCGATCTCCTCACCCGGATCGCCGCCCGCAACACCCTCGTCCTTCACCTGACGATCACCACCACCGACACCGATCTCGCCCGCCTCCTCGAACCCCGCGCCCCACGCCCCGACCTCCGCTTCCAGGCCGTCACCAAACTCCGCGAAGCAGGCCTCACCGCCGGCATCCTCTGCTCGCCGCTCCTCCCCGGCATTACGGACAACGCCGAGGCCCTCGACCGCATGGCCACCCGCGCCGCCTACGCCCGCGCCAGCTTCTTCGCGGCCTCACCCCTGTTCTTGAAACAGTGCTCGCGCCCTACCTATCTGAGCTTCGTCCGCGAGCACTTCCCCCATCTCCTGTCCCGCTACGAACAGCACTTCCGCACCACCGACTTCGCTCCCCAGCCCTACCGCGAGCGCATGGCAACGCTCGTCCGCGCAGCCTGCCGCCGCCACCATCTCCCCGAACGCTCCACCGATGCCCTCCTCACCCGCGACATCGGTCGCAAGCCACCCGCCTCCGTCCACCAACCCAGCCAGCAGAGGCTCTTTGCATGAGCTCGCCCACAAACTTCTGTCACTCTGAGCGAAGCCAACAAATCCCGGTATTTTGTTCGGAGCGCATGAGAGCCCGATGGCAGGCGAGACAATCTCACAGCCTCGCCTGCTTCAGCCGAAACCAGATCCCGATAGATCCACCGCAACGAAAAAAGCGAACGTTCCGCTCGCCTCCAAAATCCAGGCCAGCCGCAAGAACGCGCAGGCGAAGAACTCCCAGGTCAGCCCCACGAAGGCCCAGGCGCAGCACGTAGAAGCCACAATGCGTCCGCCCCGTGCACAGCAGACCAATTCCCTTGCACCAACACGAAAAGGCGGAGCACCCGAAGGCGCTCCGCCGAGACGTTCGTTCAAAAGTTACGCGACGACTTCGATGCCCATCGAGCGGGCGGTGCCGCGGATGGTCTTCGAAGCGGATTCCACCGAAGCGGCGTTCATGTCCGGCATCTTCATCGTGGCGATCTCGCGGATCTGCTTCTCAGTCACCTTGCCGATCTTCTCCTTGTTCGGAGTGCCGGAGCCCTTCGCGATACCGGCAGCCTTCATCAGGAGAACCGGCGCCGGAGGCGTCTTGGTGATGAACGTGAACGTCTTGTCCGCGTACACGGTGATGACGACCGGAATCGTCATGCCCGTCATCTCAGGCGTGGAGGTGCGTGCGTTGAACTGCTTGCAGAACTCCATGATGTTGACCTGAGCCTGACCCAGTGCGGGGCCGACCGGCGGTGCGGGGGTAGCCTTGCCACCCGTAATCTGGAGCTTTACGTATCCGTTGATCTTCTTCGGTGCCATTGCGGTTCCTCTTTATGCTTTCGAGCGGCAGACTCTGCCTGCTGCTTTGCTTGAAGTACTAAACTTGTTTACTGATCTTCTGTCCCGTCGAACTTGTCGACCTTCGAGAACTCGATCTCGACCGGAGTCGAACGACCGAAGATGCTCACCATCACCTTCAACGTCTGCTTGTCTTCGTTCACATCGTCGACCGCGCCGTTGAAGTTCGCGAACGGACCTTCGTTGATCCGGACCTGCTCGCCCTTCTCGAACTTGATCTTCATCGTCGGCTTCTCCTTCGAGACATCCGAACGGAACAGGATCGAGCTCACCTCGGCCTCGGACAGTGCAACCGGCTTATCGCCAGTACCCAGAAAGCCCGTAACCCGCGGCGTGTTCTTGATCACATGCCAAAGATCGTTGTCGAGCTCCATCTCCACCAGAACATACCCTGGCAGAAACACGCGCTCGATCACATACTTCTTGCCATTCCGCAGTTCGGTCACAGGCTCGGTCGGAATCATGATCCGCCCGATGCGGTTCTCCAAGCCAAAAGCCTGAATCCGGCTCTCCAGCGACTCCCGAACCTTGCGCTCGAAACCCGAGTACGCGTGGATGATGTACCACTTGAAATTCTCGTTGACGGGCGGAGCAAGCTGCTCGGCGTCACCGGCCGGCGGAACGATCGCATCGCCGCCAGGGGTAAAATCGTCTTCCGGATTCAGTGCTTCTTCCGCCATGAGTACATCCTTTTGCTTCGTCATCGACTTCTTTCTAATCCTGCATACTGGCCCGGAGAGTGCTCTCGAACGCAGCTCTTTAGTGTGTAGCCTTCTTCAAAACCCACTCGATCGCATGACCCAGGGTGTAGTCCACGATCAGAAAGTACGCGGCAAATACAAATACCGTCACAATCACCACGATCGTCGTCGCCTGGACCTCATCGCGAGTCGGCGTAATCACCTTGCGCATCTCGCTGCGAACATCATGGAGGAAGCTGCGCAGACGCGCAGGCGTGTCCTTCATCTGCTGGAGACCGTTGTTTGGGGTTGTTTCTGCGACTGCGATCGTCTTTGCCATGGCTGCTGTCAAACCTTCGTACAACGGAATCTACACTGCGTCTTTTCAGGGACGTTTAAAACAAAGAACTGGCGGGGGAGCTCGGATTCGAACCGAGAAGTTCGGTTTTGGAGACCGACAGTTTAACCGTTGAGCTTACTCCCCCAAGGTATGCCGGAAAACCCCAGCGACCGGGTAGCTCACAACTTCGCCACAACCATGCACGCTCAAAACAACGCGCATGTACTATCCTAACCGATTTGCGCCGAAGCGGCCCGGAAACATCCGGGCCGCTCATGCACTCGACCAGAGTTTGATCCCTGTTCGCTTATCCCTGCACTTACTTGATGATCTCGGAGATCGTACCGGCTCCGACCGTGCGTCCGCCTTCGCGGATCGCAAAGCGCAGACCCTTCTCCATCGCAACCGGCGTGTGCAGCGTAATCTCGAGCTGCACGTTATCGCCCGGCATCACCATCTCGATACCGGCCGGCAGCTTCGCCGAACCCGTCACGTCGGTGGTACGGAAGTAGAACTGAGGACGGTAGCCGTTGAAGAACGGAGTGTGACGTCCACCCTCTTCCTTCGACAGCACATAGATCTCACCCTTGAACTCGGTGTGCGGCGTGATCGAGTTCGGCTTGGCCAGAACCATGCCGCGCTCCACGTCTTCCTTCGCGATACCGCGGAGCAACAGACCCGCGTTATCACCGGCAAGACCCTCGTCAAGCTGCTTCTTGAACATCTCGACGCCGGTGCAAACCGTGTTCTGCGTGTCGCGGAATCCAACGATCTGGCAGGCCTCGCCCACCTTGATCTTGCCGCGCTCGATACGGCCCGTCACCACGGTTCCACGACCCGAGATCGAGAAGATGTCTTCGATCGGCATCAGGAACGCCAGGTCCACCGCGCGCTCCGGCTGCGGGATGTACTTGTCGACCGCAGCCATCAGCTCGTCGATCTTCGCTTCCCACTGGGGCTCGCCGTTCAGCGCGCCCAGAGCCGAACCACGGATGATCGGGGTGTCGTCGCCAGGATACTCATACTTGTCCAGAAGCTCGCGGACTTCCATCTCGACCAGCTCAATCAGCTCTTCGTCTTCGACGGCGTCGCACTTGTTCAGGAACACCACGATGTACGGAACGCCAACCTGGCGAGCGAGCAGAACGTGCTCCTTCGTCTGAGGCATCGGACCGTCGGTCGCGGCAACCACCAGGATCGCGCCGTCCATCTGTGCCGCACCGGTGATCATGTTCTTGATGTAATCGGCGTGACCGGGACAGTCGACGTGCGCATAGTGACGGTTCGGCGTCTCGTACTCCACGTGCGAGGTCGCGATCGTGATACCGCGCTCACGCTCTTCCGGAGCGTTGTCGATCGTGTCGAACGAACGGAAGGTGTTGTTCGGGTTGTGCTTCGAAAGAACCTTCGTGATCGCTGCCGTCAGCGTCGTTTTGCCGTGATCGATGTGACCAACGGTGCCAATGTTGACGTGCGGTTTCGACCGGTCAAACTTTTCCTTACCCATTTGAAAAACTCCTCTTAGCAAAAAAGCTTTGTTTTAGTTTTTTACTTTGTGCCGTCGCCGGAACCCAGTAGCCGGAACTCAGTAATAGGCGTACAGCTTGAAGAACTTTTGACGCAGCTCCGGAGCGACATGCTCAAGGGCTGCAAGGTACAGCTCGCGGATCATACCCTGGTCACCATTGCCCAGGCGGTTGTACTCGCCCTTGGCCTGCGGACCAAGCATTCCCTTGCCGAGAACGACCTCAAAGTCGCGGATCCGCAAACTTGCGCGATCGAGCGACTTGAGAAAATCCGCAACCTTCGCCTGCGCGAAGGAAGTCTCGATAGCCGAGCGAACCGCACCAAACGTCTGCGGATCGGCTACCGGAATCGTTGCCTGCTGATACCCCTGATTCAATCCAACTCCTACGGCTACTCTCTAGAATTTGGAGCGGGAGACGGGAATCGGACCCGCGACCAACAGCTTGGAAGGCTGTGACTCTACCACTGAGTTACTCCCGCCCTGCACTGCAACGTTCGAAAATGGAGCTGACGGAGAGGCTTGAACTCTCGACCTCTCCCTTACCAAGGGAGTGCTCTACCACTGAGCTACGCCAGCATTCTTACCACCCAACCCGGCTACTCCAGACGCCGATAAGTTGAGCCTGTACCACTGTATCGCGGACGGAACCGTAACACCAGCACCCGGAACGCGGAAAAACCAAGCATTAACCAAGCGACGTACCGAAACCGACCCGGATCCATCGTCTGCCATACAAGCAATGCCAGTCCAGCAAGCAACACAAGGGCAATCACCAAACGCCCATCACCACGAGGAGTCATATCCATACGACCTCCTCAACACAACAAAAATTGAATGGTGCACAGGGGAGGATTCGAACCTCCGTAGCGCATAACGCGGCAGATTTACAGTCTGCTGCCATTAACCACTCGGCCACCTGTGCACGTCCTGCAACATTCCCTTCGCCTTCACCGGAACCCGCCACACCCCAACCAAAAACCCGCCCGCTCTCGCGAGACCAAAGTTCCAGTGAGGATTGAGGAGGAGATCCATGCGCCGAACCCGGGTGGGCTACAGCTAAAACATCCTTCAAAACCACATCGTTCTCTTGCTCAGGCCGACTGAAAAGTATGGAGCTGACGAAGGGATTTGAACCCCCGACCCTCTGATTACAAATCAGATGCTCTACCAGCTGAGCTACGCCAGCCTGAACAGCCTGCATTGCTCCCCGGCCCAGCCAGACAACGCATGTGCAACGCGCCAATCTGCCCGCGCAGAAGTGCGCCGCAAGATCAGACTTTACCACACTGCCAACCCCGGGGTAAAGCCCCGCCTGGCGCCGGTATAATCGCCCACATTCGGCGTTTCCCACACGCCGCAACCCAAACAGCCCCGCAGCAATCAAACGAGACAGCGCACCGCTCCGTGGCGAACGCTCAAAACACCATACCCCAAGGATTCCGCAATCACTCCACGCACCCGTAATCTCCTCATCCTCACCGCATTCCTGCTCGTCCTCGCGAGCCTGGCTCTCTACGCCAACAAGCTCTCCGGCCCCCGTGCCGCCCGGCTCCTGCCTGAATCCGACGGCATCGTCTACGCCAACCTCCGCCCCATCCGCCTCGCCACCCACTTCGACACCAAGCCCGTCCCGCACTCCCCCGACTACCAGCAGTTCATCGACGCCACCGGCATCGTCTTCGAGCGCGACCTCAACTCCGTCGCCTTCGGCCTCCACAAGATGGCCGACCCCAACGGACCCAACGGCACCGTCGCCTACTCCGAAGTCTTCATCGGCCGCTTCGACCGGCAGCGCCTCGTCACCTACCTCGCCTCCATCGCCTCCGCCCGCGAAGCCTACGACGGCCACGACATCTACACCGTCCCCGTCGGCTCCGGCACCGCCCGCCTCCTGCGCGTCACTGTCCTCAACGACGACACCATCGCCGCCTCCAACGCCCCCACTACCGAGCAGATCCACGCCATCCTTGATCGTTACCGCTCCTCCATGAGCCCCTTCTCCGGTCCAACACTCCTCACCGGCCTCTACCCCGACGTCCCCATGTTCTCGCCGGTCTGGGGCATCGGAGCCATCGGCCTTCCCTTCTCCGAAGACGGCCACGTCTCCATCCAGGGCCTTCACCTACCCCTCCCCGACACCACCCCCCTCGTCGCCAGCCTCCGCTACACCACCGGCCTCCACCTCCGCATCGAGCAGATCGCCGCCAGCCCCGCCGAAGCCGCCCGCTCCGTTCAGAAGCTCAACACCCTCCTCACCCTCTTCCACCAGATGCAGAGCTTCCAGCCCGGCGGACCCGATGCCGTCATGATCAACGAGCTCGTCTCCTCCATCCAACTCGAGCAGAAGAACGACCGCGCCATCCTCACCGCGAAGGTCCCCCTCGAAGCCATCCGCAAGGTCACCTCAGCCGCCAAATAGCCCATCCCTCCGCAGATCCCATCTGGTTGTCATCGCGAAAAAGGGGATCTGCGTCGCCATGGCGGATCTGCGCTCATGGCATCTGGAGTTGCCTTTTTGGTTGACATCCCCGGAGGGGATCTGCAGTTGCCGTTGCAGTTGCCTTTCCCGTCGCCCGAGCCTCCGAGGCAGCCCCGTGCGCCAGCCCATGCCTCTCTAAACCATCAAATCAAAAGGTCCGCCTCCCACCCCAATTTGAATCCCGCCGAACCCCTCCCAGCATCCAATCGCATACCAGCAATCAGGAGTCCTCCCCGCATGAACCGCCGTCTCACCGCCCTCGCGATCCTGGCCATCGCGCCCGTCCTCTCCGCACAGAACCCCACCATCACCGGCAAAGCCGCCTTTGCCAGCTACGCCAGCCAGGTCCCCGGCGCGCACCGCAGGATCACCGTCGCCGACCTTCCCGAGCCCAACCCCGTGGAATCCGTCGACAACGGAGCCCACATCGTCCCCCGCCCCGAGTCCCTCTGGCCCTCCGCCCCCGAAGGCTTCAAGGTCGAGCTCTACGCCGGCACCGGCACCTCCGCCATCCAGGGCCCCTTCACCGAGCCTCGCCTCATCCGCACCGCGCCCAACGGCGACCTCTTCGTCGCCGACTCCCACGGCAACCAGATTCACATCCTCCGCGGCATCACCCCCGACGGCAAAGCCAAAGAAATCTTCACCTACGCCGCCGGCCTCGATCTCCCCTTCGGCATCGCCTTCTATCCCGCCGGCCCCAATCCCAGGTGGATTTACGTAGGCAACACCAAAACCGTCGTCCGCTTCCCTTATAAGTCCGGCGACACCGCCGCCTCCGGCCCGCCTGAGAAGCTCGTCGAGCTCCCCGGCTTCGCCCAGCTTCGCGGTGGCGGACACTGGACCCGCGACATCGTCTTCTCCAAAGACGGCCAGCGCATGCTCGTCTCCGTCGGCTCCGGCTCCAACATCGACGACCCCGATACCCACCCCAACGAAGAGCACCGTGCCGACGTCCTCGAATACACACCCGAGGGCAAGTTCATCAAGGTCTACGCCTACGGCATCCGCAACTGCGTCGGCGAGGCCATCAACCCCATCACCGGCATGCTCTGGTGCTCCGTCAACGAGCGCGACGGCCTCGGCAACAATCTCGTCCCGGACTACATCACCTCCGTCCAGGAGGGTGGCTTCTACGGCTGGCCCTGGTACTACATGGGCGGCCACCAGGACCCGCGCCACATCGGCAAGCACCCCGAGCTCCAGTCCAAGGTCCTCACCCCCGACGTCCTCGTCCAGCCCCACATGGCCTCGCTCGAGATGGTCTTCTACCCCGGTGCCAAAGGCAGCTTTCCCCCCAGCTACGCCGGAGACATCTTCGCCGCCGAGCACGGCTCCTGGAACCGAGCCAACCGTGGCGGCTACGAGGTCATCCACGTCCCCCTCCACAACGGCAAGGCCGACGGCTCCTACGAGGACTTCCTCACCGGCTTTGTCACTCCGGGCGGAGACGTCTGGGGCCGTCCCGTAGGCGTCACCATCGGCAACGACGGAAGCCTCTACGTCACCGACGACGGCAGCAAGTCCGTCTGGCACGTCACTTACACTGGCAAAAAATAAACCGCCCGGAGCCCATCTTCGCGACGGTTTGGTCGTTGCGAAGATGGGCGAGGTGTCCCAGGCCTGGGCCCTGCGCGATCACCGCACCACGAAGTGCTGGACTCTCCAAACACCACACCATGGCCACGGAATCCATCCATTTATCCATGGTTTACCGTCCCGAAAATTACAGGTAAATGCCAGAGAAACACCCAGAAATCCCTAAGAAACACCTAAAACGCACCACAAAACCCCACAAATGCCAAAGTTGATTCTTTTCAACCACATACAAGTGTGTCAAAGACGCGAAAAGGTGTGGTGAGGTCGGCACATGTAACTCATGCGTTACTGACGAGTTGCTGACAATGGACGGACCACCTATTCTCGTCCCATGCTCCTGAAACCCCTCCTCGCCGCCCTCCTTCTGGCCGTACCCGCTCACGCGCAGATCGAACTCCAGGAGTCGCACTCCACCGCCAGCCTGCGTGGGATCGACACCGCCGGAGAAGGTATCGCATGGGCCTCGGGCTCCGGCGGCACCGTCCTCCGCACTGAGGACGGAGGTGCCCTCTGGCAGACCTGCGCCACGCCCAAAGGCGCGGAAAAGCTCGATTTTCGCGGCATTCAGGCCATCGACGCGAAGACCGCTGTCATCCTGTCCAGCGGCAAGGGCGACGCCTCCCGCATCTACAAGACCACCGACGGCTGCCAGACCTGGAAGCTCGTCTTCAAGAACCCCGATCCAGAGGGCTTCTTCGACGCCATCCGCCGCGTCACCGCGCACCAGTTCTACGTCCTCGGCGACCCCGTCCAGGACAAGTTTGCCGTCTTCTTCTCCGCCGACACTGGCGACACCTGGGCCATCGCCGACGACCCCGGCCTCGACGCCGACAAGGGCGACGGAGCCTTCGCCGCCAGCAACTCCTCGCTCATCTCCATCGGCGCAACCCTCTACTTCGGCACTGGAGGCACCAATAACCCGCATGTTTACAGGACCTTCGCGAACTGTCCCAAGGACAAGACGAACGTAAGCTGCCCCGTCCAGTGGGTGAAAAGCGATCTCCCGCTCGCCTCCCACAACGCAGCCGCGGGCGTCTTCTCCCTCGCCGGCCACATGAGCGCGGACCGCGCCAACCGCGCCTTCACCACACTTGTCGCGGTAGGCGGAACCTACGACAAACCCACGGAAACCGCAGGCACCGCAGCCTTCTCGCACGACGGAGGCAAGACCTGGACCGCATCCGCAACACCGCCAGCAGGCTATCGTTCCGCCGTATCCTACGACCGCGAGAACCGCGTCTGGATCGCCGCCGGCACCACCGGAGCCGACATCTCGAAGGATGAAGGCAACACCTGGACACCGCTCAAAAACACCGATCCCCCCGCAGCCTGGAACGCCATCGCCCTCCCCTACCTGGTAGGTGCAAAGGGCCGGATCGGCAAGCTCAGCCCCGGGGCGTCGAAGCCTTAGTCGATACGGATCGGAGCCGCTTGAGGAGGATGCAATCCACCTTCTGTGCATCACAGTCAGGCCGGTAGAAGGTACGTGCCCACTAGAATGCGGTTTTTATGCGGATGCAGACTGAGCGAGCCACCCTCATATCTGGCTCCCCGCTCCAGCCAAAATGCGAGATGTTCACACATGGAAATGAAGGATCTGGAAGCATCGTCTTCCCCATCGTTAGCAAAGATGGTTATAGTGTGCGGACATGGTTTGAGTCGAAAATCGCTTGATTTTTCAGGCGATTGGAGATGCTAGGATAGTGGTTCTACCAATTTAAGGCGGAGAAACAACATGGAAAAGGGCAGTTGCGACATCGGATTGATCGGCCTGGCAGTCATGGGCCAGAACCTTGTCTTGAACATGAACGACCACGGATACAAGGTCGCGGTCTTCAACCGCACCACCTCGAAGGTCGACGAATTCATCAACGACGAAGCCAAGGGCACGCAGGTGGTCGGTACGCATAGCCCGGAAGAGCTCTGCGCCGCACTGAAGCTGCCCCGCCGCGTGATGATCATGGTCAAGGCCGGCGATGTTGTCGACAAGACGATCGACTCGCTTCTTCCCTACCTCGAGAAGGGCGACATCGTCATCGACGGCGGCAACTCGCTCTACACCGACTCCGATCGCCGCACCAAGGAACTCGCGGAAAAGGGCATTCTCTTCGTCGGCTCCGGCGTCTCGGGCGGTGAGGAAGGCGCGCGTTTCGGTCCGTCCATCATGCCGGGCGGCAACCCCGAGGCCTGGCCGCATGTGAAGGAGATCTTCCAGGCCATCTCGGCGAAGGTCGAAGACGGTACGCCGTGCTGCGACTGGGTGGGCGAAGGGGGTGCGGGCCATTACGTGAAGATGGTCCACAACGGCATCGAATATGGCGATATGCAGTTGATTGGCGAGGCCTACCAGTTGCTGAAGGACGGGCTCGGCCTGAGCGCCGATGAGTTTGAGGCGGTCTTCTCGGAGTGGAACAAGGGCGAGCTGGACAGCTTCCTGATCGAGATTTCGACGACCATCTTCGGCAAGAAGGATGAGGACGGTTCCCCGCTGGTAGACAAGATCCTCGACACAGCCGGGCAGAAGGGCACGGGCAAGTGGACCGCGATCTCGGCGCTCGACCTGGGCCAGCCGGTGACACTGATCGGCGAGAGCGTGTTCGCACGGTGCCTGTCGGCGCTGAAGGATGAGCGCGTGAAGGCGTCGAAGGTGCTGGAAGGGCCGACGGCGAAGCTCTCGATCGCGGACAAGGCGGAGTTCATCGAGCAGGTACGGCGTGCTCTGTACTGCTCGAAGATGATCAGCTACGCGCAGGGCTACATGCTGCTGCGGGCGGCCGAGAAGGAGATGGGCTGGAAGCTGAACATGGGCGGCGTGGCGCTGATGTGGCGCGGCGGATGCATCATCCGTTCGGTCTTCCTGGGCGATATCAAGAAGGCCTACGACAAGGACCCGAACCTCGAGAACCTGCTGTTCGACAGCTTTTTCTCGTCGGCTCTGAACAAGTACCAGGCGAGCTGGCGCAAGGCCCTGATCGCGGCCATCGAGGCTGGTGTTCCGACGCCCGCGTTCTCGACCGCGCTGGCCTTCTACGACGGCTACCGCACGGCCCGTCTGCCGGCGAACCTGCTGCAGGCGCAGCGCGACTTCTTCGGTGCGCACACCTACGAGCGCATCGACAAGCCGCGTGGCGAGTTCTTCCATACGAACTGGACCGGCCGCGGCGGACGCGTCTCGTCGAGCACCTACAACGCATAAACTGCCAGAGACACCAGAAAGGGCCACGGTTCGCCGTGGCCCTTTCTGCATCTGAGGTCAGACCAATGGCAGCATCGCGTCAGTAACCGATGAGTAAAGCGCGGTTATCTCACCACACTTTTCGCCGTTTCGACACACCCATAAGTGATTGAAAAGAAACAACTTTGGCATTTGTGGGGTTTTATGGTGATTTTTAGGTGTTTCTTCGGGTTTTATGCCTGTTTCTTTGGCATTTACCTGCGATTTTCGGGTCGGTACAACGTGGGTTAATGGATGGATCGTGTGGCCAAAAGATGGTTTTTTGCGGTTTCCTGCTTTGTGGTGCGGTTATCGCGCGAAGGAGGTTACTCTTCGTTGTAGATGACCTTGAGGAGGTCGCCGGCCAGCTTGTGCATGGGCTTGAGGAAGGGCAGACCGGCCAGCTTGAGGGTAAGGAGGAGCATCTTCAGGGTCTGGGTGAAGAGATAGCCGGTGCGGCGCTGGTTTTCGGAGCGGTCGTATACCCAGAAGAGGATGAGGCCCATCTGATACATCCAGAGGAGACGAGCGAGATACGGGGCGATGTTGGCGGGGAGCTTTACCTTTGAGTCTTTGGCGGCGCGGTCGAAGCGGGCGATGTCCTGCTCGCGGATGGCGGTGGTGGAGACGGAGAAGGGGGAGAGCGGGTGTTCTGGGTCGGTGTGTGCGGAGAGCGCTCCGAGGAGGGCTCGGTTGGGAGCGAAGTAGTCGAACTTGGCCTGGATGATGGCGCGGAGACGCTCTTCGAGGGTGGTGGACTGGTCGAGGGCGGTCTCGATGATGGTTTGCATCTCGTCCTGAGCCTGGGCGTAGAAGGCGAGGACGATGGCGTCTTTCGACTCGAAGTAGTAGTAGGCGGCTCCGGTGGCTACTCCGGCCCGGGCGGCGACGTCGCGCATGGTGGTGCGCTCGAAGCCGTGCTCGCGGAAGAGATCGAGCGCGGCTCCGAGGATGCGATGGCGGGTTTCGACTGATTTCTTCGTCGCTTTAGCGGGCTGCGTCATAGGGTCCTTGCTGCCAGGAGGCAGGGGGCGGCGGTGGAAAGGCACTTCCGCGGTGCCGCATCCTGGCAAAGACCAGCATATTGAAGAAGTGCATGCCGCCCAAGATCAAAAGGACGATCCCAATCTTCGTGCTCTCGAGTTCGATGATCTGGCGGAGGTTGGAGAGGGGGTCTGAGGTCTTGAGTGCGAGGGTGATGTAGCCGGCGTTGATGAGATAGAAGCCGACGACGAGGAGCTGGTTGATGGAGTCGGCCAGGCCGGCGTTGCCGTGGAAGGCGTCGACCAGGAAGATGCGGCCGTTCTTGTGGAGGGTGCGGGCGACCCAGATGGTGAGTGTGATGCTGATGGCGAGGTAGGTGAAGTAGCAGAGAGCGACATGCATGGCGGTTCTCCTTTTTCGAACATGTTCATTTATCACTTTAGGCCTGATCCTCACGCTGTCAAGATAAATTTGAACTTGTTCGAAAAAAAGTGCAGGCGGATGAACTCCGCGGCCCTTGTCTTTAAGAGCTCCACGATGAAGAAGGTTGGACGGGTGGATGGTTGCTCTTTTTCTTCTTTCGGCTTTCGCTGGAGGAGGCGATGTCTTCGGCTCCGGTCTTCTTGAGGACGGCCCTGGCGATGAGGGCCCCCACAACGAGGCCGGTCACGGAGGCCATGGTGGGACGGGCGGCTCGAAGAGTGTCCTGCCGGACGGGCGCCCTGCGCGGGCGGCGGTCACTTTGTGACGTGCGACTGCTTCGCGTGGGCCTCCCGCTGGCCGGCGTGGAGTTGGATGCTCGACCAACGGGAGAGCTCCCGAAGAGACACGAGGCTTTGCGAACGGCTAAAAGTGGAGGCGCTGCCAGGCCTGCCAGGTGTACATGCCTACGATGACGGCTCCGAGCAGCGCAGAGGCTCCTCCAAAGGCTCGCAACGCGGGCTGCGTGCGTTTGACGTTCTTGACGATGTTGTTCTGGAACTCCTCCTCGGCGTGGTTGTTGCCGTTGAGGAAGAGTTGATCCTCTTCGTAGCGGGTGAGGGTGGCGTTGTAGGCGAGGAGACCAAGGAATCCGGCAGTGACGGCTCCCCAGATGACGAGCATGATGATTTCGGTGGTCATGATCTTGTTCCTCCGGAACAATCCATTGCGTGCGCCCAGCTTTGGCTGCGCGAGAAGCGAGTCAAGGTGGAGCGGGTGGATCATACGCCGCGATTCGAGCGGTTTGCACGGAATTTCTTGAGAAAATGGCGGATTTTTTTGTGGGGTCTGTCTGGGAATGAAAACCCCATCCTTGTCAGGGGATGGGGTGCCTCGGGGGAGGAGTTTGGCAGGTTCGGTGGGCGGGGGACCGATGCTGGAGCGGAGAGCCGGTACGTGGGGCTGAAGCCTCACTTTTCTACAACGGCAAAAGCGGTTTTGCTATGCCATCGTTCAGGACTGGAGGTAGACCCAGGCCTGCCAGGTGTACATGGCGACGAGCAGGGTTCCGAGGAGCACGGAGGCCCCGCCGAAGACGCGCAGCATGGGTTCGGCGCGCTGGACGTTGCGGACCAGCTTCTGCTGGAAGACTTCGCGGTCGCGGTCGTGGCCGCTGAGGAAGAGCTGGTCGTCTTCATAGCGGGTGAGGGTGGCGGTGTAGGCCAGAAGGGCAAGGAAGCCGACGGTGAGGACTCCCCATAGAGTGAGCATCGCTGCTTCAGCGGTCATGATCGTATTCCTCCGAAAAGTGCAACAATTGTGTGGTGCGAGCCCGGGAAGGTGCCACCAATCTGGTTACGCGGGTAACAATTGGATTGGTTACGGGTTGATCGTATCCCGCGATTTGGCCGATAAGCCTTGGTTTGGCGCAAGCCTGGCACACTTAAGTAATGAACGTGCGACCGTGGGCGGGTGTGCCGCATCTGTATGAGTGGCGATATGCGTTTGGTTTGGTCGGAGTTTGCTCCGGCACGACTGGTGGGCATACACTTACACGTAGTTTGATCTTCGAAGGAGAACGTTCCCCATGGCGACTGCAACCGTAACCCCTGAAGTGGTAAATGCTCCCGCAACCTCGACGACGCCCGTGAGCCTGACTCCGGCTGCGATTGGCAAGGTGCGTGAGATTATGGCGACGCAGGAGCCGATTCCGGCTGGTCTGCGGATTGGCGTAGTGGGCGGCGGATGTTCGGGGTTCCAGTACTCGATGTCGTTTGAGAATGCAGCCGGCATGATGGACAAGGTGCTGAAGTTCGAGGACCTGAAGGTGTTCGTGGACGCGACGTCGGCGATGTACCTGAATGGCTGCGTGGTGGATTACGTCGAGACGCTTGAGGCGGCTGGCTTCAAGTTCGAGAATCCCACGGTGAAGAGCACGTGCGGATGCGGATCTTCGTTCAGCGTCTAAGAGCAGAGTTCAGGTCCTGGAGCCTAAGGCTCCCGAAAAGGAACGGCATAGGCTTCGCCCGATTTTGGGCGGGGCCTTTTGTTTTGCGCGAGGGAGCGCGGATTGGGTGTGTTGCCCGTCTAAAATGGACGGGCTGGCTCTTGTGGATTTCTCTTTCGAGGCTGTGGCGGTTCAGCCCACCTTCGCCGCGATGAAGCCGCTTCGAAGGTGGGGCACGGCTTCCTTACCCGCATTTTTAGATAGGTTCTGAGATTTTTTATGGCTGAGTTTGTCATCAAGCTGGCGGATGAACGGGGTAAGGTGCAGGAGCAGACGCATGCGGCCTCGTCGGCGGAGGAGCTGCGCGCGCGGTTTACGCAGGCTGGGTACTACGTCTACTCGGTGAAGGCGCGCGGCGTGCTGGCTGGGCAGGGGAACCAGAAGAAGGTGAAGCTGGAGAGCTTTCTGGTCTTCAACCAGCAGTTTCTGACGCTGATCCGGGCGGGGCTGCCGATTCTGGGGTCGCTGGAGCTGCTGGCGAAGCGGCAGAAGATTCCGCACTTTCGGGCACAGTTGGAGGATGTGACGGCAAGAGTGAAGACGGGTGAGTCGATCTCGCAGGCGTTCGAGGCGCAGGGCGGGTTTCCGCTGGTGTACACGACGACGCTGCTGGCGGGCGAGCGGTCGGGAAACCTGGAAGAGGTCCTGCAGCGGTTTTTGGACTTTCAGCGGGTTTCGTTGACGTTTTCGAAGAAGCTGAAGGCGAGCCTGGTGTATCCGGCGATTTTGATTGTGATGGTGATCGGGCTGTTTATCTTCCTGATTACGTTTGTGGTGCCTCGGTTTGCAGAGCTGTATTCGCAGTTAGGGACGAAGCTTCCGGGGATTACGGTGTTTCTGCTGGGGCTGGGGGATAACGCGCAGAAGTATGGGTTGTATGTGCTGGCGGTGGTGGCGGCGGCGGTGTTTTTCTTTATCCGTTGGATCAAGACGGAGGCGGGCGCCACACTGGTGGATCGGGTGAGGATTGGGTTGCCGGTGGTGGGCGGGATCTGGCTGAAGTACCAGGTGGGGCTGTTTGCAAGGACGCTGTCGACGCTGCTGAAGGGCGGGTTGCCGCTTGTGCCTTCGCTGGAGACGGCGGCGCGGTCGATCAACAGCAAGCAGATTTCGAACGCGGTGTATCAGTCGGTGGAGACGGTGCGGGAGGGCAAGGGGCTTTCGGCAAGCTTTCAGGCGACGAAGGTGTTTCCGGAGCTGGCGGTCGAGATGGTCGAGGTCGGCGAGTCGACCGGTGCGCTGCCGCAGATGCTGAACTCGGTCGCGGAGTTTTTTGAAGAGGATGTGCAGACGAACCTGACGACTGCGATGAGTCTGATCGAACCGGCGATTCTGGTGGTGATGGGTGTGGTGGTGATCATTATTTTGATCGCGCTTTATCTGCCGATCTTCTCGCTGACCTCGGGGGGGACTACTTAATGGGCGGTAGTAAGCTTGGGGCGTGGAATTTGAAGGGATCCTGAGAAGGCCGAGAGCAATGAACGGAAGCACGGGATTTCGTTTGCGTTCGCTACACTTGTGTTCAACGACCCCAGACACCTGGAAGAGCCGGACGCAACGGTCGATCATGGTGAAGAACGCTGGTTGGCCGTCGGCTATGTTCGAACGTTGGAAATAGCAGTTGTATTCACATTCCGCGAAAAAAGACGCGCATCATTTCTGCGAGAAAGGCGACACCTTATGAGCGAAAAAAATACTGGGATGGTTAGCTTCACCCTTGATCCGATGAACCCGCCAACCCTCACCGCGGAACAGGAAGCGCGTCTGCATGCGATGAACGACAAGGATATCGATCTAAGCGATATTCCGGAGCAGAGTTTAGATCGTGCGATCCGTCCTGGGCTGTGGGGTTTGCCTCTCGACGAGGTACGAAGCAAGGCTTTTCGGGACAAGGTACTTCTGCTGGACGCCGATGTGCTTGAGCTATTTCGCGAGAGTGGCGATGCGTCTCCCAGCAAGATGAATGCGGTGTTGCGAGAGTATGCGGAGACACATCGGAAGAATGCTTGATCTCGTTTTCGATAGGTCTTGAAACCGCAGGCGAGAGGTTTACCGGGCCATGACGATAGTCCAGTATGAAGACTTTCCAAAGCTAAGTGACCAGTTACTCGATGAAGTGGAACAGACCGGTGTCATGGTAGAAGTGATCCGAAATGGAAAGCCGTATGTACGAATGGGGCCTGCGAATGCCAGCTCCTGCGGTGACGGACAGATAGTAAGGGAGTCTTAGAGGTATGGCGACACCGATTGCGGTTCCGATTTTGGAGATGGGCGATGAAGGGGAGCGGGCTCGGGCGCTGGCGCGGCGGTATCACGCGGAGTTCGTGGACCTGAAGAACTTCAAGATTCAGCATGAGCTGTTCAAGAGCGTGCCGGTGGACATGATGTTCCGGTACAACTTCGTTCCGCTGGAGCAGGCGGATGGACGGCTGGCGATTGCGGTTTCGGACCCTTCGAAGCTGATGGTGCTGGACGAGATCTCCGGGCTGCTGGGGCAGAGGCTGGTGACGCGGGTTGCGACGCTGTCGCAGATTACGGACCTGCTGAAGAAGACGGAGCAGTCGCAGCGGGTGCTCGATGAGGCGAGCGAGGGGCTGGCGTTCGATGTGTTGTCGAACGAGGAGAACGCGGAGGAGAACCTCTCGATCCAGAAGCTGACGGCGGATGAGGATATCTCGCCGATCATCCGGCTGGTGGATACGACGATCTTTACGGCGCTGGAGCGGCGCGCCTCGGATATTCACCTGGAGACGTTCGACGACTCGTTGCAGGTGAAGTACCGCATCGACGGTGTGTTGCAACAGGCGATGGCTCCGATTGCGCGGGAGCATCACCAGACGATTCTTTCGCGTATCAAGGTGATGTCGGAGCTGGATATCGCGGAGCGGCGCGTGCCGCAGGATGGACGTTTCCGGGTGCGGTACAAGGGGCGTCTGATCGATTTTCGTGTGTCGATTATGCCTACGGTGCATGGCGAGAATGCGGTGCTTCGTGTGCTCGACAAGGAGTCGATGTCGGAGAAGTTTACGAAGCTTTCGCTGGACGTGGTGGGCTTCGATCCGGAGGATCTGCGGCGGTTTCGGCGGTACATCAAGGAGCCGTACGGGATGGTGCTGGTGACGGGGCCTACCGGTTCGGGTAAGACGACGACGCTGTATGCCGCGCTGAACGAGATCAAGAGCGAGGAAGACAAGATCATCACGATCGAGGACCCGGTCGAGTACCAGATTCGCGGCATTACGCAGATTCCGGTGAACGAGAAGAAGGGGCTTACGTTTGCGCGTGGACTCAGGTCGATTCTGCGCCATGATCCGGACAAGATTCTGGTCGGTGAGATCCGCGATGCGGAGACGGCGCAGATTGCGATCAACTCGGCGCTGACGGGTCACCTGGTGTTTACGACTGTCCACGCGAACAACGTGGTCGATGTGCTGGGACGCTTTCTGAACATGGGCGTGGAGCCTTATAACTTTGTGTCGGCGCTGAACTGCATTCTGGCGCAGCGGCTGGTGCGGCAGGTTTGCGATTTTTGTGCGCGGTTTGTGACGTATACGGATGAGGAACTGGTAGAGAATGGGCTGAATCCGGCCGATTGGGCCGGGTTCCAGTTCCGCGAAGGGCCCGGATGCATGGAGTGCGGCGGGACGGGGTTCCGGGGGCGCTCGGCGATTCATGAGCTGCTGGAGCTGGATGATGAGATTCGCGAGATGCTGCTGGCTAAGAAGCCGGGGAGCGAGATTCGCAAGAAGGCGAAGGAGAAGGGGATGTTGTTCCTGCGGGACTCGGCGTTGCAGCGGGTTCGGGCTGGGATTACGACGTTGAAGGAGATCAATAAGGTCACGTTCATTGAGGCGGGGCGGTAAGGCAGGGAGCAGGGAGTGGCAAGTGCAGGAACAACGGCATGGCAACTGCAGATACCCTTCGGGGATGACAACCAAAGAGGCAATGGCAAGAACAAGAATAAGAACGACGGCAAAGCGAAATGCGGGGGTCTCTCCACTCCGCTTCGCTCCGGTCGAGATGACGAGAGTTTGCGTAGGTTTGGGCACGGCGGAAGTGAAAGGGATTAGGTAGTCTGAACGGAATGGGATTTCTGCCGAAGACATTAGGAACGCGGCCGCGGTTGGCTTGCGAGATACGGCCCGAGGGGGTCGTTGCCGCTCGGTGCGAGGATGGCGCCGTGGGCGTGATGGTCGCGCTCTCGCGTGTGGGGCTGAGCGAAGGGGCGTTTCGGCCGGGGCTGCGGGCGGGCACCGCTGTCGATCGGAGGGCCGTGGTGGAGGCCGTGAGGCAGTCGCTTGAGAAGGTGATGGAGAAGGGACGGGAGACGACGCTGGTGGTGCCGGACGCTTCGGTGCGGGTGTTGCTGCTGGACTTCGATTCCCTGCCCGCGAAGCAGGCGGAGGCTTTGCCGGTGGTGCGTTTCCGGCTGCGAAAGCTGCTTCCTTTCGATTCGGATGAGGCGGCGGTGAGCTATCAGATTATGTCGACCGCGCGTGGGATGGTGCGGGTGATGGCTGTGGCGATGCCGAGCGATGTGCTGGCGGAGTACGAAGGCATTGTGCGGGATGCGGGATTCGAGCCGGGCGCGGTGCTGCCGAGCACGCTCGCGGTACTGGCCGGGCTGGCCGAGAGCGAGACTTCGGCGCTGGTGGTGAATGCCGGGCCGGAAGCGGTGACGACGGCGATTGTGCGTGGGGGGATTCTGATGTTGCACCGGTCGGTGGATATGCGGACCGACATCCATGTGGAGGTGAAGCCGGAGTTTGTGCCGGCGGTGCTGTCGGAGATTCCGTCGGAGCTGCTGGCGAATCCGATGTCGCTGCCCCTGGTGGATGTGGAGGCGAGTGCGGCAGAGTGGGCGATGCAGGAGCCGTTGCCGGAACATCCGGGAGCTTCGGACGCCGCTTTGGAGAGTGTGGACGAGGTGGTTCCGGTGAATCTGCCTCCGGCCGAGATTGTGCAGGCGGTGAGCGTGGCGGCGGCTTATTTTGAGGACACGCTGGAGAGCGCACCGACGGGGATCATGGTGGCGGGCGTGACGAGTTGCCAGGCGCTGACGGCTCTGCTGGGTCATACGTCGCTGGCGGGGCTGAGGGTGAGTGAGATGGTGGAGGCGGCGATGATGCCGGCGAGTACGGCGGCGGTTCCACGGGGCTGGGTGGCAGGCGTTCGGGGGGCGCTGCGAAGCTAATGCAGATCTCAGTCAATCTGGCTACCAAGCCCTTTGTGGAGTTGCGTCCCCTGTTTCTTCGGCTACGGCTGACGATGGGGCTGCTGGCGGTGCTGGCAATCGGGCTGGGGTTCGGGCTTCATTTCCTGAACATCAAGGCCCAGGCGGCGCAGTCGCGCATGGATGACCTGCGCGGCAAGACGCTGGCGTTCCAGCAGGAGAGGCAGAAGAACGAGTCGAGGATGCGGCAGCCGCAGAATATGGCGGTGCTGGCACGGTCTCAGTTCCTGAACGACCTGTTTGCGAAGAAGAGTTTCAGTTGGACCTCCGTGATGATGGACCTGGAGCGGGTGCTGCCGACGGGGCTGCAGGTGACGAGCATCGAACCGGCGATCGCCAAGGATGGCACGGTGTCGATCCGGTTGAAGGTAACCGGGGATCGCGATCGCGCGGTGCAGTTGGTGAGGAACCTGGAGTTGTCGCATCGGTTTGTGGGGTCGGAGCTGAAGGGCGAGCGGCTGAAGGCCTCGACGGCTACCAATGCGCGGGGGATGATCGATCCGAATGCGGCGTCGGGCGTGGAGTTCGATATTGTGAGCGGGTATAACCCGCTGCCGATGCCTGCCGTGGCCGCTGCCGGAGAGACCGAGGCGGTTCCGGCGAGTAAGACGGGCAAGACGACAGCAAAGGTGGTGAAGCCATGAGCGTGACGCTGGAGATGGCGGCGCGGGGGGCTTCCGCGCGGAAGATTGCCGAGCAGGCGCGCAGGGCGGTGACGGTGCTGAACCTGCACTTTGCGGGCGTGGCTTTGCTGGCACTGGTGAATCTTTACCTGATCGTGCATATGGGGCTTTCGTACCAGCAGGCCCATAGCCAGAACGACGATGCGGTGGCGCAGCAGAAGGTGTTGCTGACGACGGCGCAGTTGGGGGCTTTGCCGCTGGAGGGCCTGGATACGAAGCTGATGGAGGCTACGGGCGAGGCCGATACGTTTTACAAGAAGCGGTTGCCTTCGGCGTACTCGCAGATGCTGACGGAGCTGGGTGAGCTTTCGTCGAAGGGTCATGTGAAACTTTCGGGCGTGCAGTATGGGCAGGCTCCGGTGCTGGAGGGGTCGAGCGGCGAGTTGACGCAGGTGATGATGGACGCGAACCTGACGGGCGACTACCGGTCGCTGGTGACGTTTATCAATGCGCTGGAGCGGGACCGGATGTTCTTCCTGGTGAATGCGATTGCGCTGAACGGGGCGCAGAGCGGCACGGTGAACCTGCGGCTGCGGCTGACGACGTATCTGCGACCCAAGAGCCCGGATGAGGCGAAAGAGGCTGTGAAGCAGCAGGCGGCGACCGTGAAGGCCACGACGGGAGGTGCGCGATGAGTGCTTCCAAGACGACAAGCCAACTGAATGCGGAGGACCGGCGGAACAAGCTGATTGCGGTTGCGGCCGGCGTACTGATGCTTGGGGTGTTTTATTACGTGTGGACGGATTCGGGCGCGCCGTCTCCTGCCACTCCGGCCCCGGTTGCGGCGGTTGCTCCGAGCGCTCCGGTGGTGAAGACTGCGGTGGCACCGGGAACCGCGGCTGGCGTTCCGGCGAAGACGATTGGAAGCACAGCCGGAGCGCTGGACCCGACGCTGCATATGCAGGCGATGCTGGTGACCGAAGCGGTAACCTACACGGGGAGCGGACGGAACATCTTCGCGGGACCGGGGCAGGTAGACGACATGGCTCCGATTCCGAAGGTGCTGACGCCGGTCCGAACCGGCCCGGTTGCGGCTGTCGCCCCGGTTTATCACGCGCCGGTGCCGCAGGGTCCGCCGCCGATCGACCTGAAGTTCTTTGGGATGGTGACGAGTTCGAGCGGGAGCAGGCAGGCGATGCTATTGCATGGGGATGACGTGTTCCTGGCGTCGAGGGGCGATATTGTGCAGAGGAAGTATCGCGTGGTCGACATTGGCCCGAACTCGATCCAGGTGGAGGATATGTCGAATAACAACCGGCAGACGCTTCCGCTGCAGGCGACTCCGTGAGGAGCAGGGGCGAGGACGGGTTTGCGCTGATCGTGCTGATCGTGGCGATCTTTGTGCTGCTGCTGTTTCTAAGCGTTGCCGCTCCGCTGGTGGCGCGGGATCTGCAACGGGAGAAGGAGCTGGAGGCCGTCCACCGGGCGAACCAGTATGTGCGTGCGATTCAGCTTTACTATCGCAAGTTCAATCACTATCCGACGTCGGTGGACCAGTTGGAGAAGTCGAACAATATCCGGTTTCTGCGGCGGAAGTATGAGGATCCGCTGACGGGGAAGGCGGACTGGCGGATCATCCACACGGGTGAGAACAAGACGACGGTGAAGGGGCTGTTCGGGCAGCCGCTGGCTGGGATTGGGACTTCGCTGGGTGGGTCGTCGCTGGGTGGATCGCAGACGATTGCGGGGGCGAGCAATCCGGGGGCGTTTGGGTCGACGGGTTCGTCGGGGTCGAGCTTCGGGTCGAGTACATTGGGGGGCGGGTCGCAGACGGTGGGGGGGACTTCGGGAGCTGGGAACAGCGGGATCGGGAGCCAGTCGGCAACGTCGTTTCAGGGCGGCGGTGGGCCGATTATGGGGTTCGGGAGCTCGAAGACGGGCGAATCGATTCTGACGCTGAACGAGCAGACGAACTATGAGGACTGGGAGTTTTTGTACGATCCGCGGATCGAGCAGTTGAAGGCGAAGTCGAGCCTGTTTGGCGGGGGAATTGGTGGATCGGGCGGGAGCGGCGGTGGGCTGGGGAGTGGGTTCAGCACGCCGGGTACAGGCATTGGCGGAGCTACGGGTGGGTTTGGAAGTGGCGGTGGATTTGGATCGGGCGGCGCTACGGGATCGACTGGGGCGACCGGGTCGACGACGCCGCAGTAAGCGTCCCCTGGGACGGGAGAAAACCCGTATCCCAGGGGCTGAAGCCCTGACCTAATTCAGAAGCAAATTCCGTTCGGGCATGACCAACCACAGAGCAAACACAAAGCCTCTTGCTTAGACCTGGACGGTGCGTTTGGGGAGAACCCAGTCGCGGCGGACGAAGTGGCAGGTGTATCCGTTGGGGATGCGTTCGAGGTAGTCCTGGTGCTCGGGTTCGGCCTCCCAGAAGTCGGTGGCAGGGGCGAGTTCAGTGACGACCTTGCCGGGCCAGAGGCCGGAGGCGTTGACGTCGGCGATGGTGTCTGCGGCGACCTGCTTCTGCTCGGGCGTGGTGTAGAAGATGGCGGAGCGGTAGCTGGAGCCGCGGTCGTTGCCCTGGCGGTTGGGGGTGGTGGGGTCGTGGATCTGGAAGAAGAACTCGAGGAGCGTGCGGAAGGAGATCCGGGTGGGGTCGAAGAGGATCTCGATGGCTTCGGCGTGGCCCTCGTGGTTGCGATAGGTGGCGTGGGCGACGTGGCCGCCGGTGTATCCGACGCGGGTGGAGAGGACGCCGGGATAGCGGCGGATGAGGTCCTGCATGCCCCAGAAACAGCCTCCGGCGAGTACGGCGCGTTCAGTCGATGTGGCCATGTTGTTTGCTCCTTCTGGATCAATCGTGTCACGTCGGGAAGACGCAGTACAACTTAGATGTTCTGGCATCGGGTAACGCACCATGTGCTGTGAGCACCACGAGCGAAAGTGGCGAAATTGGCAGACGCACCAGCCCGCGTATCAGCTCCGATGGCGTCTGGTTCCGCCGCTCCGCCAGCGCCTCGAACTCGTGCAGGTCACCTCGTTCAGCTTCGTGCCGACGTGATGCGTCCGGTGCTTCTCGGCCTTGTCCTTCATCGCCAGCAGGTTCGACTCGTTCAAATCGCCATGCGCGGAACCCTCCTCAACAGAGCGCGGATGCAGATGGATTCGCGGTTTCCCCACGGAACCCCTCGTTTTCTCTAACTCCTTCGATGCGAGGACGTTTACCCAGGTGCACCCAGAGGTTTCCCCACAGTTCCCTCGAAGGGGTGGAGTGTCACCATTCATCCGGTGCGCAGCACCGCCCCCGTTCCAGCGACGGTTTCCATGGAAGGCGAGGATGCTCTGCGGCGATCGCAGCGGCTCAGAAGCGGCTCTGCGATGCCTCCGCAGACAGCCAGAAGCACCACAGGCCCCTAGGTCACCTCCGTCCCAGCATTTCCAAGACTTCGGGGAGAAGCTTTTCTTCTCCGCTATAGCGCGTTACAAGTAAATTCTGGGGATTTCGACACCAGACGATGATGACGTTTCGGTCCCTAAGCGATGCTGTCATACATCTTCCCAAGACTGGCTGATATTGATCGGTGTATGTCAACGGCTCTTGAGGCATCTTCTTGGCAACCAGTCGGAACGTCTGTTCAAATTTTGCAATGGAGCGTTGATCGCCAATTTGCTCTTGCTCCGAGAAAGTGACTGAGCCACGCTCTTCTAGAGAACTAATCAGCGTTGGTCTAGGTTGAACTAAGTGGATACCAGTCGTACAACTCGATCCGCTATCTGCAATCCAAGCCGCAGCAGGAACAACCCGGAAGTTATTACATATCCAGGGTTTCTGGTTATGCATCATGTGCCAGATAAACACTTCCTCGGCGGGGAAGAATGCCCCAGCGACAAGGAATAGGAGAATTAAAACGAGACCGCCCCTGAGCAGTTTCGGAGATATTGATGTTCGCAATATGCCGGTATTATTCAACGCTTTATCATTCTCCTTGATAGTGGAATTGCCGCGACTCTTCCCTACCGCCTCACGAATGATCAGGTTGCGTTCTTGGCGGTGGGGGCGGTGGGGGCGGTGGGGGCGGTGGGGGCGGAGGCGGAGGCGGTGTAGGAGTGGGCTGAAGTACAGTTGGCGCTAGCTTCTTCGCAACCTTCTTTGCCTCAGAAATCCCCGTTGTGACCGCACGTTGAACGTCAGTTTTTCCAGTTGTCGCTGCCTGACTTAGGCCCTTAATACTCGTCTCTACCGCCCCTTGAATGCCCGAGATGGCATCATTTGCCGCATTAGCCAAAGGTGATACATGTGCGTATTTGTCAGCTTGTGCCGCCTGATAGTCATCTTGAGCGGCTTGTCCTTGGGCAGGCGTTGAATTCGGATTTAACATGACTTTTTGGTCTGTTTCCATTCGATTTTGATCGGCCCTTATGATTCTGTAATTCTCATATGCTGCGACACCACCCTCCACGGCTCCGACTATAGCGACACCAACCGCAATGGCGCAAAAGAGTTCGCAATGTCCATCTTTGTCTGCTTTGCTAAGCGGATTGTTGTTGACGTAACCATAGAGGTTGAGGCTCTGCGGATTCATCAAATTGGAATACGGCACGGCCTCCGGTTTGTCGGCCCAGTCGGGCGACATCCACCGGCCCATGTTGCTGGCGTAATACCTTGCCCCGAAGTAATCGAGTCCTGATTCTGCGTCTCTTTCTTTGCCGGTAAACAGATACGGATCATTCGTATTACCCGAGAATAACCCTCCGAACGGTCTGTAGTCGAGCGGGTTGATGAGTTGGGCGCTCGCATCGGTTTGGCCTATCTCCGTGCCGAGATGATCGAGCAAACGATACGTCGGTTGCGCCGTCTGTGTCCCGGCAACCTCGGCCAGCATGCCGTTCGGGCCGTAGATCAGATCCGTCCATTGCCCCGCCGCAAGGCGTGCGATGGGTTTGCCGCCAAAGTAGACCGTATCCGTGACCCCGACACCCTGCTTCTCGACCCGATTGCCCTCCGCATCGTAAATATAGGTGGCTCCCGCAGCCGAGGTGAGACGGCTCTCCGCATCCCACGTCAGCGGCGTGACGCCGTTTGACAGCAGGTTGCCCGCTGCGTCGTATGCGTAGCCGAACATCTGGTTGTTCGCCGTATAGAAGGCATTCGAAGGACCGTTTTGCAGGATGTTGCCGAACGAATCGTAGGCGTAGGCTTCGTTGAGTCCTGTCGGCACCAACGTCCCTTGCTGTCCCGTCGCAATGACTGTGGTTGTGTCTCCCGCAGTAGGGGAATATGGTCCGGCGGATAAGCCTACGACAAACTGTGCTCCCCACATCTCTAGCGTTGCTCCGCTGGTGAAGCCCCCGGTACCAATCTGCATGTAGAGTTGCATCAAGCCGTTGAGCGTCTGCCCTGTGACCTCGAAGCGCTGCCATTGGGGTGTGACCGTGATGGTGTTCTGCGCAACAGCGCTCCAAAGAGATCCGGACTCCTGTCCGATGGCTAGCACTGTCGACATACTGTTGGAGCCAGTCGTGCGCAGGTAGACGGATGCGGTTACCGTCTGTTGATCATAGAGCGACGGATTCGCGATGTAGTCGTCGACGTACGCCTGACCACTGCCAGGAGTGAGTGTTGCCGCAGTATGAGTTCCATCAGGAGCAGTGTCGGTATTAACCGCCGTTGTTGTGTTGACCATGCCCCAACTCGGCCCGTTGGAGGGTTGTGCCTGTGGAAGCAGATTGACGTACCCTCTGCCCGTGAGCATAGGAAGAGAATTCGTGGGGATATATGGCCCTGGATGCGAACCGTACTCTAACTGAGCGCCCCAAACGTTATAGACCTGACCTGGAGGCACATTGGAGTCCCCTACTTGAAGTCTAAGGGCGGTCAGGCCTGTCGGCGCAGGTGTGGTTCCAACAACCGAGAACCTCTGCCAGGTTCCAGTCATCGTGATCGCCTGAGACCCCATGTAAGTTGTTCCGGATGCCGTGATCCCGTAGAGATAGAGATTGATATTTCCGGCACCACCTGCGGATTGCAAAAAGATCGAGGCCGTCAAAGTCGCGCCATCGTAAAGCCCCGGATTGGCCACCCCATTGGCCAGTTCGGTATTCGTCGAACCTGTAGTTTGGGTCATTTGGCTTGCCGTCATCGATCCGTCCGGGGCGGCCACAGTAGTGGATGTCAGAATCGCTTGATACGTACCCCATCCAGGCCGGTTTGGCTGTTGCGAGTAGGGGAACAGGTTCACCATGCTGGTATTCATCGTGACGGGCGTCGCTCCGGTTGCTACGTAAGGTCCGGCCTGTGCGGCGAGCTCCACCTGTGCTCCCCAGGCTTGAATGTATTGTCCGTTGATAAATTGATTTTGCGCACCTCCAATCTGGAAGACGAGATAATTGAGCATTGACTGCGTCGTCCCCGTTACCTGAAATCGCTGCCACGTTGTCGTTAGATTGACAGTCTGCGCCGCCATCGGATTGCCGCCAGAGGAGCCTACTTCGAAAAAAGTAAGCAGAACAGGTACTGTCCCATAAGGAACTTTCAACCAGACGGATCCGGTGACTTGCATGCCAGACAACGGTGCAGGATTCGGGATTATGTCATAGACCACGTTGGCATTACCGCTCATATCCGCCTGAAGCGTTGTTCCGGTGTTGCTACCGTCGGGCGCAATGACCGTATTATCCGTCGTTGTTCCATGCGAGTTCGTCCATGTCGAGAAACGTTGTGAATAAGGGAGAATGTTCGTCACACTGCTCCCAGCGGAGCCCGAATCTTCCAGCATGGGATTCCACATCAGAAACGTTTGTCCGCTGGTGAAAGTACCGCCGCCGCCAATCTGCAAGCGCACTTCATTCAGATTCATTGATCCCGTGTAGCCACTCACCGAGAACTGTTGCCAAGAGGTAGTGAGCTGCACTTGATGTGTTCCGGGAACGGCAAATCCGCTCGCGGAGTTGGTTGTTATGTAGAGATTGATGGTTTGGGTCCCCGATGTGGTGCGGAGCCAGATAGAACCAGTTACAGTCTCTCCCGTGAGCGAAGAGGGTGAACTGGCCTTTCCGGCTTCTCCGCTGTCGGCCGAACCGGATGTTGCAGTCACAAGGGCTGCGGTCATCGATCCATCCGGCGCGGCGAATGCGTTCGGTACAACCGTGGTGTTGATATCCAACCAACTCCCGTCCGGCGTCCCGATCTCGGAGAGCAGGTTCGAGTCGTCAGGATTCGTGAGCCACGGAACGGCCCCAGTTGCTCCGGGAGTCTGGGTCGCGCCGCTTCCGCTCGTGGTTGTCGAGCCCGTATTTCCGTTCGACCCGCTCGGGATCGCAAGACTGGAGAAGATGTCCTGCGCACTCGTGAGACGGTTCAGGCCATCATAGCCAAACTGCCGCTGAACACCCGTGATGAGATCCGTATAGCTTTGGAGGTTGCTGTTCGGGTTGTAAGCATACTGCTTGGACCACAGGGGTGCGGTCGACGGCCCGTACGTGAGCGTGTGCATCCGTTCACGGTTGTCATAGGTCGCTCCAAATGCCACCCCGTTCCCGAAGGTCGCCTGCACCAGATGTCCAGCCGGATCAAAGCTTCCGTTGGCAGATGCAGAGAGATAGGTCTGGTTCACCGACGTCCCATTCCACACCTGATTTTGATACACGGAGGACATGCGGCCTGCCGCGTCGTAGCCTTGCTGCACGGAGCGCCCATCGGGATACGTCAGGGTGCTCAGGTTACCCGCGAGATCGTACGACGCGGTCACCGTCTTCCGATCTCCACAGTTTGAGGGAAGACAGTACGTCTGTGAAGTGATCCGGCCCATCGCGTCGTAGCCCACTCCGATATCGGCATTGACCATGTTGGAAGCATACGTAAGCCTCCCAACGACATTCGTTGAAGCCCCGTAGTTGGGAGCCAGGGCGTTGCCGCTCGCGTCCTTGCCGTCATACCCGAACGCTGCCGTCGAGGTGCCGTCGGAATAGTGCTTGAAGGTCAGCCGGTTCAACGCATCGTAAGTGTAGGTTGTTGTGATGCCGCGAGCATCGGTCTTCGCGATGAGATTGCCGTTCGCGTCGTAGCCGTTGACACAGTGAGAATTGCTCCACTGGCCATAGCAGATTGTGCCCGTCTCTGGGTTCGAAGAGGTCAGCAAACGCGAGAGCGAGTCGTACTGGAAGCTTCTCTTTACAGTTCCATTGCATGCGGCACCCTCTGGGGACGTTCCCCACTGATCAGCGCACTTCAGATTGCCGAGGGTATCGTAAAAGTAGGTCGTGGCGAGATTTCCGGGCTCAACGACGCTGGTCAACATGCCGAGGGCATCGGTTGCGCGTGTCCAGGAGTTTCCCGCCTCATCCGTTGCAGTGACACTCGAACCTGAATAATTCCAGATCAGAGTGCTATTGTCCCCATTGGTCTGTGACGTCTTCCGACCTCGGGCATCGTAGTTGAAATACGTCTTTCCGTAGCTCGCATCCCCAGTGGAGCGATAAGGATTCGATACTGAGGCGACGCGACCCAGTGCATCGTAAGTGGTGTCTACATAATCAGTGCCTTGGGGATCTGACTTGAGTTGGGTCTGTATCGCTCGGCCCAGGTTGTCTAGCTGTGTCAAGGCTTCCCTAACTTTGCCACTCGCAATCAAACTCTGAACATCTACAGTATGGGATGAATCGTCATAGGTGGTCGTGGTTTGCCCTCCATCCGAGTAAACCGTGGTGTATGGGCGCCCCATAAGGTCGTACGTGTAGTTCGTCGTGGCACTGTTTGCATCTGCGAACGACGCCAATTTGCCTGTGCATTCGTAGTAAGTGAGCGAGTGCGCTTGATTGAGCGCATTGGTGACACTCGTCAGGTAGGCTGAAGACATCCCGCCCGCAGAGGACGGTTGACATGAAGTACTCCCCGTCCAGGCATCAGCATATCCATAATGCGTTGGATTACCCATGGGGTCTATCTTGGTAATAATATTACCGTAAGAGTCATAGTAATAGCTCGTTGTCGGAGATGAGGCTCCGGGAGTGAAATTCGTATGGGTGACCGACGTCGGTTCTCCGTAGTATCCATAGTTCGCGGGATTGCCGTTGTCGTAAACCACCTTTGTCTGGGCGAGCAGGTTTGCGCCGCAAGCCGCAGGCGGCGTGATGCTTCCGGTTCCATTCCAGATGAAGGTGCCAGTACCGCTACAGACGGCAGAGCCATCGTAAATCGATTCAGTCGAGACGCGATTCGCGATGTTACGTAATTGGGCTCCGGCTGTTGTCGCATTCGGAGCGGCGATGAAGTAGTTGCTGACCGAATCATGCAGGTAAGACCGTAGAGTCTGTCGGACCAGCGGCCCTGGGTGCCCTTGTCCCCATTCATATTCGCGGATTGCAGTGACATTTCCATGGGAGCCGGGCTCCCATGTGAGCGGCGGCAGATAGGTAGGTGGGGCTGGTGTAAATGACGGAGCGTCCGCGCCCTGAGACAACTCCTGACAGAGTTGCCATACGGAGCTGTAGTCGCCACAATTCAGAGTTTGGTAGGGATAGGCATATAGATCGTAGTCGAATTGGCGTTGGCTCGTCTGCTGATTCTCCAAAATGGTCGTGAGCGAAGTGAGGAGACCATTTTCTGAAGAACTTCCATCCGCAGCAGCTCGAGTTGTATCCCAGGTCATGTCGTATTCGAGCAGCTGCGAACCTCCGGGGGTCGCAAGATACTGAGCTTTGATCAGATGCTCATTATCGTCGAATGTGTAGACCGTTTGATATCTGTGATTCGCTGAATCAGGAGGATCAGTCTCCGTGACCAATTGCATCGTTCCTTGATTTGCGGTGGACACGCTGGAATATGCAATATTCCAAGTATCTGTCACTCCATCATGCGTCACACTTCTCTGAGTGATGGATCGGACTGTTGTGCCATACATATTTACCGAAGACCAGGTATAAACTATGACTGCTCCGGAGGGCATAGTCATCTGGGTGACTTCTCCCCAAGAGTCGTATTGGAATGTGTACGACTGCTGATTCGGCAGAACAATGGAGCTTACGACCTGTCGTGTTGCTGAATACTCTGCGATATTTGTTGCATTGAACTGCGTACGCACAGTCATGCTTTGAAGGTTGACGGTGTAGTTCTGTGAGGTGCCGTTTGAATCGCGCGTGGTGTAGAGAATCTGATTCGCACTGATCTGTTGGGTAAGGGGAATTCGACCGATCGTGTCTTGGCTGCCCGGAGATATGATTTGCCCATTACCTCGGAGGTCTAGCTCCCCAGCGCGGTCAGTAAAATACTGCTTTTGGTAGTAATTTGTCACCCCACCCGACGTGCCTCCCGGTAGATAGGCTGTTCCGTCGGGAGCAATAATATTGATACCAGTGCTAGCTGTGACAAAGGCAGCATAGTAGCCATCCATATCAGGGCTGGGCCCTACATAGTTCGAAGAATCGAAGGTCTGGCCCACAGATGGAACAGTTTGATCACATTCTCCTGAAGTGAATTCATTCACGAGGAATGTGTGCTTTCGTCCTTGATTATCTGTAAAAATAACTCCGTCGGTTCTTGTGCCCCCCGCGTTGTAGAAGATCGTTGTGGGATTCGTAATCGGTTCTTGACCTGTGTTATTGATACAGGCGGCAGGGCCATGGGAGTATGTCAGGTAGCCTTGCATCGGCGTCCAACCAATAGTGTTTGCAGTCAACCAGTTACGCTGCTCAGGATTCCAATAGAGCTTATTTTGCGGGGTTATTTGGTTGACCCAAAAACGAGCGTCGTAGCGAATCCCGAAATCGTAGGACATCTTTCGACCTGGCAGGTCCAGAAATGGGATGGAGATAATCAGATTCCCAGATGAGAGTTCGACATGCTCGGTGGCTGTTCCCAGAGAGGTGGAATATGGGAGATCACCAGTATTATTTTTTGGGGTGACCGCGCTGGGAATCGTGTCTTGGGCATGCGCGTCATCTGAACATACGATGAGCAGGGTAAGAGTCAGTGCTAATGCGATTCCTGAAATGGCGGATTGAATAAACCTGTTCAACTGATCTCTCCTGTAGCCGTGCTCTTGGTCTTTGCCTGTATACCGCTTATCCATTTATCGCGTACTACATCGACTTCAATCGGCGTCCGCCACCGATTTATATTGATGCCGAATGAATAAAAGCACTGGATGATCGAGTAGACGCTTGGTTGGTCGCGTCGATGAAGATGCTCCGATTCAGCTGCCACAGCGAATGGCGAGCTGCAACGAAGCGTCGCCATTCGCTTGGGGTGAGTCCCGTCACGGCGAGGCTCACATTTCCGAACGAGCGATCAACGCTATGGATGGCGTAGTTCTGAAGCGGAACGATCAGCTTCAGCGCTACGAGAGGAGGCTGATTGTGCTGGGAGTAAAGAACCGAGACCAGCCCACAAAAGAAGCCTACAAACAGACAATGTCCCGTACCTACGTAATGGCGCATGCGTATCCTGAGGCGGAGATCCGCCCTTATTTGAAAGATGAGACTTCGAATAGACAGGGAGATATCAGGATGCAGCTAATTTGCGCTCTAAGTCGGTCTATGGTGGCGTTTCGCAAGCCTACGAGGCGCTCGATATTTTGTCAAGGCGGTCGGTCCCATCATTGATGAATCGAGATTCGGCGACTATGTTTACAACTTGGCACGCTGCGGAGTGATTCTTACCCGAACATGTTTAGATTGATTAAACGACGAAATGCCCCAACCTCATGAGTTAGGTTGGGGCATGATATTTGTAACAATAGTTCATCGAGCGCTGCCAGGTCTACGGACACCACGCTGATCCATGGCTTTGATAATCTGCTTGGCGATTTGACGACCGTAAAAGCACATGGCGCGGTGGATTGCAGCTTCAGTTTGGGCGGGATCGTTAGCTCCACGCGCATCTACATGCATGTGAAGATCTCCGTTACCCAGGCTCTTGTTCGGGATGATCTTGCCATCCTGTGTGGGAGCGAATTTTTCACCTCCATCTCTCCCACGTCATATAGTCATGCCGGCTGTTACATCACCACCAACCGCTCGGCCCCCCGCGTATCCGCCAGTGGCAGCACCCAGGCCAATTCCAAGGATTGTGTCCATGAAGTTGCCACCAGTGCTACCATCGGGAGGCGTGCTTGCTGAGTCTGGAAAGGGAATCACTGTTCCCCCAGTACTACTCTTGAAAGACATAGTCTGCAATGTGACCAACATCTGTTGCAACAACACGTTAGTTCTGTCCACTGCGAGCACAACGGGCTCAGGGCCCTTCTGACCAGTCAGCGTACCCATGAGGCCACTGGGGGGCTGATCACCCTTGCCTAGGGCACCCAGGGCCGATTTCGCTATGCCTTGTTCGAGGTTCTTCAGCCCTGGTGTTGCAAGGCTTGCGGCAATTCCTCTGAACATCTCGGCAAAGCTGTTGCTCACCAGTCGGGTGAAGTCTCGGAAGGTCTTCGTATGGGTTGTGACCAACTTAGTGATCGTGCCATCCAAAGACTGGAACGCACCACCAAGGAGATTGTGTACTTCTTCAGCGGCCGACTCCATATCCCGAGACATCTTCCGGAAGAAGACTCCAGCGCCGTCACCAGCGTTACTAATAGCAAGGGCTGTTTTGTCGATGGACTCTAGAAGTGGTCTCATAAACGTCTTAGGAGCATGTGGATGCATGCGAGTTGGACGAATCCGAGGAAATTTTCGATGTGAAATTCCCATCGAGTGACGAGCCTTCGAAAGCTGTGCATCCAGGCGAAGAGTCGTTCGACCTTCCAGCTCTTCTTGTAGCGGCGGAGCTTCCGCCGGTCTTGGGTTTTGCCACCATTGCGTCGATTCGGAGCCATCATCTCGATGCCGTATTCCTTCTTATGCCGCAGATCGAGCCTGTCCGAGTCGTACGCCTTGTCACCGATCATTCGGGCTGGGAGTTCGTCGAGAAAGCTTCCGGCAAGAACTTCTTCAACCAGCTGGCACTCGGCAGGCGAAGCGCTTTGGACAGAGACGGCGAGAGGAAGACTGTTGCCAGCGGCGAGAGCGACGATCTTCGTGCGCTTGCCCCGGCGCGTGGGACCGACAGCAAAGCCCCCTTTTTGGCGCTCGCGAAGGTGGCATCGACGAACGCTTCTTCGAAGGTTGAGCTTGCCTTGCGCATCGAGCAATCGCGCCAGCAGACGCAACGCTTCTTCGAGCGTGCCGCTGCGAATCCACTGTTGAAACCGGCGATGACAGGTCTGGAACGGAGGCTACTTCTCCGGCAGTTCGCGCCACTGCGCCCCTGTGCCAAGCACCCAGAAAACCCCGTTCAAGACCGCACGGGTCTCGTGCCACGGGCGACCGCGATCATCCTCGCGACGAGCCGGACGAAGTACGGCTTAACCAAAACCCACTGTTCTTCCGTCAACTCCCAGCATCCAGCCATCGCCGTCCGCGGAGACCATCAGAGCATATCCAGAATGCAACAAATTACATGCCTTGGGTATTTATGAGACTGCTTCTAGACTGCCAGATCGGTCCCCGCATGGTTAGTCCCGTCCGGAAAAAGGCCACTCCTCCCTGACTAGGTATACCTCGCACTCACCGTCGCTACACCGTGGCGCTGGGTGCAAATCAGACGCCAAGACATCGCTGGACAAACGAAAGACGGAAACTCCCGTCGGTAAAGTCACCGGAAGTGCATGGGCGGGGACTTCTCTTCTCTACACTTCTGGACGATGCATTGGAGCATTCAAAAGCCGAAAACGGTGAACGGTCCACGCAGGAGCTGAAGCTCAAGATCGAACGGATACGTCCGGGCCAAACGCTCCCCTGCCTCCTGCCCGCCTTCCTTGTTTCCCTGCACACGAGGATGAGGCATCGGAGCAGTGGCGCTTACAGTGGAGCGATGTGAACCTCGAAAGGAAAATTCTTACTGTCCGCAAAATGGCTAACACCAAAAGCGGTCGTCACATACCGCTCAATACGGTTGTCCTCGATGTGTTCCACAAAACCTCAGGACCGAACAGCCCGGTCTTCTTGAATTCAGAGGCCACTCCGATGACCTCGCACTGAGAATGGTTCGATCCGCAGTTAAGGAAGCTGAGATCGCCAACTGTACGTGGCACAAGAACCGGCACATATTTGCCTTCGTCTGACGATGGCCGGCGTGGACATTCGGACAATTGCTCAACTGATGGTCCACAGTACAATATAGATGTCGATGCGCTACGCTCACTTGAGTCCGGACCACGATCAGATGGCTTTCGATAAGCTGGTTGGCTTCGGAATCAAAGGGACGCCAAAGCGGACGCCGGCAAAGGGCAAGAAGTAAGCGCTTTAGAATCAAATGCGAAAGTGGCGAAATTGGCAGACGCACCAGACTTAGGATCTGGCGGAGCAATCCATAGGGGTTCAAGTCCCCTCTTTCGCACCAAATTTTTTTTCCAGAGGAGTTTTACACCGATGAGCCAGAACAAGGATGCCGAGCAGCCAGCGCTGACGTTGACCAAGACAGAGCACTATCGCGAGGGCTATGCCAACAGCGTCCAGGTTCGGATGAGCGTTTGGGACTTTCAGTTGGTGTTTGGAACGATGCACCAGGCTTCGGCGGATGAGGTCAAGGTCGAGAACTTTCAGGCTGTGTATCTGAGCCCGCAGCAGGCGAAGGCTCTGCTGAATGTGCTGGCGCATAACCTGCAGCAGTATGAGCAGACGTTTGGGCAGTTGTCGCTGGAGCCTGCGGTCCACGGCGGCGGCCCTGTCCACTAGCGTGAAGCGTACTGGACTTCCGCTTTGGGTGATGTTTCCGGTGGTGTTTGCAGGTGTAGTGCTCACGCACTGGACGCTGCTGCGGCTTCCCTACTTCTGGGATGAGGCCGGGTACTACATTCCCTCGGCGTGGGATTTCTTCAAGACCGGAACGCTGATTCCGGTGACGACGACGAGCAATGCACACCCTCCCCTGCCCTCGCTTTTGCTGGCGGGGTGGTGGCATGTGTTCGGCTTCTCCGTGACGGCCACGCGGTTGCTGGTGTGCGGTGTGGCGGCAGCGGCTCTGGTTGGGATCTATCGGCTGGTGAAGGGGATTGCCGGGGTTTCGGCGGCAGTGGCCACGATGGTGCTGACGGCGGTGTATCCGGTGTGGTTCGCGCAGAGTTCGCTGGCGCATGCGGATATCTTTGCGGCGGCATTTACGCTTTGGGGGCTCTCGTTCTACTTCGTGCGTCGGGAAGATCCGGGGACGGGCGAGCCTCTGGAGGCGGCGCTGGTGGAGCGAGTGGCGGCGGCGGTGTTGTTTGCGCTGGCGGCACTCTCGAAAGAGACGGCGATTGTTACTCCGCTGGCGCTTGCCGTGCTGGAGCTTTATTTCGGGTTGCGGGTTTGGTGGACTCACCGGACACCGAAGCGGTGGCTCTCGGTGCATGTGGCGTGGGCGGCGGCTTTGGTGGCTCCGGTGCTGCCGCTGTTGGCCTGGTATGGGTATCACTGGCGGAAGACGGGTTTCGTGTTCGGGAATCCGGAGTATCTGCGCTACAACGCCACGGCGAATCTGGGGGCTTACCGGATTGCGCTTTGCCTGTGGCACCGGGTGCTGCACCTGACGACGCATATGAACATGTTCGTCGCTACGGGCTGCGCGGTGGCGGCGATGCTGATGCCGGCTGTGGCGGGGCGGGGACGGCTTTCTCGCGGCGTGATGACGGGGCTTTCGGTGGTGGTGCTGGCAAACTGGGTGGAGTTTTCGGTGCTGGGCGGCGCGCTGCTGACCCGGTATCTGCTGCCGGTTTTTCCCATCATTGTGATGGTGTGCGTGGTGGAGTGGCGGCGTGGGCTGCGGCGGTGGGGCGGTTTGGCAGCGTTGGCGGCCGCGGGGTTCATCGCGGGGATCTGGGTGAATCCGCCGTATGCGTTCGCTCCGGAGGATAACCTCACCTATCGCGACATGATTGTGCTGCACCAGGAGGCGATCGCTCTGATTGCGAAGGAGTATCCGGCGGCCACGGTCCTGACGGCGTGGCCGGGGACGCAGGAGTTCGAGCGACCGGAGCTGGGGTATATCGCGACTCCGATGAAGACGGTGGCGATCAAGAATTTTTCGATGGAAGAGATGGAGAAGGCTGCTGGGGATCCCGGTGCGTACGACACAGCCATGATCTTTTCCACGAAGTGGGAGCCGGCCTCAGGCAAGGTGCATGTGGCGGGCGGGAGCGGGGATGATGAGAAGTACTTCGATTTCCATCACGATCTGCGGCCGCGGGAGGCAGCTCGGATGCTGCATGGAGATGTGGTGTGGCAGGGGTATCGCAAGGGGGAGTGGGCTGCAGTGCTTCGGTTTCCTCGATCGGTGAATGCTTCCGTACAAAGATAGGTCCTGCCGGACGGGCCCGCTGCGCGCGGAGCGGTCACTGCTTCTCCGGGCTCTCCCGCTGTTCGGGAATGAGACTTCGTGGTGGGACACCCGGGGATTCGGTATTGCCGTCTCACTCTTAGGCGGTCACTATAATGGCTGCTGGATGGGACAGGTGACAATGCTGCGAGCGATACGTCTTTGGGGTTCGATGATGGTGCTGCTTTCGCTGGCTGTCGCCGCGATGGCACAGAGCTCGGGCGAGGCGCATGAGGCAGGGCGCCTGGTGCTGGTGCTGCCGTTCGAGAACCGGTCGGGCCAGGTGAACCTGCAGTGGATCGGCGAGTCGTTTCCGTACACGCTGGACCAGCGGCTGAACTCCTCGGGGTTCCTCACCATCTCGCGCGAAGACCGGCAGTACGCGATGGACCATCTTGGGTTCCCGGTGGACTTCAGGCCGACACGGGCGACGACCATCCGGATTGCGCAGACGCTGGATGCGGACTATGTGGTTGTCGGCAGCTTCAATGTGGTGAATGGGGCGATCCAGGTGCAGGCGCAGGTGCTGCGGGTGAACCAGTTGTCGCTTTCGCGGCCGATTGAGGATTCGGCGGAGCTGCCGCGGCTGTTCGATGTGGAGAATGCGCTGGCGTGGAAGGTGGCGCGGGAGATCGATCCGAAGTTTCCGGTGGCGCAGCAGACGTTTCTCTCCGCGGCGGGCGGGGTGAAGCTGAGCGCGTTTGAGAATTACATTCGCGGGACGACGTCGTCGGCTTCGACGGAGCGGATCAAGCGGCTTGAGGCGGCGATTGCGGATGAGCCGAAGTACACGGCGGCCCTGCTTTCTCTCGGCAAGGCGCAGTATGCGGACCGGCAGTATGAGGCGGCCGCCGCGACGATGGCGAAGGTTCCGCGCACGGATCGGGCGGCGCTGGAGGCTGGGTTCTACCTGGGGCTGGCGAAGTTCAACCTGGCGAAGTATGCGGAGTCGGAGTCTGCGTTTGCGTTTGTGGCCAGCCGTCTGCCGTTGCCGGAGATTGTGAACAATCAGGGTGTCGCGGCGAGCCGGCAGGGAAAAGATGCGGGGGCGTTGTTTCAGCGGGCCTCCACGGCGGACCCCAAGGATGCGGACTACCACTTCAACGTGGCTGTGGCGTTATTGAACCGGGGGGATGCGGCGGGGACGTTGAAGGAACTGGATGCGGCACTGAAGCTGCATGCGCAGGACCAGGAGGCCAAGGAGCTGAAGTTGCGGGTGGAGGCGGCGAAGGCCGGTACGGGGCTGAAGGCGGCGGTCGAGACGGGTGGATTCGAGCCGATCGAGCGAATTCGGCGGACATACTCGGAGGCTTCGTTCCGGCAGGCGGCGTTCCAACTGGACCAGATGCGGGCGATGCGGCTGGCGGCGCTTCCTCCGGCGCAACAGGCAGTGGAGTACTCGCAGCAGGGCCGGGATTATCTGGCGCAGGGCCTGGTTCCGGAGGCGGAGCTGGAGTTCCAGTCTGCGATTGCGGCGGATGCGAGTTCGCCGGTGGGGCACGCGGGGCTGGCGCAGGTGCGGGAGCAGAGCGGGAATATCGAAGATGCTCGCGCGGAGGCGACGAAGTCGATTCAGTTGAAGCCGAATGTGATTGCGTACCTGGTGCTGGCACGTCTGGATCTGTCGGCGAATGAGTTGCAGAGGTCGGCGACGGATGTAGGGAATGCGCTGCGGCTGGAGCCGAAGAACTCGGCCGCGATGGGGATGAAGGCGGCGCTGGCGGCAAGAGGGCAGGCGATACCGTGAGGGGGCTCTCCGGATGGTTTGGAGGCGGAAGCCCCCATCGCAGAAGCGCGATGGGGCGCACGCGGTGTTTGTGGCTGCTGATGATGTTGTTCGTGGGGCAGGCTTTTGCGCAGGGTCCGGTGGTGGTGCGGCTTACGCTGCATGACACGATTCAGCCGGTGACGGCGGATTATCTGCGACGCGGGCTGCACGAGGCGGACCGGATGCAGGCGCGGGCAGTGCTGCTTTCGCTGGGAACTCCGGGCGGGCTGCTGAGTTCGACGCGGGAGATGGTGCAGGCGATCGAACAGTCCCCGGTGCCGGTAATTGTGTATATCGCGCCGGCGGGGAGCAGGGCTGGGTCGGCGGGATTCTTCATCCTGGAGTCCGCGGATGTGGCGGCGATGGCTCCGGGGACGAATGCAGGGGCGGCGCATCCGATCGTGGAAGGCAAGACGATGGACCCGGTCCTGAAGGAGAAGGTGGAGAACGATGCGGCGGCGTTTCTGCGGTCGTATACGGAGGTTCGGGGGAGGAACGTCGCGGCGGCGGAAGATGCGGTGAGGCATTCGAAGTCGTATTCGGAGCAGGAGGCTTTGAAGCTTCATCTGGTGGATGTGGTGGCGAACGATGACGCTTCCCTGCTGGCAGCGCTGGATGGGCGGGAGATCACGCGGTTCAATGGGACGAAGGTGGTACTGCGGCTGAAAGGGGTGCCGATAGTGCCGGTGGTGCCTTCGATGCGGGAGAGGCTGCTGGGCAGCCTGACGAATCCGGATGTGGCCGTGTTTCTGCTGGTGATCGGCGGGCTGCTGATTTATCTGGAGTTCAATGTGCCGGGGACGGTGGTTCCGGGGGCTTTGGGGACGCTGCTGTTTCTGCTGGGCGTGTTTGGGTTGAACCTGCTGCCGGTGCGGCATACGGCGGTTCTGCTGCTGGTGGCTGCGTTCTGCCTGATGGCGCTGGAGTTCAAGTTTGCGAGTCATGGAGTGCTGGCGGCGGCGGGCGTGGGAGCGTTGATGTTTGGGCTGGCTACGCTGGTGGATGGGCCGATCGATGCGTTGAGGGTGCATACGGGCACGGCGATTGGGGCCGGTCTGGGGTTTGGGGCGATCTCGTTTGGGCTGGCGTGGGTGGCGATGCAGGCGAGGAAGAACAAGATTTTGACCGGGGCGCAGGCGATGGTGGGGCAGCTCGCCGTGGTGATGAATGCCAGCGGACAGGTGGAGGTTCGGGGAGAGCTTTGGGCGGCCCGGGCGGGACGAGAGCTGGTGGTAGGAGAGACGGTTCGGGTGACGGGGGTGGATGGTTTGGTGCTGGTGGTGGAGGCGAGCTAGGCTGCGTCGACCTCGATCCTGACTCTGCGGCCGAGGGCTGTCGCCATGTTGACGAGGGCGTCGAGCGAGAAGCGGGAGACGTGTCCACGGAGGAGGTCGTTCAGCCTGGGCTGGGTGACACCGCAGTGCGTTGCTGCCTCGGTCTGGGTCCAGCCGCGCTGTTTCACGATGATCTCGATCTGATGCATCAGCTCGGCCCGCGCACGCAGGTTGGCCGCTTCTTCCGGGGTGTCGGCATGGTCATCCCAGACACTGGCAAGACGTTGGGGATGCTTCATGGACTTTGTCATCTTTACTCCTTCATCAGTTGCGTCAAGCGTGCCTTTGCCATCTCGATGTCTCGCTGCGTCGTGCCTTGCGTCTTCTTCTGAAAGGCGTGGAGGCGTAGACCGCGTCGATAAGGGGGGGCGTTTATACTGAAGCCAGTATAACGTTCAAGAGAAATGACCACCTCCCTTCCAATCGACGAGTTACGTAGCTGGGAGCGACGACGTTTTCGGCTGGGGGCGGTCTAATCTGCAAACCCTTGGCGGCTGGAGCGGGTAGACTAATGGAGTACATGCGCGTGTGTGTAAGGAGCCAGATCTGATGTCGATTTCGTTGCGCCGGCAGTTCGTCCGGACGTTTGCTACTTCCCTTTCTTCCTCGATGATGCGTTTGTGCGTGTGCAGCGTGGTCCTGGCGGGTATCGCCCACGGACAGGCCGAGGTGCAGACCAAGCTGGGCAAACAACTGGACAGGCTCGACCTGGCGGTGAGCGGCGCGGGCTATTTCAACACCACGACGACGGGCACGAACTACCTGAACCAGACGGTAACGGACGTTCCGGGTAACACGCTGGGTGCGCTGGTGCAGATTCGCTACATCGCGAAGCCGTGGATTGGACTCGAGTTCAACTATGGCTATGCGCGTTATACGCAGAAGTACACGGGCTCCGGCGGCGCTGCGTCCAACACCGATTTCAACTTCGGTCTGCAGGCCAACACGAGTGAGTACTCATTGGGTTATGTGGCGCATCCTCCGATCGCGATCTTTGGGCTGAAGCCGTTTATCGGCGGGGGCGCCGGCACGATGGCGTATAAGCCGACGACGTACGGTGGACAGGGGCGGCAGGAGCAGGCTCGCGCACTGTATTACTACGATGTCGGTCTGGACGACATGATCTCCGAACACATCGGGCTGCGGGCGCAGTTTCGCGGGTCAAACTCGCTGGCTCCGGACTTCGGCCAGAACTATCTGACGATTTTGAAGAGGACCTGGATTACCGAACCGGCTGTTGGTGTGTTCATCAAGTTCTAACGGGTTGGGTTCGGGCTGTGGAAGACGGAGGCGATTGTGGGTCCAAAAGGACTACAATCGCCTCGATTCCTTTGTGCGATAGGGAATTCCGAGGGTGTGTCGTTATGGGTATGTTCCCGTTTGTCGTGGCTGCGGCGATCGTCGTCTTGTACATCGTCAACTCGATCAAGATTTTGAAGGAATATGAGCGTGCGGTGGTGTTTCGGCTGGGCCATGTGCGCAAGGATGCGTCGGGGCCGGGCGTGATTCTGGTGTTTCGTCCGCTGGACCAGATTGTGCGGGTAAGCCTGCGGCAGGAGGCGATGGAGGTTCCTGCGCAGGATGTGATCACGCGCGACAACGTGACGCTGAAGGTAAATGCGGTGGTGACGCTGCGGGTGATCGACCCGGTGAAGGCCGTGATCGAGGTTTCTAACTACGTGTACCAGACCAGCCAGTTCTCACAGACGACGCTCCGGAGCGTGCTGGGTGAGGTGAACCTGGACCAGTTGCTGGCGCACCGGGAGCAGTTGAACCAGAGGATTCAGACGATTATCGATGGGCACACGGCGCCGTTTGGGGTGAAGGTGGTGTCGGTGGAAGTGAAGCAGGTGGACATGCCGGAGAGCATGCTGCGGGCGATGGCGAAGGAGGCCGAGGCGGAGCGGGAGCGGAGGTCGAAGGTGATTCACGCGCAGGGTGAGTATGACGCGTCGACCAAGCTGGTAGAGGCGGCGGCGCTGATGGCGACGCAGCCGATGACGCTGCAACTGCGTTACCTGCAGACGCTGACGGAGATTGGCGTCGAGAAGAATACGACGATCATCTTTCCGTTGCCGATGGAGTTGATGAATCTGCTGAACAAGACGATGAGCGATAAGCCGACGATCAAGCTGGAGGAGTAGAGCGGTGAGTGTTTTGCATGGGGACCACGATTTAGACGATATGGACGACCGTAGACGCGACAAAGAGATCTCGCTGGGTACGTCGACGATGCTGGGCATCTTCTTCGTTCTGGCATTGCTGCTGGCTGGTTTTTTCGGGTTTGGATACTCGCTGGGGCGGAAGTCGGCGCAGACGGCGAGCGGGGCCACGGATGACGCGAATGCGGATAGCAGCGGGGGAAAAGATACGTTCCGGACGTTCAAGCCATCGCCGGGAACGGCGGCGATTCAGTCCGGTCCTGGGTTCTCTGCGAAGGACGCCGCGGCAGCGAATGCGGCTGGCGGGTCGCAGTATGGTTCGGTGGGTGCTCCGCTGAAGCTTTCGGGGCCGCAGGGCAAGGCTCCGGCGACGGTGGTGGTGCCGGCGGTGGTGGCTGCCGCGAAGCCGAGGGATCCGGATGCGGGGATTGTGGGCGATCCTGCTCCCCCGCCAGTTGCGGCTGCCCCGGTGAAGCCGGGAATTATTCCGGTGGCACTGGGTTCGGGGGCGGCGAAGCCTGCCGCGCCTGCGGGCGGCGGCGGCACCATGGTGCAGGTGTCGGCGTTTACAAGGCAGGAAGATGCGGATGTGGTGGTGTCGGCGCTGAAGCGGAAGGGGTACAACGTCTTCATCCGGCGCGAGCCGCAGGATAGCTACCTGCATGTGCAGCTTGGTCCGTATGGATCGAGGAAAGAAGCCGAGGCGATGCGGGAGAAGCTTTCTTCGGATGGTTTCAATGCGATGGTGAAGTAAGGGCGGGGCTGAGGGCTTTTATGCCCTGAGCCCTGCTTCCGGCTGCATCTCCGGTGGAAGGGCGGCGGCGATGGCGGCGTGGACGGCGGCCATGAGGGCGTCGCGGGTGGCGTAGGCGGTGGGGTCGATCGCGGGCAGGAAGTGGATGTGGGCCGTGCCGGGGTAGATGGCGGCGGAGCCCTTGCGCATCATACGTTCGGTGCCGGAGATGGCTACGGGAATAACGGGGGCCGCCGTCTGCTGGGCCAGGAAGAAGGGTCCCTTCTTGAAGGTGCTGAGACGTCCGTCTTTGGAGCGGGTCCCTTCGGGGAAGACTGTGATGTGGAGGCCGTCGGCGAGAGCCTGGGCGGCAGCCGCGATGGATGCGGTGGCGGCGTCGCGGCGGTGTCCGCGTTCGACCGGGATGAAGCGTCCCATGCGCATGGCGGTGCCGAGGATGGGGATGCGCATCAGCTCCTTTTTGAGGAGGATGGAGGTGCGTCCGGGGATGGCGGGAAGCAGCACCGGGGGATCGAGGTTGGAGACGTGGTTGGCCATGAAGATGACGCTCTTGCCTGGGGGCACGTTCTCAAGACCGGTGGTGAGCACGGGAATCTTGGCCGCGCGCAGGGCAAGGCGGATGATGCCCATCGAGACGCGGTAGAGCGGATGGATGTCCTTGATGAGCCAGCAGTACGGGATGCCGATGATTCCGGCTAATGGACCAAATGCGGTGAGGACGAAGAGGAGCTTGAAGGTTGCGAACATGCCTCTTTGAGGATAGCAGTGGGGGCTTGGATGCGGGCTCAGGGAAAGATGGTGAGGAAAGGGCGGAAGAAGAGGCAACGGCTCACGGGGTGAGAGCTGTTGCGGCGGCCCACCCTCGCGAGCGTACGCGTGTCGCGAAGGCGGGCACAGCCTCGTAGCCGGGCGAGTGAAGACTCGGCGATCATCCCTCGTTCCGGGCGAGGGCCTGCGGGAGCTTTTCGTAGATATTGCCGAAGCCCCCGTTGGAGAGGATGGCCACGACGTCGCCGGGTTTGAGTTGCGGGGTGATGGCGGCGACGATGGCGTCGGCGTCGGGGTAGACCTGGGCGGGAATGGCGCGAGCGCGAAGGCTGGCGGCGACGTTCTCCGGGTGCAGGCGCTCGGTGACGGGGATGGACTCCGACTTGAAGACTCCGGCGAGAACCACCTGATCGGCCAGAGCGAGGGCATCGACGAGTTCGGCTTCGAAGACGTTGCGGCGGAGGGTGTTCGAGCGCGGCTCCAAAATGGCAACGAGACGGCGACCGCGATAGCTGGTGCGTAGGGCGCGGAGGGTCTCGCGGATGGCCGTAGGGTGGTGCGCGAAGTCGTCGATGATGGTAATGCCGTAGACCTCGGCGCGGACTTCGAGGCGGCGCTTGACGGACTTGAAGGTACGGATGGCTTCGACAATCGCTTCGGTGGGGACGCCTTGTCCGCTGGCGAGGGCGGCCGCGGCGGTGGCGTTGAAGGCGTTGTGCTCGCCGGGCATGGGGAGGGTGAGGGTGGCGAAGAACTCGCCCTTGCGGCGGAGGGTCCAGGTGGTGGTGGTGCCCTCGTGGGTGAGGTCGCTCAGGTGCCAGAAGGAGCTGGGCAGGAGGCCGTAGCGCTCCACGGCGCAGAAGGCGCGGTCGATGCACTCGGTGACGTTGAGCGACGCGTCGAAGGCGACCAGACGACCGCGACGGGGGATCAGGTTGACGAGGCGTTTGAAGGCGGTCTTCACCGCCGCCAGATCAGGATAGATGTCGGCGTGGTCGAACTCGACGTGCGTGAGGATGGCGGCGTCTGGGAAGTAGTGGAGGAACTTCGGTCCCTTGTCGAAGAAGGCGGTATCGTACTCGTCGCCTTCGAGAAGGAAGGGGTTCGGGCCGTCCGGTGTGCGGGGCCGGACGGTAAAGGAGGTCCCGAAGTTTTCGGCGAGGCCACCGATGAGGAAGCTGGGGGCGAAGGCCGGGTTGGTGCGGCTGGCGACCTCGTAGATCCAGGCGAGCATGCTGGTGGTGGTGGTCTTGCCGTGGGTGCCGGAGACGACGAGGGATTCGCGGTTGGGGAGGAACTCGTCGTGGAGGAGCGCGGCCATGGAGGTGAAGGGGATGCGCTGGTCGAGGACGTACTCGAGTTCGGGGTTGCCGCGGGAGATGGCGTTGCCGACGACGACGAGGTCCGGGCGGGGCGTCAGGTTGGCCTCGTTATAGGGTTCGTGCACCGGGATGTGCAAGGCGGCAAGCTGGTGCGACATGGGCGGGTAGGCGGCGGCGTCGGAGCCGGTGACGCGATGGCCGAGCTGCTGGAGCATGCCGGCGAGGGAGGCCATGGCGGTCCCGCAGATACCGATGAGATGGATGTGTTTCGTTTGCATAGCTGGAGTTGATTGTAGCGGGGTGGGCTCCCTTGGAATTTCGCGGTTCGTGCTCAGGCAGGAAAGTGATCTTGCGGGGCTGGATATCCCAACCTTCCGTGGTTCTTCGGCGGGTTGGGGTAGTCTGGGGAGAATTCTTCCTTTGAGGTTCTTCCATGCGTCTTTGGGTTGTGGCGGTTCTGGCTTTGTTCGTGGGTGTGGCTCAGGCGCAGGAGAAGCCCTGGCCGGTGCGGGCGGTGGTGATCGCTACGTTCGAGGTGGGGAACGATACGGGGGATATTCCTGGGGAGTTCCAGTTTTGGGTGGAGCGGGAGAAGCTGACCGAGGTCATCGACTTTCCGGGGGGCGTGCATCCTTTGCGGACCAACAAGGAGCACACCGTGATTGGCATGTTGAGCGGGACGACGCTGGTGAATTCGACGGCTTCGATGATGGCGCTGGGGCTGGATCCCCGGTTCGACCTGACGCATGCCTACTTCCTGATCAATGGGATCGCCGGGGTGGATCCGAAGTATGCGTCGATTGGGACGGCGGCGTGGGCGAAGTTTGTGGTGGGGGATGTGGCGCGGGAGATCGATCCGCGTGAAGCTCCGAAGGACTGGCCATATGGGCTGTTTCCGGTGACGGCGAAGAGGCCGAAGCCGGATTCGCCGGGTTCGTCGAACTGGATGCGGTCGCAGTCGTATCCTCTGAACGCTGGGCTGGCGGACTGGGCCTTTGGGCTGACCAGGAATCTCAACCTGGGCGATGACCCGGTGGTGGCTCAGTTTCGCGCGGGGTTTACCGGGTATCCGGAGGCGCAGAGGCCGCCATTTGTGATGATCGGCGACACGTTTGCATCGGACTACTACTGGCACGGCAAGATCATGACGGAGTACGCCGAGGACTGGGTGAAGATGTACACCAAGGGCAAAGGCAGGTTCGTGATGACGGAGATGGAAGACGCCGGGTTTATGGAGGCGATCGAGCGCCTGGGGAGGATGAAACGGGTGGACCCGGCGCGGGTGATGGTGCTGCGAACGGGAAGCAACTACTCGATGCAGAGACCGGGGCATGAGGCGGTGGAGTCGGTGACGGCGCCGTATATCGGCTCGAAGCTGGCGCTGGAGGCGGCGTGGCTGTGCGGGAGCACGGTGCTGCATACGCTGCTGGAGCACTGGGATACGACGTATGCGGTGGTCCCTGGCCAGTAGCTGGAACGCTCTTATTTTTCTTCAGTTTCGCGGGAAGGTGCGTGGGTGATGGTTCACGATTATGCTGTTTGCATGAGGAACCGGCTTGCAGGCAGTTGGTTGGTGTGGGGCATGGTGGTTCTGCTCGCTGGTGGCGCGAGCGCGGAGGCACAAAAGAAGGCGAGAATTCGTCGGCTGGACGGGACGACGTTGACGGGAGCCAAGGCCGCGACGATTGCGCGGCGGGCTCTGGCGGACCAGCATGTGACGGGGGCCGAGATCGCCGTGCTGAACGGCGGGAAGGTGGTGTGGACCGAAGAGTTCGGCATGCGCGATGTGGGAGCGAAGCTGCCCATGGGGCCGGAGACCGTGATGTGGGGTGCTTCGATCACCAAGGGGCTGTTCAGTTCGTACGTGATGACGCTGGTGGATGCCGGGTTTATCGAGCTGGATAAGCCCGTGTGGACGTACCTGGGCAAGCCGCTGCCGCAGTTCGACAAGTACAAGGATCTGGCGGGGGATGTCCGGTGGCGAAGGATCACGGCGCGGCATCTGCTGTCGCATACGTCGGGGCTGGCGAACTTCGCGGCGTTGGAGCCGGATGGAAAGATGAGGCTGCACTGGGAGCCGGGGACGCGGTATGGCTACTCCGGCGAGGGGATGAACCTGCTGCAGATGGTGGTGGAGAAGCGGATGGGCAAGCCGCTCGATGAACTGATGCGGGAGAGGATCTTCGCACCGCAGGGGATGACGCGGACCTCGATGGTTTGGCAGGAGAGCTTCCAGGGGAACTATGCGCTGGGGTATGACCCTACGGGAGTGAATCTGGGTCACTCCAAGAGAATGAATCCCAGGGCGGCGGGGTCGATGGACACGACGGTCGGGGATCTGGGGAGGTTTGTCGAAGGGCTGCTGGCGGGGCGGGTGATGACCGCGAAGGCGCAGGCGGAGATGCTGCGTCCGCAGATCTCGATTACTTCGCTACACCAGTTCCCTACTCTCGCGAACGAGAAGGGCGATGAGGGATCGCGGGTGGGGCTTTCGTACGGGCTGGGGTGGGGGCTGTTGTCGGCCACGAAGTACGGGCCGGCGTTCTTCAAGGAAGGGCATGGCGAGGGCGCGCAGAACTACATGATCTGCTTCCGGGAGAAGGGGGACTGCATGATCGTGCTGACAAACAGCGAGAATGGCGAGATGGCGTTTCGGACCCTGTTTGAAAAGATTCTGGGGGATACGGTGACGCCGTGGGAATGGGAGGGGTATACGGCGGCCGGGGTGGCGGAGAGCAGGAAGAATCAATAAGACTTGTCAGGTTGCCCGTTGAGCCTTCACTCCCTGGCTTGTGGCAATTTTGGCGGCTTTTCTGTCGAAGGTTACGAAGACCTCGCCACCGAGACGCCTGCCCTCGTGGGCGACAAGGCCATCGGCAAAATTGCCGCCCGCCAGAAGAAAGGCTCTACCCGCCTCAGCGGCCGAGCGATCAAAGACGACGTTATCCGCCTGGAGCAACGCGTTCAGCTCGTTGTCCCTGCGACGGTAATGCAAAATTGCCTTACCCGGCAATCGGGACGTGGCGGGTGGTGTGACGCCATTTGAGGGCGAGGCATGTCGCGGCGACGATGAGGCCGGTGCATAGGCCGATCCAGAGGCCGGCGGGGCCGAGGTGGCGGCGGAAGCCCAGGTAGTAGCCGAGGGGCAGGGCGATGGCCCAGTAGCCAGCGAGTTGCACGATGAGGCCGGTGTGGGTATCGCCGGCTCCGCGGAGGGCTCCGTTGGCGGTGATCTGGACGCCGTCGAAGAACTGGAAGGCGGCGGCGATGTAGAGTAGCGGGACGGTAGCGGCGATGACGGTCGGGTCCAGCGTAAAGGCGGACGCGATGGCGTGGGGGAAGCCAGCGAGGAAGAGGGAGCAGGTGGCCATGGCGATGGCTCCAAGCAGGATCGCGGCCCATCCGGCGGAGGCTGCTTCGCGCGGGGATTTGCGGCCGATCGCCTGTCCGACGCGGACCGCTGCGGCGGCGGAGATGGCGAAGGGAATCATGAAGGTGAAGGAGGCGCAGTTGAGGGCGATCTCATGTCCCGCGAGAGGCAGTGGGCCCATGGTGCCGATGAGAAAGGTGACGGCTCCGAAGATGGAGATTTCGACGAAGATGCCGGCTCCGGCTGGGGCTCCGAGGCTCAGGAGGCGGGTGATCCGGGTGGCGTCGAAGAGGCGTGGGGTGGTGCGGAGGCCATAGTGGTGGCGGCGGT